>CAJUTL010000012.1 GCA_910589395.1 uncultured Oscillospiraceae bacterium
CTATAGCTTTCTGCGTTCCTCAGAATGACAGAGAAGGGGACTGTTCGGTAAATTGTAATTTGGCGTGTTAGTCGTTAGTTACTAGAAAGGGAAAAGGCTTCCCACCTGTCATTCTGAACGAAGTGAAGAATCTCGTCCTTTGTCCTTTTGCTCTGGAATTAAGGTCGAGATTCTTCGTCAAGAAAGCTATAGCTTTCTGCGTTCCTCAGAATGACAGAGAAGGGGACTGTTCGGTAAATTGGAATTTGTAGGGCTAACGAATAGCAAAACCCTTGCCGTTCTCGCCTATCGGCTCGGTTGCTGTGCCCCACCGGGGCACAGCAACCGAGCCGACAGGCGAGAACGGTGGAAGGGATAGTCACACGCAGAAGGTGGGATAAAACCGCCAGTTTTAATCCCCTCAGCCAGCCTTCGGCTGACAGCTTTCTCCGCTTCGCTCCGGCCAGTGCTGAACGGTCTCCACCGGAGACCAGCACCCCTTACTCGCGCAAGGGGAGCCTAAGGGTGATAAACTATAATTTGTCGATTTACTTTCGGTCGGGTCGGAAACCAAACTCCCGCACCAAGTAGGGACACGAGCGGCCGCGGTGCCTCGCCGCTAAACTATAATTTTAGAAGTAAAAAGCCATGCACTTTCCAAAAGATTTTTCACTCACCGGGAAAAAGCCGCTCCTCCAGCCAATGGGCGGGGCCGTCTGCTTCATTGCTTGCGCAGACCTCATTTGCAATGGCCTTCACCTCCGGCAGGGCGTTTTCCACCGCAACGCCGGTGCCGCTTGTCTGAAGCAGGGGGATATCGTTCCAATCGTCTCCAAAGCTGACGGTTTCCTCCGGGGAAATGGAAAGCTTTTCACAGAGGGCAAAAAGACCCGCGCCCTTATTCACTCCCCTCGGCTGGATGGTGAGGATCGTGTTTTCCGCCACTTGAGCATATAATTCCGGAGGTAAAAGTGCTTCCACCCGCTGAACCTGTTCCGGAGCAGTCAGTCCAAGGATCAGCTTTTCCGCAGGGCAGCCCGGCAAATTGGAAAAATCAGAGCGGTGGTAGGCAATGTCCTTCCAAATAGTTTCAGCGGGGAAATTCGCATACAGCTCGCCGCCCATTTCAGCGGAAATGGTGGTGCCCGGAAACTCTTCCTGAAATTGCAGGAGCAGCCTTGCGGCCAAATCCGACGCGATCCCCTGCTCCCACATGATTTTTCCTCCGAACAGCGCCACCCCGCCGTTGTGGCACAGCGCGCCGTCATAAGTAAGGCTCGGGATCAGACCCTCCAGCGTTCGGGGCGGCCTGGCTGTGGCGGGAACGAAAAGAATCCCCAAAGCCCGGCAGCGCTCTAAAACAGAGAGGGTATAGGGGGAAAGGGTTTTGTCCTCCCGCAGTAAGGTGCGGTCCAGGTCACAGGCAATGAGACGAAGCCTTTTCACTGATTCCGATCTCCTTTCTCTATCTGAAAACGGACTCTAAGAGCTTGTACCGGTGCCCGGCAAGGACAAAAGCACTGCCAGCGCACTCTTTATAGCCTTTGGGAGCGTGGTTATCCCTGTCAGGTGAGAAGCTGCAAGTTCTAAAGCTTATGGGCGGTAATGATCGTATAGCTGTGGGCGTTTACTGTGATCCTGCAACGCTCTACGGTAATATACCAGTTTTTTCCAATCCTTTCCAGCTTTGCGTCCTTTTGCAGGATCTGTTCGGCGCACCAGGAAACAATATCTTCTGTGGAAAGCTCCAGGTTTCGTCTGATACGTTCCGCGCCCAGCTCCGTTGTGTGAAGCAAGGCAATGTTTTGAAGCAGATCATTCATCACGCGCGCCTCCGGTTTCATAAAGGACCAAGCTGTTAAGATCTGTAAAAAGGCCTTTCATTCAGAAGCCTCCAAAAGCTCTTGAAAACGCTCCGGGGATAAAATCTCCTCCAGGGCGCCGACTGCTTCCCAGTACTGATTTTCATAGGCGGAAAAGGTATCTTCCTTTTGTAGCCGGAAGCCCAGGTGAAGATAAAGCATCAAGGCGCGATAGCTCCAGGGCTGAGTGTGGAGATAGACGGGGAATTCCCCTAGCTTCTCATAAAGCTCCAGCGTTTTTTGTACCAAAGCGCGCCCCAGCCCTTTTCCTTCCCAGGCGGGGGAGACCACCAGCCAGTGAAGGGAGGCAACGGGAACGCCCTGTCGAAAATCCCGCCAGGCAATGCAGAAGCCATTGATTCCGGTATCGTTTGCCAGCACAACAGCTCTGCGGCGCAGCTCCTCGGGAGAAGCGCCGTAGGCTTTCTGAAAATACGCAAGCGCTTCCTCCGGGGAAGAAAAATCGCCGATCTCATGCTCCAGCGCAGCCCAGGCTATTTCATCACCCGGCTCAAATTGCTTAAAAAAGAAACCCTTTGGAAGAGTGATCGCAAAGGGTTTATACGCAGAGCATTTCAGTATCATGTTGTAAAAGGGGATCGACCGATCCAGCATAGAGAACAAACCTTTCCCGCAGCACAGATACCAAGAATACGAAAGAATCGGAATAAAGAACAAAAATCATTCATGGCGCAGTGCGTCAATGGGGTTCAGGTTGGCCGCTTTAATGGAGGGCAGCAGGCCGAAGAGAATGCCGATCGCCATAGAGAAGAGCACCGCTAGGAAGATGAAGGGAATGCTGATGGCCACCGGGGTTTTGGTCAGGTTGGAGATCAGCTCCGCCAAGCCGATTCCGGCGCCCACGCCCAGAATTCCGCCCAGGCTTGTGAGAACGGCGGCCTCTGTCAAAAACTGCCACAGAATGCGGCTCTTTTTCGCGCCGATGGCTTTCTTCAGGCCAATCTCTCTGGTGCGTTCCGTTACGGAAACCAGCATGATGTTCATCACGCCGATACCGCCTACCAGCAGAGAGATCATGGCGATCCAGATCAACTGCTGATTGGTGGCGTTGCTCAGATCCTGCAATTCCTTTGCCCGCTCCAATACGTCCTCAGCCTTGTAAACGATATTTTCATTGGTGCACTGAGTGTTCAGAAGCTCGGTCACGCTTTTTCCCACGGCAGACATGGCTTCCGTGTTGGAGGCCCGCACAGCTACCTCCTGGGGCTCGTCATAGGCAAACAGCGAAGGCCAGATGCTGTTGGGAATAAATACCTTCCCGGAAGAGGAATTCTGCATGTATGTATAATAATCTTCAATGGAATTGATCACGGGCTCAAAGGAAAGATCCGGCTCCACTACGCCTACGATCACCAAAGCGATGGAATTGTATTCAATGGCCTGGCCGATGGGCTCCTCTCCCTGAAACAGCGTTTTTGCCGTATTGCTGTCAATTACCGCCACAGCCCGGAAATCCCGAAAATCCCGGGGAACAAAGGATCTGCCGCGTTTTACGGTATAGCCGCAGGTGGGAAAATAAGAGGCATCGATCCCGTAGACCTCGCAGCCGGAAAGCTCGGTGCTGCCGAAATAAAAGGAATTGTTGTAGCTGGTGCGCCTGTTATAAGCAGCGGCGGCCTCTACGTTTGGAAGAGCTTCTATGGATTCCTGTACATCATCGGTGACCTGCGGGATCCCCTCCGGAATTCCTTCGTTTCCGATATCGTAGGCATAATCATAATCCTGCCGGTACAGCTGAATGCGCACCACATTATTTCCCGCGCCGATCAGGTTTTGCTTGATCTGCTCGTTGGTTCCCTTGATGGTGGAAATGATGGAGATAATGGAGGCGATGCCGATAATAATTCCCAGCATTGTAAGGAAAGACCTCATTTTGTGAGACCAGATCCCCTGAAAGGAAAGGCGGATATTTTCAATCATTCTACACCCTCCTCGCTTTTGGGAATAGGATACGCGTCGTCAACAGGAAACTCATCTGAGTCAGGCTCGTAGGAAGAGGCGTTGGAAACATCTTCGCCGTCCTCAGGAGATGGGGCAGAGGAAAGCTCCCCTCCCACAGGGATCGCCGTGTCGGGTGTATCGCCCATATCCAGTGAAGGAATCGAAGAGGCGCCGTCTGTGATCGGCCCGTCCTCAGAGCCCTGCAGCCGAACCTTAACGCCCTCTTCCACATCGGGCCCATAGGGGAACGCGATATAGTCGTCAATGGTCAAGCCGGATTTGATCTCCAAAGCATAGCCGTAAAGAGAGCGCCCTGTCTGCACATATTGCTTGAGCAAACGGTTGTCAATCCCGGCCTTCATCACGTAAGAGCCGGCGGCGTCCTCCCGGATATAAGCATTTTGAATATAGAGCGCGTCCGCGCTGCTTTCCTCCTGAATGTTCAAAGTGATATCCACATTTTGTCCGTTTATCAGCCCATCGCCCTGCTCCAGCACGGCGGTAAACTCATAGGTGGAGCTGTTGGGGTTGCCGGAACCGTAATAGTACAGGCCGGAATCTGCTTCCAGCGGATAATCCGCAATGCTGACGATCTCAGCGGCGTAGCTGTTCCCGGTCATATAATCCATTACAGTGACTTGGTCTCCCACCTGCACGATGCCCAGTACATTTTCCGAAAGCGCGCCGGAAACATAATACGTGCTGTCGCCGGAAACCACCAGAAAGGGCTTCCCCTCGGCAGTGGCGGTTTCCAGGTCAAGAAGAGAGCGAACAACACCGTCTACCGTGCTGAGAACGGTGGAATTTTTCAACTGAAGATTTGCCCGCTTCAGATCCAGCTGCGCCTGCTTTTTCACATGCTGCAGGTTTTGGATCTCCTGTTTCTTCTCGGTAATCAGCTGGCTCAGTTCAGCGGAGGTATAGCCCATATCGTTGTAGTTATCCGCATTGGGCTTAGGAGTAGCGCCGAATATGGTCCCGATAGAATCGATCGTGTTATAGCCGGGAATAGTGTTCGCAAGCTGGAAGTTTGCGGAAAGCTGTGTGCCGTCCAGCTTAAAGGCGGAAATCAACTGCCCGTAATTGGAATTCCCATCGCGCACCTCAAAAACAGCGGCAAAGGGAGAAACAAGCTGGCTGGAGGGTTTTTGCGTCGGGGCGGGAGTAGGTTCTTCTCCGTCCTCCGGAGGATCGGTTTCCCCGGTATCTCCGTCTCCGTCAAGATCCCCATCGGGAGTGGAGGAGGGTTCGGGCTGAATCCCCGGGTCTCCCAGCAGCCACCGTAAAAATTCGGGCGTCATCACACAATCCTTGGTACAGAGAAAGATATAAGGATCTTCCGAAGTGCCGCTGCCCTCATAGGGAACGGAATTCAGGTCAAGCTGGCTGTAAAGCGTTACGTCAGCCGGAGGTACCGGTGTGGGGGTAGGGGAGCTGGAGGGTTTGGCGGAAGGCCGTGTGGTCGGCCGGGAAGAAGGGCGCGTAGTGGGGCGCGGTGTAGAAGAAGGCTTCGTGTTTTGCAGCTTCTTCAGCTGCTTTTGCGCGTTTGTCACGTTTAAATCAGCCTGCTTGACGGCGACCTCCTTCAGCTCCACGTCCAGCTCCAGTTGGGTCTTATCGTATTGCAGAAGCGGGTCTCCGATATGAACCTCCTGTCCCTCCTGTACAAAGATCTCGCTGATAATTTTATCGGAAGCGGGATACAGCTCCTGAATGTAATCACTAATGATCTGGCCGGAGGAAGAGCTTTGGTCCCCCCAATAGGAATCTGCTACCTGAGAAACGGGAATGACCTCTACGAATTTGCTGTCGTTTCGATATTGGAGGAACAGCCACAGCCCAATGATCAAAAGCGCGATGACCACGGTGGAAATGCTTACGGCAATCAGCCGCTTATCAACCTTTTTACGCTTTTTCGCAGCCATGATCCTCCTCCTTTCTGTCACGAAATAATGATGTTTTCTCTGTTTTTTACGATTCTTTCTTTATGATTCGTCGTCGCCAAAGTCCACACGGATATCTTCGATCTCGATGAGCTTGCGCGGAGCGGCTTCTTCCACAGGGTCAGGTTCTTTGGAAGCTGTGTTTTCCGTATCCGCGGTATTTGAGCTTTGCCGTCCCCAAAGATCGGATAGATCCACATCGGTTTTTAAGGGAACGCCAAACATGCCCTGAGAAACTTCCTGCTCCTGAGGGGAGTAAGAATCTACCGCGTCAAAAGCGGTATCAAAGGGAAGCTCCGATTCGGCTTCCGGCTCTTCGGGCGCTTCTGAAGAAAGGGCTTCTGCTGCTGTTTCCTCATTTGCGGAGGAAGCGGAAAGATCAGAAAATCCCAGCTGTTCTGTAGGCTCCGGCTCGGAGGGACTTTCCTCTTCTTCAGCGATTGCTTCCGGCTCGGCCCAGATATCAAAGGAGATCTGGTCGGGCGCGCCAGTCTTTGTGGAGCGAGCCACCAGGGCAGGACTTTCCGTTTCTGAGGGAGCCTCGAAAGCATCCGCCGCCTGAGAAGCCGGATCAGCTTCTTCCACAGCGGACGGGATCCCCGCTTTTTGCAGAAAATCATCACCTGTGGCGAAGGAAACCTCCGCGTCTAATAATGCGGCGATCTCGGTATCCAAAAAGGTATCGGCAGTGGGGTCATCGGGAACTGCGGCCTGATCGTCCTGCCGCGGTTCTTCCTGGGGCTCTGCCGCTCTTTCAGAAGAAACGGGCTCCTGCGGCTCAACCGGTACAGCAGGCTCCGCCGCTGTAAAAGTCTGCACCTCAGGCAAAATGACAGGAGCCTCCTCAGAAAGCGGGAAAGCCTCACTGCCGGTTTCCGGCAGCTCCGAAACAGCTTCCTCCTGGCAGGGTCTCGAAAGTTCCTCCATTGCCGGGCTGTTTTCTGATACAGCCACCTCCAAAGGAGCTTCTCTGGAAGAAAGCGGCAGGGAGATCTGCTCTCTGGCAGGGAGCTGCTTCCGGGGCTCGGCCTCTTCTACAGGCTCTGGCTCCGCGGGGGAGAGGAAATTTCCGGCGGCGTCCGTCAAGCGACCGTCCCGAATATGCAGGGTGCGCTGAGCATGGGCGGCAATCTGCGGCTCGTGGGTGATCATCACAATGGTCACGCCCTCTTCATTGAGCCGCTGAAAGATCTCCATGATCTGTTCGCCCGCTTTGGTATCCAACGCGCCGGTAGGCTCGTCCGCCAACAGAATTTTCGGGTTGTTTACAATAGCTCTGGCAATAGCCACTCTTTGGCACTGGCCGCCGGAAAGCTGAGTGGGCTTAAATTCTGTACGGTCTCCCAAGCCCACCCGCTCCAGAGCCTTTCGGGCCAGCTCCAGGCGCTCCTTTCTCCGAACGCCGGCATAAAGAAGCGGCAGCGCCACATTTTCTACGGCGGACTGCCTGGAAAGCAGGTAGAAGCTTTGAAAAACAAAGCCGATACTGCGCAGACGTACCTGGGAAAGCTTCAAATCGGTCTCTCCGGACAGATCCTGTCCCTCCAGCAGGTATTCGCCGGAGGTGGGGGTGTCCAGACAGCCGATCAGATTCATTAAAGTGGTTTTTCCGGAACCGGAAGGTCCCATAATGGCAAGATATTCCCCTTCCTGAACGGAAAGGGAAACGTTTCTCAGCACAGGTACATCCAGCTTGCCCTGTACATAGGTTTTGCAGATGTTCCGCAGCTCCAAAATCATGCCACAATGCCCTCCTCGCCGGAGAAGCTTGCATCCTCACCAAAAGTATCGCCTTCCGGTTCAGGCGAAATATCGTCTTCAGGCATAGGCACAGCGCCCTCCATACCATCGGAGAAGCCGCCGTTTCCATCGATCACATTATTCAGACTGTTGTCTGTTCCGCCCTGCATCTCTCCTGTGGAACCCTCTTCACCGGTCATATAGGCGCCCTGCAGGGAAGCGTCCATGGTAGTAGGCATACCGGGCTTCAGATTTTCATTGGGATAGGCAATGGAATCCACCTTGGTAACGCCGCTTTTGATCTCATACAGATCGTTTCCGGAATCGTAATCTCCCAAAAGAACCACGCGCTTCTCCAGCTTGTCCTTGTCATTTTTGGCCCAGACAAAGCTGCCTTCATCATCGTGGGCGATATACATAGCAGGAAGCCACAGACCTTCCTTTTTCGTATCCTCTCCAAGATCCGGTTCTATGTATACGTGCTGGCCTAAGATCAGGCCGTCTAAATTTTCCAGCAGCACATAGAAATTGTATTTTGAGCTTTTTTCACCGCCGCCCATACCGTCGTAATAATAGCCAAAGGAATTATTTTGGTCGGAAGTTGCCTCCTGATCAATGGATTCCACCGTGCCCTTCCAGACCTGGTTGGGATCCAGCCGGCTGTGAACGGTAACGGCTTGTCCTTCAAAAATGGAAGCAAAGTTCAGTTCGGAAACTGTGCCCTTAATACGGTATTCCCCGGAGGAAAGGACGCTGATGAAGGCCGCAGCCTGCCCGGAAGGATCCGTGCGGGAACTGTTGTTGACCTCCTTGACAATGCCCTCCACCTCAGAGACCACATCGGCGTTATTCAGAGATTCCTGCAATTTATCGATCTCGCTTTTCTTTTTGGAGCTTTCGTATTCCTGTACCTTAATCTGCGCTTCTACAGACTGGATCCGAACAGTATAAGAGTATTGGTCATCCTTGCTGGCGTTTTTCTTTTCCTTGTTCAAGGTGGTAAGCTGGGTCTTGAGAGAACTGATCTGGTTGGCGATGCCCTCCTGGTCGAGCTTGGCCTGTTCCAGGGCAAACTGCATTTCCTCGGTATCGTAACGGAACAGCACATCTCCCGCGTGGACCTCATCGCCCACATTGACCACTACCTCCGCCACGGTTTTGCTTTCGTCCTTATTGATCTTATAAGTCTTTTGCGGCTCCACGATTCCGGAATATCTGGGGGTAGAGCCGGTATTCAAGCCGATAATGGAGGAAACGGGGTTCACATAAACAGGCGTGGCGTTGGCGGCGCCCAAGTAATCCTTCAGCCAGAAAAACCAGATCCCGGCTGCGACCAGCGCTAAAGCTGCAATACAGATAAGGGTGACAAAAAGCGGCTTTTTATTTTTCATAGAAGGGGAAACCTCCAACAGAGATATCAATATACTGTACTATTATAGCGCATGCCGCACTATATATCAACAAAAATTTGAAAAATTTACATTTTCGGCGAAAAGAAGCTTTCTCTGAGAAAGAAAGCGTAAAAATTGGGAAATAAAGAAAAACCGCAGCCTGAAACTGGCTGCGGCAGAGTATTTTAGAAAAAAGGAAGTTCCTTGGAAATTCTGTACACGAATCTATTGGTACAAGATTTTATTCCTCCCAGGGAATAAAACCGTCCTCTCCGTCCGGGTAGAAAGGATACCGGGAGATATATTCGGAATCCCAGGCGAGCTCCTCCAGCTCGTAGTAAGAGATCTGGCGGGTCCAGGAGATCAGGCAGTCCTCGTAATTTTCATTGACCTCCGCAACGGTAACGCCGTCTTCCGATTTTTCCACCACAGTCATGGAATGCTCATACTCGTGAAGCCGGATATGGTCCCCGACCCGCAAAAGGTCGATATCGTAAAACACATGCAGAGAAGCGTCTCTTCCGAAAAGCTGGTCGCTGAGCAGGCTGGCAAAGCCCAGACACTGGCACAATGTGTTGTTGTAAAAAAGCTCTTCCGTTTTTCCATTGTAAAAATTGCAGTACAGCTCCCCGTAAACGCTGTGCTCGCAGGGGGTGTCGGAAATCAGGAAGGGCGTTTCCTCGCCGTAGGGAATATCCTGCCACATGTGATTCCAGTATTTCCCCTCCGGCAGCCGTTCCCGAAGCTCCGCAAGCTTTCGCTCCGAGGTTTCCTGAAACAGGTTTTTTGAGGAGGCGGTACCGTCTTCATGG
This sequence comes from uncultured Oscillospiraceae bacterium, assembly GCA_910589395.1. Lineage (GTDB taxonomy): Bacteria > Bacillota > Clostridia > Oscillospirales > Acutalibacteraceae > Acutalibacter > Acutalibacter caecimuris_A. The sequence continues at coordinate 9,690 of CAJUTL010000012.1, forward strand.
ATCCGGTACAGAGCTTCCGCATATAGATATCCGGTGCTGCCGTTTTCCAGTGTGCAAGAGCACCAGAGCGGATCCTTGGTTTCCGAAAAAGAGATCAGGATTCCGGGCTCTAAATAGGAAAAAGGCTCTTCCGGGGAAGGCTTGGCGTAAAAGGAAGCACCGTTTCTAAGGGAAGCCACGGGAAGAGACGGTGTGGCGGCGGACTCCGCCGCGCTTTCTTCCGTGGGAACAAGGCTCGGCGTGCTCTTTACGGCGGAGGAGGCAGCACTTTCGATATTGCTGGAAACCTGGCTTTCGGTGTTTCCTGAGGAGGACATTTTTGAGGCTTCTTCCGTGCCGCAGCCGGAAAGAGATAGAAGCAGGAAAGATAAAAGCAGGCACAGGGCCGGAAAAAGTAGGTTCAGTTTTTTGAATAGAGACAAGGCGATCTCTCCCTCTATGGACTGAGACTTGCAAAAATTGATAGTTACCTTACTATAACGCTTTGCCGGTGCCGATGTCAACCGATTTCAACAAATCAACGCCTTTTTTGCTTGATTTCCCACTGCAGGTACCTTATAATACGAAGCATATACCGAAAAGCTGAAAGCGGGGAATAGAGAAAACGGTATGGCAAAAAAATATTACGCGGTAAAAAACGGAAAAGACGGACTCAGTGGCGTGTACCTGACCTGGGAGGATTGCAAAGCGCAGGTAGTGGGTGTTTCCGGGGCGCGTTACAAGGGCTTTTCCACTTTGGAAGAAGCAGAGGCGTTTCTCAGGGAAGAGACTTCCTTGAAGCATAAGAAAAAACCGGCTGCTGAGAAGGAGGAGAATGCGCTGCCTCCTTACCGGGAAGGGGTGGCCACAGCCTATGTAGATGGCAGCTACTTGGCAGCCACAAAGGAATTTTCCTGCGGCGCCGTGCTTTTTTACGAACAACAGCGGGAAGATTTTTCCCGGAAATACAACAGGGCAGACCTGGCCGAAATGCACAATGTGGCAGGGGAGATCATGGGGGCCGTCACGGTGATCCGCCGCTGTTTGGAACTGGGGCTCCCGGCACTAGAGATCTTTCACGATTATGAAGGTGTGGCAAAATGGGCTACCGGAGAATGGAAGGCTAATAAGCCCGGTACCCAAGCCTATGCCGCCTTTTGCCAGAAAGCCCGGCAGCGGATCAGGCTCAGCTTTGTCAAGGTGAAGGGCCATTCCGGCGACCGCTGGAATGAGGAAGCGGATAAACTGGCAAAGGCGGCGCTGGGAATTTAGTAGTTAGTCGTTAGAAATTAGTTGTTAGAAAGTGCTTTTTGCTGTGTATAGAAAAAACCGCTTGGGCTGTTCCTGCCCAAGCGGTTTTCAGACTGTCGGTAAACCCTCCAGGTATAAGGAACGGAAGGGGGAAGAGTGTGAGAGGGGACCATCAGGGTCCCTCTCTCGCGTTTCAATTAGAATCTATTTGGAAAAATCATGGATTTTTCCAAATAGATTTTGAGCGGGGCGAAAAGAATTTTAGACACGCGCAAAACCGCTTGGGCAGGAGCAGCCCAGGCGGTTTTGCAGTATGTAGAAAAATCAGCCTTCCTTTATCGCTTTTTCCAGGCGCCCCAGGGCGGCCTTCAAGACCCACTGGGGACAGGCGATGTTGATGCGCTCGAAGCCCGCGCCTTCCTCGCCGAACATATAGCCCTCGTCCAGGAACAGCTCGGCCTTCTGTACCATCAAATTTTCCAGCTCTTCCTTTGTTTTGCCTAAAGCGGTGCAGTCCAGCCACATGAGGTAAGTGCCCTGTAAGTCGATGACCTTGATCTGCGGCAGGTGCTCTTCGAGAAAAGCTTTGGCAAACTGGTAATTGCTCCAGATGGTGGAAAGACATTCCGTCAGCCAGGGCCTGCACTGGGTATAGGCGATGCGGCAGGCCTCAAAGCCCAGCGCGCCGGGGCCGGAGTGCCCCTGGATCTCCTGGAATTTCTCCCGGTCCTCTTTTTTCGGAATGATAATATTTGAGGTCTGCATAGCGGCCAGGTTAAAGGTCTTGCTGGGAGCGGTGCAGACGATCACCTCATCGCCGAAATCCCCAGCCTGGGAAAATACGGTGTGAGTGTGGCCGGGCATGATCAGGTCGGAATGAATCTCATCACTGACGATCTTTATGCCGTACTTCAGGCAGATCTCACCTACCTGCTTCAATTCTTCCTTTGTCCACACGCGCCCAACTGGATTATGGGGGCTGCAGAAAATCAGCATTTTACTGTCCGGTTCCGCGGCAATTTTTTCCAGCAGCTCAAAATCGATGGTATAAGCATGATTTTCATAGCGTAAAGGGCAACGCTTGATCCGGCAGTTGTGGTTTTCCGCCGCCATGTAGAAGGGATAGTACACAGGGGGCATAACGATCACGCCGTCACCGGGTTCGCAAAAGGCTTTTACCAGCGTAAACAGGGCGGGAACCACACCCAGGGTACAAACGATGTGCTCCGGGTCGATCTTCCAGCCGTGCTCCTGCTTCATCCAAGCGCATACGGCGTCATAATACTTCCCGGTAGGCCCGGTATAGCCGAGAATATGGGTATCCATATACTCCTTCAGGCCTTCCTTGATCTCCGGTGCGTTCTTAAATTCCATATCCGCCACGGAAAAGGGAACGATCCCGGGAGAAAGATCAGGCTTTTTCTCCTTCATGCCATCCCATTTACCGGAGCCGGAATCTGTACGGTCAACAAGGGTTTCAAAATCATACTTCATGATCGGTGCCTCCTGAATATTAGATTCTGCGTTTGCTTTTTGCTTTTTCCAACAAAATAATAGATTCTTTTCCTGCTCCTGTCAACAGAAAAGCACAAATAGTTCGGCGCTGTTATGATACAGGCCTGCACATCAGGGTGGAAAGCCGCGCGCGGGTTTTTGTCACCGGCAGGCCGTCCACGCGCATTCCCTCTATCAAACGGCTTTCCGGCGTGGGAGATAGGGAAAATTCCGGCGAATCGCGAGCGCTTACGCTCCAGCCGCTATTCTTGGCATCTCCTTGTTAAAAAATTATTTCTTAGAAGAAGCCTTCTTTGTGCCGTCGGCATTGATCCCTGCCTTTTTGCAGAATTCCTTCATGCAGCAGTTCTCACACAGGGCCTTTCTGGCGGTGCAGACCGCCCGCCCGTGCAGCACCAGCCGGTGGCAGAAATCGTTGGATTCCTCCGGCGGCAGCACCGCCCTGAGATCGTCCTCCACCTTGACGGGAACGGTGTTTGGGGTCAGCCCCAGCCTGCCCGCGATGCGAATGCAGTGGGTGTCCGTGACCACGGCGGGCTTTCCGTAAATGTCGCCTACCACCAGGTTGGCGGTTTTCCTGCCCACGCCGGGAAGCCGGGTTAGCTCCTCAATGGTGTCCGGCACCTTCCCGTCAAACTCGTCCCGGATCATTTTGCAGGCGGCCAAAATATCCTTGGATTTGATTTTATAAAACCCGCAGGAACGAATGAGCTCACCGATCTCTTCCTCGGTTCCTTCGCAAAAAGCCTCCAGCGTGGGAAAACGTGCGAAAAGCGCGGGAGTCACCAGGTTTACTCTGGCGTCCGTGCATTGGGCGGAAAGCCGGGTAGAGATCAAAAGCTGCAAGGGATCCCGGTATTCCAGCGAGCATATGGCGTCGGGATATTCCCGTTTCAGCGCCTCTACCGCCAAAAAGGCCAGTTCTTTTTTTGTCATAGAATATCCTTCCTTTTTCCCTGTATTGACACTATTCTACACCCCGCCGGAAAAAAAGAAAAGAGTATTTTTCCCTTTTCTGTTGTCAGGGCGAGAATTTTCGGGTATAATAAATTTCTAGTTGTAGTAGGTGAAGAAGAAAAGACATACAATATGTAAGATGCGGCGCGAAGCCGTGCCCGCAGGGAAAGGATGAGCGGTATGTTTCAGGATTTGATGGATTCCATCGGGTTTGTCACGGAAAAAGATCGGGCGGTGGGGGAAGCCATGGGCCAGGAGCTGGCCCGCCAGCGCAGAAATTTGGAGTTGATCGCCTCGGAGAATATCGTTTCTCCTGCGGTGATGGCCGCAATGGGCAGCGTGCTGACCAATAAATACGCCGAGGGCTATCCCGGAAAGCGGTATTACGGCGGCTGCCAGTGTGTGGATCTGGTAGAAGAGCTGGCCAGAGAACGCGCCTGCCGGCTGTTCGGCGCGGAGCATGCCAATGTACAACCTCATTCCGGGGCTCAGGCCAATCTGGCGGTCTATTTTGCGCTGCTGCAGCCCGGCGATACGGTGCTGGGTATGAATCTGGCGGAGGGGGGCCATCTGACTCACGGTTCTCCCGTCAATATGTCCGGGGCGCTCTATCGCTTTGTTCCCTATGGAGTGGACGCCGAAACCGGGCGGATCGACTATGAAAAGCTCATGGCCCAGGCTATGGCGGAAAAGCCGAAGCTGATCGTGGCAGGAGCCAGCGCTTACCCCAGGGCCATCGATTTTCAGAAGTTCCGTGAGATCTGCGATGCCTGCGGCGCGTATCTCATGGTGGATATGGCCCATATTGCCGGGCTGGTGGCGGCGGGCTGTCATCAGAATCCCGTGCCCTATGCCGATGTGGTGACCACCACCACTCACAAGACCCTCAGAGGCCCCCGGGGCGGCTTGATCCTTTGCCGGGAGCAGTACGCGAAGCAGATCGACAAGGCCATTTTCCCCGGCACCCAGGGCGGTCCTCTGATGCACGTGATCGCCGGAAAAGCCGTGTGCCTGGGCGAAGCGCTGCAGCCGGAATTCAAGGCCTATGGGCAGCAGGTGGTAAAGAACGCCGCCGCGCTGGCGGAGGGCCTGTTGAAGCGCGGTGCGCGCCTGGTTTCCGGCGGTACGGATAACCATCTGATGCTCATCGACCTTTCCGAGAGTGAGCTGACCGGCAAGGAGCTGGAGCGCCGGTTGGACGAGGTATATATCACCGCCAACAAGAATACGGTTCCCGGCGAGAAGCGCAGTCCCTTTACCACCAGCGGCGTTCGGCTGGGTACGCCCGCCGTTACCACCAGGGGCTTAAAGGAAGCGGATATGGACGAGATCGCCGCCTGCATCGCCCTTGCCATGGAAGAGAATTTTGAAGCCAATGTGCCGCAGCTGCGGGGCAGGGTAGAGGCCATCTGCGGCAAATACCCGCTGTATCAGTAAGCGGAAGATCAATGAACAGAGAAAAGGCCTTTGAGGAAATGTTTGCCTTTATCCTGAAAAGGCAGGCGGAAACGACCGGGCAAATGGAGCGCCTGAAGCGGGAGAATAAAACAAAATCAGCAACCTACCGGTTGCTGATGGAAAATAAAATGCTGTATCAGGAGATGCTCTCGTTGTATGGGCTTTTCGGCCTGCTGGAGGAAGCTAAACCAGAAGGCTGATGAGAACTCAAATGCTTTGACTATTTTGGAAGGGTGATTTTTCATGCCTGCGCCTCTTGCGGACAGGATCCGTCCGGCTTCTCTGGACGATGTGGTGGGTCAGAAGCACATACTCGGCCCCGGCAGAGCTTTGCGAAAGATCATCGAATCCGGTCAGGTCCCCAACATGGTGTTTTACGGCCCCTCCGGGGTGGGGAAAACCACGGTGGCTTCCATCATCGCCAAAAATACGGACATGCTTCTGGTAAAGCTCAACGGTACCACGGCCTCCACGGCGGATATCAAGGAAGCGGTTGCCCGAATCGGCACCTTTGAAAGCATGAATGGGATCCTGCTGTACCTTGACGAGATCCAATACTTCAATAAAAAGCAGCAGCAGACCCTACTGGAATTCATTGAAAACGGCAGTATCACTCTGATCGCCTCCACCACGGAAAACCCTTATTTTTACGTTTATAACGCCATTTTAAGCCGCTCTACCGTGTTTGAATTCAAGCCCGTGGAGCGGGAAGAGGTCGAAAAGGCTGTAGAGAGGGCGTTTTCGCTGATTTCCAAAGAGCAGGAGCGGGAGCTTTTGCTGGAAGACGGGGTGTGCAAGCATATTTCCTTTGCCTGCGGTGGCGATGTGCGCAAGGCCATGAACGCGGCGGAGCTTTGTACCCTTGCCTGCGATACGGGGGAAGCGGAAATTTCCGTTACTCTGGAAAGCGCCAGAGAGCTTACCCAGAAAAGCGCCCTTCGGTACGATAAGGGCGGGGACGAGCATTACGATATTTTATCGGCCTTTCAGAAATCCATGCGGGGCTCAGACCCGGACGCGGCCCTGCATTATCTCGCGAGGCTTCTGGAGGCCGGGGATCTGCCCTCTGCCTGCCGCCGCCTGATGGTTTGCGCCTGTGAGGACGTGGGCCTTGCCTGGCCGCAGATCATTCCCGTTGTAAAAGCCGCTGTGGACGCCGCCATGATGGTGGGGCTGCCGGAGGCCGGGATCCCGCTGGGAGACGCGGTGATCCTGGTAAGCACCGCACCGAAATCCAATTCCGGCGCGGAAGCCATTGGCAAGGCCATGGCCGATGTGCAGGCGGGCAAAATAGGCCCGATTCCCCGCACCCTGCAAAATAAGCACTACGACAGCGCCGAGGTGGAGCAGAAGGGGCAGTTTTACCAGTACCCCCATGTGTTTCCCAACCATTGGCTGCCACAGCAGTATTTGCCGGATATTTTGCTGGGTACTTCCTATTACAAGTACGGCGATAATAAGAATGAGCAGAGCTTTCAGACGTATTGGGAAAAAATAAAAAAGCCGTAAAAAAGAATAAACAGGGCAAAAAGCTTGTATGATAGTTAGAGCTCGTATTTGCGTTCCAAGAGTACCCAGGAGCGTTCCAAAGTAATGTGATATTGAAAAACACGGCAAAAGGGCAGCGCTTCCTTGGAAAAGCAGCTTTTTATCCCGGAAAGGAAAGTGGTCAAAATGAAATCCTCAGTTCTCAGAAATCTTCCGCACAGCCTGTGTGCTTTAGGCGTGAAGGACGGCAAAAGGCAAAACGCCTGTATCGTCAATTCCGTGATGCAGGTCTCCAAGGCCACCTCCTCCGTGGCGCCATTTGTGGCGGTCAGCCTGAATAAGGCAAACTACAGCGCCGAATGCATTGAGAAAAACGGCATCTTTACTATTTCTGTGCTTTCCGAGAATACGCCTGCCACGGTGATCGGGGCGCTGGGATATGTTTCGGGAAAGAAAGCGGATAAGCTGGAAAATATCCGGCACAAGGTACTGGCGGAGGGTGTGCCGGTCATCAAGGAAAATACCTGCTGCTGGTTTTTGTGCCAGGTAAAGGAAAAGCTGGAAATCGCCGAGCAAAGGCTTTACATCGCCGAAATTATCGCGGGAAGCGATGAGGCGGCGGGTACGCCGATGAGCTATGGGTACTATGTAGAGCAGCTGGGAGGGGCCGCCCCTCTGAGATCGCCTACATATCTGCCGCCGGAGAGCACCTTCGACAAAAGCAGCGGAGAAAGCTTTGTCTGCTCGGTGTGCGGATATGTGTACAGCGACCCCCATTACGGCTTTGAAGAATTGCCGGAAGACTGGGTATGCCCCATCTGTAAAATGCCGAAAAAGGCGTTTGTGAGAAAAAAATAAAAGAAAGAGCCGCGGCACTATCCGAAAATGGAAAGCTCCGCGGCTCTTTTGATCGTTTCCTGCTTATGAAAAATGGTTATCGCGTCACGTTCTCAGCGGAGGTGGAGGGGAGATCGCCTAAATTATTGCTCTCATCGCCGTCCGGCAGGGAGCGCAGGTATTCGCTGCCGTTCCGGCTGGCAATGGCCACCCCGCGGATCCCGCCCTGTTTTGCGAGAGACACGCCGTCCCGCTTGGAGAGCACGGTGCCGTCTGAAAGCTCATAACCGGAGATCTTTCCGTTTTTGCGCACCAGCCGGGCGATGCTTTTGGCGTCCTTGTTGGGAACGGGGTTCATAATGTTGATGTTTGCGGGTAAATTGCCGATCCTGCCGTTTGTTTCCTGGTTCATAGTGTTCCTTCCTTTCTGTTGCCATTCGTTTACGCATGGCGCGAAAATACAAAAATTACAATCCTATTTTTGTTCTTTTCCATCGCCATTATACGGCGGGGATAAGTGATTTTTCCTTTTCGATCGGCTGCGATTTTCAGCGCCGAAAACTGCAAAACTTGGGATTGCTTTCTTTCGGGAAATAGGCTATAATTTTTTTGTTTGACACATGAAAAACGGATTTGGAAAGGACTGGTGCGGAAGTGGAAGCACAGGAGCTGAAAGCGCTGCATATCACCGCGGCAAAGGTTCGTTTGGGAATTTTAGAGGGCGTGTACCACGCAAAGTCTGGACACCCTGGCGGTTCTCTTTCCTCAGCGGAGCTTTTTACGTATCTTTATTTCAAGGAAATGCGGATCGATCCTCAAACCCCGAAGGACGAAAACAGAGACAGATTTGTGCTTTCCAAGGGCCACTGTGCCCCCGGTCTGTACTCTGTGCTGGCCCAGCGGGGCTATTTTGCGGAAAGTGAGCTGCAAAAGCTGCGCCACATCGGGGCAATGCTTCAGGGCCACCCGGATATGAAGGGGACTCCCGGTGTGGATATGAGCTCCGGCAGTCTGGGCCAGGGCATTTCCTGTGCTGTGGGCATGGCCATGGCCGGAAAGCTGGATCAAAAGGATTACCGGGTCTACACACTGCTGGGAGACGGCGAAAGCGAAGAGGGCCAGGTATGGGAAGCGGCCATGTTTGCCGGCCACAAAAAGCTGGATAACCTGTGCGTTATTGTAGACTATAACGGTCTGCAGATCGACGGCCCCATCTCTCAGGTGGGTGGCCCCGAGCCTTTGGACGAGAAATTTAAGGCCTTCGGCTTTGAGGTCCTGAATATCGACGGCAACGATTTTCAGGAAATCGAAAAAGCCTTCTCCGCCGCGAAGGCCTGCAAGGGGAAGCCCTTTGCCATCATCGCGAAAACTGTAAAGGGAAAAGGCGTTTCCTTTATGGAAAATCAGTCGAGCTGGCATGGAAAAGCGCCCAACGCGGAAGAATATGAGACGGCCAAAAAGGAACTGGAAGCAAGTCTGGAGGTGCTGCAGCATGCGTGAGATCGTAAAAAAAGCAACGAGAGAAAGCTTTGGAGAAGCTGTAACCGCCTTGGCGGAAACCAACCCCGATATCGTGGTGCTGGACGCTGACCTGGCGGAGGCCACAAAAACCGGGATCTTCAAAAAAAAATATCCTGACCGGTTTATCGACTGCGGCATTGCCGAGTGCAACATGATCGGTATTGCCGCTGGGCTTGCCACCTGCGGGAAGATCCCCTTTGCGGCAAGCTTTGCCATGTTCTCCGCCGGGCGGGCCTTTGAGCAGGTGAGAAATTCTGTGGGCTATCCCCACCTGAATGTGAAGATCGTAGGCTCTCATGCCGGTATTTCGGTGGGAGAGGACGGCGCTACCCATCAATGCTGTGAAGATATTGCCCTGATGCGCTCGATCCCCGGTATGGTGGTGCTGAACCCCGCGGATCACTATGAAATGCAGGCTGCCGTAAAAGCGGCGGCAGAGCATATGGGCCCGGTCTATCTGCGGCTGGGGCGTTTGGCGGTGGAAAGCATCCACAATAACGAGGACTATCGGTTTGAGATCGGAAAGGGCATCACCCTGCGGGAGGGAACAGACCTTACCCTGGCCGCTACCGGCTTAATGGTAGGGGAGGCCCTGAAAGCTGCCGACAGTCTGAAATCCCAGGGGATCAGCGCTCGTGTGCTGGATATCCACACTATTAAGCCCCTGGATACAGAGCTGATCCTGAAAGCGGCCAAAGAAACCGGGCGGATCATCACCATAGAAGAGCACAGCGTGATCGGAGGCTTGGGAGAGGCAGTCTGCTCCTTCCTTTCCGAAGTTTGTCCCACGCCTGTTACAAAGATGGGTGTAAACGATGTGTTCGGCCATTCCGGCCCTGCGGTAGATCTGCTGAAGGAATTTGGTCTCAGCGCGGAGCACATAGAGGCGGTTGTGAAAAAAGCGCTGGGAAAATAACGAGCTTTCTGAGCACCGCGAAAGGGCGATATTTTGATGGAGCTTATCATTCGCGATGCCGTTCCTGAGGACAGTAAAGCGCTGGCTGTCCTGAACCGGAAGGAAATGGGCTATGATTATCCGGAAAAGCAGCAGCGGAAAAAGCTGGAACGCCTTTTGGCAGACGGCAGAAATCGAATTCTGGTGGCCCAGCGCGGTGCGGAGGTGGTGGGCTATGTTCACCTCTGCGATTACGACGTGCTGTACGCGCCCCACATGAAAAATATCATGGGGATCGCCGTCAGCTCCTCCTGCCGCCGTATGGGGATCGGAAAAGCGCTGCTGGAAGCGGCGGAAGTCTGGGCGAGGGAAACAGGGGCGGCTGGAATACGCCTTTCCTCCGGAGAGACTCGGAAGGGAGCTCATGCTTTTTATCGCTCTCTGGTGTATGAGGGAGAAAAGATGCAGCTTAATTTGAAAAAGATGTTTCAGGAGTGGTCAAAATGAGGAAAGGGCTTGCTGCTTTTCTTTCTTTTCTGCTTTTGTTGTTCCCGTTGAAAGTACGGGCAGTGGAGAACTGTGAAAACATAGAAACAGCTTTTACCACAAAGGTGCCTTTTGCTACCGTGCAGGCCAGGTGCGCCGGTGGCACAAATTATTTAAGCAAATACGGGGTGACCAGGAAAAAGGTAGTGGCAGAGCTGACAGCTCATGAAAATGACAGCTATTATCTGGGAACTCCCTATGTGGGCGGAGACTGGCAGTCTCCCAGGGGAGATATTTCTTATAACGGTTCTTCCGGTATGAATTGTGCCGGTTTTCCCGGATATGTTCTGCGAAAGTGCGGGCTGAATACTTCCAAGGCTATGGAAGATATTCGCAAGGGAAGATATAATTCCTGGGGAAGTCCTAGAAAATATGCGCTGCTTTCTGCCGCAAGCAACTATATGTCCCTGATCGAAAATGGCGGCCTGGTGGCCTATGCCTATGAAAGCCGTGAAGCTCTTCTGGCAGGGGGCAGGTGCGAAAAGGGAGATCTTATCCTGCGTTTTTGGACAGATCGTTTTACCGATGGCGATCCTGATAATCACTTGATGATTTTCTGGGGCTCCAGACCCAATGAGAACAAGGTTTGGCATAGTGCTTCGGGAAGAAACCATATCGGCCCTATGGTACCGGGAGAAGGGGCGTCCTTTATTTTGATCAAGCTGGAATCTCCCGCAAAGAATGTGGCAGATTTCCGAGACGTGTGGGATACGGACTGGTACGCCGAAGCAGTGCAGTACATGAAGGACACTGGTCTCATGAGCGGCGTGGAGGAAAAAGTGTTCGAGCCTCAGGGAATTACCACACGGGGCCAGTTTGTCGCCGTCTTGTGGAGAATAGCCGGAAAGCCGGAGCCGCTTTCCCAGGAAGTGGAGTTTTCCGACGTGCGGCCGGAGCAATACTATGCTAAAGCAATTTCCTGGGCAAGGGAAAAGGACATTGTGGCAGGTTACGCGGACGGCACCTTCCGCCCGGGGAAAAGGCTGTCCCGCCAGGATATGGCGGTGCTCCTCTATCACTATTGCGCCGCCATGGGCCTGGATACCGACGCCTCCGCCGACCTTTCCCGCTACCGGGACGCCACTCAAATAGAGCCCTATGCCCGAATTGCCATGAAATGGGCCAACGCAGAGGGCCTCATCGAGGGAACCTCCGCCGCCATGCTTTCCCCTTCGGCCACCGCTCTTCGCTGCCAAACAGCGGCGATCCTGATGCGTTTTCAAAAAAGCCTGCCTCAGAAAATTGGCTGAAGCCAATTAGTTGTTAGTCGTAAGTAGTTAGTTGTTAGAAAGGGCAGCCGCCTTTTTCCGACCACCTGCACTTTTACCTGTTATCTTGAGCTTCCTTTCTGCTATCCTGAACTTTCTCCCTGTTATCCTGAGCAAAAGCAAAGCAAGCTTTGCTGCCGCGAAGGATCTCGTCCTTTGATCTTTTTATAGGGACTGACGAGGAATGACTAAGAGGAAGGCTTGTTCTTCCTTTATTGCGCTGCACAGCAGCGCCACCACCGTCTAGCATCTACCCTCTAGCATCTAAAAAGCAAAGCAGCCATTGCAAAACTTCAAATTTTGCAATGGCTGCTTTGCTTTTTTAGGAAAGCTCCTCAGCGATTATTCAGTTCCGCGTATTGCAGCAGGTTTCTGCAAAGGTAGAGCACCAAAAGCGAGACCGGTATATTGAGCACGATGATCCCCAGGAACAGGCCCATAAAGCCGGGGAGCGGAGCCAGGGTCATCAGCACCGCGCCGAGTATGATGCCGGGAGCCGCCATCAACAACAGCGCGAGAACATAGAAGAACATAATGAGCACCTTGGAGCTCACGGTACCGAATACCCGCTCTACCAGTACGTTTCCGGCGGTAAATAGCAGGGAGAAGGAAATTCTCGCCGCAATACAGAAAACGGTGTCCAAGGGAGAAGCGCCGATGATAAAGGCAACCGGTACAAAAATGATGACAGCCTCCAGCGTATCATTCCAAAGGCTTTCCTTGATGGCATAGAGAAGCTTTTTCAGCGGAGGCTCCGGGATCAGGTACAGATAAGGCTTCATCAGTTCCCGGTTAAACCGCCCCAAAGCGGTGGAAAAGATCTGCATGTAGGTGCCCATAGCAAATACGCTGAGAATCGCGCCTTCCTCAAATTCCCGCATAAAGAAGGAAGCCGCGATGATGCAGATCACAAAAATCAGGGAAAGGTTGGAAAGAAAGAAAATACCGGAACGCCGGTTTTCCACGGCATGCTTCTGATAAATGGCGCTTGCGCCCCAGCCCTTTCCCAGGCCCAGCTTTCCCATACGTACCTTTTTAGGAACCACCTCGTTTAACTGCCCCTCCTTTTGGGCCGTAATGGCGGATTGGGCGGTTTCGGCGGTTTGCAGTACGTCCTCATAGTAATTATTTTTGCTCTTTACGATCAAAAGCACCAGGACAGCGGTAAACACAAAGGTCAGAAGCAGAAGGAGCAGGCAAAGCGAGAAGTCGCCGGTCATAATGCCCCCGGCGATGCCCGCCGCCCAGCCGGAAACGGGGAACAGCAGGCCCGGCAGGGTGGAAAAGAAATCCGCTCCGGCCTTTAAGGCGGCCGTGTAGTCCTTGCCGCCGTTCAGCAGGGCGGCAAGGGGCTCCCGGCAGGTGAAAACCGCGGCCAGGGCATAAAGAGCCGCGGCTCCGTAAACACAGAAGCGCACCGTGCGCCCGGCGTTTTCCTTGCCGCTGGTACGGGTGTATACCGCCATGGCGGAAAGCTGAGCAAGGAAAAGCGTCAAGGCGTACCCGGCAATAATGAGCAGCAGGCTGCCGTAAGAGATGCCATACAAGGTGTTTAGCCAGGAATACTGGAACAGCAGAAAAAAGCCCAGCAGCAAAGAGACCCCCAGCTGCCGGAACAGCCCGTAAAACAGCACCCGGTTTGGGCGCAGGGGGGCGGGAAATAGCAGCGTTACGTCAGAAAGAGTAAACATGGGAGTGTTGCTGGCGCTGCCGTTTACAAACACCATCAGGAACATAACGGTATAAAAAAGGGAGAGGATCGCCACCAGCTCAGAAAGCGCCCGGGGCTCTGTTCCGACGGTTTCATTTTTTGTAAAGGCCACCAACACGAAGACCGCGATAAGAAACACGCCGTAAATCAGCTTCGAGGGACTTTTGAAAATGCTTTTGACCTGGTTTTTGAACTTGGTAAGGGTCAGATACACAAGGGGGCTTTTCATTTTGCGGCGCCTCCCTCCGAAGCGCCCTCTGTGATCTCAAAGAACAGCTCCTCCAGGGTTTTTCCATCGTCCTGGCCGTTTATTTTGGTGGCGGCAAAGCGCCCGTTCATCATAATGTTCGCCACGTCCCAGTAGTCCTCTACGCTGTCGATCATATGGGTGCTGATCAAAACAGAAGCGCCGCCGGCCTTCAGTTCCCGGAAAATAGTTTTCAATTCCTTAATGGCATGGGGGTCCAGTCCCACCAGGGGCTCGTCGAATATAACCACACTGGGCTTGTGGCACAGCGCGCAGCAGATGGAAAGCTTCTGCTGCATGCCCTTGGAAAGCTCCTTGCCCAGCTTATCTTTTTTGTCCCACAGCTCCAGCCGCTCTAAAAGCTGCTGGGTGTAGGCCTCGTCCTCCACACGGTAGGCCCGGCGAATAAACTCCAAATGCTCCGAAACAGTGAGCAGATCGTACACTGCGGGCATTTCGGGAATATAGCCCAACTGGCGTTTGGCGTCCAGGGAGGTGTTTTCAAAGCCGTTTATCTCAATGCGCCCTGTAAACCGCAACAGTCCGGTGATACATTTGATAATGGTGGATTTCCCGGCGCCGTTGGGCCCCAGCAAAATACCGATCTGCCCATCTCCCACGGCAAAGCTGATATTGTCGTTTGCCACGTTTTTTCCATATTTCTTTGTTACTCCACTGATAGAAAGCATCTTTTTTCATCCTCATTTCCGCGAAAAGCAAGAGCTTTTCAGTTTTTTACACATGTACCTCATTGTAGCAGGAAGCAGGCGCTTTCGCAAGAGAGCGGAGGAATCTGAAAGATTTTCGACAGAATTGTGTTAGAAAATTAACATTATGCGCCCTGAAAACTTCATACTGGACAGAAAAAGGGAAATGATATAAAATAAGAGTCTGTAAGAAATGGCAGGAATTTCCTGCGAAAAAATCAGGATAGATCAGGAAAGGATGAAGACGTATGGAACTGAAGCAGGGCATTACCTGGACAGGCATTCTGGACCGGGATCTGCGGGTGTTCGATATCATCATGGAAACGGAATTTGGCACTACTTATAATTCCTATGTGGTAAAGGGAACGGAAAAAACCGCCCTTATCGAAACGGCCAAGGCAAAATTCTGTGAGGAATATCTGGAAAAGGTAAAGGCTGTTACCGAGATCGACAAGATCGATTATCTCATTGTGGACCATACGGAGCCGGATCATGCCGGAAGCGCCGAGAAGCTTCTGGAGCTGAACCCGGAAATTGAGGTCATCGGCACCACGGGAGCGCTGAATTTTCTTTCTCAGATCATGAACAAGCCTTTTAAGTCCCGGGCGGTCAAGGATGGGGAAGAGCTCGATCTGGGCGGCAAGACCCTGCGGTTTCTGGTGGTTCCCAATCTCCATTGGCCGGATACCATGTATACCTACCTTCCGGAGGATAAAGTCCTCTTTACCTGCGATTCCTTCGGTTCCCATTACTGCTGCGAGGGAATCCTCCGCAGCAAGGTGGAGAATGAAGAGGGCTATCAGCGTGCCGCAAAGTATTATTTTGACAATATTCTCGGCCCCTTTAAGAGTTTTATGAATAAAGCGCTGGACCGCGTGGAGAGCATGGAGATCGATATGATCTGTCCCGGTCACGGCCCCGTTCTCGATACCGGCATTCCGGAGCTGATGAAAACCTACCGGGAGTGGAGCAGGGTGGAAAACCCCAACCAGGGAAAAACCGTGGTGATCGCCTATGTCAGCGCTTACGGCTACACCGGCCAGATGGCAAAGGTGATCGGCGAGGCCATAAAGGCCCAGGGAGTGGCTGTGCATACCTATGATCTGGTAACGGACGATTGTTCCTCCCTGGCTGCCGATCTGCTCTATGCGGACGGCATTCTTTTGGGCTCTCCCACCATTCTGGGAGACGCTTTAAAGCCCATTTACGATCTCTCTACCACGCTTCTGCCCACTATTCACGGCGGCAAGCAGGCGGCGGCCTTTGGTTCCTACGGCTGGACGGGCGAGGCGGTCCCCAACCTGACCCAGCGCCTCCAGCAGCTGAAAATGAAGGTTTCAGACGGCCTGCGCCTGCGCTTTAAGCCCAGCGAGGAGGAGCTTGCTCAGTGCAAGGCCTTCGGAGAGGAATTCGCGGCGAAGGTAAAGGGCTGAAGCGGAGATGAGCTATACCATTCAGGAGGAACGGCTCACCCCGGCGGAATATATCGGCTTTTTGAGAGAAACAGACCTGGGCTCTCAATACCCGAAGGAGCGCTTTGAAGAACGTATCTCCACTCTGGTAAAGAAGGCCTCCATCAGTCTGACCGCCAGAAACGCGGAACGGAAGCTGTTAGGCGTTTGCCTGTGTATTACGGATTTTGCCTATTGGCTTTTTCTCACAGACCTGGGCGTTATTCGGAGTTGTACCGGTCAGGGCATTGGAAAGGCCTTGGTTCAAAAGGCCCTGGAGCTTGCGGGCGGCGAAAAAAATATCATCATGTATACCTGCGCCAATGAAAATGCCGTTCCCTTCTACGAAAGGCTCGGCATGAGAAAGCCCAATGACGTGATGGTTTATGACCATGCGGAGTGGACGGAATTTACCGTGGAGTAAAAACACCGTTTGCGGTGCGTATAGACGATGCTTTTTCTGGAATACTGCTGATAGAATTTCTATTTCATAAAAGAAAGGATGCGGCGGCTATGCAGAAAAAGGATCTGGAAAAGATGGATCAAAACGCCAGAGAGTATTTCAATTCTCTTCCGGTCTTATTGCAGGAGCAGCTGACTCAGAGCGGCGTGGCGATGACCACCAAAGAGCAGTTGGAGAGCTACTGTAAAAATGCTCTGGGGGAAAGCGGCAAAACAGATCGATAAGAAAACGGGGGGTGTCCGGCAGGGCATGCCCCTGTTTTTATTGGAAAAGCGACCCTGAAAATGGGAAAAGCCCCGGAATAGAGCGGTTTCTTGCACTAATTTTATAAATTTGCTTTTTCAGAGGGCGGAGAATTATGAAAAAGGTAGATTCTCCGCGATTTCATTGACTTTCCGGAGGAAGAGGGCTATAATAAAGCCATAATAAAGCTTTCGAGTGTTGCGGCATAAGCCGCACTTTTCAATACAACTCCTCCCCAAAAGAAGAAAGAAGGCCGGATTTCCCGGCCTTCTTTCTTTTTAGATGTTAGTTATTAGTTGTTAGAGAAGAGAAAGCCTCTCTCACTGTTATTCTGAGGAACGAAGAGACGAAGAATCTCGCCCTTTGTTCCTGGCAAAGAGTCAAAGGACGAGATCCTTCACTTCGTTCAGGATGACAGAAGGAAAGTATGCGGCTCACTGCAAATTCCAATTTGCCTGCTTGCTTGCGGTCGGGCCGGGAACTGTCTATTTGCATCAAGCGGCTTCACGAGCGGGTGCAGCGGCACAAGCGTTGTAACCAACGCTGCAAATTTCAATTTACCAAACGCGGCGCGTAAATCCTATATCAATTTTTTAAGCCTCTAATTGACAACGTTTTGTGGGTTTCCTTTCTGAAAGGCTTCCAGGTTTTCAGCCACGGCCCGGATCAGCCGGGCCCTTGCTTCCCGGGAGGCCCAGGCGATATGGGGCGTGATCACGCAGTTTTTTGCGGAGAGCAGGGGATCATCCGGCTCCGGCGGCTCCCGCTCCAGCACGTCCAGTCCCGCGCCTGCCAGCATTCCGCTGTTTAAGGCCCTTGCCAGCGCGCGGCTGTCCACGATCCCTCCCCGGGCGGTGTTGATGAGAAAGGCAGTGGACTTCATGCGGGAAAGAAGCGCCTCTCCCGCTAGCCCTTTGGTTTCCGGCGTCAGCGGGCAGTGAAGTGATACCGCGTCGCTGCACTCAAAAAGCTCGGGCAGCGCTGCCCTGCGAAAAGGCTTTGGAAGCTCTTTCTCGGCGCGGCTGTGAACCAATACCTCCATGCCAAAAGCATGGCCAATATCCGCCACCCTGCGCCCAATGCTGCCAAAGCCCACGATCCCCAGGGTTTTTCCGGAAAGCTCTGTAAGCGGAAAATCGCCGTAATTCATGGAAACGGCCTCCTGCCAGCGGCCTTCCTTTACCGCCTTGTTGTAGTTGTGCACATTTTCGCACAGACAGAGCAAAAGGGAAATGGCGTGCTGAGCGACCAGCGGGGCGCAGTAGTCCGGCACGTTGCAGACGGTGATCCCCAGCGCTCTTGCCGCTTCGGTGTCGATGGCGTTATAGCCCGTAGCCAGCATACCGAGAAAGCGCAGCCGGGGCAGCCGCGCAAGCATATCGCGGTCTAAGGCGGGGCGGTTCAGGATCAGGGCGTCCGCCTCCCGGCTTCTGGAGAGCACAAGCTCCGGCGGCGTATGGTCATAAACAGTAAGCTTTCCCAGGGCTTTCAGCGGAGCCCAGCTGAGATCGCCGGGATTTGTGGTGCCGCCGTCCAAAATCACAATGTTCATAGAAAGGCTCCTTTCTGCCGTTTGTTTAGTATAAAAGATTTTCCCGCTTTCCACAAGAAAAAGTTTTTTCAGAAGGAAAAAGAAAAGGTTGATTCTTCTATCGATCTGTGGCATAATTTTACTGTATATGGAAATGAAAAAGAGGAGTGGATCTCTCTGTGGAACAACAGAAAAAAGCCGGGAAAAAAGGGCAGATGCGCCGTTTCCTGCCATATTTCAAAAAATATCTTCCCATTTTGATCTTTGACCTGTTCTGTGCCTCGCTTACCACGGTATGCGAGCTGGTGCTGCCTCTTTTGGTGCGGTATGTGACAAACGCGGGCATCAACGATCTCGCATCCCTGACCCTTTCCGTGATCCTGAAGATCGGCGCGCTCTATTTGTTTTTGCGGATCGTGGACGCCGCCGCCGATTTTTTTCGGGCCTCCGTGGGGCATATTATGGGCTCCAAGATCGAAACCCAAATGCGTTCCGACCTGTTTGCCCATCTGCAAAAGCTTTCCTTCCACTATTTTGACAACACCAAGGTGGGGCAGATCATGTCCCGTATCACCTCCGATCTTTTCGATGTAACGGAATTTGCCCATCACGGCCCGGAGGAAGTTTTCATTGCCGGGATCAAGATCATCGGTTCCTTTATTATTCTCTGCGGCGTCAATGTATGGCTGACCCTGATCGTTTTTTCCGTGGTGCCCTTTATGTTGCTGGCGGCCGCCTACTTCAACCTGAAGCTTAGAGAGCAGTTTCGCCGCCAGCGCAGACAGATCGGCGAAATCAATGCTCAGGTGGAGGATAGTCTTTTGGGCGTGCGGGTGGTGAAATCCTTCGCCAACGAAGGCCTGGAAACCGAAAAGTTTGAACAGGGCAACGGCGCCTTTCTGGATATCAAGAAAAAAAGCTACCTGTATATGGGCGGCTTTGAAGCGTCCAACCGCTTATTTGACGGCATCATGAATCTTCTGGTGCTGGTGGTGGGCGCTGTCTTTATGATAAACGGGCAGATCCAGCCCGCCGATCTCATTGCTTATATGATGTATGTGGGAACGCTGATCAGCTCGATCCGGCAGCTGGTGCAGTTTGCCGAGCAGTTCCAGCGGGGCATGACCGGTATCGAGCGCTTTTTCCAGATCATGGACGCCGATGTGGATATTTTTGATGAAGAAGGGGCTGTTCCTCTGACGATCCAAAAGGGTGATGTGACCTTTGAGGACGTGAGCTTCAGCTATACGGACGACGGCAAGGAAGTGCTGTCGGAGATCAATCTTCACGTAAGCGCCGGGGAAAACGTGGCGCTGGTGGGGCCCTCCGGCGGTGGAAAAACCACCCTTTGCAATTTGATCCCCCGGTTTTACGATGTGACCGGCGGCAGAATTCTGGTGGACGGCCAGGACGTGCGAGAGGTCACGCTGAAATCCCTGCGCTCTCAGATCGGCTTTGTGCAGCAGGATGTGTATCTTTTTTCCGGCACGGTGTATCAAAATATCGAGTACGGAAAGCCAGGCGCTTCCCGGGAGGAAGTGGTGGAGGCCGCCAAACGGGCCGGAGCCCACGAATTTATTAGCGGGCTGCAAAATGGATATGATACCTATGTGGGGGAGAGGGGCGTAAAGCTTTCCGGCGGGCAGAAGCAGCGCATCAGTATCGCCAGGGCGTTTTTGAAAAACCCGCCGATCCTGATTTTGGACGAAGCCACCAGCGCTTTGGATAACGAAAGCGAAAAAATCGTGCAGGCTTCTCTGGAAAAGCTTGCGAAAGGGCGCACTACCTTTACCATTGCCCACAGGCTCACCACCATTAAGAACGCCACGGTTATTCTGGTGCTTACCGATCGGGGAATCGAAGAAAAGGGAACCCATCAGGAGCTTATGGAGAAAAAGGGCATCTACTACCAGCTCTATAACAGCTACACAGAGGACAGCGATCCGGCAGCCTCGGAAATTTAGCGGATTGGAAGTGCTTCAGCATTGAATCAGGAACAGTTTTTCCGAAACATTTCAGGAAAGTCCGTCACCTTTTGCGGCATCGGGCGCAGTCATCTGCCCCTGATCGATCTTTTTCAAAAAAAGGGAGCGGTGGTTTCCTCCAGAGATAAGCGAACCCTTACGGAGCTGGGGGAAACCGGAGAAAAGCTTCAGGCCCAGGGCGTAAAGCTGATCCTGGGGGAAGGATATTTGAAGGACCTGACGGAGGAC
The DNA here is from genome assembly GCA_910589395.1 of uncultured Oscillospiraceae bacterium. Lineage (GTDB taxonomy): Bacteria > Bacillota > Clostridia > Oscillospirales > Acutalibacteraceae > Acutalibacter > Acutalibacter caecimuris_A. Next base: position 29,971 of record CAJUTL010000012.1, read on the forward strand.
GTGATCTTCCGCACCCCCGGCATGAAATACTTTCTGCCGGAGCTCATCGAAGCCAGAAGCCGGGGTTCCGCCGTTACCAGTGAAATGGAGCTGTTTTTCGAGCTCTGTCCCTGTAAGCTCTACGCGGTGACAGGCAGCGATGGAAAAACCACCACCACCACGATCCTTTCAGAGTTTTTGAAGGCCCAGGGGAAAACCGTCCACTTGGGCGGCAATATCGGAAAGCCCCTGCTGCCAGAAATCGGATCGATCAAAGAAACCGACTGCGCCGTGGCGGAGCTTTCCAGCTTTCAGCTGATCTCCATGCGGAGAAGTCCCCAGGTGGCCGTGGTGACGAACCTTTCGCCCAACCATTTGGATATGCACAAGGATATGCGGGAGTATATCGATGCGAAGAAAAATATTTTTCTGCATCAAAGCGCTTTTTCCCGCACGGTACTGAACAAGGATAACGATATTACCGCGGCCTTCTCGGAAGAAACCAGGGGAGATACCTGGTTCTTCAGCCGGAAGAGTCAGCCCCGGCGAGGCGTGTGGTGCGATGGGGAGTCCATTTTTGTAAATGGGGAAAAACTGATGCTCGTATCAGAGATCAAGCTTCCCGGCTGGCATAATGTGGAAAACTATATGGCTGCCATTGCCGCCGCCTGGGGCGATGTTTCCCCGGAGAATATGGTTCAGGTGGCGAAAAGCTTCGGCGGCGTGGAGCATCGGGCGGAGCTGGTGCGGGAATTTGATGGCGTCAGGTATTATAACGATTCCATCGCCAGCTCGCCTACCCGCACGATCTCGGGAACCTTGTCTCTCTATTCCCGGAAGATCATTCTCATCTGCGGGGGATACGACAAGCACATTCCCTACGATCCTCTGGGTCCCGTGATCTGTGATAAGGTAAAGGTCCTGATCGTCATGGGAGACACCGGCCCCAAAATTGAAGAGGCCGTGCGCAATTCTGCCGCATACCGGGAAGGAGGGCCCGTTATTGTGCGTGTAAAAACCATGGAGGAAGCAGTGGCGGCGGCCCGAAGGCTGGGAAAAAAGGGGGATATCGTTTCCCTGTCCCCGGCGTCCGCGGCCTTTGACCTGTACCCCAATTTTGAGGTGCGGGGCAGGCATTTCAAAGAGCTTGTCAACGGGCTTTCCGAGTAAAGAGCAAAAAGACCGGATAAGAGAGAGCACATATTGTTTGCTCTCAGGCAGGGCTTGCGCCCTGCGGGAAAGGATTTTAACAGAATGATGGAAAAAAGAAGGATCAAAACAGAAAATCAAGGATCACGGCGCGGGGGATACGGACAGTCCCCCCGTTCTTTTGGAAACCGGGGCGGTAGGGGCCGCTTCCACAGTGAAGAGCCCTACGAGCTGCCTAGTGCCGCCGTCACCGTGGAGGAAAAGCTGATCGTAGCGGCATTGAAGCGCTGCGGCGGGAACGGCGTACCCTCCAAGTCCCTGATGCGGGAAGCCGGGATCCGAAATAAAGAGGATTTTTACGAGGCGCTTCGCAGCTTAAAGGAAAATAGAGAAATCAGCGTCGATAAGGATCACTGGGTCAAGCTGATCCCTCACACCGGAGATGTGGAAGCGGTGCTGGTTTCCCTTTCGGAACGGTTTGGCTTTGCCAGGCCCAAGCTTGGTACGGAGGATATTTTTATTCCCGGCAGCGCTCTACAGGGCGCTTTTGTGGGAGACGAGATCCTTTTGACCGAGCTGCGCAAAGGGGAAAAGGGGCCAAGCGGAAAGGTGAAGCGTGTGCTGGCCCGAGGCACAGATGCCGTCACGGGTACGGTACACATCGATGAAAACGGAGCCAGGGCCACACCGGACGGCGCTGTTCGATACGATATGGAGATTTCCCCCATGCACCTTCACGGTGCGAAGGATGGCGATAAAGTGCTGCTCCAGCCGAAATGTGACGGCAGGGGAGAATGGCGCACAGCGGAGGTGAAGTCTGTATTCGGCAGTGGAAACCGAGCCCGTGTATGTGCCGACGCCATCATTGAGCGCTGCGGGATCCCCACGGAGTTTCCGGAGGAGGCCCTGCGGGAGGCAGAAGCCATATCTCGGATGACAGTGACCCAGAAAGACCTGGACAGCCGCTTGGATCTGCGGGACGAGCTGATTTTTACCATAGACAGCGCCGACGCCAAGGATCTGGACGACGCGATCTCCGTACAGAAAACCCGGGACGGGTATACGCTGGGAGTTCATATTGCCGATGTTTCCCACTATGTAAAGGCGGGAAGCGCCATTGATCAGGAGGCTTTCCGGAGAGGTACCTCGGTCTATTTTGCGGATCGGGTGATCCCCATGCTGCCGGAGTCCCTTTCCAACGGGGTATGCTCTCTGACGGCGGGAACGGACAAGCTTGCCTTTTCCGCTTTGATGGATTTTGATGCGGAAGGGAATATGACTGACTATCTTTTCCGCAAAACGGTCATAGAATCCAAGGTACGGGGTGTGTATTCGGAGGTAAACGAAATCTTTGCCGGTACGGCTTCTCCGGAGCTTCTGCAAAAATACGCTCCCGTCAGAGAAAGCCTGGAGGCGGCAAAGGAGCTGGCGGAGCTTTTGAAGCGCAATGGCGCCGCCAGAGGGCAAATGGACCTTTCCAGCGATGAGATCAAGTTTGTGCTGGACGAAAACGGCGTGTGTATTGATCTTCTGCCCCGAACCACCGGGCAGGCGGAAGAGCTGGTGGAGCAGATGATGGTTTCTGCCAATATCGCCGCCGCAAAAGCGGCGCTGGACGCGGAGATCCCCTTTCTGTACCGGATCCACGAAAAGCCCCGGCCGGATCGGGTGGAAGAGCTGTATGAGCTGCTGGACAGGCTGGGGATCGCCTGCGGGGAGATCAAAAAGGGAACTCCCACCGCCAAGGACTTTTCCGCTGTGCTGGGAAGGGTAAAGGGCGGCCCCAGAGAAGCCTTAGTGAACCAGCGGATTCTGCGTACCATGGAAAAGGCCCGGTACGCCGACCGGGAGCTGGGGCATTTCGGCCTGGCGCTGGGAGAATACAGCCATTTTACCTCTCCGATCCGCCGGTATCCCGATACCTCTATTCACCGTATCTTAAGCGACCTGGCGGCGGGAAAAGAGAAGGAAGAGATCAGAAAGCGCTATCGGGGCTTTGCCCAGGAATCTGCGGCGGAGTCCTCCAAAAACGAAATTCGGGCGGTAACCGGCGAGCGTGCCGCGGAGGATTGCTACACCGCGGAATATATGCGCGCTCATTTGGGCGAGCGGTATGTGGGTATTGTCAGCGGCGTAACGCCCAAGGGCGTTTTTGTAAAGCTCCCCAATTTTGCCGAAGGCTTTGTCAGCCTCAATGATTTTGAAAACGCCGATTTTGAATTTGACGGCGAGATCGCCCACCGGGATCTGCGCTCCGGCAGGGTGCTGATGATGGGGGAGGAGCTGGGGATCATTGTAGCGGGTGCGGACGTCGCCACAGGCCGCGTCGATTTTGTGCCCCAGGAAGCTTAAGGCAGCACCGCTCAATTCCCGGCTCTCGCCTTAAGCGGTATTGCCTTAAAGCATAAGCAGACAGGCTTTTTCATATAGTTATGGCACAGGGACAACTTTAGAAATGGTTCTGTGAAATAGAGAAAGGACTGTCTGCCCATGAAAAATTTTTTGATCTCGGCGATTTTAGGTTTTGCGGCGCTGGCGCTTTTGAATCTGTCTTCTCCCTATACCGGAGTGGCGCTGCCGGTGAGCCGCCTGAGCATAGCGGCTTCTGGACTTTTGGGGATCCCGGGCGTAACGCTGATGGTGATTTTGAACGCCGTGTTGTAGGCTTTTATCAGATGTTAAGGCCAACACCGCACAAAGACCGGCCAGAGGCCTTTGTACAACGATTTGCTTGCAGATTTTTCGTCATAACGCACAGTTTTCGTTTGTCAATCACGAGATTGACTGCACTCAATCTATGCACTCTGACGAAAAATCTGACTGCGCAACTTGCGCACAATCCTTGTGCGGTGTTGCCTTAAAAAGAAAAGGAACGGGGTAGGGACATTGTTTCAGAAACGGCCCTCTGAAAAAAGGAGAAGTGAGCTATGTTTTTAATCAACGCCAAATATCTGGATCGGGATTTTTGCCTGGTGCGGGGCGATTTGGAGCTGGAAAACGGAAAAATCAAACAGGTGGGAAAAAAGCTTTCCTATACCGCCAGGGATATGGCGGTGGACTGCGAAGGCTACACGGTGATCCCCGGCTTTGTGGACGTGCACATTCACGGCTGCGGCGGGGCCGATACCTGTGACGGGACCCGGGAAGCCATTACTACCATGGCCCGGTTTCTTTTGCAGAAGGGCGTTACCTCCTTCTGTCCCACCACCATGACCACAGACCGTGAGGTGATCGAGGGTGCGCTGCTTGCCGCGAAGGAATGTATGGAAACCCCGGTGGAGGATGGTGCCCGGGTCATCGGAATCAACATGGAGGGTCCCTTTATTTCCAGAGAAAAAAAGGGCGCTCAGCGGGAAGAGGCCATTGTAGCTCCGGATCTTGAGCTGTTCCGCCATTTCTATGAATTGAGCGGCAAAACGGTAAAGCTGATCGCCCTGGCTCCGGAGCAGCCCGGCGGTTATGAATTTGCGGAGCAGGCGAAGGAACTGTGCGCGGTGTCTATCGCCCACACCACGGCAAATTATGACGAGGCAAAGCACTCCTTCGACTGCGGCGTTACCCATGCCACCCACCTGTTCAACGCCATGTCCGGTCTGAGCCACCGGGACCCCGGCGTAGTGGGAGCGGTGTTCGATGATGAAAGAGTGCTGGCGGAGCTGATCTGCGACGGCATCCATATTCACCCGGCGGTAGTGCGAACCGCCTTCCGGGAATTGGGGGACCGGGTGCTGGTGATCAGCGATTCCATGCGGGCCAACGGTTTGCCAGAGGGAGAGCCCTTCGATCTGGGCGGCCAGCTGGTCACGGTGAAGAATGGAAAAGCCACGCTGGCGGACGGTACCATTGCCGGCTCTGTGACCAACCTGCACCAGGAGGTCAAAAACCTTGTAAGCTTTGGAATTCCCTTTGAACAGGCGGTCAAGGCGGCCACCCTGATCCCGGCGCGCTCCATCGGCATGGAGCATGAGATCGGCAGCATTGAAGCGGGAAAACGCGCCGACCTGCTGGTACTGGATCAAGACCTGAATATTGCGGCGGTTTATCACTGAGAAGCATTATTTTATAAAGAAAAAAAGAGAGCGGAATTTTCCGCTCTCTTTTTTAAGGCTTATTTGAAAATCAAAGTACTGTTTAAGGGCCTGTCCTGAGGGCCACGAAGCCATTGGCCATCTACATAGAGGTTGGCAGAGCCGCCGCCGTCAAAATTGATGGCGTCCGTACAGCCGAAGCTTACCATGATCTTCGACATCTGCGCCAGGGTGGCGTAAGCGGTACAGATCACAAGACTGCCGTCCGCCTTGATCCCAAAGCATACGCGCAGAGCTTCATAGGTGGTGATGCCGGGGTCAGTATAGCCCTCGGCCTGATAAGTGCTCAGGCCCCCGTAAACGGCTTTATCTTTTACGATCCGGGGCCCCGCACCAATGGAAATCTGAATATCCTGGCTGCCGGCGCCCTCGAAAACGCGTTCAATATCCAGAACGGCTCCCAGAGCGCAAGAATCAAAGAAATCTCCCTCGTATTTCCGGCGGGAGCGCTGGGCCAGCACATAACCGGTTTCCGGGATCTGCACATCTGTGTCCTTGGCAATATCCAAAATGGTGCCGTCCTCTGCCAGCGTTACAGCGTCCTTGGCGGGGAAGCCAAGGCTTTTGCCCCAGGCACGGGTAAAGAGGATCCGGGTAGCGTCGGTAGCGCTGCTGGGACTTCTGTTGACGGATACGCCGTACAGCACGCTGTCGGTTTCATCTGCCTTATGCAGGGTAACGGTGTGATTGGTAGTAAAATTCTGAATGGAAAAGTGGCCGGAGGAATCTACGACCAGGGCCGATCTTGCCGGGGCGTATCGGTCCGCCACTGTCAATACCTGGCCGTCCTTTACCAGTGTGCCCAGAGGAATATAGGAGCTCATATCAAAGAAGGCGGCGTTTACGGCAATTTTTGCTTCGGTGCGGTTTACAATGGAGGTGGGGGACTCCGCGCCGGTCACACGGTCATGCCCCATGATAAGCTGAGGAGTATAATCTGAAGAAGAGAATTCTACAGCCCGCACCGGCGTGGTAAAGACTCTTTTTCGCACCACCTTATAAGTTCCGATCTGGCAGTTTTTCAGAAAATTGGAATACATGGTGGCGGCTTCCGCTCTGGTGGCGGTATCGTTTGGCCGAAAGGTGCCTACCTTGTCGCCCACCATTACGCCCGCCTGCTGGCAAATGCGCACGCTGGAGGCTGCGAACCGGGCAATAGAACCGCTGTCAGTAAAAGCAAAGACTTCCTTTATCGCGTTCATCTGCCGCCCGGTGGCTTTGGCGAAATTAACGGTCATCACCGCCATTTCCTGGCGGGATACGGGCTTGTCGGGCCGGAAGGTCTTGTTTTCATAGCCGCTGACGATACCGGCCTCCGCCGCCCAGTTGATATAGCGGTACGCCCAGTGCTTGGGGGTCACGTCCTGAAAGCTCCCCTGAAATTCATACTGTCTGAGATCACCCTCAGACAGTGCCGCCTGCGCCAGCATCGTGGCAAAAGCGGCACGGGTCAGCTTTTTTCCGGGAGAAAATTCCGTGGCGCTGGTGCCGTGGATCACGCCTTTTTCCACCAGATCATATACATAGCTTCGGTACCAGGCGTTTGCCGGAACGTCCTGAAAGGTAACAGCCTGAGCAGACTGGGGGCAGGCCGTGCAAACCAGTGCCGCCGCAAGAAGCGCGGATAAAAATCTTTTCTTCTTTTTCATGAAATCATGTTCCTCCGTTTTTAGCTCCCCTTGTCAAGCGAAGCTGTACTTTACATAATATAGCATCTTTTTCGGGAAAAGTCTACAAAAAGGGAAAAATTTGGAAGGCAGAAGGCAAAATGAAACAAGCTTTTCAGAACAGTATTGCATTTTCCGGCTTTTTACTGTAATATATATATAGCGATACAAAGATTATTTTTGTTGGAGGGTATTTTATGATTTGTCCCAAGTGCGGAAGGCCGATCCCTGATGGCTCTGCGTGTTCCTGCACTTATGTGACTCCGGCCTTTTCCAACAATCCTGCGGTGAACGCGCTCAAGGCCAGCGGGGCGTCTCCCTTGTTTCTTTCTGCGGTGATCCTGTACACTCTTACGCCGCTCCTGTCGGTTGTGACTGCCCTGACCGGCGGAGGGGTGAGCCTGGTGAAGACGATTACTGAGTCTGCGGCCCAATCCGATCCGAATCTCTATTTTCAGCAGAGGGGGGCAGACGCTTCCTTAAGCGCTTTATTTGGAGTCACTGTTGTTTTTTCCATACCGTCCATTGTTTTCCTGATTGGTATGTGGATGCATTATGCCGCCTGCCGAAACCGGAAAACGGGGAATCTTTCCACAGCCGGGCTTACGGTGTGTAAGGTGATGGAAATAATTCAGCTTGTATTCGAATGTATAGTGTTTGCCATTTATGTGATTTTCATAATTGCGGCCATGTTTCTTTCCGCCGGAGCCTCCCAAGGGGTTTTCTTCAACGGCCAGCCAGCGCCTTCCATGGATCATGGGTCGGTCACAGCCCTTGTGGTGGTGATGTTTGTGGTTCTTTTGATTTTTATTATCGCCTTTTTTTCTCTGCCGGTTCTTTTCAGCATATGTGTAATCAAGGTCATCAACCGCATGAAGGCCACCGCCAGCTTCGGTGTTCCGGATAACCGGATCCCCATGTATCTCATTGTGATGCTCTATCTTATCGGCGGATTTATGGCACTGTACAGCCTGATGGGCATGTTGCTGTCCCTGACTTTGGGATTGTCTCTGCTGACAGGTGCGGCGGCGGAAATTTTGATTGCCGTCTGCCTTGGAAAATATCGAAAGCATATGACGGTTTTGATGTATCTGCCGGTGCAGCCGCTCTATGCGCCCCAATCGGTAATGCCGGCGCAGGGGTATCCCATGCAGCAGGCTGTGATCCAGCCGTCGGCTGTTCCTGTGGAGAATCACACCCCCGCAGGCTTTCCTGTTCCTATGGTAACTTCGGCTTCTCCTGAGGAAAAGCCGGAAGAATAAGAAAAACTCAATTTTTTTGCGAGGTGTATTATTTATGCAGTGTCCCAAATGCGGTCGGGAAATTCCCTACGGCACGGTGTGTTCTTGCTCTGCAAACACGCCGCTGTCCAGCAATCCTGCGGTGAATGTTCTCAAGACCATCGGTTCTTCCCCGCTGTTTCTCACAGCGGCGGTTCTCTATTCTGTCGCTACTCTGATCTCGGTTTTCACCAGTATCATGGGGAATAGCGGCATTTCTGACTATCTGCTGTATGCGCTTTATAATGCGGATATCGACTATTCCGTGCTGTATCCTATGGTGAGCGCACTAAACGGCGCCTCTGTAGGCATGACGCTGCTGTTCTCTGTTCCCACCATTCTGATTGCGGTGGGCATGTGGCTTTTTTTTGCCACCTGCCGGGACAGAAGAACCGGAAATATTTCCACAACGGGCCTCACGATCTGCAAGGTGATCTCCATTATTTTTCTGGTGTGCTTTTGCATTTTGGCCGCTTTGATCCTGTTTGCCTTGATCATGGTGCTGGTAGGCGGCAACGCTTATTTTTCCTACAGCTATGATCTTTACGGCTACGGCTATGATTCCGGTTACGCCGCCGGTGTAACGGCGGGAGTGGTGTTTGTGTTCCTCCTTTGCCTGGCGGTTCTGGTGCTCTGTATTCTGTATTATGTGAGCGTGATCAGAACCATCGGCAGGATCAAGGCCTGTGCCTCTACCGGTATGCCTGAGAACAGGATTTCCCGGTTTTTAATCGCTATGCTGTACATTGTAGGCGTTTGTTCCGGCATTTCCGGATTGATCTCGCTGTTCAGCGCACCCATGAGCGGCCTTTCCACCCTGGCCTCCGCTGTCTGCTCTATCCTGATCGCGGTTTGCCTGGGCCGTCAGCGCCAGCAGATGACTATTCTAATGTACCCCCCGATTCAGCCTGCTTATGTACCGGTGCAGCCCATTCAGGAGGCAGTACCCGGCGAGTATGCCCAGCCGGCGGCTCCCGTTGCTCCTGTTGTTCCAGAGCAGCCTGCCGTAACAGTGCAGGAGCCCGCTCCCGCAGTACAGGAACAGCCCGCTGTGGAAACTCCCGCCCCGGCGGAACAGGCTTCCGAAGAAAAGCCTGAGGAATGATTTCTCCTCTTTGGGGATAAAAAAGGATAGCATGAAAAAAGGACGCCCCGTGCCAATGGGCGGTGGCCGTAAAACAGTATTAAGCAAAAGCCTGAAAACCTTGTATTTTCAAGGGGCGGCGTGACTCCGGTCACGCCGTTTCCCCTTTCATCAGTTCATCCAGAGGGATAAAGCCCATGCCGTCGTACTTGATGTGGATGCTCTGGCGGCGCTTACCGCTGGACTTGTCCGGTGCCTCCACATAGATGGCCTGCACCAGCTCCCGGAGGGCATACGGGTCAAGCGTTTCGATGCCTACATACTTGTGCGCTTTCTGGATGAACTTTTCAATATTTTCGTTCTGCTGCTCCTGCGCCTCAATCTCCTGCCGCAGGGTGATGACCTCGGCCTCTAACTGCTTCTGCTCCGCTTCGTAGTTCTGGCTCAGCATATCAAACCGGTCATCACTCAAGCGTCCGCTGGCGTTGTCCTCGTAGATTTTGACGAACAGTCGCTTCAACTCGCTGATCCGCTTCTCGTCCCGGTCAAGCTGCTTTCTGCTGGCCTGAATCTTTCCGGCACTCTCCACCCGCATCTGCTGTTCCATCACGGTTCGGAAGTAGTCCTCATGCCGGAGGATATACCCCATCACCAGCTGCATATGCTTCAAGACCAACTGCTCCAAAACCTTGACCCGGATGAAATGTCCGCCGCATTTCTCCCTGTGCTTCTTGTGCAGGGAACAGTCGAAGAAATCTTGGGCGAAATCCCCATTGTTGGAAGAACCGTACTGCATCTTGGAACCGCAGTCTGCACAGTAGACCAGCCCGGAGAAGATACTGCTCCTGCCGGTGCGGGTCATGCGGTGGCGCTGCTGGCGGATGGCCTGGACTTTCTCAAACACATCGTCCTCGATGATGCGCTCATGGGTGTCGGGGAAAACCGCCTGCTTCTCGATTGGCGTCTCACGCTGCTTCTTGTCCCAAATGGAGTTGGTGTAGGTCTTGAAGTTCACCGTACAGCCTGTGTACTCCCGGCGTTCCAGAATTTTGACAACAGAACTGTCCTGCCAGCCATAGGGGTTCTCTGGGACAGGGTTCGGGGTACTGCGCCCCTGCTGTTTCTTGTAGGCGGTGGGCGTCAGCACCTTGTCCGCCCGAAGCTGATTGGCGATCTGCTGCGGCCCCCGCCCTTCCATGCACATCTGGAAAATGCGCCGTACCACCTGGGCGGCCTCTGGGTCGATCAGCCAGTGGCGGGGGTTCTCCGGGTCTTTCACATAGCCGTAGGGGACATTGACTGTCAGCGGTACGCCGCGCTCACCTTTCGCCTTTTGAACCGCCCGGATTTTACGGCTGGTATCCCGGCAATAAAATTCGTTAAACCAGTTCTTGATGCCCGCAAAATCATTGTTAATACTGTTCTGGTCGGCGGTGTCGAAGTTATCGTTGATGGCGATGAACCGGACGCCGTTCTGCGGAAAGGTGAAGTTGGTGTAAAGCCCGGTCAGCGCGGAGTTTCTGCCCAGACGACTGAGGTCTTTTGTAATACAGACCGCCACATGGCCCGCCTCGATCTCTGCCAGCATCGCCTGAAAGCCGGGGCGGTCATAGTTTACGCCGCTGTAGCCGTCATCAATGAAAAACTTCGGATTGCCGAAATGGTGATCCTTGCAGTAGCTGAGCAAAATAGCCTTCTGATTCTCAATGGACAGGGACTCCCCAGCCCGCTCATCCTCCTGCGACAGGCGGCAGTAGAGGGCTGTGATCTTATTTGTTGCTCCTGACGTTTCTGTCTCCTCCTTTATCGGAGCAACTGTCAGTACAGGATTGGTTGACTCTATTTTAGCATGACTCGCTGTATTTGTCACCGGCCCACCTCCATTGTTTCCGCAAAATTTTTGGCGGCGATGCGCTCCAGTCTGCGAACGAAGTTCTCCGTCCCCTCATAGCTGCCCGTGATGGTGTAGACAGTGCCGCCAATCTCCTCCGTGACCGTCAGTTCCGGTATCCAGTAAGCGGACAGGTTCCGAACATGGATGCGCCCCGCTTCGTCAAAACGAAACCGATATTCGGCGGCTTCAATCGCCGTGTTTTTCTCACTCATAAAATTTTCACTCCTCTCTCAGAAGTCAATGCTCGACTTCCTGTTTTCTTTGCTGCTGGCGCTGTTGGTCATGAAGAACAGAATCCACCTTGAATTGAATATCCCGCAGTTTTTTCAAATCGGCATAGACAGGTTTCAGTTCAGCGGTTTCGGCAGCGTACTGTTCCATGAGCATTTCCAGTTCCGTCTGCCACTGCTTCGAGGTCAGCTTTTTGCCGGGAAGGCCAGCGTTGTCCAGCTTGCGCTTCACCGCGTAAAACTGCCTGATCTCGCTGTCATGCTCGGCCTTGTATTTTTCCTGCTTCTTTCCAAATCCGCCTTTGGCAGGGATGGCGTCAACGATGGGCTTCAAGCGGGTGTAGTCCTCTGCCAGACGGATCAGGTCTTTCAGCTTTTTCATCTGTGCGGCTTTTGCCTTGGTGGAATCATTCAGATCAAACACCTTGCTGTTCATAGCGGACACAAACTCATGCAGTTGGTCGATTGTGAAAATGCCCTTGGATTCCAGAAACGCAAAGTCCTCGGTGTACCGCTTCAGGTTGCCGACCTTCGCTTTTTGCGAGTAAGCCCCAGCGTTGCGGACGGAATAGTAGGAAGACAGGGCCTGCGCCAAATCCGGCGATTGCTCCGCAACCAATTTCTCTTTTACTTCCGTCAGCCACTTCATCAATCCAGTGATTTTTTGCTTGATGTTGCGGAGCATACTGTTGGTGGCTTTGATCCAGCGATTGAGGTCGCCCTTGTCGGTGCGGATGCCTCTTGCCTCCATCTGCCGGACAGCGGGTCCCTCATGAACAGTGGGTAGTTGCTCGATTCCCTGGCGCTCATAGTTGCGGTGGTCGATGCGGCAGGACAGCCCTTTTTCTTCAAAACGGGAATTGCACAAATCTGCCCATGCCTTTCGCCATTCCTCCAATGTTTCCGGTCTGCCCCAATTCGTGGTGGGGACGGCGTTGAACACATAGTTGCCAGCCTCGTCCCGAATGCGGTTTCCATCCTCGTCCAGCACATAGACACGGTGCTGTTTGGCGTCCCATTTCCCGTTTTCTTTCAGAGGGCGGATAGGACACATCACATGAAAATGGGGATTGGCAATACCGCCGTCCTCTTTGTCCGGCTGATGGACAGAGAAGTCGCAGATCATGCCTCGGCTGACAAACTGCTCCAATAAAAATTGCCTTGCGAGGGCGATGTTCTCCTCCAAGGAAAACTCGTTCTGCAAGGCGACGTCAAAGCTATATGCCAACTGTGCCTGAGGATGTAGTTCCGCTTTCTCTACGGCGTTCCAAAGTGTCTGGCGGTCTGCATATTCCGGCGGAGCATGAGGCGGCAATAGGATTTCAGAATGAGATACGCCGCCCTTGCGGGTGTAGTCGCTGGCCTCACCGTAATACTCGCTGAACAGCTTCTCTCCAGAACGGTAGGCAGCGGAGGCGATGGCGGACTGTCCCGCGCTCCGCTTGATCTGTGTTGCGTGGAAATGGTAAAGAGCGATAGTCAGTCACCTCCCAATTGCTCGGCAGCGTTGTGCGCATTGACCGCCTCCATCACCATGCCTTTGACCTCCGGCATGGAGAAAATGCGCTCTACAAGAGTGAAGAACTCGACTTCGCCCAACACCTTCACCAACGGGGACACGCTCTCGACAGCCGCGCCGCGGGTGATCAGGCGATGCGCCCTCGCGGTGCGTTCTCTCTTTTTGTAATACTGCTCCCGGTTGCAAAGGCGCTGGTATTTGTGCTGTTCTCTCATGAGCTGTTGCTCAGCTCCGGCCTTCTCGATCTCCAGTTTTTTGAGTTTCGTACTTGGTTCATACATTCAAATGACCTCCTTCCAGTTTCGATTCGGATATGAAAAACCGCCTGTCAGTTCGACAAGCGGTTATGTTGCACGTATGTAATTTCAATGGGGATAGCCGCAAAGCGGCGCAAGGGGCGGACAGCCCCTTGTTTGGAGCGCCAGCGACGGAAAACGGCCCTGACTTTCGGAAGTCAGGGTCGTTCAGCCTCGCAGAGCGCACATACGGGGAACACCCCGTATAGAAGTGCGCCATTTGGAATTTTCAATAGTCAGGACAGCCCACCGAAATGCTGGTCTACCAGCTTATCCAGTGTCCCGGCTTTTGCGGCCTCTGCCGCGTCAGCCTGAACAAAATTATGAGTGCTGTCCTTCAACTCATTATCAAATCCCAGTATGTAGTTTGTGGCAATCAGATAGATAATGCGGGTCGGGGCCATGCCGTAAACCTGCTTTTGCAGGATGTGGCGGATGCGCTCCTTCTCGTCCGGGAACGCCGCTTTCAAGCCCTCGCTTCGATAAAGCCGCTTGACAATCTCTGTGATGTAAAGCCCGGACTTCATATACAGGTCGGCAAAGGTCTTGTCCGGGTCATCGAAGCAGCCGGGGTTATTTTCCTCCAACTGATCCACCATCATGGACACCACCCAGCGGGGTGTGAAGATCTGATTAGTCTTTTGGGGCGGGATGTAATCAAAAATATCCTCGTCATGGCTTTCGTCAAAGTAGTCGGCCAACTGTTGCTTCTTGCTCCAGAACTCCGCCACGGAGTCGTTGAACACAACCTCATCAAAGAGATGCCCATTGAAGTGCTTGACCTCGCCAGTGTCTGGGTCAGTGTACTCGCCGCCGTCCCGGAGAAAACGAAAATCGGCCATCGTGATGCCGGTCACTTCCAGAAACACATCGTCCTCGGTGTAGGCATCAAAATTTGCAAGGGTCAGACTGCCATCCCCGTAGGCCATGATGAAGCTGGGGATGGTACGGGAGAAGCCCCGGAGATGTGCGCGGACTTCATCCTCCACGGACTGCTTTTCCTGCTCCGCCTTGTGCCGCTCCGCCTGTTCCACAACTTCCCTCGGCTTTTCCTCAACGGTCTGCTGGACAGTCTCCTGCACCGTTTCCACGAAGGATTTTAGGGCGCTGTCCACAGCAGCGGCGTAGTCTGTTTCGGCCTGCTTGACCTCCTGCGCCGTGGTCGCCGCCTGCTGTTTCCGCTCCAACTCCGCTTTGGCAATGCGGGCCTGCTGCTCATAGTCGCCCTGTATCTGCCGGAATGTCTGGTCGATTTCCTGCTCCACCTGCCGCTCCAGACGGTTTTGCGCCCCCTTCTTCATGCCGTAGCCCTCGGCGGCGGGAGCAACTACATTCTCCTTGATATGGGCCTTGACGGCCTCGGTCAAAGTCTCGATATGTTCGGCGGTGGGGCTTTCCGCGATGGCCTCCACATGGGCCTGAAGATCCTCTGTAACCTCGTAAATCTTGGGGCCAAACAAATCTTTCGTTCTGCCGATGACGGTTTCGTTGGAAATCTCCACCTCGCCGTCCTCGTCCACAGTCACGGTGTTCATGCCGTCCAGCCGCTTGGGGTCTGCTTTCTTGCCCTCCTCCTGAGCCGGCGTCAGCTTCTCCACGATCTCCCGGACGATAGCCGGAGCGCCGAAAATATTGCTAATATTCTGGAACAGGAAGTTGGACATGAAGCCTCGCCGTACGACCTCCTGGCTTTTCAGCCGCCGGGGGATGGACAGGACGGAGGCGGCGTCCAGTTCCACCATCCGGCCCTCGCTGTCCTCGCCCAGAACGGGGAAGAAATTCAGCAGCCGCCGAATATTCTCCTTGCGGTCATCGCCGGTGCCGCGCCCGCCTGCGGTATCAGTAGTCAGATTGTTGGCAAACTCGTCAAAGATAATCAGCGTTCGGGCGGGGTCGAAGTCAAAGACATAGGCGGTCTCCTTGCGGAAACGCTGGCCGTCTCGGGTCATAATGCAGGGATTTTGCGCCCGGAACGCCGCCTGCATATAGCTGGACGGGCTTTTCATGTTGCACAGCATGAGAACGCCGCTCCACTCCGGGATGGTGACGCCCACAGTGAGCTGGCCCACGGTCAGAGTGATGGTCTTATCATATTGAGCAATCGCCGCTTTCACTTGGTCGAAGGCTTTTGCCGACTGTTCATCTTCATCGCCAATACGTCCATCGCCCGCCGCCAGAATGACCTTATACTCTCTGAAAACCTCGTCCTCCCGCAGCAGCTTTTCCAACGCCTTGGCGCTTGCCACTCGATTTAAGTACCACATAGTATGAGAAAGTTCCTGTCTCAACTCCGGGGTAGAGAAGGGATATTTCTCTTGAGTTGTCAGGGCATGAAGGAACTTTTTGATCTCGTCCTCGTGGACAAATTTCCCCCGCTCATCCGTGGTGAAAAACTCGTTGAGGTCAAAGGCATAGTCCACGGTATCCTCGCCGGACAAATCCAACCCCTTTTCGATTTTCTCTCGGATCATGCCGGAGAGCTGGTAGGTGAACATAGCCAGCCGGGGCAGCGTTTCATAGGGATTGGCGTCCTCGCCGTTCCAATTTGCCTTGGCCTCCTGCTCGTCTGCGTAGGACCAGTTGAAAATCTGCTCTTTGGAAAATTGTTCGCTGGCAAGCTGCTTGAAGGGCGTGCCGGACAGATACAGGGTGTGCTTCCGTTTGATGTTACGGAAGGCCCGCTCGGTCTTCATGGTGTCCACGCCCTCCTGGGCCTCGTCCACGATCAGGAGGTCGAACTCCAATTCGCTCATCCAGCGCAGTTTATCAAAATTGCCGCCGAAATAAACGGAGCCTTTCAAGCCTTGCAAGGACTCGAAAGCGATCATATTCCGGGGCGTTGCATCTTCCCGATGGAGGATAGCGGAAAGATGCTCTTCCCGTGACAGAACGCCGGGCTTGTCCTTCAAGGCATCGGTGTCAGACACAAAGGAATACTCGCCCCGCCAGCCGATGAATTTGAAGAAATCCTCCGCCCAGGAGTTGGCGATGCTGGGCCGGTTGGTGACGATCAGCACTTTGGCAAAGCCCATCTGCCGGACGAGATCATAGGAAGTTAAAGTCTTGCCGAACCGGGGCTTGGCGTTCCAGAGAAATTCCTCGCCGCCACCCTCAAAATATGCTTTCGTCATAGAGACAGCTTCCCGCTGTTCTTTCCGAAGTTCGTATGTCAGCCGTTCGTTGCTGACCGCCGCCAGCTCCCGCCGGGAGAAGGCGTCAAAATGCTGGTGAGAGGTGGGGCCGTCCACATGGAACCACTCTGTTCCGGGGGTGCGCTCCACACCCATCTGCGACTCCAGAAACGAATGGAAGTCATGGTCGGTGAAATACTCCCCGGAGCCGTCCTTGAAGATAGCGTTGTCCTGCCAGGCCAGTTGATACTGTATCCCGGCGGTGTGGGTCTGCTGCTTGATGCGTTGGGAAACAGTCTGCTTTTCCGTGTAGCCAATTTTCGTCCAGCCCTCATGGTAGCTGACACCGGGGGTGTTGTAGGCGTAAATCATGGGGACGACACGGGAGAAGGATTGAATTTTCGGGGCTTCCATCATGTCATCTCCTTTGCGTGAGTTTCAATAAATTTAATTTCCTTTACGTCCAGACAGTATTTTTTGTAAAGCTGCTGGTCGATTTCGGGAATGGATTTTGTCCAGTCGATGTCGGAGGCGGGAGTGAAGTCTTGGAGAGGGACGTGTTCCCATTTTTGCGGGGTAATGTCTTGTGTTGTTTTCAAAACGCCCAACATAATCCTCGCAAATTTCGTTTTGATGTATTTCAATGCGGCTTGTGCTTCCTCTTCGGTTTCAAATGCACCTATACTGAGGAAAGTTTCTGTCGAACCAATACCCGGTTCTGCCAAAACCGGCGGAGAAAGAACCTCGCCTAATGCACCAGCACCATTTGCCTTTGGAAGATAAATCTTGTACTTATGCAGATTGATGACATTATTTACATAGTCTTCTCTGATGTACTTATAGGCTCGGTCATTTCCTTTTCGACCAAGGATTTGGATGTATTTCTGTCCGTCTTGCGGTTGAATGTCAAAAAAGACTTGAGGAATACGCTCAAACACATTGGACTTCAAATCATACGCATGGCCCTTGCTTAATTGCGAAGCCGCTTCTGGGTGATCCTTGTGCATGACTTCGGTAAAGTGATAAGCATAGCTTGTAACGACAATTACGCTAAGAGACTCAAAATTGGTGTGATAATGGATTTTATGAATAATGGTGTTTAGTTCGTCAAATGGTGTAAATGTTCCGATTGCCCCATAATCTTCATCTTCATCGTGATAGGTGATAGCGACGCCGCCTTTAATCTCTGTGTTTACAAAAATCCTACTCGCATCTCGCTCATAATGCAACACTTTCAAATGTGAGTCAGAGAGCATTTTTTGATTCCAGGCCTTGGGGGTAGAACCAGCATTGAAAAGAAAACGGGCAGGGTGAATCAGTTCCACTTTGTCCGCAACTTTATAAGCACCATCCAAAAACAGGTGATAAATTGGCGGCGCATAACCCTTATTTTCACCCAATGTTTCATCCTGATATGGCGGATTTCCAATCAAAAAATCAAACTTCATCGCCCGTTTCCCCCTTGTCGGCAAAGCTGAATATTCAACACTCCCGCCGCCAAGCCAGTTATAGACCCGGCAGCGTGGCTGCTTATTTTCTTTATCAGGTTCGGACATCCCATCCAAAAACTCAAACAGGTTAAATTGCCGGAACTCCTCCTCAGCGGTACTATATGGAATGGTCCCATGCAATCCGTCCATCTGCCACACATTCCAGATGATCACCGTGATAAGTTTCCCATATTCGGAGAGGGTGGGCTTCCGCCGCCAGCGCTCCCACAGGTATTCCTCAAAGGTCATCAGCAGATTGACACGGGCAATCAGAAGGTTGTCCCCCTGGAACTCATAGCCATAGGTGGCGTGAAACGCCCGGAAAGCCCATTTCAGCCATTCTTCCTCTGTTTGGGCGTTTTCGTTCACTGTCCGCAGTTTCCGATCCAGTAGGCCGATGCGGTCAAGGACGGGAATAATCTCGCCGGTTTCCACATCATACCGGCTTACCAGAAAGGGGGCCTCCCCGCAGGTGATCTCCAGCACCCGGGCGTCCACATACTTCTGCCAGCGGGCTTTGCTGCCCCACATCTCGTCAGCATAGTCGCACATCTTTCGACAGACCCACAGGGGCGTGGAGACTTCCCCATGCTGCCGTGTCCTGCTGGACTGCTGCTCCATCTCCTTCCGGGCGCGGGTTTTAATGACAGATGCATTAGGGCCGGTAATCAGCTCCGGTGTGATCTCCTCGTTGCGCCCATAACGGGAACCGAGCGCGGTATAAGCGTCCGTGGCCCACATGATGCGCTTCCCGGTGGTCTTGTCCAGCAGCAGCTTGTCCAAAAGACCCAGGGAGTGGAGTTTCAGAATGTCGTCCTGGATGTTGAGTATCACTCCGCCCCTCCTCCTGGGCCTGCGGAATGGTGTAGGTTTCCGTAAACGCCCATTTTCTTGCTTCCTCAAAGTATACCACGGCAACAGTAAATTTTCCATAGCTTTTTTGTGATTTTCTTCGCTGAACAGCAAATGAAAACCTAACCTCTTCAAGGCCACGGAAACCTACACCTTTCCGCAGAAACGCCCATTTACGGTAATATGGCTTTTTCGTAGACCGCCGCCTTGTCACGAAAGGTGGACAGCGGCAGTCCACAGGCTCTTGCCGCTGTTGTGCAGGTGATCTCACCGCTTTTCCAGCGTTGATAGTTCTCATGGAAGTTTTCCGGCAGCGGCAGGGGTGGTCTGCCGAACCGTATCCCCTTGGCCTTTGCCGCCGCGATGCCCTCAGCCTGACGCTGGCGGATGTTGGTACGCTCGTTCTCCGCTACAAAGGACAGCACTTGCAGGACAATATCACTGAGGAAGGTTCCCATCAGATCCTTGCCCCGGCGGGTGTCCAGCAGCGGCATATCCAGTACCACGATGTCAATGCCCTTTTCCTTGGTGAGGATGCGCCACTGTTCCAGGATTTCGCCATAATTCCGTCCCAGCCGGTCGATGCTCTTGATGTAGAGCAAGTCGCCCGGCTTGAGTTTTTTTACCAGCTTCTTGTACTGGGGCCGGTTGAAGTCCTTGCCGGACTGCTTATCCATAAAGATGTTCTTTTCGGAAACAGCCATTTCGCACAATGCAATCAACTGGCGATCCTCGTTCTGTTCCCTGGTGCTGACACGGATATAGCCGTAGATGTTTGACAATTTCTCACCTCCGCTGTTCGATTCCCTTTCACTTTTCTATACTGAAGTGGTGCGGGTCAAAATGAATCGCACCACTTTAGTACGGTAAAACTGCTCATGAGCAAAATCAACGGGCCGTTTTGACCCGTTGATGCTTGCGCTGATGATATGGTGCGGTCATTTTTTGTCCGCACCGCTTTGATCCACCACATATTGGCATCTGCCAAATCAACTGCTCAAATTGAACAGTTGATGTGCTCTCTAACAGCATGACATGGTGCGGGTCAAAACGACCCGCACCACAATACCGAAAATCAACGGGTAACTTTTGTCCGTTGATTCCATATTACGATAGCTGGTGGTGACCAATCTGGTCACCACCACAAATTTCGGCAGCCACTGCTGAAAATCACTGATTATAGCTGTTTCTATCTTGGAAAAGTGGGGTGGACAGAATTTGTCCATCCCATGTTGACGGCATCAGTGGTTCGTTTTGAACCACTGATTTTGCTATGTGACCAAATTGATCACTTACCAGGGCAACGGTTCAAAATGAACCGTTGATCCAGAAAGATGTGGTAATGGGTCATTTTGGACCATTATCAAAATCAAATGACCAGTTTGGTCGCCTGGTCTTATCGCTCATGCTTCTTCCAGATGATGTCATAGCCCAGCACGTTGGCCAGTTCCACAGCCTCGCCGTAGCGGAGGGAACCGCGCCGTAGTTTGCCGGACAGGTTGGGAACACTGGCACTCCAGCCGTACTCGTCTGCCAGATAGTCCACCACCTCCGTCATGGTCATGCCAGCCCGGACGATATAGGACTTGATCTCATTTCGATAGACTTCTGCTTTTTTCATGTTCATGGGTAAATTTTTCCTCTCTTTTGGCTCACCCTGTGGTATAATGGGTATGCGAGTGTGCGAGGCCTGTTCGCCGCAGAGTGTTGTTTGTCGGTATCGGATTGTTTGTTCAGATTTTCGCCTGTGATGCCTTGCCCGCATAGACTGTCCTTTGACTTTGCCGATGAGTACGCTTTTTTATTGAATAGAGAAAAGGTGTACCGGCTAGCATACTGCATTCACCATTGAGCGCAGTGCTCTTTGATACAGATACAGGTACGCAAACAACCGATTATTCGCAGATTTCACAAGGCTTGAATCTAAACTGCGATTTTAGGCGCCGTTCTCCCCGAATGCCGTTCCTGCCCGGAATCTTACCCCGGCGTACTGCTTCCCTTGGTGCGCTCCTATCATGGCGGCACTTCGCCGGAAAGCATATCCCATTCGGACGGTCATGCAATTTTCAAGGTTCAATGGTGTGTGTCAGGTACATTGTAGCGAAAAAATACGCCCCTTCCCGTATATCCAAGAGGATGGAAAAGGGCGGCAAATCGGCGTGATTTCCACGCTTATGGAGAAATTGTAAATCGTTGCATAAGCTGTTGCCTGGCGTAGGACAAAGTGGTATAATAAAGGAAAAGGTACGACATGAACATAAAACTTACCATTCAAGAGCGATTAAAGGACTTGCGGACAGAGCGGAAGATGACCTTGGAGCAACTTTCTGAAGCTACTGGCCTATCCCGCGCTGCTCTTGGAAAATATGAAGCAGATGATTTCAAAGATATCAGCCCGTTCAGCATCGCTACCCTTGCAAAATTTTATGGCGTATCTACGGATTACCTGTTGGGCCTGACAGAACAAAAAAATCACTCAGACACAACCCTTGCCGAGTTGCATCTGAGTGATGATGCGATTGATGTACTTAGAAATGTAAATTTCAATAAGCGGCTGTTGTCGGAAATGCTTTGCCATCCTGATTTCCAGAGAATGATGCTGGATGCGGAGATTTTCGTTGACCGAATCGCCGATATGCGGATCAACGATATGAACGCTGTCTTGGAAGCTGTCCGACAAATGCTCTTGGCGAAACAGGAAACAAAGAATGACTTGTATCTGCGAACACTGGAGTTGGCACAAGTCCAGGAGGAAGAGTATTTTGGCTATGTAGTCGCTGAGGATTTGAACCGGATACTTCATGGAATCCGGGATGCACACAAAGCTGACCGAACAACTGCCGATCAAACTTCTGTCGCAGTTGAAACACAGGCGCAACTGCAAGAAATTATGTCCTTTGAGGGCAGTGCCGAAGAAAAGAAGGCCAGATTTTTCCTTGCTAATTTGGGAATCGACTATGACGCTATTACCAAAGAGCAGTTTGTAACTGTAATTGAGGTGCTGAGGTTATCAAAACATATGAATAGCCCAATTAGTCAAAGAGGCAAGACAAAACAACATCGTAATATACAAAAGAGTAGAAAATGATAGGAATTAAAAACTGGATATTATGGTTGTTTAGAGACATATCCTTTCACACATTGTAATATCGTTTGCTGTTGGAAAGCAGGTAACTAAATATGTATTTGAAATATATTCAAATTGTCAATTTCAAAAACTTAAAGTCTGCTCGTTTTGAGTTTTCTAAAGGAGCCAATACGATTATTGGTGAAAACGATTCCGGAAAATCCAATGCATTAACCGCTATGCGGATATTGTTAGATGACAGCTATTACTATAATACAAAGCGGCTTAAGGAAACTGATTTTTCATATGCATTAGGTGATTGGAGAGGTCATTGGATAATAATTTCTGCCTTTTTTGATGAAATATCCAACGAAGATAAAAAAAGCGAATTTTGTTCTGAATTAACACCAGCTGAAGAAAATACTGATTTCTTAAAATCGTATATTCGGTGTAGCGACAAAGGATATGGTACGGTCACTTTATTTATTCGTCCGTGTAAATCTAAGCGGTCTGAATTAGCGGAGGCATCTCAAAATGGAAGATTTGAAGCCGTCCGCTCTCAAATAAAGTTGAGTGATTATGAATTTTATTATACGTCGAGATCTCAAGCAGATTTTACAGATGAAAATTTGTATCGTTCGATTGTAGGTGACATCTTAGCTGGGGAATATGCTTCTCCCGAAAATGATGATAGTGCTATTCTCGGATCAAAAATTGATATGATGAATGTCTGGCAGCATATTTCAACTGTATTTATCGATGCTCTGCGAGATGTTGAGAGCGAACTTCGAAAGCCTAAAAATCCCATACGACAAATGATTGATACTATTGAAGGTGACATTCCTGAGTCAGATATTATTGACATTAAAAAGAAAATTTCTGCGCTCAACTTAAAGATTTCAAGTATTCCTCAAATTTCTGATATTGGAAACCAAATTAACAAAAAACTTCTTGAAATGATTGGAACGGTATATTCTCCTGATATAAAGTTAGAATCTCGTTTAAAAGAAGATTTTGCGACACTTGCCCGATATTTAGCAATAGCTCCTTCAAAGCAGAACGATATTGATTTGTTGGGCCTAGGTCATCTTAATATTTTGTATATTGCCATGAAGTTGGTTGAGTTTGAAGCTAATAGAAGTCGTGAACTTTTAAACATTATGATTATCGAAGAGCCGGAGGCCCATATCCACACGCACATTCAAAAAACGCTATTTGATAATCTTCAAGTTACACATTCCTATACACAAGTTATAATGTCTACACATTCTACGCACCTCTCAGAAGTATCTGATATTGAAAAAGTAAACATTATGAAAAAAGTTGATGAGCAATGTTCTTGTGTGATGAGGCCCACCAACGGATTAGACAATTTTGGAAAAGACATGCTCAACCACAAAGGATTACCATTTACACAAGTCCTATCCAGATATTTGGATGCCAAGCGAAGCGTTTTACTGTTTTCAAAAGGAATTATCCTTGTTGAAGGAGATGGTGAGGAGATTTTGATCCCAGCTCTAATTAAAAAAGTCCTGGGAGTTTCTCTCGATGAAATGGGGATTGGACTTGTTAATGTCGGAAGTGTGGGTTTTGAAAATATCGCCTGTATTTTTGATGAAACCCGCTTGCAAAGACGATGTGCAATTGTGACGGATTTAGATGCAACCATTGATGGTGCAAAAAGATGCAGTGAAGAAGCAAAGAAAAGAGGCATATCAAGGAAAGAGAAACTATTTAATCTTTTTGGTTCAAACCCTTATGTTGAAGCTTTCTATGCTCCCCATACGCTTGAAGTGGATTTCGCTAATATAGAAAATAATAAACAATTTGTATATTCAGTTATAAAGGACACTTATACACAAGCTGATGCGAAAAATAAGCATATTAAAGCAATTAAATCAGGGACACCCGCTGAAAGATATGATTCTATTCTTACCGTTGCAGAGCATCTTCATAAAGGGTGGTACGCCACATTACTTGCTTCAAAAATTGATCCCAGTGCCATTATTCCAATGTATATACTTTATGCAGTTGCTTATGTTGCAAAGGATGTTGCATCATCAGACTTATTTTGGAAGATGGTGAGGTACTCATTTGGCACATACGATTTAGGTGCTGAATATAATGAAATGAAACTACAATTTACGAATGCTACTACAGAGGAAATTGATAGTCTAATTGAGGATTTTTGCAGTGAGTTTCCAGAAGATATGGTTACTGTTTTCATCAAAAAGGTAGGTAAGCTGAATGCCTGATTTATCCGATGTTTTAAAAGGGCTTTCGTTAGAACAAGAAGTTGCGTGTACAGACCCTGGTAATATTTTGCTCACTGCTTGTCCAGGTAGCGGTAAAACCCGAACACTGACTCGCAGGCTGGCATATCAGGCGTTTCAAAAACCATTTTCTCAAAAGTTAAATATAGCAATAACATATACGAATAGGGCCGCAGAAGAAATCATGAACCGTCTTACTGACATGGATGTTGACTTAGCAAATATTTGGACAGGGACGATTCATCAGTTTTGTATGCGATTTATTATTCGTCCCTATGCCATGTATTCCAATAGATTAAGCAAAGGTTATACAATCATAGACGAGTTCGTAAAAAGCGAATACGGAAAAAGATTTGCTAAAGAGTTAGGGATAAATTTAAACTATTATGATAATCCTTTCCAATACTCAGATGTTGTCAACAAATATGAACAAACTCTTACAGAGAAAAAAGAAATTGATTTTGAAATGATTCTTCGGTTTTCCGATGAACTGTTGGAGCATTGTCCATTCATTTGTGCAAACATCGCCTCTACAGTAAACAGCATTTTAGTAGATGAATTTCAAGACACAAATGAACTCCAATACACCATTCTTGCTAGAATTTTTAAGAAAAACAAGGCAATTAGTATCATGTTTGTCGGTGATACCAATCAGGCAATATACGGTTCGCTTGGAGGAGTTGCAAAATGCAAGATAGAATTAGATTCACTTTTTGAAACAACATTTCAGGAAATGGCACTTACGGGGTGCTATCGTTCCACTCAGCGTTTAGTGGATTTATATAGTAATTTTGAAGTTTCTAAGATTTCTGCATATTCGGTTGCAGAAATTAAAAATATTACTGGAACAATAAGCTACTGCAAATCGATTTCCAAGGATAGTTTAGCTACTGAAATTGTAACTATTATAAATTCTGAGTTAAAATCCGGAAAGAAAGCAGAGGAAATTTGTGTTCTGGCACCACAGTGGTCTATGCTACTAAATTTGTCGCGAAATCTTCGCTTGCAGCTTCCAGATATTTCATTTGATGCGCCGGATATTTCGCCGATAAAATATGATCCCTTGAATCCGTTGTTCTTGTTAGCAAAATTGCTATTCATGCCTGCAGGAGAAAATGTTTCTCTTAGGAAACGAATTGCAAGTGAATTCATTTCATTTATTCGAGATGATTTTAAAGTTGAAGTACCCGATAATATTCAAAATTATGATATTCTCTCTGCGGTTAATCGTTGTAGGGAAATAGATAATGACGGCATTACATGTTTAAGAGAAGCGATTAACAGTGTAGCTCTTTTGCTCAAAATTGATATAAGCAAAGAAGTGACTCTTCTTGATTTGATAAATCATTTTTTTGATAAAATCGATGATCGAGTAAAACGATATTCGCTCTCCACGGACTATGATTCAATTGGCAAATACTTTAGGGAGAAAGAGGGGGTTGTTGTTTCTACAATTCATGGCGTAAAAGGTGAAGAGTATACCACAGTCATTGCAACAGGTCTGCTAAATGGATATTTGCCGCACTGGGATTATATAATGAAACCAGAGAAACAATCTCTTCGAAAAACGGAAACATTAAAATTGCTTTATGTTCTTTGCTCAAGAGCAAAGCAAAATTTGTATTTGTTTAGTGAAACTGGATACAGAACAAGGAGCGGGACAGAATACACCCCAACAAATGAACTGTCATTAATTGCCCATATGTTAACTTAACCTTATATTGAAAGGCACGATACCCCCTGATTTAAAGGTATCGTGCCTTTTCCCAATCCCGCCTGACAGGTGCTGCAATTATCTTTTCTGTGAATTACTGTTTTACGGACACCCATCTAATCACGAGGCGTCCTTTTTTTATATTTTTGGGAAGATAGATTCCATAACTCAATCGATCACTCTGCATCGGATAATGGGCTCCAGAGTTTTTAAGCTTTCCACAGCCTCCGGGGATAGCTGTCCTGAAACGTCCAGAATGGTATAGGCGTACTCGCCTTTTGATTTGCTCTGCATGTTTTCAATGTTGATACCTGCCTTGCCGCAGGCGGAAGCCAGCACGGCGATGGTATTGGGAATATTTTTGTGGATCAGACAGATTCGTATCGTGTTCGGATCCCGGGGCATGGAAAGTGCGGGGAAGTTCACAGAATTGCGGATATTACCGGTTTCCAGATACTCTCTGAGCTGCTCCGCCGCCATGATCGCGCAGTTCTCCTCGCTTTCCGGGGTGGAAGCGCCCAGGTGGGGAAGAGCCACCACATTTTCAGCGCCGATCAGACTGTCGTCCGGGAAATCTGTTGCGTAGGCGGAAAGCTTTCCACTTTCCAGCGCCTTCAAGAGAGCGGCGGAATCCACCAGCTCACCCCTGGCAAAATTCAGAAGCCTTGCGCCGTCCTTCATTTTGGCAATGGATTTTTCTCCGATCATTCCGCGGGTTTCCGGCGTCAGGGGCAGATGAAGCGTGATATAGTCGCAGCTTTCACAGATATCTTCAAAGGTGGGGGAGTGCCGTACCGCGCTGGAAAGCCGCCAGGCAGAATCCACCGAGAGGAAGGGGTCATAGCCGTATACGGTCATGCCCAGCTGCTCCGCGGCGTTTGCCACCAGAATGCCGATGGCGCCCAGGCCTACCACACCCAGAGTTTTGCCCTGGATCTCAGGCCCGGCAAAGGCGCTTTTTCCTTTTTCTACCAGCTTTCCCACCTCATCTCCCTTTCCCTTCAGGGTCTTGACCCAGTCTGTAGAGGCCGTGATCTTTCTGGAGGTGAGAAACAGCGCGCAGAGCACCAGTTCTTTTACCGCGTTGGCGTTGGCTCCGGGAGTATTGAAAACCACGATTCCCTTCTCGGTACAGGCGTCTACCGGAATATTGTTGACGCCCGCTCCGGCTCTGGCGATGGACAGCAGCTTTTCTCCAAAGGGCATGTCATGCATGGAAGCGGAGCGCACCAGAATCCCGTCCGGCGATTGTTCCTCTGTGGAGATCGCGTAGTCGTCTCCGAAACGGTTCAGCCCCAGGGGACTGATTTTATTTAAGCACTGGATTTGATACATGTCAGATCACCCTTCCTTCAAATTCCTTCATGAATTCCACCAGCTTCGCAACGCCCTCCCTCGGCATGGCGTTATAAATAGAAGCCCGCATGCCGCCGACGCTGCGGTGGCCCTTCAGGTTTACAAAGCCAGCTTCCGTGCTCTCCTTTACGAATCTGGCGTCCAGCTCGGCGTCCCCCGTAACGAAGGTCACGTTCATCAGGGAGCGGCTGCCCTGTTCCGCGCAGCCCTTAAAAAGCTTGGAGGAATCCAGAAAATCATAAAGCAATTTGGCTTTTTCCATGTTTCGCTTTTCCATAGCTGCAAGGCCGCCGACCTCGTTTTCCAGCCATTCCAGCACCAGCTTGCAGATGTAGATGGGCCAGCAGGGCGGGGTGTTGTACATGGAATCGTTTTTTGCCATCACGCCATACTGGAACATGGTGGGGGTGCCCTCCATAGGCTCGCCGATCAGATCTTCCCGAATGATCACAATGGTAAGGCCGGCGGGAGCCACATTTTTCTGCGCCCCGGCATAGAGCAGGCCGAATTTGGAAACATCGATGGGGCGGCTCAGAATGCAGGAGGAAATATCCGCCACCAGAGGCACGTTGCCGGTATCGGGCAGTTCCTTCCATACGGTGCCGTAGATGGTGTTGTTCATGCAAATGTGGAAATAATCCGCGTCCGGGCGGAATTCCTTCGGGTCTAAGGCGGGAATGCGGGAAAAATTCTCCTCCTTGGAGGAGGCTACCGCCTTGCAGTCTCCATAGCGGGAGGCTTCCTGATAGGCTTTGGTGGAAAACTGACCGGAAAGGACATAGTCCGCTTTTTTAGAGCCGGTCATCAGGTTCAGGGGAACCATGGCAAACTGTGAAGAGGCTCCACCCTGCAAAAACAGGATCTGGTAATTTTCCGGAATGTTCATCACCTTCCGGAGAAGAGCCTTTGCGGCTTGAAAAATTTCGTCATAGACCTTGGAACGGTGAGACATTTCCATCACGCTTTGTCCGCTTCCGTTGTAATCCATCATTTCAGCGGCGGCTTTTTTCAGAACTGCCTCCGGCAGCATGGAAGGGCCTGCGGAAAAATTGTATACACGGGACATAGGCTAAAACCTCCTGTATTGAATTTTACTGAGTTAAATTGATAAAGTGATTTTATCCATTATACCTTGCCTTTTTCAAAAAGGCAAGAAGAAATTGGGTTGGAAAGAGAGACAGTTTTTATGTATAATGTATAAGGATCGGTAAGAGCCTTTTGGCGGAATAGGGCCGCAGGCACACTATCCTGTTCTCAAGGGAAATGGCTATGCAAAGAATTGTTTCTTCGTAAGGTATGCGGGAAAGAGGCGGCATGTTCGGTGGAGCCTTTGGAATAAACATAGAAGGGGTCAGATCGATATGACAGTGAAAGAATTAGCGGAAAACCTGGGTTGGAAGCTGATCGCGGGAGAAAAAGGCATATTTGAAGAGGTAACAGGCTGCTCGGCAGGAGATCTGTTGAGCTGGGTGTTATCTCACGGCAGTCAGGGGCAGATATGGCTGACGGTGATGGGAACAGAAACCGCTGTGGCAGTTGCGGTACTTTCCGGTTTCTCGGCGATCGTCCTTGCGGGAAGCGCGGAGCTGGACGCGGACGCCGCCCGGCAAGCTGATGAAAGAGAGCTCTCGGTGTATTCCTGCAGAGAAAATTTATATGAAGCAGCGATCAGGATTTATGAAGCGCTTTCAGAAACGGAATCCAGTGAAAAAGAAGAGCTCTGTGAAACAAGGTAATTGGACCTGAAATATCAATATTTTTGTATCTATTACCAGAAAATAGAAGAAAAAAGACAAAAAATTGTCAATCTGACCAGAATGATTCTTTTGAAGAATTATAAATTCAGATCTGTCCGGTAGAATGTGCATATTGTTGAGCGCTGTAAGCTTATTGAAACAGCGCCGCTTTACCATTCAAAAAAGCATGGGAGGAAAAGCAATGCAAAAACGTATCAGTTCTCTGCCGTTTCACGATACTCCAGAGCAGGCGAAAAAGCTTAATGCTGTGCTCGAAGGGCTCAAGGGCCAGGCGGGCGCGGTGATGCCCGCTTTGCACCAGGCACAGGATATTTACGGCTATCTGCCAATGGAGGTTCAGAAAAAGATCGCCGATGGGCTGGGGGTATCCCTGGAAGAGGTGTACGGCGTGTCCACCTTCTATTCCCAGTTTTCGCTGACCCCCAAGGGCCGCAACCACATTTCCATTTGCCTGGGGACCGCCTGCTATGTAAAGGGCGCGGACAAGGTGCTGGATAAGCTCACCCAGAAGCTGGGCATACAGCCGGAGGAGTGCACGGAGGACGGCGCGTTTTCTCTGACAGCCTGCCGTTGTATCGGCGCCTGCGGTCTGGCTCCTGTTATGACGGTGAATGAAGATGTGTACGGCCGCCTGACACCGGAAGAGGTAGACGGGATCCTGGCAAAATACATGGAGTAGGCCTGTGCGCGAATTGGCTCTCCATGTGATGGATATTGTTCAAAACTCGCTTTCCGCCGGGGCGGATAAGGTCCTTCTTGAGCTGGAGGAGGATCTGCCCCGTGAGCTTTTGACGATCCGTATTTCAGATAACGGAAAGGGAATGACAGGGGAGCAGGCACAGCAGGCAGTGCATCCTTTTTACACCACCGGCCCCAAAAAAGCGGGGCTGGGGCTTCCTCTTTTTCGGGAAGCGGCAAGGCGAACAGGCGGCGAGCTTTTTGTAGGATCTGAGCCGCAAAAGGGAACAAGCGTTACGGCTGTGTTTCACACCGCCAGCATTGATATGGCTCCCCTTGGCGATATCAACGGCACGGTAATGCTTTTGCTCGTCTGTAATCCCGGGATAGAGCTTGTGTTTTCCAGAAAGCGCAGAACAGCGGCGGGGAAGGAAACGGCCTTCTGTCTCTGTGAAAAAACACTTCCGGGGCTCTCCCGTAAAACACCGGCAGCGGCCCCGGAAATTAAAAAATGGCTGGAAAAGCAGACGAAAACGCTTTGCGCGGAGCGGGAGAAGCCGGTATTGGAAAAGGGACTGGAATATTTTTGAAAGCTGTGTTCGGGAAGCGTTTACAAAAATCGAAAACGAAAGGAAGGATCGTTCGCATGAAATCGTTAGCGGAGCTTCAGGCTGTAAAGGATCAGGTGAAGGGCTCTTTGGCTATTCGGGAAAACGGCGAGTCCCAAACAAGGGTTTTGGTGGGCATGGCGACCTGCGGGATCGCCGCGGGGGCCAAGCCGGTTCTCATGGCCTTTGTGGAGGAAGCCGCCCGGGAGGGGCTTACCGATCTCGTCATTACGCAGACCGGCTGTATGGGCCTGTGTTCTTATGAGCCCACGGTGGAGGTCGCCACCCCGGACGGAAAAAAGACTGTTTACGGCAATATGACCCCGGAAAAGGCCGTACGGGTGGTAAAAGAGCATTTGATCGGTGGTCAGGCTGTTGTGGAATACGCCATTGGCGCGAAATAAGGAGGGAAAGCAATGTATCGTTCAAACGTACTGGTCTGCGGAGGAACAGGCTGTACCTCCTCCAACAGCGAGCAGATCATTGAAACACTGAAGGCTGAGATCAAGGCCCAGGGCCTGGAGCAGGAGGTCAATGTGATCCGCACCGGCTGCTTTGGCCTGTGCGCTCTGGGGCCGATTATGATCGTTTATCCGGAGGGCGCTTTTTACAGCCGCATTACCCCTGAGGACATTCCCGAAATTGTTTCCGAGCATCTTCTGAAGGGCCGCATTGTAAAGCGTCTGCTGTATCAGGAGACCGTTCAGGAGGACGGGACTATCAAGTCCTTAAACGAGACCAGGTTTTATTCCAAGCAGCACCGTGTCGCCCTGCGCAACTGCGGTGTGATAGATCCTGAGAATATTGAAGAGTACATAGCCAGAGACGGTTACGCCGCACTGGGTAAGGTTCTGACGGAAATGACCCCTCAGGACGTGATCGACACCATGCTGGCTTCCGGCTTGCGGGGACGGGGCGGAGCAGGCTTCCCCACGGGCCTGAAATGGAAATTTGCCGCCGCCAACGAAGCGGATCAGAAATACGCCTGCTGTAACGCCGACGAGGGCGATCCCGGCGCGTTCATGGACCGTTCCGTGCTGGAGGGGGATCCCCACAGCGTGCTGGAGGCCATGGCCATAGCGGGCTATGCCATCGGCGCCACCCAGGGCTATATCTATATCCGCGCCGAATATCCCATCGCCGTAAAGCGGCTGCAGATCGCCATCGATCAGGCCAGAGAGCGCGGCCTTCTGGGAAAAAACATTTTCAATTCCGGCTTTGATTTTGATATCGGCATTCGCCTGGGTGCGGGCGCTTTTGTCTGCGGTGAGGAGACCGCTTTGATGACCTCCATTGAGGGCAAGCGGGGCGAGCCCCGGGTACGCCCGCCTTTCCCGGCGCTCAAGGGCCTGTTTGGAAAGCCCACGGTGCTCAACAACGTGGAAACCTATGCCAATATTCCTCAGATCATTTTGAAGGGGGCCGATTGGTTCCGCTCCATCGGCACGGAAAAATCCCCCGGCACCAAGGTGTTCGCCCTGGGCGGTAAAATCACCAACACCGGCCTGGTGGAGGTTCCCATGGGTACCACCCTGCGGGAGGTGGTAGAGGATATCGGCGGCGGCGTTCCCGGCGGCCATACCTTTAAGGCCGCTCAGACCGGCGGCCCCTCCGGCGGCTGTATTCCGGCAAAGCTCATCGATACGCCCATCGATTACGATAACCTGATCGCCATCGGCTCCATGATGGGCTCCGGCGGTCTGATCGTTATGGACGAAACCACCTGTATGGTGGATATCGCCAAGTTCTTCCTGGAATTTACCGTGGACGAATCCTGCGGCAAATGCACCCCCTGCCGCGTGGGCACCAAGCGGCTTTTGGAGATCCTCAATAAGATCACCTCCGGCAACGGCACTCTGGAGGATCTGGATAAGATGGAAGAGCTCTGCTACTACATCAAGGAAAATTCCCTCTGCGGCCTGGGCCAAACCGCCCCGAACCCCGTGCTTTCCACGCTGAAATATTATCGGGACGAGTATGAGGCCCATGTGCTGGAGCACCGCTGTCCCGCCGGGGCCTGTAAGGCCCTGACCAATTATACGATCGATCCCGACAAGTGCAAGGGCTGCACGATTTGTGCCCGGAACTGTCCTGTGGGCGCGATCAGCGGCGCGCTGAAGGAAGCCCATACGATTGATACCGGCAAGTGCATCAAGTGCGGCGTGTGTATGGAAAAGTGCAAATTCGGCGCTGTGGTGAAGAAATAAGAGAGGAGTGAGAAGAGCATGGAAATGGTAACCGTTAAAATCAATGGGATAGACTATGAAGTGCCCGCCGGGTCCACGATCCTGGAAGCCGCCCGATCCGCCGGTATTGATGTTCCTACCCTTTGCTATCTGAAGGACGTAAACCAGATCGGCGCCTGCCGTATGTGTATGGTAGAGGTGAAGGGGGCGCGCTCTCTGGTGGCAGCCTGCGTGTACCCTGTGAACGACGGTATGGAGGTGTTCACCAACACTCCCAAGGTGCAGGAATCCCGCCGTATGACGCTGGAACTGCTGCTTTCCGTTCACGAGAAAAAATGTCTTACCTGTGAGCGCAGCGGAAACTGCGAGCTGCAGAAGCTTTGTAACGATATGGGCATTGAGGAGGAGGATCGCTTCGCCGGGGCAATGCCCGCGGGGGATAAGGATACCTCCACCTTGTATCTGGAGCGCAACAACGCCAAATGCGTGCTTTGCCGCCGCTGTGTGGCCGCCTGTCAGAATCAGCATGTTTCCGTGATCGGAGCCAATAACCGGGGCTTCGATACTCAGATCGGCTGTGCCTTTGAGCAGCCCTTGAGCTATGCCTCCTGCGTGGCCTGCGGCCAGTGCATTGTCAGCTGTCCCACCGGCGCGCTGACGGAAAAAGACAGTATTCAAGAAGTGCTGGACGCGATCAGCGATCCCACCAAGACCGTGGTGGCGCAGACCGCCCCGGCCGTTCGCGCGGCTTTGGGTGAGGAATTCGGCCTTCCCATCGGTACCAACGTGGAGGGGAAAATGGTGGCCGCCCTGCGCCGCCTGGGCTTTGACAAGGTATTCGATACCGATTTCGGCGCGGACATGACCATCATGGAGGAAGCAAACGAATTTATTTCCCGGGTGAAAAACGGCGGAAAGCTGCCGATCATCACCTCCTGCTCTCCCGGCTGGGTCAAGTTCTGCGAGCATTATTATCCCGACCTGATTGACAATCTCTCCACCTGTAAGTCTCCCCAGAATATGACCGGAGCGCTGATCAAAACCTGGTACGCGCAGAAGGAGGGGATCGATCCCAAGGACATCGTGTCTGTTTCCGTGATGCCCTGTACGGCGAAGAAGTTTGAGATCATGCGCAACGATGAGAACGCCGCCGGCGTTCCCGATGTGGATATCAGCTTGACCACCCGGGAGCTTGCCCGGCTGATCAAGCGCGCCCAGCTGAATTTCCAGCGGCTGCCCGAAGAGAAGTTTGACGAGGCGATGGGCGTTTCCACCGGCGCGGCGGTGATCTTCGGTGCTACCGGCGGCGTGATGGAGGCCGCCCTGCGTACAGCCGCCGACCTGCTGGAGGGCAGACGCGTGGAGGAGATCGAATATCAGGAGATCCGCGGCACCGAAGGCTTCAAGGAGGCTGTTTACAAGGTGGCCGGTATGGACGTGAAGGTGGCTGTTGTCAGCGGCCTTGCCAATGCGGACGTCCTGCTGCAAAAGGTGCGCTCCGGGGAAGCGGATTATCAGTTTATCGAAGTGATGTGCTGTCCCGGCGGCTGTGTTAACGGCGGCGGCCAGCCCATTCAGCCTGCTTCCGTCCGCGCCGATACGGATATCAAGGCGCTGCGCGCCAAGGCCTTGTACGATCAGGATCGTGCCATGCTCCTGCGCAAGAGCCACGATAACCCCGTGGTGCAGAAGTGCTATGAGGAGTTCCTGACCGATGGCCCCGGCGGCCACAAGGCTCACGAGCTGCTGCATACCACCTATGTAAAGCGCGGTAAGTAAGCTGTAAGCAATACATTAAAAGGACAAAAAAGAACACTCGGTATTTCCCGGGTGTTCCTTTTTTGTTCGGAAGCCGTTGAGATATTTTTTGTTTTGAACGTTTTCCCCTTTTTTTCGGAAAAAGGGTTACCGAGTGTTTGAAAATATGTTATACTATATGCCAAATATGGAAAAGGAAAATCGGATAAGGTGTATTCAGTAAAACGGGAAGGAAAAAGCGGTTATGAAGCGATCTCGAACAGTGGTAAAATGGATCGGAAAAATCTTGTGTCTCTTAGGCTGCGTGTGGTTTTTGCTGCCGCTGCTGCATGGCGGCTTTGATCTGGGTGCGGTGTTTGGCCTGTGCGTCTGTCTGCTTGGTTTTCTGATCCTCCATTTTTACCGCCGCTTGGCAGAGCGGGGCGGCTGGCGAAAGGCAATCGTTCGCCTGGTATCTGCTTTTTACTGTCTGGGCCTGCTTTGGGCCGGGTATTTAACGGGGCTGATGATCTCTGCCCAGTATCGCACGCCGCCTGCCGGAACCAATGTGATCGTTTTGGGTGCGCAGGTGTACAGCGCGGAGCGAATGGGCGTTACTCTGACAAACCGGGTGGATCGAGCGGTGGGCTACCTGCTGGAAAACCCCGGCGCAAGCTGTATCGTTACCGGCGGCCAGGGCGGGGACGAGCCCTGCCCGGAGGCCCTTACGGAAAAAAACGCCCTGCTGCGGCTGGGCATCGAAGAAGAGCGTATTTATATGGAGGATCAGTCTCGCAACACCCGGCAGAACCTGAATTTTTCCCGGGAGATCGCGGAACGGGAGGGCTTGGGTACAGAGTTCGCTCTGGTGACCCAGGGCTTTCACATGTACCGTGCCTTAAAGCTGGCGGAAAGCGCCGGGCTTACGCCCTATAGCTTGGTGGCGGATACCGATCCGATCCTGTTGCCGGAGTACTACGGCAGAGAGCTTTTATCTCTGACAAAATGGCATGCTGAGAAGCTTTTGCTGGAGTAAGGAAGGAGGAAGCAGAACATGAAGCTGCTGCTGAAGCGAGCCAGAATCATAGATCCCTCCCAGAACATGGATGGAACAGGCGATATTCTGATTTCGGACGGAAAGATCCGTGAAATCGGAGAAGACCTTTTTTCCCGCGGAGCGGAGGCGGAGGAAATTCTGGACTGCGACGGCCTGGTGGCCGCCCCCGGTCTGGTGGATCTCCACGTGCATCTGCGGGATCCCGGACAGACCCAGAAGGAGGACGTATTTTCCGGCTGCCGCGCCGCCGCCGCCGGGGGAGTCACCAGCCTGTTGGCCATGCCCAATACCACCCCGCCCATGGATTCCCCGGAAAGGGTGGAGGCGCTTTTAAGCAAGGCGAAGGAGGCGGACGCTGCCGTTTATACCGCCGCCTGTATCACAGAGGGGCTGCGGGGGGAAAGGCCCACGGATCTGGCGGCGCTGCGAAGGGCCGGAGCCATCGCACTCAGCGACGACGGCCGGCCGGTAAAAAATACCGCCTGCCTGCTGGAAGCACTGAAGCGCGCGCCGGAGCTGGGAATGATCGTCACCGCCCACTGCGAGGATCATTATTTGGCGGAGGGCGGTTTATTGAACGAAGGGGAGGTTTCCCGCTTTTTAGGCGTGAAGGGAATCCCCAACGCCGCGGAGGACTGCGGCACCGCCAGAGAGCTTGCGGCGGCGGCCTCTGTAGGCGCCCCCATTCACATCTGCCATGTGAGCACAAGGGGCTCTGTGGCGCTGATCCGGGAGGCAAAGGCCAGGGGAGTGAAGGTCACGGCGGAGACCTGTCCCCATTATCTGCTTCTCACAGAGGAGGCTTTGCGAAAGCGGGACGCCGATTACCGCATGAACCCGCCCCTGCGGAGTGAAGCGGACCGTCAGGCGCTGCTGGAGGGCTTGAAGGACGGCACCATAGACGCCATTGCCACAGATCACGCTCCTCATACGCCGGAGGAAAAGGCGGATTTTCTCACAGCGCCCAACGGCTCCATCGGCATGGAAACCTCTTTGGCGGCGGCTCTTACCGCACTGGAGGGCGTGCTTTCCGTCAGTGAGGTGGTCGAAAAAATGAGCTGCGCGCCCGCCCGTATTTTAGGGATCCCGGCGGGAACGCTGGCAATCGGCGCAAACGCGGATGTTGTTCTGTTCGACCCCCAGCGGAAATGGACGGTAGACGAAAACTCCCTTCACGGCAAAAGCAAAAACACACCCTTTAAGGGCATAACGCTGCAAGGCAGAGTGCTGACCACCATTTTCCACGGCAGAAAAGTATACGATATCAGGTAAGGAGAAACAGATATGGACAGATTACTGGAAAAGATCGTAGAAAAGCAGAACCCGACAGTTGCGGGGCTGGATCCGAAGCTCAGCTATATCCCGAAGTATTTGAAAGCGGAAAGCTATGCAAAATACGGCAAAACCCTGGAAGGCGCGGCGGATGCCCTGCTTTCCTTCAACAAGGGTCTCATCGACGCCCTGTGCGATATCGTTCCGGCGGTAAAGCCCCAGGCCGCCTACTATGAAATGTACGGCTGGCAGGGGGTCAAGGCTCTTGCAGAGACTATCGCCTATGCAAAGGAAAGGGGCATGGTCGTAATCACCGATGGAAAGCGCAATGATATCGGGGCTACTATGCAGGCCTATGCCGCCGCCCACCTGGGCGTTACCGAGATGGAGGGGGAGAATGTGGAAGCCTTCGGCGCGGATCTGCTCACCGTCAACGGCTACCTTGGCTCCGATGGGATCAAGCCTCTGCTGGAGGTCTGCAAAGCTGGGAATAAGGGAATCTTTGTGCTGGTCAAAACCTCCAACCCTTCATCCGGAGAATTGCAGGACAGAGAGCTGTCAAACGGCGTTACCATTTACCGCGCCATGGGCGATATGTGTGAAGGCTGGGGAAAAGAGCTGCCCGGAAAATACGGCTATTCCGGCGTGGGGGCCGTGGTAGGGGCCACCTATCCCGCCCAGCTGGGAGAACTGAGAGCGGCGCTGCCCCACACCTTCTTCCTGGTGCCGGGCTATGGAGCCCAGGGCGGCGGGGCGGAGGACGTGGCCCCTGCCTTTGATCAAAACGGACTGGGAGCCATCGTCAATTCCTCCCGGGGCATTATGTGCGCCTGGCAGAAGGAAAACTGCGCTCCGGAAGAATACGCCCAAGCGGCCAGGAGAGAAGCAATTCGCATGAGAGATGAGATCGTGAAGCGGATCGGGACAATCCGGCTTCGGTAAGGGAAGAGGAACCTGCGATGCATGAAATAGTTTTGAAAATCCCCACTGCCGAATATGCCGGGCAGATCATGGCATACCGCCGGGAGTTTCTGGAAGCCGGCGATGAATTGGACGGCTGCTGCGGTTTACACAAATTTGAGAGCTTTGAAGAATGGCTTGCAAAGGTGAAAAAACTGAGCACCCCTGAGACTTGTCCCGGGGACCATATTCCTGATACGCAGTACCTTGCCGTGCGGGAAAGCGACAATAAGCTCATCGGCATGATCGACCTGCGCCATCACATTGACCATCCGGTTTTGTCCATGTTTGGCGGCCATATCGGCTACAGTGTCCGCCCCAGTGAACGCAGGAAGGGCTATGCGAAAGAAATGCTCCGGCAGTGTCTGGAAAAGGCCAGAGAGCGCGGGCTTACCTGGGTGATGATTTCCTGCAACATCCACAACCCCGGCAGCGAAAGAACAATTCTGGCAAATGGCGGCGTATTCCAGCGGGAGATTTTTGTACCCGAGGAAAACGACACGATGAAAATTTTCTGGATCGAATTGAAGTAAAAAGGGGAAAGGCTCATGAAGTACGATTCCAAGCGCTGTAAGCTGGTAAAAGCGGACAAGCTCACTACCGATGTGTACGATTTTACACTGGACTGCCCGGAGCTCGCGGCAAAGGCCGTACCGGGGCAGTTTGCTCAAATCAGGCTGCCGGGGCACACCCTACGCCGCCCCATTTCCATTTGCGGGATCGACAGGGAGCGGGGGGCTCTTCGCTTTGTGTTCCAGATCAGAGGCCAGGGCACGGCGGAGCTGGCGGAATTCCGGCAGGGACAGGAGCTTGAGATCCTCGCCCCTTTGGGAAACGGCTTTCCCGTTGACCCCGATAAACGCACCCTGCTTGTGGGCGGCGGCATCGGCGTTCCGCCTCTGCTGGGCTGTGCCTCTGTGTTGGGTGAAAACGCCGTGGCTGTGCTGGGCTTCCGCTCAAAGAGCGCCGTGATATTAGAACAGGATTTCGAAAAGACCGGTGCGAAAACATTGATCGCCACCGATGACGGAAGCTATGGCTTCCACGGCCTGGTAACGGCGCTTGCAGAAAAGGAAGAATTTGAAGCCGTTTTTGCCTGCGGCCCTGCTCCCATGCTGAAGGCGGTACGGGCGCTGGCGGAGCAGAGAAAGGTGCCCTGCTTCCTGTCTCTGGAGGAACGCATGGCCTGCGGCATCGGCGCTTGTTTAGGCTGCGCAGTTTGTCTGCTGGGGGAGCAGACAAACCCCAAATTGCCCGATGGGCAATTTGTTACTAAGGAAACCTTGCCGCCGGATGGCTGGTACTATGGCCACGTCTGCAAAGACGGCCCTGTCTTTGACAGCCGCCGGGTCGTGCTGTAAGGAGGGAAACCCATGATTTTATTGTGTTCCAATGGATTGACCAGCCAGGAGCTTCTGCGGGAAGCCAAAAAGCATGTGAAAACAGCGGGAAAGGCCGCTCTGGTGGTGACAGCTGACCCCGAATACAAGGAAAAGAACTACCATGTGCCCCGGAGTGTGAAGGAGCTGGAATTCCTGGGCCTTTCCGTGGATATTTTTGATTTTGATACCCAGGCTGCCGGGCAGCTTCCGGCGTATGATGTGGTGGTGCTGATGGGGGGAAACCCCTATTATCTCCTGCACTCCATTCGGGAGCATCACGGAGAAGCGGCGCTGCGGGCCGTGGCGGAAAAGGGGCTTCTCATCGGCTGGAGCGCAGGCGCGCTGGTTCTGGGGCCTACCATCGCTCTTATTGACCTGTATCACCCGCAGCTAAATTTTCTTCATCTTACCGACTTCGGCGGCCTGGGCCTTACCGAGATAGAGGTCATGCCCCACTGCAATAAGGAAGACCCGGAGAAGGCCCGTGAATATCAAAGGGAAACCGGCGGAAAAGTGGTATTTTTAAGAGATGGGGAAGGTGTTCTGCTGGACGGGGAACCCAGAAAAATCGAGCCCAAGCTGCGGGTATCCGTGGCCGGAGTGGAGTTTTTGAATCCTCTCATCGCCGCCTCCGGCACTTTTGGCTTTGGCAGGGAGTACGGGGAATTGTACCCCCTGTCCGTGCTGGGTGGTATTTCCTGCAAGGGAACCACCATCAAAGAGCGCCCCGGCAATCCGCCGCCCAGGGTGACGGAGGCTCCCGGCGGTATGCTCAACGCCGTGGGCCTGCAAAATCCCGGCGTGGACCATTTTATAGAACACGATCTTCCCTGGCTTTCCAAGCAGGGAACAAAGATCATCGCCAATGTGGCGGGAAACGCCCCGGAGGATTACTGCGCCACCGTGGAAAAGCTGAACGGAACCTGTGTGGATATGATCGAGCTGAACATTTCCTGCCCCAATGTAAAGCAGGGCGGCGTACAGTTCGGCACCACCTGCGAAGGGGTGTACGGCATCACTTCAGAAGTGAGAAAGCACTGCAAAAAGCCTTTACTGGTAAAGCTTTCTCCCAATGTGACAGATATTTCCGAAATGGCGGTGGCGGCGGAAAGCGCCGGCGCGGACGCCGTTTCGCTGATCAACACCCTCACCGGCATGCGGATCGATATCTACACCAGAAGGCCCATTCTCCACAACAACACCGGCGGCCTTTCCGGCCCGGCGCTGCTGCCCGTTGCCCTGCGCATGGTGTGGCAGACCGCTCAAAAGGTGAAGATTCCCATTGTGGGCCTGGGCGGCATTTCCACCTGGCAGGACGCTGTGGAAATGCTCCTGGCCGGGGCAACTGCCCTGCAGATCGGCACAGCGCTGTTTACCGACCCTTATGCGCCCTTAAAGATCTGGGAGGGCCTTTTCCGGTATCTGGAAGAGAACAAGATCAAGTCCCTTTCTGAGCTGACGGGAGGGGTGCGCCCATGGTGACAACGCTTTATATCGTGCGGCACTGTGAATCCATGGGAAATGTGGAGCACCGCTTCCAGGGCCGCTTCAACGCGCCGGTCAGTCCCAAGGGGGAACAGCAGCTGGAGCTGCTTTCCCTGCGCTTTCGCAATGTGCGGCTGGACGCCGTCTATTCCAGCCCGCTGAACAGGGCGTACCGCACGGCCCAGGCCATCGCCCGGTTTCATGAGCTGACCGTTCAGAAGCGGGAGGAGCTCATCGAGCTGGACGTGGGAGAAATGGAAAACCTCCTTCTTTCGGAGATCGGCGAAAGGTTCCCGGAGGTGGCAAAAAACTGGGATAAAACCCCGGATCTCTGCGAGTTTCCCGGCGGCGAAACGATGAAGCAGGCATATGCGCGAATCAACGCCGCCATCGATAAGATCGTTGCGGAGAATCTCGGAAAAACAGTGGCAATTTCCACTCACGGCGGCGTGATTCGAAGCCTTGACGCCCGGGTGCGTACCGGCGGGATCGAAGGGATCCGCGGCGGAGCCATTTTCAGCAATACGGGAGTAAGTATCCTGGAAGCGAACGAAGCGGGAAAGCTTTCCTGGAAGCAGGTCAACGACCTTTCCCATTTGCCCCCGGAGCTGCGAAGAGCGCCCACGAAATACGAGTTTCATACGGAAGCGGTATAAAAAGTACTCCTTGTCTGCTTCAATGCTTTTACCGGCAAGTCTGATCGCCAAGCAGCTGTGTAATAAGAGAATCATCAAAGTTTAGAGAGGGCGGTCAAAGTGATAGGCGTCTATTTCAGTGGAACCGGAAATACAAAGCATTGTGTAGAAACGTTTGTGCGAGAATTCGAGCTGGCGGGGAAGAACTTTTCCATCGAAGCAGAGAATACTGTGCGGGAAATTTGCGCGCATAATGAAATCGTTATAGGCTATCCAGTCCAATTCAGCAATCTCCCGAAGATCCTGCGGGATTTTGTCGTTGACAATTCGTCCATTTGGAAGGGGAAAAGAGTTTTTGTTATCGCGACGATGGGGCTGTTCAGCGGAGACGGAGCAGGGCTGCTCGCCCGTTTGTTGGCCGGGTATGGCGCGTTTATAACGGGAGGACTTCACCTGAAAATGCCTGACAGTATCGGCGATGAAAGAGCATTGAAAAGAACATTGGAGCAAAATCGAAAATTGGTGCGCGCGGCGGAAGAGAAAATTCAAAAAGCCGCGTGGAAAATAAGAAACGGGCGCCCTCCCCAGGATGGGATTGGTCTATTGAAACATTTGACAGGACTATTCGGACAAAGAATATATTTTCGTGGCAAAACAAAAGAGTATTCCGATAAATTGAAAATCGATACAAACAAATGTGTTCGGTGCGGAAGGTGTATATCAATTTGCCCTATGAAAAATATTTCTATCAGGGAAGGCCGCATGGTACAAAACGGCAAATGTACCATGTGCTATCGGTGCGTCAATTTTTGTCCTGCGCAAGCGATTACCTTACTGGGAAAAAAGGTTTACGAACAATGCTGTCTGGAAAAGTACTTGTGATGAGGATCGTGCGCCAGCAGCTGTTTGGACAGAAAGGCAGTAAGGAATAAAAGGCTTAAAGGAGAAACTCACGTGATCATTTTGGGAGTGGATCTCGGCAAAGCCAGAACCGGCCTTGCCGTGTGTGATAAGGGAGAAATACTGGCTTCTCCGCTGCGGGTGGTGGAAGAGCACAACAGGGAGCGCTTGGTTGAAAAGGTCTGTGCCGCCGCGAAAGAGACAGGGGCGGAGCTTCTGGTAGTGGGCCTGCCGAGAAATATGGATGGCACAGAGGGGGAAAGCGCCCAAAGCGCCAGGGAAACAGCCGCTTTGCTGGAGAAAGCGGCGGCGCTTCCCGTCAGGCTTTGGGACGAGCGAGGCACCACGGTCACCGCCCATGGCTATCTCAACGAAACCAATGTTCGGGGAAAGAAGCGGAAGGCCGTGGTAGACGCCGTTGCCGCCACCGTGATCCTGCAAAGCTACCTGGACAGCGGCAGAAAATAGTAGAAAGCACGGAAAAAGCTCTATACTTTTTTGCTGTTCTATTGTATGATAAGGAAAAGCTCCTTACAAATTTGTAAGGATAAAACGCGTACCGGTAGGCATATGCTCTGTGGCTGAGGTATAAAATCAGGAGGGCCCTTTATGGCGGAGTATCAGATCATCACCGATTCCACGACAGACCTTTCCCCGGAAATGATAAACGAGCTGGGGATCCATGTGATCCCTTTGTGCTATATCATGGAGGGAAAGACCCTGCACAATATTCCCGGCGGGGGAGAAATGAACGAGCACACTTTTTATGAAAAGCTTCGCGGCGGCGAGACCTCTACCACCGCGCAAATCAACACAGAGGAATTTTTGCAGCAGTTTACCCCAGTGCTGGAGGAGGGGAAGGATATCCTGTATCTGGCCTTTTCCTCCGGGCTTTCCGGCACTTGTCAGAGTGCAATGATCGCCAAACAGGAGCTTCAGGAAAAATATTCCGATCGCCGTATCGAGGTGTTTGATACGTTATGCGCTTCTATGGGCGAGGGTCTTTTGGTCTATCACGCGGCCATGCTGCAAAAGGCCGGAAAAGATATTGACGAGGTGCTTGCCTGGCTCAAGGAAAATGTGCTTCGCCTTTGCCACTGGTTTACGGTGGACGATTTGAACCATTTGAAGCGGGGAGGCCGGGTGTCTGCCGCCACCGCTCTGGTAGGCACCATGCTGGGGATCAAACCGGTTCTCCATGTAGACGACGAGGGCCATTTAATCGCTGTGTCCAAGGTGCGGGGCAGAAAGCAGTCTTTGGACGCGCTGGTGAAAAAGATGGAGGAAACCGCTATTGAGCCCAAGGAGCAGACAATTTTTATCAGCCATGGAGACTGCTTGGAGGACGCGCAGTATGTGGCAGAGCAAGTCCGGGAGAAAATGGGGACTGTGGATATCAAAATCAATTTTATCGGCCCGGTGATCGGCGCACATTCCGGCCCCGGTACCGTGGCGCTGTTTTTCCTGGGCAGCCGGCGGTAAAGAAACCTTCTAAAAAAGCTCTTGGAAAGGTTTTTCGCTTTTCCGGGAGCTTTTTTCTTGACAAATCTCATGGAAAAGGGTACATTGTAAAGACAGGAAACAAGCCCTGAAAATACAATGGTAAAAAGGAGGGAGCAATGTGAGCGTTCCACGAAGTAGCGGCGGCAGAAAGCCGGGAGAGCAAAATGGATCGGAAGTCCCGTTATGCCGTGCATTTTGGTACGGGCGCGGCATTGCGCCCGATTTTTCTAATAAGCACTGAGCACTAAGTATAGAAAAAGTGTCCTGTGCCCCGGCTTTGTGCTGCCTCCGAATTATAAAAAGGGAGGTGTGCGCCATGAACGACAAGGTTTTGGAGCTTTTGAACAACAAAAAGTATTCGGAAGCGGCCCTGCTGGTGAAGAATATGATCCCGGCGGACGCGGCCGCGTTGCTGGAAGAAATGCCGGAAGCGAAGCTGCCGCTTCTGTTTCGCTTACTGCCGAAAGAACTGGCGGCGGACGTTTTTGCCTACATGGAGGGCGAAACCCAGGAACTTTTGATCCGTGGCTTCAGCGACAAAGAGCTGGAAGAAATGATGGATCAGTTGTTTTTGGATGACACGGTGGATATGATCGAGGAAATGCCTGCCAACGTCATAAAAAAAATCCTGCGCCACGTAGACGTGGATACCCGCAAAATGATAAACCAGGTGCTGAATTATCCAAAGGACAGCGCCGGCAGCATTATGACCATGGAATATGTGGATCTGAAGCGCAGTATGACGGTGGAGCAGGCCTTCGAGCGTATTCGGGCCACAGGCGTGGAGAAGGAGACTATTTATACCTGTTATGTGACAGACAGCCGCCGCAAGCTGGAGGGCATTGTCACAGTCAAGGATCTATTGCTTTCCCCAAAAACAGAGACGATTCGCAATATCATGGAAACCAATATCAAGTTTGTTTCCACCCACACCGACCAGGAGGAAGTGGCCCGAGAGCTGAGCAAATATGACTTTCTGGCGATCCCCGTGGTAGATAATGAGGAGCGGCTGGTGGGCATCGTCACGGTAGATGACGCCATTGATGTTTTGCAGGAGGAAGCCACCGAGGATATTGAAAAAATGGCGGCTATCACGCCTTCGGAAAAGCCGTATATCAAAACAGGCGTGTTCGCCACTTGGAAGCAGCGTGTTCCCTGGCTGCTGATCCTGACCATTTCCGCCACCTTTACCAGTGCGATCATTGCTTCTTATGAAAGCGCCCTGGCAGCCACCGTGATCCTGACAAATTTTATTCCCATGCTGATGGACACCGGCGGTAATTCCGGCAGCCAATCCTCTATCACCATTATTCGCGGGCTTTCCCTGGGGGAGATCCGG
Source organism: uncultured Oscillospiraceae bacterium (assembly GCA_910589395.1). Classification (GTDB taxonomy): domain Bacteria; phylum Bacillota; class Clostridia; order Oscillospirales; family Acutalibacteraceae; genus Acutalibacter; species Acutalibacter caecimuris_A. The sequence goes on from CAJUTL010000012.1 coordinate 74,539, forward strand.
TATTCCGACGTCCCCCGCATTATCTTGAAAGAAGCCAGCGTTGCTCTGCTGTGCGGCGCTACTCTGGCGGCGGTGAATTTTGTCAAGCTGCTGGTGTTTGACCGTGTTACGCTGCTGGTGGCCGCCGTGGTGTGCCTCACCTTGCTTGCCGTGATGCTGGTGGCGAACCTGGTGGGAAGTACCCTGCCTATTCTGGCAAAGCGTTTAGGCTTTGACCCCGCCGTGATGGCAAGCCCCTTTATCACCACTATTGTAGATGCGGTAGCATTGGTCATTTATTTTAATATTGCCAAGCTGTTGCTGGGAATATGACTCGGCAGAAAAACTAAAAGGCGAAGCTTTCAAAGCTTCGCCTTTTTTGCATCTGTTTCTAAGATTTATTCAAAATCGATCACAACGCCCTTTTCATCGGATTCCAGCGCGGCTTCCATCAGGCGGAGGACCCGCAGGGCCTCTTCATTTTTGATCACCGGTTCCGCTTTGCCCTGTACCACATCGCAGAAATTGGAATACAGCTCGTTGCGGTCATAGGACGTATAGGGAAGGGGAAGCTCAGTCACAGAGTCCGCGTTTCTGGGCGCCATGGTTTTTGACAGGCCCTCGCCCATGAGAATGGGAGTGGCGTCCTTATCCTCCCAGCTGCGCAGCACCACCATGCGGCCCTCGTCCTTATAGTCTGCGATCACGGCGGTACCCTGATCACCCGTCATGTACCAGTTGGGCAGGGTGATAAAGTTGCAGGTGCCAACCTCCACCGTTGCGGTAATGCCGCTTTCAAACACCATGTTCATGAAAAAGCCGTCGTCTACCTCGTCATTTGTCACGTGGGTCATTTTGGCGTAGACCTTTTTGATCTTTTCCGGCACCATGAGAACCAGGCGATCCAGCAGATGTACGCCCCAGTCAAACATCATGCCGCCGCCCTTTTCCTTAATGCCGCGCCAGTCGCCGGGGATCCCGCGGGAACCCTGATAGCGGGACTCAATATGAAAAACATTGCCGATCAGCTTTTCATCATAAACCTTTTTCATGACAAGGTAGTCCTTATCCCAGCGGCGGTTTTGCCGGGGATAGAATACTTTTCCGGTTTCTGTGGAAACCGCCATGACGTCCTCCAGATCGCTGCTGTTCATCATCACAGGCTTTTCACACAGCACGTGCTTTCCCGCCCGCATGGCTCGGATAGAAAGCTCCTTGTGGCTGTCGTTGGGGGTAGCCACCAAAACGGCGTCTACCGTTTCGTCTGCCAGGATCTCCTCAAAGCTTTCATAGGTGTGAAAGCCTTGATTTTTCGCCCATTGCTGGCGTTCCTCTTTCACGTCAAAGGTGCCCGCCAAAACCATTTTCTTCGTCAGATCGGTATCTCCGGGCTCAAGCTCCCGGCCCTTGGAGCCGTCGGTCATCCAAAGAGCCTGACCGCTTCCGGTGGAGATGGCCACCGCGTGGCCGCCGCCCATTCCGCCGCAGCCTACCACGGCCACCGCTACTTTTCCGTCTATCATCGATAAAACCTCCCACATTTCAAAACTGTAGCCCGGCACAGGATCCGTGCCGTCAATACTACTATTAGTATCATTTTCCGCGGGCTCTGTCAAGAGAAACATTTCACTTTGACCGGATAAACGCAAAAAATTACCGCTTTTCCCAAAAACAGCAGCCGCAAAGGAGGAAAAATGCAGGGAAGGAATGAGAAATTAGAAATTAGCAATGAGCAATAAGAATGAGCAATGAAGGGCGAGGGCACAAGCGATGTAAGTAGTGCCCGGTTGTAACCAACACCTGCTAAATTGGAATTTGGCGGTTACTTGTTCACTTTCCAACTGTCATTACTGAACAAAAAGCAAGGGAACTTGGCTTTTCGGTGAAGAATCTCGTCCTTTGCCCTTTTGCTCTGGAATTAAGGTCGAGATTCTTCGTCAAGAAAGCTATAGCTTTCTGCGTTCCTCAGAATGACAGAGAAGGGGACTGTTCGGTAAATTGGAATTTAGCGGACTAGCGAATAGTACTAACACCTTGCCTCCCCTGAATAGGGGAAGAAGGTTGCTTTGCAACCTTCTGGGACCACC
>CAJUTL010000013.1:0-29589 GCA_910589395.1 uncultured Oscillospiraceae bacterium
GTTTCATCTCCCATATCTTAAATCATGCTTTCGATTATAGCACTTTCTCTCTGTACCTGCCACTATAAAATACAGGGCATAGCAACCGCCACGCCCCACATTTCTTATCGTTCCAACGACTTTTCAAGCTTCTGTTTCCGTCCTTTCAAATTCCATTTCATTATTCCCACTCGGCGTGATCTTTGCTGTTTTTAACTTTATTTGTTTAAGTTTATGCAAATACGCGCCCATTTCTACATCAATTACATAATTCCTTATGACTTGCTGATTTTCTATTGCCAAAATGTTGTCAACCATATCTAACACTACTTTTGTTTATTAGAGGATTTATCCATTTTTTCTTGCAATTTCATCAAGGCATCAAAACTTTGCATTCCTTTTTGAGGATTCTCAATCAAATTATTCATAAAAATTTCTAACACTCTGTCCTCTGGCTTAATCGAACTTCCAACCTGTTCATTCTTTATAGTTTCTATAAAGGCAGAAAGCATCTGCGAAAATCTTGTTTCAATATTATTTTCTAATGCTTTCAAATTATCAGGAATTTGTTGCACTTCCAACAATAATGTTGATAAAATTTCCGCATTTTCTTCTGTACTATTTTCAGAGAGATTTAATAAAGTGCTTACCTCACTAACCGGATTATGAACAATTTCTCCATTCTCAATAGCCTTCAGCATAGCTTCTATTTCTTTTTTTGCCAAATTTGCACCACTCAAAGTCGTATCATACGAAATAGTTCTCATGTTAGATACGTCAAACGGTATTTCAATACCCCCTTTTATAATTTGAATAGCTGGTTTACGATAGGAATGTCTAATCGCCAATTCATAAAATACATTAGGATTATTTCCTGTTAAATCAGCAATAACTAAATCTGCAGAAATAATTTGTTCAATAATAGCTTTTGTAATCAATCCACTATTTGCCATTTTATCAGCTCTCACAACAGAGTACCCAAAATCTTTACACACTGGACTAATAATATACTCCATTACCTCATCTGCGTTTTTACGCACTTCCGTTCCATCTTTACCAATAGGCGTTATCATAAAACATACTTTGTCCATATTTTCCCTCTTCTTCAAATATAGTAATTCTTATTCTGTTAATTTGGCAAGAATTTTTCTTACATTACATATGGAGTAAATAATGTAACAAAAATAAACTAACCAAATAGTATCTAGCATATAAAATAATCTATGTAAAATTTTTCATCACTCGAACTCAATCGTCGCCGGGGGCTTGCTGGTGATGTCGTAGACCACGCGGTTGACGCCTTTGACCTCGTTTACGAGGCGGGTGGAGATTTGATCCAGGGTTTCGTAAGGGATCCGGGCCCAGTCGGCTGTCATGAAATCGGTGGTGGTCACGGCGCGGAGGGCCAGGGTATAGTCGTAGGTTCTGCTGTCGCCCATGACGCCTACGGAGCGGGTATTGGTGAGCACGGCGAAATACTGGTTTATGGCTTTATCCAGCCCGGCGGCGGCGATCCCCTCCCGGAAGATGGCGTCGGCGTCCCGCAGGGTATCCGCTTTTTCCTTAGTGATCTCGCCGATGATGCGAATGGCGAGGCCTGGCCCGGGAAAGGGCTGACGCATCACGAGATATTCGGGGAGGCCCAGCTCCCGGCCCAGCTCACGCACCTCGTCCTTAAAGAGCAGGCGCAGGGGCTCTAAGATCTCCTTGAATTCCACATAGTCCGGCAAGCCGCCCACATTGTGGTGGCTTTTGATCACGGCGGCGTCTCCCAGGCCGGATTCGATCACGTCTGGGTAAATGGTGCCCTGGGCAAGGTATTCCACCGCGCCGATTTTCCGGGATTCCTCCTCAAACACGCGGATAAATTCCTCGCCGATGATTTTCCGCTTATCCTCCGGCTCCACAACGCCGGCCAGCTTCTCTAAAAACCGCCGCTCCGCGTCTACCCGGACAAAATTCAGCTTCCATTTGGCAAAGGCGGCCTCCACCTCGTCGCCTTCGTTTTTCCGCATAAGGCCGTGATCCACAAATACACAGGTCAACTGGTCTCCCACCGCCTCCGCCAGCAGCGCCGCCGCCACAGAGGAATCCACACCGCCGGAAAGGGCCAGCAGCACCCTGCCTCCGCCGATCTTCTCTCTGAGCTCCCGAACGGCTGTTTTGCAGTAGTCCTCCATGGTCCAATCGCCTTTGGCGCCGCAGACCTGATACAGGAAATTGTGCAGCATTTTCGTGCCATTCTCCGTATGGTTGACCTCCGGGTGAAACTGCACTCCGTAAAAACCCCGGCCCTCATCGGCAATAGCCACATTGGGGCAGGCGGCGGAATGGGCCGTCAAGGAAAAGCCCTCCGGCACCTTTGCCATATAATCGCCATGGCTCATCCAGGAAACACCCTCCTCCGGCAAGCCGGAAAACAGCTTGCAGGAGGTATCGTAAAAGGTCTTTGTTTTTCCGTATTCCCTGGCGGACGCGCCTTCGGGGTCCTCCTGGGCGTCGGTGACCCTTCCGCCTAAATGATGGGCCAAAAGCTGACAGCCATAGCAAATTCCCAAAATGGGGATTCCCAGCTTAAAAAGCGCCGGATCCGCCTTGGGGGAATCCGGCAGGTAAACGGAATTGGGCCCGCCGGTAAAGATGATGCCGATGGGCTCCATGGCCTTGATCTCTTCCACAGAAGTGGTATAGGGCTTCACTTCGCAGTACACATGACATTCCCTGACCCGCCGGGCAATGAGCTGATTATACTGTCCGCCGAAATCCAAAACCAGCACAAGCTGGCGCCGGGCGTTTTCCATTGGGATCCCCATCCTTTTTCTTAGCTTGCCGGACAATGCGGCTCAAAGCGGCTGCCCGATGCTTTTATTCTACCACATTCGAGTGGGTTTTTCAAGAAAATTGAAAAGGCGGTTCTGCAAAACAAAACCGCCTTTTTTCCGATTGAAAATTCCTTTTTACCGGGAGACGCCTCGAAGCCTCTCCAGAAAATCGACAGCCTCTTTTACTCCACCGTAACGGATTTTGCCAGGTTCCGGGGCTTATCGATATCGCAGCCCTTCATGGAGGCCACGTAATAGGCAAACAGCTGCAGGGGAATGATCGACAAAGAGGGCAGCATAAAATCGGTAATTTTCGGAATACAGAACTGGTAGTCCGTTTCCTGGCGCAAGGCCTTTTCCCTGTCCCGGGTGGTGATACCCAGCACCACCGCGCCTCTGGCCTTGACCTCCTTGACATTGCTCATCATTTTTTCAAACAGGCGGTCATAGGTGCAGATGGAGATCACCAGGGTGCCATCCTCGATGAGGGAAATGGGGCCATGCTTCAATTCACCGCCGGTGTAGGCCTCGGAATGGATATAGGAGATCTCCTTTAATTTCAGGGAAGCCTCCAGAGAGGCGGCATAGTCCACGTTTCTGCCGATAAAATACATATCCCGGGCATTGAAATACTGGGAGGCGAAATACTGGATCGTCTCTTTGTCCGCAAGGCAGGCCGCCGCCAGGTCGGGCAGGCGCTGAAGATCCGCCAGATACTCCTTCCTCTCCTCCTCCGGCAAAACGCCCAACTCCTGGGCCAGATACAGCACAATGAGATAGATCACCGCCAGCTGGGTGCTGTAGGCCTTGGTGGACGCCACGGCGATTTCCGGCCCGGCCCAGGTATACAGCACGTCGTCGGATTCGTTGGCGATGGTGCTGCCCACCACGTTTACAATGGAAAGCACCCTGGCGCCGCTGCGTTTCGCCATGCGCAGCGCGGCCAGTGTATCTGCCGTTTCCCCGGACTGGCTGATAATGATGACCAGCGTTTTCTCGTCCAGAATGGGGTCACGATAACGAAATTCCGAGGCCACGTCCACCTCCATGGGAAGCTTCAGAAGCTTTTCAAAGGCATATTTTGCCACAACGCCCACATGGTAAGAGGTACCGCAGGCCACGATAAAAACCTTATTGATGTTTCGGATCTCCTCGGCGGTCAGCTTGATCTCGTCCAAAACCACCCTGCCGTCCCGCAGGCGGGGGAAAATGGTTTTGCGCAGGGCCTCGGGCTGCTCGCAGATCTCCTTCATCATGAAATGCTCATAGCCGCCCTTTTCCGCGGCGGCAACGTCCCATTCGATCCGCTCGATCTCCTTGGTGAGAGGCTCCTTCTCCGCATTATAGAAGGAAATGCTTTCCCGCTCCAGCACGGCGATCTCTTTATCCTGCAGACGATAGATATCCCGGGTTTTGGAAAGAATGGCAGGAATATCGGAGGCAATGAAGTTTTCCCCCTGCCCCACGCCGATGATCAGCGGGCTGTCCTTGCGCACGGCAAAGATTTTTTCCGGGCAGTCGGCGCAGATGATGCCCAGGGCATAGCTGCCCTCTACCCGGCCGATCACCTTCTGCACAGCGTCCAGCACATCGCCCCGATAATAATACTCTAAAAGCTGGGCCACCACCTCGGTGTCCGTGTCGGAAACGAACTCCACACCCCGGCGGATCAGGTGGTTTTTCAGCTCCAGATAATTTTCAATGATCCCGTTGTGTACCACGGCGAATTTTCCGCCGGCGCTTTCCTGGGGATGGGAATTCACATCGGAGGGCGCGCCGTGGGTGGCCCACCTGGTATGGCCGATGCCCACCGTGCCGGGTAGATTTTTCCCGCCCTGCAAAATACCGTCCAGTACGCTTAAGCGCCCCTTGGATTTTACCACCCGCAGGCCGCCGTCGTGATAAACGGCCACGCCTGCCGAATCGTACCCCCGGTATTCCAGCTTTGTCAACCCGTTCAGCAGAAAGGGAGCGGCCTGCTCCCCGCCGATATAGCCTACGATCCCGCACATATCCATGCGCCTCCTTGATGCTTTTTATTTTTTACATTACGCTTTTCGAAAAGAAGAAAAAGGACGCTAAAATCAAGATTTTAACGTCCTGTAAAGCACTTGTACTTTCCAGTACCGCACTTCGCTTGACAAGGTCAAACGAAGCTATCGTCTCATAATATCTTCCCGGGCCGGGCCGTTGGAAACCATGGTGATCGGCACGCCGATGTGGCGCTCCGCAAATTCCACATAGCGCCTGGCGTTCTCCGGCAGCTCCTCATACCGCTTGATCCCGCTGATATCGCATTTCCAGCCGGGCAAAACCTCCAAAACAGGCTTGCAGCGCTTCAGCTGAGCGGTGGGCGGGAAATAGTCGATCCTTTTTCCGTCAAGCTCATAAGCCACACACACGGGGATCTCGTCCAGATATCCCAAAGCGTCCAGCACGGTAAAGGCAATGTCTGTGGCCCCCTGCACCATGCAGCCGTACCGGGCGGCCACCAGATCCAGCCAGCCCATTCTCCTGGGGCGCCCGGTAGTAGCGCCGTATTCGCCGCCGTCTCCGCCGCGCCTGCGCAGCTTCTCGGCCTCTTCCCCGAAGATCTCGGAAACAAATTCCCCCGCGCCTACCGCGCTGGAATAGGCTTTTACCACCGTGACGATCTGCTGAATGGCATAAGGCGGAATGCCGCCCGCGCCTACCGCGCCAAAGCCCGCCAACGGAGAAGAGGAGGTCACCATGGGGTAAATGCCCAGGTCCGGGTCCTTCAGAGAGCCCAGCTGGCCCTCCAACAGGATCGTCTTGCCTTCCTTTACCGCACGGTACAGCAGGGTAGTGGTATCCGCCACATAAGGGGCAAGGGCCTCTTTATACTCCATGAGCTTCGCGTAAACCTCGTCCCGGTTCAGCGGCTTCTGGTGATACAGCTCAGTATACAGCACATTTTTCAGGCCCAGCACATGGTCGATACGCTCATAAAGAGCGTCCCTTTCATCAAACAGATCGCTGATCTGGAAACCAATCTTCGCGTATTTGTCGGAATAGAAGGGCGCAATGCCGGATTTGGTAGAACCGAAGGATTTTGCCGCGAGCCTTGCCTCCTCCAGGCCGTCCAGCTCCTTGTGATAGGGCATCACCACCTGGCAGCGGTCGGAAATCAGCAGTTGGGGAGTGGGCACGCCCCGCTCCACCACGGACTGAAGCTCACTGAGGAAATTTTCCACCGAAAGCGCCACGCCGTTGCCGATAATATTCACAATGTTCTGCCGGAACACACCGGAGGGAAGCTGGTGCAGCGCAAACTTTCCATAGTCGTTTATAATGGTGTGCCCCGCGTTGGAGCCGCCTTGGAAACGCACTACAATATCAGAATCCTCCGCCAGCACATCTGTGATCTTTCCCTTGCCTTCATCGCCCCAACATGCGCCAACTATAGCTTTTACCATGTTATCCCACAAACCTTTCTTGTATTTTCAAGCGCCTGTCTCGCCTGTCGGCTCGGTTGCTGCGCCCCAGTGGGGCGCGTCCAGCAATGCCTGAACCGATAGGTGAGTTCGGTGCTGAACGGTCGCCACTGGCGACCAGCACCCCCAACACGCGCCAACTATAGCTTTTACCATGATTACCTTCAAGCCTCTCTGTTATAAAATTTTGTGCAGATTCTCATAGTCTTCCCGACTGATTGTCCAAAAGGTTAAACCATTTTCTGTTTTGATCTGCCGGAACCCGACAGCCCGGTGAAGCTCGCTTGCCGCTTTTCGGGACAGCTCAAACTCGTTGCTGATCCCGGCAGCATTCATTTCCTCAAAGCCATACCGCAGCAGCAGCTTCAGCCCCTGCGCGGAATAGCCCTGTCCCCGGTATTTCCCGTGCAGGACGATCCCCATTTCATACCAGCCCTCCGGGCCTTTCCGGTAGAGATTCACTTCCCCCAGAAAAGCGCCGTCCGATTTCCTGCGCAGATACGCGTAAAACCGCTCCGGCTGGGCATTGACCCATCTCCGGTACCAGCTGTCCCAATTCTCCTTCGGAAAATCAATGCAGCCGGTATCGTTGTGATATTCCGGGAATCCCAGATCATATCCCTTATTGTACGCCATGGTCACCGGGTCACTGAGCAGTTCCTCACGAAACCACAACTCCGTTTTCTCAGGAACATACAGTTCTATCATAAGAACAGCCCTTTCTAACTCAACTAACAACTATAGCTAACAACTTATTACACCTTGATCTCCGGTGTTTCTTCCTTCACAAAGCTGTATTTTTCCAGCACCGGCTTTATGACCTCCGCCAGAAATTCTTCCGTCTGCCGGGGGGCTCTTCCCACGTATTTTTCCGGCTTTACAAGCTCGGAAAGCTCGGAAAGGGTCACGCCGAAAATCGGATCATTGGCAATTCTCTCGAGCAGGTCGTTTTCTCCGCCCTCTTCCTTTACCACCCTGGCCGCCGCCATGGAATGGACCCGAATGCGCTCGTGCAGCTCCTGACGGTCCGCACCCCGCTTGGCCGCGTCCATCATAATGTTTTCCGTGGCCATAAAGGGCAGCTCTCTGAGCATGTGCTGCTCGATGACTTTAGGATACACCACCAGGCCGTCCGCCACGTTGGCATAGAGGTTCAAAATGCCGTCCACCGCCAGGAAGGCCTCCGGCACGCTGATCCGCTTGTTGGCGGAATCGTCCAGGGTTCTTTCAAACCACTGGGCCGCCTCGGTCATGGCGGGATTCACCGCGTCGGCTATGACGTACCGGCTGAGGGAGGCGATGCGCTCGCTGCGCATGGGGTTGCGCTTGTAGGCCATAGCGCTGGAACCGATCTGGTTTTTCTCGAAGGGCTCTTCTACCTCCTTCAGGTGCTGCAAAAGCCGAATATCATTGGAGAATTTCGCCGCGCTCTGGGCAATGCCGGAAAGCACGGAAAGCATTTGGCTGTCAAGCTTTCGCGAATAGGTTTGCCCGGACACGGGAAAACAGGCCTCATAACCCATTTTCTCCGCAATGCGCCGGTCCAGCTCCCGGCACTTTTCATGGTCGCCCTCAAACAGCTCCAAAAAGCTTGCCTGGGTGCCGGTAGTGCCTTTACAGCCCAAAAGCTTTGCCTTCGAAAGCTGATACTCCACGTCCTCCAGATCCATCAGCAAGTCCTGCATCCACAGGGTAGCCCGCTTTCCCACCGTGGTGGGCTGGGCCGGCTGGAAATGGGTAAAAGCCAGGGTGGGAAGGTTCTTATAGTCCTCCGCAAATTTCCGAAGGACCCGGAGCACGCCAATGAGCTTATCCCGAAGCAGCTTCATGGCCTCGGTCATCACGATCACATCGGTATTATCTCCCACATAGCAGGAGGTGGCCCCCAGGTGGATAATCCCTGCCGCCTTCGGGCATTGCTGCCCATAGGCGTACACATGGCTCATCACATCGTGGCGCACTACCTTTTCCCTTGCCTCTGCCACCTCGTAATTGATATCCTCCGCATGGGCCTTCAGCTCCTCTACCTGCTCTTTTGTCACGGGCAGACCCAGCTCCAGCTCTGTCTCCGCCAGCGCGATCCAAAGCTTTCTCCAGGTGCGGAACTTCATATCGGGCGAAAAGAGATATTTCATTTCCCTGCTGGCGTACCGAGCGGACAAAGGGGATTCATAACTATTTCTTGCCACAGGATCAATCCTTCCGAATTCTCTGTAAAATTAACAAAAAGAACGCTTTACGCCCTTTCTAACAACGAATAGCTAACAACTATTCCCCCAGCCCAATACGCCGCATCATCTCGGCATAGGCATCTTCCACGCCGCCCATATCCCGGCGGAAGCGGTCCTTATCCAGCTTCTCATGGGTGTTCACGTCCCAGAAGCGGCAGGTATCGGGTGAGATCTCATCGGCAAGAAGGATCTTGCCGTCACCGGTTTTGCCGAACTCGATCTTGAAATCGATCAGATCCACGCCGACGCTCTTAAAAAACTCCACCATGATCTCATTGATCCGGAAGCTCATGGAAGCGATCTGCGCCAGTTCCTCCCTGGTCGCCAGCTCCATGGCAAAAATGTGATAATCGTTTACCATGGGGTCGCCCAGTTCATCGTTTTTATAGCTGTATTCCAGTACCGGGGTCTTCATGGGAGTACCCTCAGGCAGACCCAAACGCTTTGACAGGCTTCCGGCGGCGGTATTGCGCACAATGACTTCCAACGGTACGATAACTACCTTTTTCACCGCAGTTTCCCGGTCGCTGAGTTCCTCTACATAATGGGTGGGGATCCCCTGCTTTTCCAGCAAACGGAACATGAAATTAGACATGCGATTATTCACAACGCCCTTGCCGGTAATGGTACCTTTCTTCAGGCCGTTAAAGGCTGTGGCATCGTCCTTATAAGAAACGATGCAAATTTCCGGGTCGTCCGTTGCATATACCTTTTTTGCCTTTCCCTCATAGAGCATTTCCATTTTCTGCATTTGAGTAAACCTCCGTCCGCTAAACTTGCAGGCCTCTGCTTCTTTTCTTTCCCGGAAAAGCGGCGAAAAAGGAACGGTTCCCGCCACTTTCCACAGTGAATCATTGTACCTGAACCGCCGCTTTCTGTCAAGTTTTCCCGGGAAAAAGATTCCCGTTTCCGCCAGATTTTCCGCAGTTTTCATAGAACTGAGGCTTTTGAAAGCAATTTTTTCAGCAGATGGGAAGTTTTTTATTTTTTTCTTGTCAAACAGCCGTCTCTGTGATAAGATAAGGGGGTGATTTTGCAGGATTCAAGTTTCAAACTTGCATTTGGAGGGAAAATTTATGTCTTATGTTGCCAATCAGCTGGAACTTTTGAAACAGAAGAACCAAAATGAACCAGAATTCATTCAGGCTGCCACCGAGGTGCTCACCTCTCTGGAGCCCGTCATTCAGGCAAATCCTAAATATGAGGAAAACGGCATTCTGGAGCGCATCACCGAGCCGGAGCGCCAGCTCATGTTCCGGGTGCCCTGGGTGGATGATAAGGGAAAGGTTCAGGTAAACCGGGGCTTCCGGGTACAGTTCAATTCCGCTATCGGCCCCTATAAGGGCGGCCTGCGGCTCCACCCTTCCGTAAACCTGGGCATTATCAAATTCCTTGGCTTCGAGCAGATCTTTAAGAACTCCCTGACCGGCCTGCCCATCGGCGGCGGCAAGGGGGGCTCCGATTTTGACCCCAAGGGAAAATCCGACCGGGAGATCATGGCCTTCTGCCAGAGCTTCATGACCGAGCTGTTCCGCCATATCGGCGCGGACACCGACGTACCCGCCGGGGATATCGGCACCGGCGCTAGGGAGATCGGCTACATGTTCGGCCAGTACAAGCGCCTGAAAAACGCCTTCGAGGGCGTGCTCACCGGAAAGGGGCTGACCTACGGCGGCTCTCTGGCCCGTACCGAGGCCACCGGCTACGGACTGCTTTACTTCACAAACGCCATGCTGAAGAAAAACGGCATTGAGATCAGCGGCAAGACCATCGCCATTTCCGGCGCTGGCAATGTGGCGATCTATGCCGCCCAAAAGGCCGCGGAGCTGGGCGCGAAGGTCGTTACGCTCTCCGATTCCACCGGCTGGATCTACGACGCCCAGGGGATCGACCTTGCGGCCATCAAGGAGATCAAGGAGGTAAAGCGGGAGCGCCTGACCGCCTACAAGGCCTACCGCCCCGATTCCGAATATCACGAGGGCAAGGGCGTGTGGAGCGTAAAGTGCGATATCGCTCTTCCCTGCGCCACACAGAACGAGCTTACCGCCGAGGACGCTAAAATGCTGATCGCCAACGGTGTGCTGGCCGTGGCGGAGGGCGCCAATATGCCCACCACCCTGGAGGCCACCGAGCTGCTGCAAAAGGCAAATGTGCTCTTTGCCCCCGGCAAGGCCGCCAACGCCGGCGGCGTTGCCACCTCCGCCCTGGAAATGAGCCAAAACAGCCAGCGCCTTTCCTGGACCTTCGAGGAGGTAGACGCGAAGCTCAAGAACATTATGGAAAACATTTTCAAGAGCGCTGACGAGGCTGCGGAGAAATACGGCATGCCGAAAAACTATGTGGCCGGCGCCAACATCGCCGGATTCATCAAGGTAGCCGACGCCATGCTGGCTCAGGGAGTTTGCTGAGGCAGTTGTTAGTTGTTAGGTGTTAGTCGTTAGAGAAGAGCTCTCTTCCCGTTTGGGGAAGAGAGCTCTTTTGCGCAGTGAAACACTTTACGCTATTAAGTGCCTGCTTTCAAGCTTTTATTTGTGGCATAAAAATTTTTTCTTAAATAAAATCGTAAAATTGCAAAAAATATTTTATGCCCTGTGTATTGACATCACTGATTTTTGAGATTATAATTTAACCAAGGAAAGAATCAGAAAACAAAGGACTCATAAACATTTTATTAAGCGTGAATGTTCTGATGTTAGCTGTTCTCTTTTCTCCATTGCAATGGCAAAGTCAATTACCTAAACTTGAAAACGATTTTATCAAGGAAGCATTACAGAATGAAACTTAAAAAACTATGCTCTATCCTGCTTGCGTTTGTTCTTCTGGTCACATTTTCCATGAACTCCTTCGCTGAGGATATTGACTCTGCCGAATTTTCTGTGAAGGCTTCAGAAGCCCCCAGTGCCGTTCTTGAATTTCTAAGGCATAATGGATATCCCTGTGCAGAAAGATTCCCTGATCTATGTTTCTTCTGAACCAGACCATAACATTTCCCGAACAGGAGATACTCCTCTCTCTTCCTTGTGCGTAGTTACAAAAACAGGGAACCAGGTTCAGCAGGATATTTTGGCAGCGTTTTCCGATAATACGGAAGATGCTCCTGTAAATTTGGATTTTCACGAGTTATTCAGAGAAAGCCGGGCCGGTTCCGTGCATGAATTCATCAATGCAAGTATCACAACCAGAATGACTACTTCCTATGAATCTTATACCTCGGGAAACAAAACCTATGTCCGCCCCCTTGGTGAGTATTTCGTAAACAAAAATAACGGCGGTGCGGCAAACCCGTCAAAAACGATGATCCAGACCAATAATAGTAGGAACGCTGTATTCTAAATCCGGCTCCACCTATACCTTTTTACAGAACGACTATGTTTACAGCAATACTTATACGGTGAATTCTCCAGCTTTTAATACCATCTACAGCAAAGATAACGCTCTGGCTTCCAACCGTGTAATCGTACCGGACCCTTATGGCAATGTAGGATTTGAGGTTTATATGGAGATCACTGTGGGTGGAAGATTATATTATGGCACCGAAAAAGTTTATTATTGATCTTAAAGAGTCGTGCGTGCAGTGAAAAAATCGCTTCCTACAGGAGGGAAAACGAATGAAACAATCTGTGCTTTGCTGTGCTCTGTCTATCCTTCTGCTTTTGCCTTTTTCCGGGTGTACCCAGGAAAAAGGGCCGGCTGTCAGCGATAAGGTGTTGCAGGCGTTCCTGCTGCGGGAGGAAGAGGCTGTGGATCTGTTGGAAATTAGCGACGCCGCGAAAGAGGAAGGGAGCAACCATTTCTACCACAAAACCCTTTCCTGGTGCGGGATCAAAATGGATACGGAATTCATCTTTAAGAAGGAAAAAGCCTACTGCGTGACCGCCGAGAAGGTATATGACGATACTGAGAAAACCAGAGCTTTAGCGGAAGAATGTCTGAAACTGTTTAAGGAGCAGCTGGGTTCCCCTCATTCCTGTGCTTTCCTCCGGAACAATGTGGATACCGTCTTTGGGGAGACCTATACGGAAGACGAAAATGGAGCGGCAATCGAGCAGGAGGGCTTCGATACCATTTTTTCCGAAGAGCCCGTAATTGGCCGCCCATTGGAGTTCAAATTTGTCTTTCCCGGCACGGACGGAGCGGAGGACAGAATCTATCTCGTATGCTCCTATTACCGCGCAAAGGAAACGCCGGAACAGGTCACCTTCTCCTTTCAGATCTTAGCCAATATTATGGATCCCGAATTTTCAAAATGAAACACGGAAAAGCCAGGCTGTCAGCTTTTTGACAGCCTGGCTTTTTTGCGGTACTTAACTCTATTATTTCAGCAGCCGATACAGGAAGGCCGCCATTTGTCCTCTGGTACAGGGCGCATCCGGGCTGAAGGTGGTTTTGGAGGTTCCGCTGGTAATTCCATTTTGCACCGCCCACTTCACGGCTTCGCAGTAATAAGCGCCACTTGGAACATCGGAAAACGGCAGGGAGCCTGACGGCTTCGGCGAGCCGGAGCACCGGTGCAGGAACGCGGCCATCTGGCCTCTGGTACAGGGGGCCTCCGGGGAAAAGCTGCTTTGGCTCGTTCCGGCTGTAATCCCCTGCTCTACCGCCCACAGAACCGCCTTGTAATAATAGTCTTCTTCCCGCAGGTCGGAAAATTTACAGCCGGTAAGCTTTGGCTCCGGGCTGCCTGCTGCCCGCCACAGAAACGCCGCCATTTGTCCACGGGTGCAGGGTGCATTGGGACTGAAGGTATTTTTTCCCGTGCCTGCCGCGATTCCCTGTTCCGCCGCCCAGGAAACGGCTTCGCAGTAATAATCGCTCTCCTTCACGTCCTGAAACTGTGGAGAGGGAACAGGCGTGGGATCTGGAACCGGCAAGGGGGACGGCTCCTGCGGTGGGGTAGGCCCGGACGTTGGCTCCGGTGTGGGGACAGGCGTGGGTGTAGGTGTAGGAGTCGGTACGGGAGATGGCGTTGGCGTAAGTGTGGGTGTGGGAGCTGGTGTAAGGGTTGGTGTTGGCGTGGGTGACTGCTCTTCTTTTTCTCCCACTGCTGTAAAAGCCTTCACACGGATCGCCTGCAAGAGCTTACTGTAGGCGCCGTCCCGATAACGATAGCTTCCCGCCGAGCTGTTCTGCGCGAGACGTAGCACAGGAGAGCCCTTGCCCTGTACCGTAACCACCACGCCGAAATAGCTGCCGCTTTTCAGCTCTACCTTCTGAGGAAGCTCTACGGTATAGTAGCCTGGGCGCTCCAAAACCTCGGAGATCACCGCTTTTCCACCGGCCAATGTACCGCTTTCCGGGTCTGCTGGGTCTGTAAGCTCCGTGTAGACCTTTATTTCAAAAACCGCCTGAGTCCCGTTTTGAAAAGCCGCCTGCACGGCCTTCAGGTATTCCGGCCGTTCCTCTGTTCCCTTTTTGGCCTGAAATACATTGGCCCCGGTGACGACGTTCATGGAAGCTGCTAAGCCAAAGTCCTCCGCCGAGGAATCATAGAAATAATTGTATCCATATTTTTCCTTTGGTTCATAGGAAAAAGCCCAGGTGCTGGAATCGATGGCATTATCATAGGAAAGCCAGAAATATGACAGAGAGCTGTAGCTGTTTTTGACAAGCCACCCGCCATTTTGCGAGGCGCCCCCAGGGCTGAACAGCTCCGCCGGAATAGTATCGTCCCAGCCGATGATGGTACAGGCGTGGGGGCTGGAGCCGCTGCCGGATTCTTTGCGGGGGTTATAATATTTCGTTTCCCGCAGATTATTGTAAGAGGCTGTTACCGCTCCATATTTTGCAATGGCCCGCTTCGTTTCCAGAATAGCGGCCGAGGGCTCCATGCCATAGGTATAGATCTGCTCGGCGGTGGAAAGCCGATAGGCGGAAGCCTCATAAGCATTCACAGAGCTTCCCGCTGCCACTTTGATGGGAGCGCACCATTGGGAGAACAGCGAAGGTGTCAAACTGGTATTGCCAGGGGCGTGAAGGTAGTCGCCTACCCCGGTGTCCTCTCCCGCAGTATTCCCCAGCGGATCCGGCCCCCGGCTGTGACGGGCCCGTCCCAAAAGCTCCGGAGAAAGGCGAAGGGTATCGCTGTTCACCGTGGGATCGATCCCGCTGCGGTGAATGGAGATCTCCGATGCGGTAATGGGCGCATAGCACCAGCAAAGATTGGTATTACCCTGATCCTTGACCGGAGGAACGATACCGTAATTCCGGCTGTCAAACCTGGTCAGTCCCGCCACTTGTTCCGGATCCGCCGCCCGAAGCGCCGAAAGGGTTTGTGGCGCGTCCGGGGACGGAACACCCACCTCCGGCTCCCTATATTCGCCTCCGGGCTGTTCGGGAACAGAACCGGCAGGCCCTACCTCAAAAACCACCTCCGCCGTTTCCTGCTCCCCCTGGCCGCAGGTGGCAGTGATCTCCGCGGAATAGCGGCCCTCCGGCAAATCGGCCTTCGGCTGAAGCAGATAATCCTTACTAACCGCCCCGCCAAACAGCCAAATCGCTCCCTCCGGCTTTTTGAGAAGAAAGCTGTCTCCGCTTACGGAAACATCGATATTGTTCAGTACAGCCTGCCCCACGTTTTGCAGGGTGACCGGCTGGGCCTCCGGTTGACTGTAGCCCTCAGCCACAGAAGCAAAGACCGGCGGCGTTATCACAAGGATAGAGCTGGCGGCGTTTGCCGGAGAAAGAGGCATCGAAACTAAAAGCATCGCCACGCACAGCAGACTGACGCCTATTCCCTTGCCAAATTTTCCAAACCCCATTTTCAAGACTCCCCACTCCCTTCCTCCCAGATCTTTTTCTGAACCACAGTATACACACTTGTTTCCGGAAAAGCAAGTTTATACTTTCAGGCCGTTAGCACAGAAAGAGCACCGCCAAACGGGCAAGCCCCCTTAAAAACAAGCAAGGATCGCCTTACTTACTGGCCGTGCTCTATCATTTTGTTGCATCAGGCAAATTGTGATCTCCCCAGCGCTTCATGTAGTCAAGCACATCAACGAAGCTTTTCCCTAAACCGGATAGAGTGTACTCCACTCGCGGCGGGATCTCCTTAAAGTCCTGCCGGATTAAAAATTCATCGGCTTCTAATTCCCGAAGCTGCTTTGTCAGGGACGATTCTGTAATTTCACCAAGCTGACGGCGCAACTCTCCGAATCTATGAATATCATAAAAGGCGATATAGTAAAGTATTTCAAGTTTCCACTTTCCGCCTAAGATTTTCTGGAGCGTTGACATCGTTTTACAGCGTTGGATTGCCATTTCTGTTTTTCTCATTTTTCATAACCTCCTGATGGCATCATATCGTCTTTACGGTTAAAAATCAAGGTACTACAAAAAAGTACCGTACTTTTATTTTCTATATACCATGATATAATGGCGAAAAAAGATATGGAGGTCCTGCTATGCACTACACTGGAACAATATGGAGGCCACCTTATGAGGCGTCCTCTCTGCTGCTTGAAGTAACAGCAGGCTGTACCCATCACAAATGCAAATTCTGTACGCTCTATAACGATTTGCCATTCAAATTCAGAATGTCCCCCCTTGAAGATGTGGAAAGTGACTTGCGGGAGGCACAGCTTTGGGGTACAGACCCCATTGCTATGCTGACTGCCCGATTGCAGGGGCTGCCCAAGCCAGAGCGTATTCAAAGGGCTTTTTTGACCGGGGCGAATCCTTTTGTATTGAAACAGGAACGGCTTATGGCAATCTCTGACCTGATCCGGCAATACATTCCATCCGTCAAAACGATTGGCTGCTTTGCAAGGATCACAGATGTTACGTTGAAATCGGACGAGGAATTAGCTTCACTCCATCAGGCCGGATATGACGGACTGACCATCGGAATGGAAACCGGCGATGAGGAAGCCCTGCAATTTATGAACAAGGGCTATACCGCCGCCGATATTGTGAAACAATGCCAGCGGTTAGACCAAGCCGGTATTCATTATAGTTTCTTTTACTTAGTAGGTATTTCCGGCGCTGGCCGTGGCGAGATCGGAGCAAAGGCAACTGCCAACGTTTGCAATCAGCTTCACCCAACGCTCATTGGCGTCAATATGTTGACCATTTACCCGGAATCGGAGCTTTATCAGGAAATTCTGGGCGGCAGCTGGCAAGAGGAAAGCGAGATTGAAAAATATAAGGAAATCCGAACCCTGCTTGAAAACTTGGAAATACCCACTCAATTTGCCGCACTGGGCGCGTCAAACGCATTTCAGTTTCAGGGAACCTTGCCGGAGGACAAGGGCGCTCTTGCCGCAGCACTTGACAAAATCATCGAAACCGTAGGAGAAGATGATTTGCGAGAGTACCGCATCAATCTGAGGCACTTGTAACTGCGTCCGGGTAAATAGAACAATGAAATGGACACATTGCAGCAAGCGCAATGCGTCCATTTCATTTGCAGGTGAGACAGGTTTACTACACCCTGTTTCTGTTTGTAACACTGTTTGATAGGCAGCTGCCAAAAGGCAGCGCCCTTTTCAAACTGACAACAAACAGCTCACCATTAAACTTCCAGCTTCATATCGCCGTCCTTGACCCACCCTAGCTTTCGCAGGCCCAGGTTTATGACCCAGGAAAGCACGGCGGGCAGAACAAAGGAAATCAAAATCAGGCCGATCCAATCCATGGCGGTCATGGCGGCCTTCGTTCCGGCGGCGATATCGGTAAGCCAGCCGGAATACACGCCGATCTGGCCCACCAGGCCGCAGGTGCCCATACCGCTGGAAATAGGTGCGCCGTTCATTTCCAGCCGGAACACACAGGTGGCCAAGGGCCCGGTAATGGCAGAGGCCAGCGTGGGGGCGATCCAGATCCGGGGGTTTTTGATGATATTGGGGACCTGAAGCATGGAGGTGCCGATCCCCTGAGCGGCCAGGCCGCCCCACCTGTTCTCCCGGAAGCTGATGACCGCGAAGCCCACCATCTGCGCACAGCACCCGGCCACGGCGGCGCCGCCTGCCAGGCCCGTAAGCCCCAGCGCCGCGCAAATGGCCGCGCTGCTGATGGGCAGGGTCAGGGCAACGCCTACGAGCACGGAGACAAAGATCCCCATGAAGAAGGGCTGCAGCTCTGTGGCCCACATGATCAGGCTTCCCACACTGGCGGCAGCCGCGCCGATGGCGGGGGCGCAGAGATAGGAAAGGGCCGCGCCGGAAAGAATGCTCACCGAAGGCGTTACCAAAATATCCACCTTGGTTTTTTTACTGACCAGCTTTCCCAATTCCGCCGCCGCAATGGCAATGAGCAGCACTGCCAGAGGGCCGCCCTCGCCTCCCAGAGTATTGGCGGCGCTTCCCACCGCCGCCAGAGAAAACAGCACCAGCGGCGGCGCCTTCAGCGCATAGCCGATGGCGACAGCCATTGCGGGGCCCGCCATGGCCTTGGCAAAATTCCCGATCTCCGTTAAAACCGGCACATTGCACTGGGTTCCAATGGTGGAAATGATGGTGCCGATCAGAAGGGACGCGAACAGCCCCTGGGCCATGGCGCTCATGGCGTCTACAAAGTACAGTCTGCAATAGGCCTTCACCGTTTCCCAAAGGCCCTTTTTCTCAGCTTCTTTCTTTTCTGTTTCCAAAAATAATCTTCCTTCCTTACCTGAATACCGGTCTATGAATGGGAAGGACAGAACACACGCCTTGGGGCGTTTTCCGTCCCTCCGGCTTTTCCTGCTTTTAGTGCATCTATTTTGACTATGTTCCCCGTGAGTTCCATCCGCTTTCTCCGGCAGGCTCGCCGCCGGAGATTTTCCGGCTTTCCGGTCGGCCCGCCGCTTTACTGACGGTATGCTGTCACAGGACGTGTTGAGGTCTATCAACAATAAGCAATGTGAAGTGAGTAATTTTAGGGAAAAGGATAGAGTTCTATAAATTGAAATTTGGCGGTGATCCGCTCACTTTCTCCTGTCATCCTGAGCGAAGCGAAGGATCTCGTCCTTCGTCCCTTTCCCGGAATCAAGGGCGAGATTCTTCGTCACTTCGTTCCTCAGAATGACAAGAGCGGAGGTTTGCTCTTCTCTAACAACTAACAGCTAACGACTAGTCCGCCAAACTGCAATTTGCCGCTCAGTTTGCGGTCTAGTCAGAGATTATCCTCCCGTGCCGAGCAGGGGCATGAGTGGCCGCGGCGCCTCGCCGCAAACTACAATTTATCGTTTTTCCTCTGCCCTTTCTTTCAATGCGGCGCTACCGCCGTCCAGCATCTAGGAACCAGCATCCAGCATCTACTTATGGTATTTCGTTCCGTTCAAAATTTGAAACGCCCGGTAGAGCTGTTCGCAGAGCATGACGCGGGCCAACTGGTGGGGGAAGGTCATGGGGGACATGGAAAGCCTTTCTCCCGCCTCTTTTACCTGTTCCGCCAGGCCGTGGGAGCTGCCGATCACGAAGGTGACCGCGCCGGGAAACTGCATGGCCTGCTCCAACCTTTTCGCAAGGCCGGGGGAATCTGTTTCCTTCCCTTCAATGCAGAGGGGAAATACCGTTCCCGCCGCTTTTTCTAAAATGCTCTTCCCCTCTTCCGCAAGCGCGGCGGAAATTTGGGCGGGGGAAGGGGCGTTGGGCAGGCGGGCCTCCGGCAGCTCGATCAGCTGAAATTTACACAGGGGCTTCAGCCGCTTTTCGTATTCCGCCACGGCGTCTCGCCAGTAGGATTCCTTCAGCTTTCCGATACAGAGCAGGCGAACCTCCAGCATCTTCGTTTTCTCCCTTGTCAGAAAATGATCGAGCGCCCTTGGGAATTTTCCGGCTTGGCCGTTTCCAGCAGAAAATCTACCTCACGCACCAGCCCTGCACGGGTCAGTGCGGAAAGGGAAGCCGTTTCGGCCAGCGAAGGGGAATTGTTTTCCCGGCTCAAATGGGCCAGCAAAAACCGTTTTGTTCCGCTTTTGGCCAGTTCCGGCAAAAAGCCCGCGCAGGCTTCGTTGGAAAGATGGCCCCGGTCAGATAAGATTCGCTGCTTTAAGGGATAGGGATAGGGGCCGGTACGCAGCATTTCCGGATCATGATTGGATTCTATCACCACGAAATCCACCCCCAGCAGGCTCTCCCTCACCGTATCGGAAAGATAGCCCAGGTCGGTGGCAAAACCCAGCGTTCTTCTATCCTCTGTTCGAATACGGTAGCCCAGAGGCTGGGCGCAGTCGTGGGAGGTGGAAAAGGGCGTGACAGTCATTCCCGCAAGCTGCAAAGCCTCCTGTACAGGGCGCGTTTCCACCTCGCAAAGGGAATCGCCCAGCGCGGCCAGGGTCCCTGCGGAAGCAAATACCGGCAGCCGGTATTTCTTCGCGAATACCCGCAGGCCGGAAATGTGGTCGGTGTGCTCGTGGGTCACCAAAATCCCCTGAAGAGCCAGCGGGTCGATCCCGCAGAGCTTCAGCATCGTATCCAGCTGCCGGGCGCTCCGCCCGGCGTCGATCAACAGCCCCGCGCTGCGGGAGCCTATGTAATAGCTGTTTCCCGTACTGCCGCTGAAAAGCGGACATAACCGCGCCATAGGCGCCTCCTCCTTCCCCTATAAGATAAGGGAAACCTCACAGCGGCTTTTGACCGTGCCGCCGGGGAGCTTCCCATTTTAGTTGTTAGTGATTAGATCCTGATTTTCAGCCGATCTTGTCCATTGCCTCTTCCGGCTTCTGGCTGCGGTAGATATCCGCTCCAAGGCCTACTAGCTTTTCCACGATATTTTCATAGCCCCGCTCAATATACTGAATATCCTCGATCTGGGTAACCCCTTCGGCGGCCAAGCCGGCAATGACCATCGCCGCACCGGCCCGAAGATCCAGGGCCCTGATGGGCGCGCCCTTCAAATGGCTTACGCCTTCTACAATGGCAACCTTGCCGTCTACCGTGATCTGGGCTCCCATGCGGAGCAGCTCGTCCACATACTTAAAGCGGTTGCTGTCAAAAATTCCTTCACTTACCATGCTTGTCCCGTGGGCAATGGAAAGCAGCGTTGTGATCTGAGGCTGCATATCCGTAGGAAAGCCCGGGTGAGGCATGGTTTTGATATTACATTTTTTCAGGGGGCGGTCGCAGACCACCCGCACGGAATCGTCGCCCTCTTCCACTGTGACGCCCATCTCCACCAGCTTCGCGGAAATAGATTCCAAGTGCTTCGGCGTTACATTTTTTACCGTAACGTCCCCGCCGGTAGCGGCGGCGGCCACCATGTAGGTTCCCGCCTCGATCTGGTCGGGAATAATGGAATAGGTAGCGCCCCGAAGCTTCTGCACGCCGTGGATCTTAATGGTATCGGTACCGGCGCCCCGGATATCGGCACCTAACGTGTTCAAAAAGTTTGCCAGATCCACAATGTGCGGCTCTCTGGCGGCATTCTCAATGACCGTAAGCCCTCTGGCCTTGACAGAGGCCAGAATAATGTTCATGGTAGCG
Source organism: uncultured Oscillospiraceae bacterium (assembly GCA_910589395.1). GTDB lineage: Bacteria > Bacillota > Clostridia > Oscillospirales > Acutalibacteraceae > Acutalibacter > Acutalibacter caecimuris_A. The sequence continues at coordinate 20,886 of CAJUTL010000013.1, forward strand.
CCTACCGTTACCACGTCCATATAAATATTTGCCCCATGCAGGTCGTTTTCCGCTTTTACGGTGATCATGCCGTTATCCAGGCTGTATTCACAGCCCAGCGCGGCAAAGCCCTTCAGGTGCTGGTCGATGGGCCGAACGCCCAAATTGCAGCCGCCCGGCATAGGCACCACAGCGCTTCTGCACCGGCCCAGCAAAGCGCCGATAAAATAGTAGGAGCCCCGAATGCGGCGGGCACATTCCGCCGAGACCGTATCGGTATCGATAGGCCGGGGATCCACCTCTAAGGTATGGCGATCCAGATACCGCACCTGGGCGCCCATTTCCACCAAAATGCGGGTCACGGCCTTTACATCAGAAATATCGGGAATATTTTCGATCAGGCAGGGAGAATCTGCCAGGATCGTGGCGGGCACAATGGCCACCGCCGCATTTTTCGCGCCGCTGATATTCACTTCACCGGTCAGGCGGCAGCCGCCGTTTATCACATATTTATCCAAAGCTTCACTTCCTAACGACTCATCACAGGAGTCAGTTTGAAGATCTTAATTTTTTCTTCTATGCTAGTATGAGACTGTTGTCTATCATAATACATTGAAAGAAAAAAGTCAATATCTCTGGCGGTTTGCACGGTAAAAATCGCTGTTTCTTGTGAAATGTGACGAAAATTTCGTCCAACTTCTTCCAAATCCCACTCTTCTTTCCGGGACAATTTCCAAAGGATATTGAAAACCGCCGGATTAATTCCGGCGGCTTTCTAAACAAATTATTCCTTTTTTCTGAGAGATACCGGCTTTTCTTCGCCCCGGCGAAGTCTTCCGATGTTGGCTTTATGGCGGATCAGCACCAACCCCCCCACGAACAGCGATACCGCCGTGACAAAAAGCAAATAAGAAAGGGAGCGCGTTCCCTGCGAGCAGTCCAAAAAGAAGGTGATCAGAAAAGTATATACAGGGTACATGGCTGCGCAAAAAACGGAAGCCAGGGAAATGATCCGCTTCCAAAGGAAAAGCAGAAGGAAGGTCGCAATGATCAGCAGAAATACCCGCCAGTCCGTCAGGGCGATCATGGCGGCGGCGGTGACGATACATTTTCCGCCCCGAAACCCATAGTACAGCGGAAACGCATGGCCCAGCACACAGGCGATTCCCGCCACATATTTGGCGGCCTGGATCCATACGGCGCCGCTTTCCCAGCCGAAAAGCCTCATCACAAGCGCCGCCAGCAGCACGGCGGCCACGCATTTGAGAAAATCCCCCACAAAGGTCAGGGCGGCAGGAAGTTTCCCTACCGAGCGCAGCACATTGGTCATGCCCGCGTTGCCGCTGCCGTAATTGCGGATATCCTCCTTGTTTTTGAACAGCCGGGTCAAAATAATAGACCAGTTGATGCTGCCCAACAGATAGCCGATGATACCGCACAGCGCCAGCGGGAGCACATATGCCATCAACAAAAACATCAAAACCGAAGATACGGGAACCATGAGCCTTTCTCCTTTCAAAGCCGAAAACTGGTGATTCAGGCTATCGATAAACCCTCTGACTATGAAAAACGGAAAAGGAAAGAGCTATTTTACACGCTCTATTCCTTGTTATCCGATCTTTCCCGAATGATGAGCCGCACAGGGGTGCCCTCCAGGCCGAAGGTGTCCCGGATCCGATTGATGAGGTACCGCTGGTAGGAATAGTGAAACAACTCGTAGTCGTTGACAAAGCATACGAAGGTGGGCGGGCAGGTAGAAGCCTGGGTCATATAAAAGATCTTCAGCCGGCGGCCCTTGTCTGTGGGGGGCTGCACTCTGGCGGTGGCCTGGGCCAGAATATCGTTTAAGGTGCCGGTGGTCACCCGCATGGCGTTGCTATGGGCGGCAAGCTTGATAAGCTCGAACATTTTATCCAGCCGCTGCCCCGTTTTGGCGGAAATAAAGAGAATGGGCGCATAGGACATAAAGGAAAAATCGTTTTCCAGTTTTTCCCGCATTTCCTGCATGGTTTTATCGTCTTTTTCCACGGCGTCCCATTTATTGACGCAGATCACACAGCCCTTTCCCTCTTCGTGGGCAATGCCCGCCACCTTGGAATCCTGCTCGGTAAAGCCCACCTGGGCATCGATGAGGATCAGGCACACATCCGCCCGCTTCACCGCCATTTCTGCCCGAAGATTGCTGTAGTGCTCTATAGCGTCCTCCACCTTGCTTTTTCTCCGCAGCCCGGCGGTATCGATAAAGGTAAAGGTGCCGTGCTCATTCTGAATGGTGGTATCCACTGCGTCCCGGGTGGTTCCGGCAATATCGGAGACGATGCAGCGGTTCTCCCCCGCCACCTTGTTGACCAGAGAGGATTTTCCCACATTGGGCTTGCCGATCACGGCAACCTTGATACTATCTCCCTCTTCCTCTTCCTCCTGCTCTTCCGGCAAAAGCTCACATACCCGGTCCAACAGGTCTCCGGTGCCGTGGCCGTGGACGGAGGAGACCATCACGGGATCTCCCAGGCCCAGGTTGTAAAACTCGTAAAACTCCGCGGGGGGCTCTCCCAGGCTGTCGCATTTATTGACGCACAGCACCACGGGAACGCCGCTTTTCAAAAGCATGGAGGCCACATCGGAATCCGTGGCGGTGATCCCGGAACGGATATCCGTGACCAGAATAATGGCGGCGGCGGAATCTATGGCGATCTGTGCCTGCTCCCGCATCTGGCTGAGGATCACGTCCTTGGAGGCGGGCTCAATGCCCCCGGTATCCACCAGGGAAAATTTCCTGCCGCACCATTCCGCTTCCCCGAAAACGCGGTCTCTTGTGACGCCGGGGGTATCGTCCACAATGGACAGCCGCCTGCCGACGATCTTATTGAACAACGTGGACTTTCCCACATTGGGCCTGCCCACAATGGCAACGATTGGCTTCGCCATATACGCTCCTCCTTTTAAGCCTTTCTCTGACAACTAACTTCTTGCGCCTGATCATCGTAAGGGTATTATCATCGGTTGGATATTGTCCTGCTGCCCGCTATCTGATAAATTGGAATTTGCAGCTGCGCTGCGGGCGCTCGTGAAGCTGCTTGGCACAAAAAACCGGTTTCTGGCCCGACCATTAGCAATCCCCTAAATTGGAATTTAGCACATACCCTTGGCTCCCTGAAAGGGGAGTTGTCACGGCGGAGCCGTGACTGAGAGGTTTTGGCCAGAGAGACGGAAATTTAGGTTCTATGCAGCTTCTCAGTGATCTGGAACCCCTCTGATGGCTTTACGGCCGTCACCTCCCCTTTTAGGGGAGGCAAGGGTTTTCTGTGTTTCTTTCGTTCGCTGAACTGTCATTTACCGGCTTGCTTATAGTCGGGTCAGAAAGTATTCTCCCGCACCGAGCAGGGACACGAGTGCCCGCGGCGGCTCGCCGCTAAACTATCATTTACCGCCCTGTCTCTTGCCCTTTTTTCATTACGCCGAAAGCGCCACCGCCGTCTAGTATCCAGCATCTAGTATCCAGCATCTAAAACAATGCCCTTCTCTAACAACTACTCTCCCAGCTCCCCATTTCATAGGGGTTCTGCCTGCCGCCCACCGGGGCTTCTTTTCCCAAAAGCGCCGCAAGCATAGCTTCCCCGGAATTCATAAATTTTCTCACGGGAGCTCCCAGGGCCTCGCTGAGCTCAGAAAGGGTCATGTCGTCCAGAAAAACGTCTTCGTCCGCCCGAAGCATATTGGAAACGATGAGCACCTCGTCTCCCAGCTTTTTGCCCTTCAGGGCCTTTACAAGATCCTGCCCGGTGAGAAGGCCGGTCACGTTTACCGAGCCGCCGAAAAAATCATTGCGGACGGGCAGAAGGTTTACAGTTAAATTATGGCATTTCTCACGCAATCCGTCAAGCATGGAATTGAGAAATTCGTAGCCGCATTCTCCGGTAGGTACGGTAACGGTGCGGGGCTCATGAGAAGGCTCCGCTTCCTCCAGGGCCCAGTTGAATTCATCCTCCAGGTCCCGCAGCATGCCCACGCCGTTTTCGATTTGGGGAAAATCCTCGTAAAATTCCAGGGGCGGCAAAGGCCGCCCGGCCAAAAGATACAGCTCGTCAGAGCCGTACACCGTGCGGCTGCCCCGCTCCCGTAAAAATTTTTCTCCGTACCGCTCTAAAAGCTCCAGCGCTTCTCCGGCGGTTTCCTTCGTATAGGAGGTCAAGGGAAAAAGGCCCTCCCGATAGCGGGTCAAACCCACGGGAACGCAGGCCACGCTTTGCAGGCTTTCTCCCAGGCTGTAAAGCTTTTCCAGCGTGAACTCCAGCTCCGCGCCGTCATTGATACCAGGGCACAGCACGATCTGGCAGTTCAGCCTGATCCCGCCCTCTGCCAGCCGGTACAGGTGCCGCAGGGAATCCCCGGCAAAGCGGTTGTTCATCATTTTGCAACGCAGCTCCGGGTTCATGGTATGAACGGACACATTGATGGGGCTGACGCGCATTTTCAAAATGCGGTCCACTTCCCGGTCATCAATATTTGTGAGAGTGATATAATTGCCGAACAGAAAGGAAAGGCGGTCGTCGTCGTCCTTAAAGTAGAGGGTTTCCCGCATTCCCCTGGGAAGCTGGTCGATAAAGCAGAACACGCATTTGTTCCGGCAGGAGCGTTCCCTGTCCATGAGATAGGTTTCAAATTCCAGCCCCAGCTCCGCGTACTGGGGTTTATGAAGCTCCGCGGAATACTCCCTTCCCCCGCGGGATAACCGCAGCTTTAAGTCCCGCTCGGTTTCCAGAAAGCGGTAATCCAGTACATCGGTGACCTCCTGGCCGTTGATGGAAAGCAGCAGATCGCCCGGCAAAATTCCCAATGCCTGAGCTCTGCCGCCCTGTTTGACCCCCTCAATTTTTACAGACATTCTGCTTGCTCTCCTTTCTTTGCCGCATGAGAAAAGGGGAACGCTGTCCGCGTTCCCCTTTGATTTTCAGAATAAACTTACGCTTCCTTCTTTACGACCTGACGGCCATTGTAATAGCCGCAGATGCCGCAGACACGATGAGGTGTTTTGTACTCTCCGCACTGGGGGCATCTCATCAGCGCGGGAGCCTGAAGCTTCCACACATTGGAACGTCTCTTATTCTGTCTGGCGCTGGATACTTTACCCTTGGGTACTGCCATGGTAGCACCTCCTTAATTTTTGTCTTATTTTCCATGCCGTAAAAATCACGGTTTCGTAACTGATACGGTTTTTCACACATTAAAGCAGGCTTTTCAGCACTTCCAGCCTGGGGTCGATCTCTTTGCGATCACAGCCGCAATCGCCCTCGTTCAGGTTCTTTCCGCACTTGGGACACAGGCCCTTGCAATCGGGAGAGCACAGGTATTTGCTGGGCAGATCCAGCAAGATATCCTCTCGAAGCAGCTCGTCCAGGTCCAGCCGACCATCGGCGACCACTACGAAGGTATCGTCGTCCTGCTCCTCATTCAATTCGGAAACAAGGACGTGGGAAAACCTCCGGTTCCATTCCCGGCTGGTCACTTCTCCACAGCGGTCACAGGGCATTACAGTGGTATACAGCAGCTCTGTATCGAGCAATACCGAACCGGCGTTTCCCTTGAAAGAGGCCTTCACCCTCACAGGCGCACAAAACGGCTTGACACCGCCCAATTCCACCCTGGAAAGATCCAGCGCGTACTCCATGGTATCGCTTTGACCCAGGAAAAACCTTTTCAAATCTACTATCATAGCCACCTCATGCCGTACTGATACATTATACTGACCGCACCGGGCTTTGTCAAGCTTTTTTCCGGCACGCTTTTCCAAAAAAAAGAGATTTTTCAAGAAAACACAAAAGGCGGCTTTTCGCCGCCCCTTGTAAACTGCAAACACAAGCTCTTACTTCAAGATGTACTCAGCGGCAACAGCGGGGATCTCCTCATCGGCGGCGGAAATGGAAAGGCAGAAATTGGTATCGGCCGCCTTGCTCAGCTTTTCCAGCTCGGGAATAATGGTCTCCAGCGCTTCCGCGCCGCTTCCGGTGATCTTCAGGGTGGAATCCACAAAGATATCGGTCACGTCATAGTTACCGGCGCAAATGCCGCTGAGGAAGCCGCACAGGGCGTCAACGCCCTTGACATCATAGGCGTCGGAATCCACCAGACGCGCGGCGTGAGAAATATCATAGGTCAGCTTCTGGCCTTTTTCGATGACCACCACGTTGCCCTGGGTTTTCTCCAGAGCGGCGCCCACCAGCTCGATCAGCTTTTTGGTTTTGCCAGAGCCTTTTTTTCCAGTCAAAAGAGTAATCACGGTTCAGCTCTCCTTTATTTTTTATTCCGTCCGGGAAGGACGGGAAACCGCCCAAAGGACGGGGATTTCCGTATTTTTCGTGCTCATTTGGCAGCCTGTCCGGGCTTTCCCGCCAAAAGCGGTTTTTACTTGGCAAGCCTTGCTTCCAGCGCCGCCTTGGCCTCCTCATTTCCAGGCTTACCCAGCAGGGCAAACATGTTCTTTTTATAGCTTTCCACACCGGGCTGATCGAAGGGATTTACCCCCAGCAGATAGCCGGAAATGGCACATGCCTTTTCGAAGAAATAAATGATCTGCCCCAGGGTGTCCTCGCTGAAATCAGGAGCGTGGAGCACCACATTGGGAACGCCGCCGTCGTTGTGGGCCAAAACCGTGCCCTGGAAGGCCTTTTCATTGACAAAGGCCATGGTGCGCCCTTCCAGATAATTCAGGCCGTCCACATTCTCAGGGTCATTCCCCAGCGTGATCTCATATTTCGGCTTGTCAATGAGCATGACCGTTTCAAACAGGGTGCGTCTGCCGTCCTGCAAATACTGACCCATGGAATGAAGGTCGGTGGAGAACACCACAGAGGCCGGGAACAATCCCTTTTGATCCTTGCCCTCGCTTTCTCCGAACAGCTGCTTCCACCACTCGTTCATCATGGTATAGCAGGGTTCATAGCTTACCATGACCTCGGTGGATCTTCCCTTGCGGTAAAGGATATTGCGAATGGCGGCATATTTGTAGCAATCATTTTTCTCCAGAGAGGGTTCGCTGTAAAGCGCCGCCGCTTTCGCCGCGCCGGCCATCAGCGCGTCGATATCCGCGCCGGCCACGGCAATGGGCAGAAGGCCCACAGCGGTAAGCACGGAATAGCGGCCGCCCACATCGTCCGGCACCACAAAGGTCTCATAGCCTTCTTTATCGGCCAGCTGCTTTAAGGTGCCCTTCTGCCGGTCGGTGGTGCAGAAAATTCTTTCCCGCGCCCCATCTTTTCCATACTTTTTCTCCAGAAGCTCCCGGAACACCCGGAACGCGATGGCGGGCTCCGTGGTGGTGCCGGATTTGGAGATCATGTTGATGGAAATATCCTTTCCCTCGCAGATGGAAACCAGCTCAGCAAGGGCGGTGGAGCTGATGCTGTTTCCGGCATAATAAATATCCGGCGTGTCTTTTTTCAGGTCGTTATAATGATCCGATTTCAAAAACTCAATGGCGGCCCTGGCGCCCAGATAGGAGCCGCCGATGCCGATCACTACAAACACATCGGAATTTTCCTTCACTCGCCTGGCAGCGGCTTTGATCCGCTGAAATTCTTCTTTATCATAGTCTGTAGGCAAAGTGACCCAACCGGTAAAATCTCCGCCGGGCCCTTTGCCGGAGGTCAGCAGCTCATGGGCAGCCTGCAACTGCGGCGCAATGCTCTCATACTCGTGATCGGAAATAAAGCTTTTCAAGTAACCGTCGTTCAGCTTCAAGGGCATCTAAAAAGCACTCCTTTTTCCCAGCTTGACGGCAGGTGTTTTTCCCGTTGGATCCGGGCCGTTTCCGCAAAGCGTGAAGAAAAACTCCACCCGATAAAACAAGACTCCGAATCAAAGCCGTCAGGCTCACTCTTTCTTTGTTTCTATCATACAATACTTCCCAAAAATTTGCAAGCTAACATTTCCAGAAACCTCTAAAAACTCCTGCCGCGCGGCAGCGGCAAAGCCTTCCTTCGGCTTTTTCCCTGGAAAGCCCCGGAACATGCGCGCGTTCCGGCACATTTTGCGGGGCATTCAAAAATGCTTTCATGCCGAAAAAGACTGCCGCAAAATGATACACTTCTTGCGGCAGTCTTTTTATTTAGATGCTGGACACTAGATGGTGGTGGCGCTGCTGCGCAGCGCCATTAGAAAAGGGCCGCATATAATGAGGAATGAGGAATTAGTAATTAGCAATTAAGGGCAAGGACGTAGTTCGCTAAATTAAAATTTGGCGCTTATCCTCTCGCTCTCCACCCTGTCATTCTGAGCAAAAGGAAAGCAAGCTTTGCTGCCGCGAAGAATCTCGTCCTTGGGTCTTTTTGAAGGGCTTTAAGGGCGAGATTCTTCGTTGCTATGCTCCTCAGAATGACAATGGGGAATCGTTCGCTAATTCCAGGGAATGAAGAGCGGGATTCTTCGTCACGTTGCTCCTCAGAATGACAGGAGAGAACTAGTCGCTAAATTGGAATTTACCGGTTATCCACTCACCTCCCTCCTGTCATCCTGAGCGAAGCGAAGGATCTCGTCCTTGACCTTTTTCAGGGAATTAAGGACGAGATTCTTTGTCACGTTGCTCCTCAGAATGACAGGAGAGAACTAGTCGCTAAATTGGAATTTGGCGGTGATCCGCTCACTTTCCACCTGTCATCCTGGGCGAAGTGAAGAATCTCGTCCTTGACCTTTTTCAGGGAATTAAGGACGAGATTCTTTGTCACGTTGC
>CAJUTL010000013.1:29689-74394 GCA_910589395.1 uncultured Oscillospiraceae bacterium
CTCACTTTCCACCTGTCATCCTGAGCGAAGCGAAGGATCTCGTCCTTGACCTTTTCCAGGGAATGAAGAGCGGGATTCTTCGTTAAGAAAGCTATAGCTTTCTGCGTTCCTCAGAATGACAATAAGGGAAACTCGCCCTTCTCTAACGACTAACAACTAACAGCCAACGACTAGTCTGCTAAACTATCATTAAGCAGTGTCCTTCCAGTCGGGTCAGAAAGTATCTTCCCACACCAAGCAGGAACACGAGTGGCCGCGGCGCCTTGCCGCAAGCTACAATTTATCGCTCTGTCCTTGCCCTTCCTTGCTCATTGCTCTTTCCTAATTTCTAATTCCTCATTGCCTGTGCCGGTCACATGGTAAAAAAGCTTTGGAGCAGGTAGGGAAATACGGAGGAGAAGGTGACCTCCTCCACATCGCCGGCGGCTGTGATCTCTATCTGGGCGGCGGCTTCTCCGCCAACGCGGTAAGTCACTTTGCCCACAATATCGCCTTTTCGCACAGGGGCTGTCAGCTCTTCGCTTAGCTCCACCTTTTGTTCCACCTTGCCCCGTTCCGCCGCCTTCATCAGCAGCTTCGGCATTTCGCCGATCTGCGCGGTGACAGTCTCCTCCATACCGCCTGTCACCTTCACATCTTCCAGCGCGGGGGCCTCCGGGACCACTACCGCCCAGCCCGCGAAGCCGTAATCCAGTAAGGCGGCCGCGTCCTGGAAGCGGTGGTCTGTGCTGTCCGCCCCCAGCACCACGGAGATCAACGCCAGAGAATCCCGCTCCGCTGTGGCGGTAATGCAGCTTCCCGCCTGGGAGGTGGTGCCGGTTTTCAGGCCGGTAATGCCGGAATAGGAGCGGATCAGCTTGTTGGTATTCACCAGCTGTGTGGCCCCGTCCCGCACGTAGTCGATCCAGGTCAGGGTATAGTCGAAAATCTTTTCGTGGGTAATCAGCTCCCGGCTCATCAAGGCCACGTCATGGGCACTTGTCACATGGCCCTCCTCGTCCAGGCCGTTGCAGTTCTTAAAAACAGTATCGTTCATGCCAAGCTCCGCGGCCTTTTCATTCATTCGCTGCACAAAGGCCGCTTCGCTGCCCGCCACATTTTCCGCCAGCACCACCGCCGCGTCGTTGGCGCTCATAATAACGGTGGCCTTCAGAAGATCGTCCACCGTCATGGTTTCCCCCTCCTTCAGCCAGATATCTGAGCCGCCCATGGAGGCCGCGTGGGCGGAGGCGGTCAGCGTATCCGTCAGGGAAAGCTGGCCGGCCTCGATGGCGTCAAAGGTCAGGCACAGGGTCATCACCTTGGTAATGGAGGCACAGGGCCGCACCTCGTGAGAATTTTTTTCAAAAAGCACCTGTCCGCTGGAGGCCTCCATCAGCACCGCCGCCGGGGCGGTAAGGGACAAAGCGCCGTCTGTTTGCTCCGTTTCGGTTTCCCCCCGTACCGGAATGCCGGGAAGCACCGCGGCAACCATCAGGAGCAGCGCAAGAAGCAGAAAAAGCTTTTTCTTCACAGAGATCATCCTTTCTTTCCGGAGAGCTCCGCGACCACCGGGCTTCTCCGTTACAAGAGTATGCTCTCGCGCTTCAAAACAGACGTTTCAGAAAGAATTTCAGGAAGAAAAAATCCTAAAATGCCGACATAATCCTTAAAACAAATCAGGCGCCCTGGGAATAATTCCAAAGCACCTGACTGTTTCTTTACTTTTTCTGTAAAATGCAGAAGCTATCTTCCTGAAAGACAAAATCCGTTCACAGCATATAAGACTTTATCAGCACTTCATACCAGCCTGTTCTGTGACAATAATTTATGATAACGATACCCGGAGCTGATGCAAGACTATAGGAAATTGATAATTGATCCGCAGTTTCAAAATCCTCAAAGTAATCCCTCAAAGACAAAAGATGTGTTTTGGCATATAAACCAATTACCTTAAGAGCCTTTTGCTGTGTGTCCCGTAGTGCCTGTTTCTTTGCCGCTACCTCATCCTCGTTTCCGTTATCCTTGAACTGGAGACAATGCCGATTTGGGGGCTGGATCATATTGGGAAACATATCCAGAAACTCCTGATAGGTCAGCGCGCCCGCGGGCAGGTCATCGGGGGTGGGGTCTACAAAGCCCGGATCGGGGTCAGGCTTAGGACCGGGATCCGGATTGGGGCCAGGATCAGGCCCGGGGGCGGGGTTCGGATCAGGATCGGGGGTGGGAGTATCCGGCGTTACCTCTACCGTGGTGTTCACCAGAATGGGGTCGGCGTTTACCGCTACCTGGGCCACCTCACAGCGCTTTGCCGCGCTGCCGGGCTTCAGCTTGCCGTCACTGCCGTTTACCACCTTGTGGGTCACCGCCCACTGCATGGCTTCCTTCGCCCAGCGGGACACGGAACCGGAATCGGGGAACTGGGAGAGAACATTTTCGTCAAAAGAAGTATCGTTCCCTGTTTTCTTGGCGTAATTGTACATGATAAGGGCCATCTGCTCCCGGGTCACGTTCTTTTCCGGGGCAAATTTTCCATCTCCCATACCTACGATCAAGCCGGCTTTCGTGGCCCATTCCACAGCAGCGGCATACCATTTGTCTTTCTTCACATCGGAAAAGCTGCTTTTCCCGGCCCAATCGGCCTTGTTGTAATTAGAGGTCTTGTTGGAAAGCACCTGCACGAACATGGCCCGCGTCATAGGCGCGTTGGGCGAAAAGGTGGTGGCCCCTGTGCCGCTAAAGAGCCCGTTTTCATAAGCATAGGTCACGGCGTTTTTATACCAGGCGTTGTCCGGTACATCTGTGAAAGGCGTACCCGCCGCGGAAGCGGGCAAAGCCGTCATGCTCAGCAAAAGCACCACGGTAAGAACAGCGGCGATCAGCCTTCGGTGTTGTTTCATAATGAATCCCTCCGTCAATGTTTTTTATGCCGGTTTTTCTGATTTCAAGCATACACCACCGAACAGATATTTGCAAGATGTTTTTGGAATTATTATTCCTTCCTTTTGTAATTACTACAAATCATTTTGGATTTCTATTCCCAAAATTTAGAATTCTTGTTTTCGCTTCCAAATGCCGCCCCCTGTTCCCTCCTCTGATAATCGGCGCGCCGACCTATGCTTCAAAAGCGTTTTTCTCCGGAATCTTAACAAAAAAGCGAGAAAGAGGCCGAAAACTTTTCCGACCTCTTTCTTCGCTATATTTTGCGTTCGTTTACAGTTAATTTACAAGAAGCTGTGGTATCACGTCATGGTTCGACAAAATATTCTGTCGAATTTATGCTACACTTGTCTTGTCATGAAGCGCTGGCCATCTGCAGGCAAAGCTTGTCGGCGATCATGGCGATAAATTCACTATTTGTGGGCTTTCCCCGGGTGTTGTGGATGGTATAGCCGAAGTAGGAGTTCAGCACATCCACATCACCCCGATCCCACGCGACCTCGATGGCGTGGCGGATCGCGCGCTCCACACGGGAGCTGGTGGTATTGTATCGTTTTGCCACATTGGGATACAGCTGTTTTGTTACAGCATTGATGATCTCCGGATTTTCGATAGCCATGATAATGGAATCCCGCAAATAATGATAGCCTTTAATATGTGCAGGCACGCCGATCTGATGAAGGATCTCCGTGACCTGCATTTTTATTTCGGGGTGGTAGGGTTCGGACTCAAAGTGTTTGCCGCGTGCGGAATAAAGCGAAAGCATACGGTTCACCATTTCACCCTTATCATATGGCGTCAGAGCAAAATAGGAGGCCCCGGCATTGATCACTTCCCGTTCCAGCATGGGTGTGGTATAGGAAGCCGTTACTATGTACATGGGCCTGTCGATAGAAGGGTCCTGCGCGACGGCATGGATCACGCCAATAGCATCCAGCCCCGGCATAAACAATTCCATCAGTACGATCTGCGGGCGTTCCTCCTTGATTTTTTCCAAAAGCAGATTGCCGTCCCGGGGGACAAAAACCGCTTTCCCGTTTCGCTGCAGCAGCTTTTGCACCGGTTCCCGGCTCCATTCGCCGTCTTCCGAACTAATTACAATTTTTGCTTCTTTTTCCATGGTAACCTCCTGAAAAATTATTGGCGTGAATGAAGTTTACCATAGTATGAAGCGTATCGCAAGAGGTTTAGCGGAAAAAACTAGAAATTTATCCTGACGAAAGAAGGCAAATATTGTCCTAAAAACAGAGAATATTGTGTTTCGATTCCTTTCGACACACTACATATTGCGATTTTAATGGTATATGATAAGCCATATTTTTTTACAATCCAAAAAAACTCTGCACAAAAGCTTCTGAATTTTTTAGTAATTTTACCTTAGAAGCATTGACAAGCACAAAAACTTGTCATGCTTCTATCAATTGTGTTTCTCCGCAACTGTCAGCTTTGCTCAACAAGGGAAGCCAGGGAAACGTTGAATAAATCTGATGCGCATATTGCTCAGACAGATTTTTCGTCAAAACGGAGAGCTTGAGCACCGCCAATCAGACTATTTATGGTCTTGCGATTCGGCACGTTATGGCGGAAAACATGCAAGTTAAGATGCGTTCCAAGCCACCAGGCGTGATTTATTCAGCGGTTCCCTAGCAGAGGAAACGCTTTCCGACAGGCCTCGATCGCTTCCGTATCGGGCAAAGCCGGGATCGCCCCTGCCTTTGCGGCGCACATTGCACCCGCGGCGTTGGCAAAATCGATAAATTCCGAAAGTTCCGCCTCCGTAAGCCTTGCGGGGTGCTTTCCCGCCTGAACGAGCTTCGCCAGCAGGGCACCGAAAAAGCTATCGCCAGAGCCGGTGGTATCACACACCTTGGTATCATAGGTGTGCTTTCGCAGGGAAAATTCCTTTGTAAACGCGGCGCAGCCCTCCGGCCCCAAGGTCACCGTTACCAGAGAAACGCCCTGCCGAAGCAGTACCTCGGCCCCGGCCTCCAAGCCCTTCTCTCCTGTCAGTAAAGCAAGCTCTTCTTCCGATACCTTCATAATATCCGCTTTGCCGATGAGGCTTTGCATTCGCTTGACGCCTTCCGCCTGATCCTTCCACAGCGGAGGCCGCCAGTTAGGGTCATAGGCCGTAAGCTTCCCTTTGCTTTTTCCGTACTCCACCAGCTTCTCCACCGCCGAGCGAGAGGGCTCCGCCGTCAGCAGCAAGGAGCCGAAGCACAAAAGCTTGCAGTTCTCAATGAGGGAAAGGTCTGTTTCCTCAAAGGAAAGCCTGGTATCGGCCCCGGGGTCTCGATAAAAGCTGAAATCCCGGTCTCCCCGTTCGTTCAGCTGCACAAACGCGAGGGTAGTGGCATATTCCTGATCCTGAGAAAGCCCCGCCGTTTCCACGCCGCAGTTCCGCAGTGTGGAAACCAGGAAATCTCCAAACATATCCTTTCCTACGCGGCCTAAAAAGCCCGCCGTTACGCCGGCCCGCACCGCCTGCACCGCCACATTGGCCGGGGCGCCGCCGGGATTTCTGGCAAACAGCAGCCTGCCGTCCTCCGTGGCTCCGGTAGGGGTAAAGTCAATGAGCAGCTCGCCCATGGATAAAAGCTCCGCCATATCTGTTTCCTCCTGTTTTTGACCGGTTCGAACTCCGCACTTATCTATCCGGTCATTCAGATTCACGCGCCCATTATATCGGATTTTTTTCAGTTTGGCAACGGGAAAATACTTTGGGCAACACCGTGCAATTTACAGCTGTCTTCTTAAGCGGTGCTGCCTTTTATAGAAAGCCGCAGCCCCCACACACTGTGTATGAGGGCTGCGGGCTCTAAAAAATCACAAGCCTCTTCCGCTTTTACTGACCGACCTGTAAAATTTTATACTTCTTACAAAAGCGCATCAGGATTGAAGCCGCTTCCGCGCGGGTAAGCCTTCCGCCTGGAACCAGGGTGGAAGCTGTGCGCCCTGACAGCAGGCCCTCTTTCACGGCCCACGCAACATCTTCCCGAGCCCACCGGCTTATCTTTCCGCTGTCCGAATAGGAGGTTAAACCGGCCCGGCCGCTCACGTCAAAGTTTTTGTACGCCGCAAAGCGGCGCAAAATGGCTGCCGCCTGTTCCCTGGTAACATTGGCTCCCGGCGCGAAGGAGGTCTCGGTGAGTCCCGCTACGATCTCATTTTCCCTTGCCCAGGCAACTGCCTCGGTATACCATTTATTTGCGGGAACATCGGTAAAGCCGCTTTTTTCCTTTGGGGCGGGGCTTCCCTCCAGCCGCCATAACACGGCAACCAGCATGGCTCTGCTCAAAGGAGCGTCCGGGGCAAAACGCGTGGCGGAATCGCCTACCATCAGGCGATTCTCATAAACATAGCGGATCGCGTCCGTTCCCCAGTGCCCGGCAATATCCGTAAAAGGAAGCTCTCCAGGCTCAGCAGGGGAAAAGCCCGTTCCGGCGGCGGGATCCTTTGTCCAGTCCTCCGTATAATAGAAGAGAATCGCATCTCCGGCGGAAACAGGACAGGAGGTGATTCCCACCTTGGGCAATACCCGGTTGACCTGATACAGCCAGCCCGAATTTTTGCCGCCGGTAAACTCCGCCAGGGTAACGCCGTCCTTGGTCATGGAGCGTACATAGCCCTTTTCCGCCCCTGCCTGCGTGATCTCGCTGCCCTCCAGAGCCTTCAAAAAGGCGTGATACACCGTGCTGCCCTGGCGCACGGAAACAGCTTTTTCTCTGAGCCAATCGCCCGTATCACCGCGAATGGTCACCGTGACCGTGATCTCCGGATTGCCGGGAGCCGGTTCCACCGGCTTCTCCAGCTCTCCCTCTCCGGTGGCTCTGCCGGGTTTCACGGAGGTTTCGCTGAAATCATAGAAGTTATATGGCGTGCCCTCGGGCAGAGCCTCCGCTTTCGCCAGGGCTGCCAGAGCACGGAACGCCTGCTCTGTTGCCAGAGAATTATCGTCCCCTTCAAACTGGAAGCGGTCGGTTTCCGGATTCACATAGGAAAGCAGTCCGTCTACCAGGCTGGCGCCGCTGTCGGCGCTGCAATAGTCCGCCGGGTCTTCTCCCAGCGCAAGCAGACCCAAAATCATCATGGCATCGGAATTGGCGCTGCCCAGAGAACCGGTTTCACTGAAAGCGGCAGGAACCGCCGCTCGTATTTTTTCGATCAGTTCCCGTGCTGTTTCATATTCCTCCACATACTCTGCCAGAGCCGCCAGCGCCGCCCCGGCAGTATCGGGATCGGAATAGGCCGCACCCTGCCAGGTGTAACCGAACAGCCCCTCTCCCACGTTTGCGGACAGCAGCTCCAGGAGCCCGTTGATTTGTGTCTTGCTCAGCACCACGTTCCCCTGCCGTGCCGCCAGCAGGATCCACGGGGCGGCGTAATAACCGCCGGAGATCAGCTGCATTCCGGCAAGCTTTTGGGCGTTGTCGATCCGGCTGTTGCTGTTGGCCGGATAAAGCTGGGTGCTGTCTACTCCCATGGCCCGCAGAACGATCTCCAGCCGGGCCCGGTCTCCGGCAGAGGCCGAGGAACTTCCCGCCTCTGAAACCAGCAAATTCAGCGCGTTCTGCCAGGCCGTCTCCGAGGTCTTCGCGGTTTTGCCCGGCAAACCGGCGTACACCGCCATATCCATCACCGTCCAGCCGTCGCTGCTTTCCGTATACGAAGCGGCGATGGTATCCATCAGCCCGGAAACGGCAGAAGCGTCTGCCGGCAGCAGTACGGTAACCGTTTTGTGGCAGAAATTTCCCTGAGGATCTGTCAGAGTTACAAGGACCCGCACGGCCTTGGTCGCCGCCGTATCATTGGCCTTTCCCAGTGTCAAATCGCTGCCGCCGGTCAGAAATTCGCCGGACGCCTCGTAGCTGACCGTGATACCTGCTCCGGGGGCCTCGCCCACCTTCAGCAGAGAGATCGCCTCTCCAGGGGCGGCGTCCACCTTCACACTTTCGGCATATTTTTCCGCTTCCCGCTTCAGTTCCTCACTGAGAGGCAGATCGACGCCAAACATTTCATAAAGCTTTGCCCCGGTAGCCGCCCTGGTGATCAGGGTCATCTGTGCCAGTACTTCCTTTTGGGCTTCGCTGGCATAGTCCGTACCGTTGCCGATCAGGTTAATTTGCGTGCCGTCCGGCTGGGTGCAGTTGCCGTAAGCGTTGCGGACCGTGATCTGGTTTTCCACGCCGGTGATGGCACCGTTCAAAATTCCGGCAAAGCCGCCGTGATAGCCTGTACCGCTGCTGCCGGTCACAGTGACCTGCCCGGCGGAGATCACATTCTCTGCCGCGCTGAGAGAACCGGAAAAGCCGCCGGTATAGGATTCTCCCGAAACATCACCCAGGCTGTAGCAATTTCGGATCGTGCCGGAGGAGGAACCCACAAAGCCGCCTACCGTGCTTTTTCCGATCACAGTCCCCTCGGCGTGGCTGTCATAAATACTGCCGTTGTAAGAGCGTCCCGCAAGCCCGCCTGCCGCGGAGGCATTTTCCGCCGTCACCGCGCCGAAAGCGCTGCTTTTCGTGATCACGCCGTTATTTTCCCCTACAAGCCCGCCAACGGCGCTGTCTGTCCCGGTAACGGCTACATCGGCGGTGCATTT
Source organism: uncultured Oscillospiraceae bacterium (assembly GCA_910589395.1). GTDB lineage: Bacteria > Bacillota > Clostridia > Oscillospirales > Acutalibacteraceae > Acutalibacter > Acutalibacter caecimuris_A. The sequence goes on from CAJUTL010000013.1 coordinate 38,211, forward strand.
ATCCACAGAAGAGGAAACAGAAAACATGGTTTCCTCATCGTAAGCGCCGTCATTCAAGCCGATCAGTCCGCCGGCCTGCGCCGTACCGCTGACAGTACCGGATACGGTGCAGTTTCCGATCAGGCACGCCACCTGCTTGCCCGCGTCACTTTGATCCAGCACCACCTGGACCCAGCCCGCCAGACAGCCTACTTTGCTGCCGCCGGAAACAGAGCACTCGGTCAGGTTCAGGTTTTTCACCGTCGCGCCCCGAAGCACACCGAAGAACCCGGCGTACTGAGAACTACCCGCCACCGTCACATGGGAGATGGTATGGCCCTGCCCGTCAAACACGCCGGTAAAGGGCGCTGCCGCCGTGCCAATGCCGGGGAAATTTATGCCGCTCAGGTCAAACCCGGCAGTGAGGCGGTAATTGGCTGACAAATCCGCACCCGGCTTTGTCAGCGCCAGAAGCTGCTCTTTGGTGTTGATCTCGATCCATTTTTCCTCTTCGCCGGACAGCTCCTCCTCTGTGGGAGGCAGGAAACGGTTTTCCGTCGTGCCCTCAAACCACAGGATCTCATCGCCGTTTTTCACTGCCGCCAGCGAAGCGCTGACGTTGGAAAGCCTTCCGTTTACGGTAAACATCCAGCCATCGGGAGAATCCACGGAATGGCCGTTAATGGTGCGGATATACCGTCCAAAATTCGGTGTGGTATCAAAGGAATAGCTTAAAAGGCCCTGTTCCGCGGCGGCGTCCATCAAATCCACCAGCCGGGTGTTGCCGCTGCTTTCCATGGTAACGGAAAGCTTCTCCCCCATGGGATAGAAGCGATACTCCGCCTTGTCATATCCTGCCAGCAGAATGGAAACCGTCAGCTGTTCCGTTTCCGGAGGCTCCGGCACTGGAATCCCCACTAAATAAGGCAGCCCTGTATTTTTCTCTCCAGAGCGGGCCCACACCACATCCACCAGGCCCAGCGCGTTCAGAAAATCTTCCGTTCTCATCTGCTCCAGGGTCCTGCCCTTTGCGCCATAGTCATGAGAAGAAGCGGTGGCGCGGTTGTAGTAGCAGTTTCGCACGCCATCAGACTGATCGTATTGGAAGCCGGAATCCGGCTGGTTGCCGCCGGTAAAGCCGTTTCCCTCGTCTCCGGTCACAGTGACTACCCCGGCGGCGTAGCAGTTTTCATAGATATTTCCGGAAAAGACAGAGCGGCCGAGAAACCCGCCGGAATAGCCCCGGGCGGAAACATCTCCCAAGGCAAAGCAGTTTCGGATCGTGCCGCCGTAGCCCAGGCCCGCAAAGCCGCCGGAATACTCGCTTTGCGTGCTCACGTTCATAGAGCTCCAGCAGCTTTCGATCAAAGCATTTTCCTCGTTGGAGCCCACAAACCCGGCATGGCCTGTAGCCGTGACCGAATTGGAGGTGAGCGTGCCGCCCTGCACATAGCTTTTGCGGATCACGCCATAGTTCCGGCTGACCATACCGCCCAGCACCGCTCCGGTATCTGCGGTGATGTTGCAGTTTATGACCGCGCAGCCTTCGATGGTACCGAAATTGTTATGCGCCAGCACAGCCGCGTTATCGGCGAACAGTACATTGGCGTTTTCCACCGCCAGATCATGCACATAGCCTGTGCTGCCGATGTAGGCGAACAGCCCGGAATCCAGATTGCTCAGGGTCAACCCCGTAATCTTATGCCCCTGGCCGTCCAATTCGCCCAGGAAACGGTTTGTCACATTGCCGATGGATTTTGTTTTACTCTGACCGGCGGCGGAAAGCCCCGAAAAATCCAGATCCTCTGTCAGGCGGTAATTCTTTTTCCATGCGATGACCTGCAGGCTTTCGGAACCGGCCCCGGCGGAGGGAACGTCCTCCACATTTGCCAACGCCAGCCAGTCCTCCGCGGAGGAAATATCCACCCACTCCTTTTCCTCCGGATTTTGCGAAGTGGGCGTATAAACCGGGCTGTACCCGGAGGGCAGGCTGTCGGTAAGGAAAAAGCCGTCCGGCACTGCCGTTACCGTAAAGGCATAGCTTGTTCCGGCCGCGAACACATTTCCCAGGGGCGCGGAGGTGGTATCTCCGCTTGCCAGGAAACGGCGGGACAGCGTATAGCTTCCCTCCGATACGGTATAAAGATCAAGAATATAGTATTCACTGGCGATAAAACCGGATTTCCCCTCCCAGACGGCAGTGGTGCCGTTCCAGGCCAGGCCGGTCACAGGCTTCATGCGGTTATAGGGGTTTTGCAGGCCGTACACATTTTCCTGTACGTATTCCGTCTCCGGAAGGGAAAATTTTCCATTTTCATCTACCGCGGAGACCGTGGCAAAATACACGCCCTCTTCCATAGCGGAAAGGCGCTCCGCACAGTCGCAGGAGGTACCGGAAATATCGGGGATCGTTCCCGCTTGCTCCAGCTCGAAGCCGTAGTGCCCCAAGGGCAGGCCGCCCTTCTCGATCTCGCCGGCTAAAAAAGCATCGCGGCTTCTTTGGGCTTCCTGTAGCTTTTTATCGGCTTCCCTGAATTCCGCCAGCGTCGTTGCCTGATTGGCAAGCGCCTTCCACTGTGCCAGCTCATCCTCATAGGGTGCGAGGGCTGCCTTCTGTTCGGGGCTCATGGCGGCGATCAGCGCGTCGCTGTCAATAAGCATTATTTTCCGCACCGGGTCGGCTTCCGCGTCAAACTCCGCCTTTTCCTCCGCAGTAAGCTCCTGCCAGACCCGCCTGCACTGCCACAGGGCGACCACATAGCCTCGCGCGCCCTCTACGGCATCCCAGCTCAAAACGGGGGTGGGCACGTCCAGCGGCTCCTCTTCGTCGGAAGAAGGAGCAAGCTCCCTGCTGAATTCCACATTTTCCGCCAAAACCAGCTCGCCTGCAGGTTCTTCCACCTTCTGCCATGCCAAAAGGGGAAGCTCCTGGTTTACACCGGGAACGGTTTTCCAGCCCTCGCCCAGCTTTTCCAGCAGCTCTGCCTGCATCGCCGCAAGAGTCATAGCGCCGCTGCCGCTTTCGCCCAGATAATAGCTGCCGGAAATTTCGCTGCCGCCTGCCTGAATCGGGCCGGAGGTGCTGCCGGTGACCGTGCCGGCATGATAGCACCCGGTAATGGTGCCGATCATGCTGCCGGCCTGGCCGCGGATCCCGCCCGCGTAGCCGGTACCGGCGATCTCCCCTGTATTGTAGCAACGGGAAATCTCCGCCTCGTCGTTGATATATGCCAGGATCCCCCCGGCCCGAGCGCCGGAAACCGCCCCGGCATTGTAGCAGCCGGTAATATGCAGGGGAGAGCCATAGCTGAACTGCCTGCCCACGATACCCGCGGCGTTTGACCCGCCGCTGACGGCCGCCTCATTGCCGCAGTTTTCAAAAACGGCGTAGTCCGCCCTTCCGGCAATGCCGCCCACATCATCGGTACCGCTGACGGTACCCCGCACCACCAGATTTTTTACCTCGGCGTTTTGGGCGGACGTACCCTTCAGATAGCCGAATAAGCCGGCATAATTGATCCCGCTGACCGCCAGGCCGGAAACGGTAAAGCCGCCGCCGTCAAAGCTGCCCCCAAAAGGCTTCGCGCCGCTGCCGATAGGTATCCAAGCCTCCCCGCCCAGGTCGATATCATCGGTGAGCACAGCGGAGTAATTCGCCCCCGCGCCGCTGTTTACCGCGTCGGCGAACCAGGCCAGCTCCGCTCCATCGCCGATCTCGTACACACCGTCGCCATTGGGGGAAACCTCTTCCCTGCTTTCGCCGTCCCACTGGGCACTGGGGGCAAGGGTAACAGAAACCGTCTGTGTTCCGGTTTCCTTGCCGTTTACAGTAAAGCTGCCGGTAACCTTAGCGTAGCCCTTCGCCTTTACCGCATAGGAATATTCGCCGGAGGGCAGGCTGTAGGCGCCGGCGGACTGAGCGGGAACCGTGCGGCCATCGGCAGTATAGCGTACCGTGATCTGCGCCGGAGCGCTGGAAGGAACCACGGAAAAAGCCACCCTGCGCCGGGCTGCTTCCCGCAGCGTTACCGCTTCAGCTGCCTCACCGCCGGTCACCGTGATAGAGCCGTGAGCCTCCTCATAGCCAAAGGCAGCGGCGGTATAGAAATATTCTCCATCGGGAAGACGGTAGCGAAACACACCGCTCCGGGCAGATACCGGCGGTACGGCTTCTCCTTGGGCGTCTGTCAAAGCCAGGGAGGCTTCCTCTACGCTGAGGGTGACCGTCACATCATATTTGGGGGTGGGATCCTGGAAGGTCAGGATCGGATAGCCACGGTTGACCGGGCTCGCGGCGGGATCCCGCTGAAAATCCGGTCCCAGCAGCAGAAGAAAATCGGAAGCTTTCATCTCCGCCTCTGTTTTCGCCGTGGCGTTGGCGTCTGCGGTGGAGCCATCGGAAAGATAGTAAACGCTAGCGCTTTCCACCGTGCCGCTGCTTTTGCTGCCGAAGGCGGGGTTCACATCCCGGCTGCCGGTCACAGCACCGGCGGTATAGCAGTTTCTTACCGCCGCATAGCTGCTGGAAAGATAGGCGGTGATACCGCCGGAGCGCCAGCCGCCTCCGTTGACCGCGCCGGTGTTGTAGCTGTTTTCCAGCGTGACCTGGCCGCTGATGGAGCCAACGATGCCGCCGGCGTTATTTTCGGAAGCGGAAACCGCGCCCAGATTGGCGCAGCGGCGAATCGCCTTTGAGGCGGTGGAGTATCCGCTGGAAACATAGCCCACTACGCCGCCGGTATTTTGCCCGCCGCTGACAGCTGCCTTGTTGACACAATTTTCAATACTGCCGGAGGTGCCGGAAAGCTGCCCTGCGATACCGGCAATGCCATAGCTGCTGCCACCGCTGCCGGTCAGGGAAATTTCTCCCTCTACCGTCAGGTTTTTGACGGTTCCGTCCTCCACGTAACCGAACAGGCCATAGTTTCCCGTGGCCGAGCCGGTGATACGCAGGCCTGTGACGGTAAAGCCCTGTCCGTCAAATACGCCGGCATACCGTGTAGCATAGGCCTGGCCGATGGGCGTCCATTCCTCGCCGCCCAAATCGATGTTTCGGGTCAGAACGGCGTTCAGCTTCGGATCACGGGCGTTGACCTGCCGGGCCAGCCAGGCAAGCTCCGCCCCGCTGCCGATCTGATACACGCCGTCTGTTTGAGCGGGCTCCGCAATATCGTCCGCGCCGCCCCAGGCGGTTTTGACCACCATGGGCACAGTAACGGAGGCGGTGCCCGCCGTGGTTTGGCCGCTGAGAGAGATCACGCCGCTCTGCTTCGCAAAATTGGCGCTTTTGAACGTCCAGCTGTAGTCATAGCCCACCGGTAGGCTGTAGACCAGTCCGCCCTCCGCAGCGGGAGACAGCGTATGTGACCCATCCGCTGTAGAAACAGTCAAGCTGCCGTTTTCCACTTCCCCCTCATGAGAATCATAGATAAAGGTGATTTCATGGGCCGGGTTCTTTTTTAGAGAAACCTCCACCGTTTGCGGCCCGCCGTTTACCGTGACCTGAGCTCCTCCGTCTTCATAGCCAAAGGCCGAGGCTGCCCAAATATAATCGCCGTTTTCCACCGTATAGGTGTATTTCGTGCCGCTGTCCGGCGTCAGCAGCACCGGGCTGCCCTCTGTCACCTGAGATACGCCGAACGCCGCATCCTCCGGGGCAACGGTAAAGCTTAAAGGATAAACCGCCGCCCACACCGCGTAGAGATCGGTATTTTCCGTGATAGTGATCTCACCGCCGTCCTCATAGACCACAGGGCCACTTTCCCCGGTGGCCCAGCCCTTAAAGATATGCCCGGCATAGGAGAAGCTGTTGGCCTCTAAGTCTCCCGTGCCGAAAATTCCCTGGGATTTTGTGTCCCCCGTGCCGTTATTCGCGTGGAAGATCACCTGGCTGGGCAGGGAGATTTGAAAGTCCTTCAGCCAAAGGCAGTCGCTGCCGGAATTGCCGCTGCTATCCTTGCGGTAGGCAATGGTAACAACGTCCCCCGCCTGGGCGTTTACAGTGGCCGTACCTCCTTTTTTTCCGCTGCAGCCCGTAACGGCCCCGGCATCACCGCCATAGGCGGAGGCGCTGTAGGTATACAGCGTTTTAGAGCCGTTTTTTACCAGCATGCCATCATAGCGCTCCTCCGAATCCACCTTCCAGGTAAAGGTCAGCGCGGCGGCCTGCTGAAAGGTCAATGTGACGGCAGGCTCGGTAGAACCCATTCCGGCGTTTCCTGACTTCAGCCAGGGGCCGTCCCCGGTTTCCGTATCCACCGTATAGGGATACGCACCGTCGTTTTCAGCGGCCAGAGTATCCGCAAGGCCGGTGAAAAAATCCGCGAACTCAGCTTCTCCCGCCGCAAGTGCGGGCATGCCCGACGCAAGCGCGGGCAGGGGCAAAGCGCCCAGCACCAGCAAAACTGCCAGCAGCAGGGACAGAAACCTCTTTTTCATTTTTATGTTCTCCTCTCGTTGCAGCGAACTCGGCTGCGGGATAAGACCAGGCAGCGGTAGTGTTGCGGCCCGGCTATGGCAGAAGGAGGAAAAATTCCGGAAGTTGTTTGAAAACGGTGGAAACGCCGTATTTTTTCATAACACCGGGTGCAAAAAACAAAGGCGCATCGATTTGCATGACAAATCGATGCACCCGTGTTTGTGCATTCCTTTTGTTCCTCATCTGCCGGAACATTTGAGAGCTTGTACCATATAGAATAAAGCGTACAACCTTCCGGCGAATTTCAGGGGAACTGTGTTTTGTTCCCCCATGAAATCCGCGCGAAAATTCGCACAGCTATTCTATCGGTACAGGCTCTGGGAGATCGTAAGTCTTCTGACTCGCGTTAGAAGGAACCCTCTTGATAAGAGGTTCCTTTGCGTCCGTTTCCTACCTTCCCACAGCGCTTTTTACAGCTGCCCGCAGTGGCGGCCTTTCGGCTCACATATCCTATATTACAGATACAGATATGGTATGCTTCGGAACGGTCTCGCGCTTACAGCGCCGGTCGCGCGGGGCTTTTCACCCCATTCCATCTACGCAGCTCCTGGCCCTTCGGAAAAACGGCAAATTCCCAAAAAAGCGGTACGGCAGCGGCGACGATCTCCTTCCTTTGTGCAAACAGAGCGGCAGCCCGCTTTGTTTGCCAACAGCATAGCACAAGCGTTTTCAAAATACAAGTCCCAACAACATCATTTTTTTGATATCCCTTTTCTAATTCGGCCGCTCTCGCCGCCTTTTTTCACCCTATTAAAAATCTTTCTTCTCTTTTCAAATTCCCAGGAAATCATGCGCTTTTTCTCAGTAACAAAAAGTCTGGTTCGCAAAAGTTCCGTGCCTTTCAAAAAAGAACGACAATATCCATTGACAGGGTAACTTTTATGGTATAGAATGAAGGCACAATTTTATATGCTCCGGCTTTTGTGGCAAATACGCGACCTCAAATCAGAGACACGTATTCTTGTTCGCTGAACAAGGGAATCAGGTGCAAAACCTGAACACGGCCTTGTCCGGTCCTTTCCGTTCCCTTCGGAAGGGCGGCTTATCCGGCAAGGCGGTGCTGTAAGCATGGAGCGGGCTTTCTTTCTGCGAAAGCAGGTCACTGGCCGCCCCCTCGGGGCTGGGAAGGCGGGAAGCCCGCGTTGGCAATATGCCTGAACATGCCAGTCAGAAGACCTACAAAAAGAGGATAGTTTGAAAACGTCTGGCGTTTGCCGGAACGTCTTTTTCTCTTACCCACAAAGGCGACAGCTTTTTTGCTGCCGTCTTTTCTTTTGCCTGTCCACAAAGCGCGGCTTCCTATAAAATTTGTTATGACTGGACAAAAGAAAGGGTCGTTTCCTATGAAAAGACAAAAGAAAACACGAATGGCCGCCCTGCTGCTGGCGCTTCTTATGGTGGTGAGCCTGCTGCCCATACAGGCCCTGGCGGCCGTATCCGACAGCGCGGTGAATGAAACAGCGCTGGACACAGCTCAGTATCTCGCAAACACGGTGAAAAGCCCGCAGGTGGGCTCCATCGGCGGCGAATGGACCGTTCTGGGGCTGGCCCGCTCCGACAGCCAGGTTCCCTCCGATTATTACCCCAATTATTACGCCGCTGTGGAAAGCTATGTACAGGGCTGCGGCGGCATACTCAGCGATAAAAAGTATACAGAGTATTCCCGGGTGATCCTGGCCCTTGCCGCTTTGGGCAAGGATGCGAGAAATGTGGCGGGCTATGACCTCACACAGCCCCTGGGAGATTACGAAAAAACCATCTGGCAGGGCATAAACGGCCCGGTCTGGGCATTGCTTGCCCTGGATTCCAGAAATTATCCCATGCCCCAGGCCTCGGGCGCGAAAACACAGGCTGCCCGCCAGCTCTATGTGGACTATATCGTAAAAGCCCAGAACAGCGACGGCGGCTGGAGCCTGCAGGGCAAAAGCGCCGCTTCCGAGGTGGATATCACCGCCATGGCCCTGCAGGCTTTGGCAAAATACCGGGAGCAGCCCGCCGTCAGCCGGGCAGTGGAAAAGGGCTTGACCTGCCTTTCCAAAAAACAGAACGGCAGCGGCGGTTTTTCTCAGGACGGAGCGGTCAACGCGGAAAGCTGTGCCCAAGTGATCGTCGCTCTCTGCGAGCTGGGGATTTCCCTGGACGACCCCAGGTTTACAAAGGGCGGAAAAACTGCTGTGGACGAGCTGCTCACCTTCACCCGGAGAGGCAGCGGATTTTCTCATACCAAGACAAGATTTTCCTCCAATCTGATGGCCACAGAACAGGGACTTTACGCCCTGGCGGCCGTTCAGCGCGCCAGAAGCGGGCGCAGCAGCCTTTACCGCATGAGCGATGCGAGAATGGTAGATCTCAGCGGAGGCAGCCTGACCACCGGCGGCGGACTGCCCGGTAAAAACCAGGATATCACCGCAAGGCCTGTAACGGCTCCGGCCGCCACCTTCTCCGATATTTCCGCCTCCCCCAATCTCGCCGCCATCGAAGCCCTCGCTTCCCGGGAGATCGTGGTGGGAAAGGGCGCCGGGAAATTTGCCCCCGCCGCCAACATGACCCGCGCGGAATTCGCCACCATCGTAGTACAGGCGCTGGGATTGCCCAAAAAAGAAACCACCGTGTTCAAGGATGTTCCCGGCGGAAAATGGTATTCCGCCTATATCGGCTCCGCCTACGGCTACGGCATTGTGGCCGGCGTGTCAAAGGATCGGTTCAACCCCCACGGAACCATCACCAGGCAGGAGGCCGGGGCCATGGTGGCCCGCGCCGCCCGGCTCTGTGGGCTGAACAGCGAGCTGGATGACAGCGCTGTGCGGGATATTCTGGCACAGTTCTCCGATTATCCGAAAATCGAGCGCTGGGCAAGAAAGGATATGGCCTTCTGTTATCAGCTGGGGATCTTGGACTCCTCCGCTTTGACGGTACAGCCCCGCGTCGCCATACAACGCCAGGAAATGGCGCAGATGATTTATCATCTTCTGGTTTTTTCCAATCTGCTTTAAGGAGGTTCCCCATGTGGTGGAAAACGAACAAGTGGAAGGTGCTCCTTCCGGCGGCGGCCGTTCTGCTTTTGGCAGCTGCCTTTTGGCTGGGCGGCTCCTCCGATCCAAAACCAACCGCGCCCGCACAGACCGGGCTTTCTTCTGCCGTTCCCGCGCAAACCCCCGCCCCTGTCCTGAAGGCAGCGCCCTCTCCCGCCCCTTCCCCAAAAGCGCCAAAAAGTACAAAAGCGCCAGCCTCGCCCACCCCTGCGGCGTCTCCTGCCCCGGAAGCCTCTTTCACCCCGGAGCCGGAAGAGCCCACTCCTCCGCCTACACCGGACAACGAGCCTGACCGCTACCTGACAGACCCTGTTCCGGAGGGCAGGCCGGAGCCTGTGGAACCGGAGGAAACGGAAATTTCCGACGAAACGCACACCTGCACCTTATCCATTTCCTGTGAAACGATCCTGAACAACAGGGAGGCGCTGGATCCGGACAAGGCTGAGCTTGTCCCGGAGGACGGCTGGATCTTAAGGCCCGTTACCGTAACCTTTTATCAGGGGGAAAGCGTTTTCAATGTGCTGCAGCGCACCTGTAAGCAGCAGGGGATCCATATGGAATTTGAAAGCACAGTCATGTACCATTCCGCCTATATCGAAGGCATTCACAACCTGTATCAATTTGACTGCGGCGATCTTTCCGGCTGGATGTACAGCGTAAACGGCTGGTTCCCAAACTACGGCTGCAGCCGGTATCAGCTTCAGGAGGGGGACGTGATCTGTTGGGAGTACACCTGTGATCTGGGCGCTGATATCGGAAAAACCGCTGAGTAAAGGAGGATCTATGAATCACAGAGACTCACTTTCCAGCTTTCACCCCACTGTGGCATTTTTCTATTTTGCCGTGGTGCTGGTGCTCTCCATGTTCCTGACCCACCCCCTGTGTCTCGGAATCTCGCTGGGCTCCGCTTTGGCATACAATCTTGTTCTGCATGGAAAAAAAGCTGTGGGGAAACAGCTTTTTTTCCTGTTTCCCATGGCTTCCCTGGCCATTCTGGTCAACGCCGCCTTCAGCCATGCGGGAACTACCGTGCTCACCTATCTTCCCTCCGGCAATGTGCTTACGCTGGAAAGTATTTTGTACGGCTGCGCCGCAGCGGCCATGCTTTCCACGGCGATCCTCTGGTTTTCCTGTTTTCACGCGGTAATGACAGCCGACAAGCTGATGTACCTCTTTGGAAAGGGGATTCCCTCCCTATCGCTGGCGCTCTCCATGACCCTGCGGTTTGCCCCCAGATTTCAGGAACAGCTCCATCGAATTTCCGATGCCCAGCACTGTGTAAACAGAGGGACAGAGCATGGCAGCTTCCTTCAAAAAACCAAAAACGCCGTTTCCATGCTCTCCGTTCTGATCACATGGGCACTGGAAAACGCCATGGAAACCGCGGACAGTATGAAAAGCCGGGGATATGGCCTGCCGGGGCGCACCGCCTTTTCCTTGTATTGCTTTGACAGCCGGGACAAGGCTGTTCTCTGCTGGCTGCTGGCCGGTGGATTCTGCATCTTTTCCGGCTGGGCCTCCGGCAGCTTTATCTGGCGGTATTACCCCAGCATAAAGGGAGCCGGGCTTACGCCGCAGGCTGTCTGCTCCTATCTCTTTTACCTATTTTTCTGCCTCACGCCAACAGCGTTGGAGATTTCTGAAAGGGCTCGCTGGAAAAAGCTGAGAGGCGGCGGTACATCGTCAGGACAAGGAGGCGATTCCCATGGAAAACAGCTTTGAGCTGTTCACTGTTTCCGGCTTCAGCTTTGCTTATCCCAATTCCTCCACGGCGGCCCTGCACAACATCCATCTTACCGTTCGCAAGGGGGAATTTCTTGTGCTGTGCGGCCCCTCCGGCAGTGGAAAATCCACACTGCTGCGGCAGCTGAAAACCACACTGGCTCCTTTTGGGGAAAAAACCGGAGAAATCCTGTTTTGCGGCAGGCCGCTTGCGGAAGTTGACCGGCGGGAGCAAAGCCAGAGGATCGGCTTTGTGTTTCAGTCCCCGGAAAATCAAATCGTTACCGACAAGGTATGGCACGAATTGGCATTTGGGCTGGAAAGCTTGGGCTGTGAAACCCCCACGATCCGCCGCCGCGTCGCGGAAATGGCGTCCTTTTTCGGAATAGAACCCTGGTTCACAAAAAATGTTTCCGAGCTTTCAGGGGGCCAGAAGCAGCTCTTGAACTTGGCCTCCGTGATGGTGCTGCAGCCCGATGTTTTGATTTTGGACGAACCTACCGGACAGCTGGATCCCATTGCGGCTTCCGATTTTTTGAACGCCTTGGGGCGCATCAACCGGGAACTGGGAACGACCGTTCTTCTTTCCGAGCACAGATTGGAGGAAGCGCTGCCCCTGGCCTCCACGGCGGCTGTGCTGGATCACGGGACCCTGCTTTGCATCGGAACTCCCGGGGAAATCGGGGCCGCGCTGCGGAAATCGGGACACTCCATGTTTCTGGGCATGCCCACCGCCATGCGGGTATGGGCGGCGGCAGGCTCCGCTCTTCCCTGTCCCATTACCGTTCGGGAGGGCAGACAGTGGCTTACTGCCTTTTCCTCTGAAAAAGCCCTTTCTCCTCTTCCCCCGGAACAGACTCTTTGTTATCCGGAGGAGCCCGTTCTGGAAGCCGAAGAGCTTTGGTTCTGCTATGAAAAGGAGCTTCCGGATATCGTAAAGGGCGTTTCCCTTACGCTGAAGCGGGGACAGTTTACCGCACTTTTGGGAGGAAACGGCGCGGGGAAAACCACTACGCTGAAGCTGCTTTCCGGTCTGCTGAAGCCGTATCGAGGCACGGTAAGGACGGCCGGCGTGCTCGCCGTGCTGCCGCAGGATCCGCAAACGCTCTTTGTAAAAAAGACTGTTTGGGAGGATCTGCTGAGCTTTCTGCGCGAGGAAGGCATTCCCCAAACCGAGGCGGAGCTCCAGGTGCGCCAAACCGCCGCTCTTTGTAGGCTGGAGGCTCTGCTGGAGCGCCACCCCTATGATCTGTCCGGCGGAGAACAACAGCGAGCCGCCTTGGCAAAGGTCCTGCTTTTAGAGCCCGATATTCTTTTGCTGGACGAGCCCACAAAGGGACTGGACATGGAATTCAAGCAGATCTTTGCAGAAATTTTGCAGTCCCTTTTGGAAAAGGGAAAAGCTGTTCTCATGGTCAGCCACGATATTGAATTTTGCGCCGGTCACGCCCATCAATGCGCGCTTTTCTTTGAGGGAAACATCGCGGCTATGGGAACGCCCAGAGAATTTTTTTCCGGCAACAGCTTTTACACTACCGCCGCGAACCGTATGGCGCGGGGATTTGTTCCCGGAGCGGTCACCGCAGAAGAGCTGGCGTTCGCCTGCGGCGGGCAGCTTCCCGCCGCCCCAAAACAAAATACCGCGCCTCTTCCGGAACCACCCATACAAAAGAGCTTGAAAAAGCGAAAAAAGCTGCCCCTCTGGCGAAAAGTCATCGCGGCAGTTACCGGGGTGTCTCTGCTTTTCCTGCTTTTGGAATTCGGAGGCGCTGTTCAGCTTCCTGTTTTCGCGCCGCTAAAGGCGCAAGGGCAGCTTTTCCTGTACGGACTCTGGTTTCTGCTGTGCTTTGCGTTTACCGCCGCCGTCTGCCGCCGATCCGAAAAGCCTCCGACAGTTCTTCCGCCGGAGGAGCGGAAAAAGCTTCCTCTCCGAACGATACTCGCGTCAGCTGTTATTTTGCTGTTGATTCCCGTCACGCTGTTCTGCGGCGTCGCTTTTTGGAACGGTCGAAAATACGCATTTCTTTCTCTTCTGATCCTTCTGGAAGCCATGCTTCCCTTCTTCCTTGTTTTTGAAGGAAAAAAGCCCAGTTCCAGAGAACTGGGCGTAATTGCGGTACTGAGCGCTCTGGGCATTGCGGGGCGGGCGGTTTTCTTTATGCTTCCCCAGTTTAAGCCCGTAATTGCCATTGTCATTTTGGCGGGCGCCGTTTTTGGCGGAGAAACCGGCTTTCTCACCGGGGCGATCACCATGCTCTGCTCCAATATGCTTACCGGGCAGGGGCCCTGGACGCCGTGGCAAATGTTCGCCATGGGCCTTGTGGGCTTTATTGCGGGCCTTCTGTTCCGGCAGGGCAGGCTCAGCCGAAATCGCATTATGCTGTGCCTGTACGGCGTTTTATCCGCCATACTTCTATACGGCGGCATTATGAACCCCGCCTCCTTACTGATGTTCAGCACGGAAATCAACTGGGAAATGCTGCTGGCCTATTATGTTTCCGGCTTTCCCTTTGACTGCGTTCATGCCGCAGCGACCTTCTTTTTTCTCTGGTTCGGCGCACAGCCCATGCTTCAGAAGCTGGAGCGCGTCAAAACAAAATACGGGATCGGCAAACAGCTTTTATAAAACTCCTTCTTTTCCCTGTTCAAATCCGCACCGAATTCGGGAAAACGCATACAATGGGAAGAAAGCAGCGTTACGCCAGAAAATATCGGACATAGCCCAGCAAAACCTGTGTGACGCCGCCATGAATCAAAGGAGGAGATTTCATGCCCGAAAACGAAGGCACTCCCGAATTCGATTGCCGGGATTATTTCAAAGAAGCAGTCTGTATCGACGCCATGCGGATCTACGATTCCTGCAGCGACAAAGACTGTCTTGAAGACATAAGGGTGCTATTCCCTGCGGACCGGCAGGCGCTGGTGGACAACGCCACAAACGTGCGGATCAAGGACGTAAGCGTCATCACTGTATATCTGGATCTGCAGCCCATTCCCTTTAACAAGGGCTTCTACTCCGTGGATATGACCTTTTTCTTCGACGTTTCTCTGGATCTGTTCGGCAGCTCCGCTTCCTGCCCCCTGCCGGTATGCGGCGTAGCCATCTTCAACAAAAAAGTAGTCCTGTACGGCAGCGAAGGCAACGTAAAAATGTTCTCCTCGGATCAGTGTGAAGAGAGCTGCGAGCCCCAGGATTCCACGGTGCTGCCCAAGGCTACGGTACAGGTGGCAGAGCCGGTGGCGCTGTCCGCCAAGCTGTGCGACAGACCGCTGTGCAGCTGCGAACCCTACTGCCGCATTCCCGAGTGCATCTGCCGTAGGTACGGCGGTGAATTCGAGTCCGCTCCCCAGCGGAACAACGTGTACGTCACCATTGGCCTTTTCACCATTGTGCAGATCGTGCGCAACGTGCAGATGCTGATCCCCGCCTATGACTTCTGTGTACCGGAGAAGGAATGCGTCACGTCCAGCGATAATCCCTGCGAGCTGTTCCGCCGCATCGACTTCCCCACCGACGAATTTTTCCCGCCCAGAGCCTCAGATCTGGGCGACGGCGGCAGATGCTGCAAATAAGCCTGAAAGACCGGTAAAAATTTCAAAAGCAGACCCCTTCAGCCCAAATGCCGAGGGGGTCTGTTTTCTATAAATAAAACCAAGCCGGTTTCCCACGGAACCGAAAAAAGTTTTTTCTGGAAAATTTTTCCAAATAAAATGGCGTAAAGGGGTTGACTTTTTTAAAAATTCTCCATATAATTTCACATAATACAAGTGATTTTATTCTGTGGGCCAAATTTTCTTACGAACATTCAGATAACTCTATCACAAGGGCGAGGAGGCGCGCCATGGCGGAATATTGCATAGATTGCTGGAACAAGCTTAACAAGCCTGTTCCGCCGAAGCCGCCGGAGCAGTTTATTCTTTCCGACATGCCTGAGCTTTGCGAGGGCTGTGGAAAATACCGCCCCACGGTAATCATGGAGCGAAGGGGTTACTGCCGGCACAGGTTCCGGTTTCTACAGCTGCCCGGAAAGCTGATGTGCGCCCTGTGGAATTTGATCACAGCACCCTATCGTCTGCGCAAAAACAGAAGAAACGGTTCCCGCCGAAGTTAGCGGGAACCGCTTTTTGATTTGTTTTCTCTGTCAGCTTTCGCGATCCGGGCAATTTTTTGTGTAAACTTCTTCCGGCACAAACCCTTTTACAGCAGTTTTGCGACAATATCTCCCATCTCGGTGCAGGAAACCTTTTTGCAGCTTGCTGCCGCGCCGCTGACCTCCGTGTAGATATCCGGGGTACGGGCCTGCTCCAGTGCCTTGGCCGCCGCCGCCTCGATGGCGTCCGCCGCCTGGGGCTCGTTCAGGGAATACCGCAGCATCATAGCGCCGGAAAGAATGGTGGCCAGGGGATTCGCGATATTCTGCCCGGCGATGTCCGGAGCGGAGCCGTGAATGGGCTCATAAAGACCGAAGCCGCTGTCTCCCAGGCTGGCGGAGGCCAGCATGCCGATGGAACCGCTGATCATGGAGGCCTCATCGGAAAGGATATCCCCAAACATATTGGAAGTGACGATCACATCGAATTGCGCGGGGTTGCGCACCAGCTGCATGGCGCAGTTATCCACGTACATATGGCTGACCTGCACCTCAGGGTATTCCTTCGCCATTTCGTCCACGGTTTTTCTCCACAGGCGGGAAGTATCCAGCACGTTTGCCTTATCCACGCTGCACAGGCGTTTGTTTCGCTTTTGGGCCATGTCAAAAGCCACCCGGGCGATGCGCTGGATCTCCGGCAGACTGTAACGCTCCGTATCATAGGCGGAGATCGTTCCGTTTTCCTCAGAGGTTCCCCGGTCGCCGAAATAGATGCCCCCGGTCAACTCCCGCACCACCATGATATCCAGGCTGTCGCCGATGATCTCCTCCTTCAGGGGAGATGCCTCCCGCAGAGGCGGGAAAATCACGGCAGGGCGCAAATTTGCGTAAAGTCCAAGAGCTTTACGAATTCCCAAAAGGCCCTTTTCCGGCCGGTTTGGGCCGGGCTGGGAATCCCACTTCGGGCCGCCCACAGCGCCCAGCAGCACAGAATCGGACGCCTTGCAGATTGTTACGGTCTCCTCCGGCAGCGGAACGCCGGTTTCGTCAATGGCTGCTCCGCCCAGCAGAGCCTCAGTAAATTCCAGAGAAAAACCGAATTTATCAGCGGCTTTTTTCAAGACCTTCACCGTCTCTTCCACGATCTCAGGGCCGATCCCATCGCCCTTTAATACAGCAATTTTATAGTTTTTCATGGAAAGTTATTCTCCTTTACACTATGCGCAAGCTCTTGTCTCAAATTTTCTTTTCGCAGCGGTTGATAGCACCGATAATTCCCTTCACAGAGGCAATGCTGATATTGCTGTCCATGCCCACGCCGAATACGATCTGCCCGTTGTGGCGCAGCTGGATATAGGAAACCGCCTTGGAATCCGCTCCGCCGGACACGGCGTGCTCGCTGTAGGAAACAAACTCATACTCTGTCAGGCCAATGGTGCGCAGGGCGTTAAAGAATGCGTCGATGGGGCCGTTGCCCTTGCCGGATACCGCCCGGGTATTGTGGTCGTACCGAATGGTGCCCTCAAAATCCACCACAACTTCTCCGCTGCCGCCGTCCTCCTCGAAGATTTTATAGGTCAGCAGGTGATAGGGCTCTGTAACCTCCAGATATTCCTTGCGGAAAATCTCAAATACCTCGCTCGGGGTGATCTCCCTGCCGCAGCTGTCGCAGGCGTGCTTGACGAGGTCGCCGAATTCCGGGTGCATGGCCTTGGGCAGGTCATAGCCGAAGCTCTGGCGCATCACAAAGGCCGCCCCGCCCTTGCCGGACTGGCTGTTAATGCGGATAATGGGCTCGTACTGGCGGCCCAGATCCGCCGGGTCGATGGGCAGATAGGGTACCTCCCAGTAGGGAGAATTCTCCTTTTGCAGGAAGCTGATACCCTTGTTGATAGCATCCTGATGAGAGCCGGAAAAGGCGGTGAACACCAGCTCGCCCGCATAAGGGTGGCGCTGGTGCACCTTCATCTGGGTACACTCCTCATAGATTTTCCGCACATGGTTCATGTGGGTGAAATCCAGCTCAGGATCCACACCCTGAGAATAGAGGTTCATGGCCACGTTCATGATATCCGTGTTGCCGGTGCGTTCGCCGTTTCCGAACAGGGTGCCCTCCACACGGTCTGCCCCGGCCATAACACCCAGCTCGGTGGCCGCCGTACAGGTACCCCGGTCGTTGTGGGGGTGAATACTGAGAATGGCGCAGTTCCGGTGCTTCATGTTCCGGTGGCAGTATTCCACCTGATCCGCATAGGTATTGGGGGTGGACATTTCCACCGTGTTGGGAAGGTTTATGATGACCTTGTGCTCCGGGTCTGCGCCCAGCTCCTCCAGGATCTTATCACAGATCAGTACGGAATTTTCCACCTCTGTGCCGGAAAAGCTCTCGGGAGAATACTCATAGCGGATATTGATATCGCTCTTTGCCGTGATCTCCTCGGTCAACTGCCGAATAAGTCTTGCCCCGCTGACGGCAATATCGATCACGCCCTGCATATCCGTGTTGAACACCACCTTCCGCTGCAAAGTAGAGGTGGAATTATAGAAATGAACGATCACGTTCTTCGCCCCGTCGATGGCCTCAAAGGTTTTCCGGATCAAATGCTCTCTGGCCTGTACCAGCACCTGCACCGTCACGTCCTCCGGGATCAGGTTCTGCTCAATGAGCGCCCGCAGGATCTCATATTCCGTTTCGGAGGCAGAGGGAAAGCCCACCTCGATCTCCTTAAAGCCGATATCGCACAGAAGCTGAAAATATTCCAGCTTCTGCTCCAGGTTCATGGGGTTGACCAGCGCCTGATTGCCGTCCCGCAGATCCACACTGCACCAAATGGGCGCCTTTGTGATCACCTTGTCCGGCCAGGTGCGGTCCGGCAAAGCAATGGGCTGGAAGGGTTTATACTTTTTGTAGCCTTGATTCATAAGAAATTCCATCCTTTCACGCATTTTCTTTTTCTGAAATAAGCTGGTAAAAAAGCCCCGGACACAGAAACGATCTGCGTCCGGGGCGAAAATCTGCAAGGATCTACGCGGTACCACCCGTGTTCGGCAGCGGGATCACACCCGTGCCCTCAAAAGGTCTCTTTTTTCAGAAACCCCTGGCGAGTAACGCCGCCATACGTCCTTTCCTACGGCCCGCGGGCTTTCAAAAAGGAGACTCCGGGATCAGCATACACGCCGCGCCGTACACCTGCTTGCACCATGGAAAAGCTTTGCTTTCCCCCGCAGGCTCTCTGAAGAACAGCTTGCAGCGTCTTCTTCCCATCGCAGTCTTTTTGGGATATAGTACGCATTATAAGCGGTAAAAACGGGTTTGTCAAGCCCCGCTAAAACAAATTGGAGAGATCGTTTACGAGCTCTTCGTTGCGCGTCATGGAAATATTGTTCAGGAAGATCACGTCCTGTGCCCCTGTTTCCGCGGCCAGCTCGGCGATGCTTCCTTCGTAATAGCGGTAATCCACCACGATCATTCTGCGGTAGTGGTTTGCCAAAAACGGCACAAGGGCATTCCCGAAGGATTCCTTTACCACAACGCAGGAAGGGCCGTCCGCCAGGTCGTGATTCACGATCTCCTCATAGGGCTGGTCCCCCGCCGCGAAGATCAGATACAATAGCTCGGAAGCGTATTCACTGCCGTCTTCGATCAGGGCCTGTGAGTAGGTTTCGCCATCGACAGTGGTATAGCTCAGAGAGATCTCGGCCCGGGGAAGGTACGCTTCCACAATATCCGGGTGATTTTCCATGGCCTCATTGGGGGCATCGCTGTAAAAGCTGCCCAGAAAGCCGGAATATTCCTTTTTGTCAAACTGCGCGAGCGGCACGGGAGCTATTCCCTTGGCCCCGCAAAACTCCACATAGGCGTAATAGGCCCCCAGCTGCGTCCAGTGATGGTCAGTGCGGAAGTAAATGTATTCCCCGGCGTGAGCCCGCAGGGGATCAAACAGCGACACCGTTTTCACACGAGGAGCCAGACCGCCAATGGAGGGGTACAGGTATTCTTCAATGGCCTTCCTCTGGTCAGAGCTGTTGATGCCGTGCTGCTCGATATAACTCTCCGGCAGCATCACGCCCATGCTGGTGGGGATCACCAGGTCGTAAAGCGTTCTGTCCCCCAGCTGTTCCTGCGCCCGGGCCACGGTGGAAATATACTCGTTGGCAAAGTCCGTGACAAAATTATAATACTCATAGCCCGTATCGCCGATTTTCAGCAGCGCTCCCAGCTGCTCCGGGTCGCCCGCAGGCGGCTTCTGTTCCGGAAGCGGCGTGGGCTCCGCTTCCTTTTTGGGCTCGGAGGATACCGGCGCGGAGGAAGGCGGAGAAGGCTCCGGCTTGGAAGGCGCGGAAGAGAGAGCCCCGGAGGAGACGCCGGACGCGGCGGGCGCCTTTTGCTCTTCTTTCCCGGAAAACAGGAAAAACCACAGAGCCGCAATCAAAACCGCAAGCAGCGGTAGAAGCCACAGCAGCAGGAATCCGTTCTTTTTCGCGGCGTGTTTCGGGCGTCCGGCTGATCCGCGCAGGGAAGGTCGTTGTTCCATAAAACGTTCCTCTCTTCTTTTTTGGAAATATCCTTATTTTTTATTGAAATTCAGCTCCGGCTTATCTTCTCTCGGCCTGGCCGGCCTGGCGCCTTCTGCGCTTTCGGAAGAAATGCACAGGCAGCCAAATCAACAGAACCAGAAAAAAGAAAAGCAAAAGCAGCAGAAGCGTCAGGACAAGGGGAAGAAAATGGGACGGCAGCCACCCGCTGCCCTCCAGCTCGAACACGGCGCTGGGGGGGATCTCGGCCCGCTCCAGCGCCTGCTCGGCCGGGGGAACAGCCGTGCCGGAGGCCTTCAGGAAAATGCCGCTCAGCTCATAGGGCTGAGCCTTTGGAAGCTCCAGCTGAAGCCAGCTGCCTTCTCCCCCCTTCACCCGATAAAGCTGATACACATAACGCATCGATCCGGCCTCATAGGCCATCACCTTGAGAAATCGATCCTCCTTGCCGCTTGGAAGCAGCGACAGCACATACTCCTCCCCGGCGGGAACGGTAAGCATTCCCGCGTTTCCCAAGGCCGCCGCGCAGGGGCGTTCCACAGGGTTTCCCGCCGCGTCCGCCAGCAGATACTCCGTATCTTTCGGAAGAAAGATCCGCCGGTAGCCGGTATCGGAAACAAACAGCTTTTCCGGCTGCTCCTGAGACAGCACCCAGGAAACGTACACCTCTGGACAGTGCTCGTAAAAAAGCTGGCTGGAAAGGGGAAGCTTTCCCAGCCTATTTTCTTCCAGACCCAGCTTTTCCATGGAAAGATCATAGAGAAACACCGAGAGCAGGGTGTCCGCTGTGGGAGCCTCCCCCAAAAGCATGTGATCCACCTCCACGTCCTCTGAAAGGATCCGGCAGATCTCCCGAAGAAGCGTGTAGGTGCTGGAGTTGTTTTCCCAGGCGGAATCGATCACTGTTTCCACCTCTGACTCATAATGCTCCGCCGTGCCGATCATATCGTACAAAAGTTGGTAAAGCTTCTGAATAAACCAGTTGCATTCCGGGCTGCTTTCATAAGCTCCGCCGGTGATCTCCCGGTAAATTTCCTTTACCGGCTCGCAGCGGGACTCATAGTCCGCCGTTGTTTCCCGGGCCGGAAGCCGAAGGGTAGTCCCCAGCTTTCCATAGCCCCATTCCGAAAACGGAATGGAGGGAATGGGGTCAAACATGCCTACAATATTAAAAATGGAGGAGTAGTCATATTCCTCGCTGAATTTTTCCGCCTTGGCGTTATTGGGCGTGGCGAAGGTATAGACAAAGAGGTTCTCCGGGGCGATCTGTTCCGTGGAAAGCATCAACACGGCGGCCATGTTGCTCACCGCCGCGGCCCGGCTGTAGCCGCCCATCCAGATCTTCACGCGCTTTCCGGCGGCATATCTCTCCGCATAGTCGAACACCCGCTCAAACACGGTAAAGCCCGCGGAGAAAAAGCCCTCGTGAACATCCTCGTCTCCAAAGGAAAAATTGCTGAGCCATTCATCCTGATATCCCCCGCCGCTGACCGCCACCGCCAGAAGGGTAAATTCCCCTTCCGCGTCCTCCAGGGGTTTTGAAGCGATCAGGGTGGCGATCGTCTTCGCGGTAGGGCGCTCGTTGAATTCCTGGCTCTCCAGCTGAGAAAAACCTGCCTGCGTGAGATATTCCCGAATATTTTGATCCTTCCGATCCAAAGCCTGATCCGCGCTGCGAAAGGCGGAAACCGCCATGCCCAGCGTACACTGGGCCAAAGCATGCCGGTACTCCGTGCCGGAGCCGGAAAAGTAGCTGTCCCGGTAGGGAAACTGATAGGAAAGCTCATCGGGATAGGCCACGGAATCAAACCGGCCTGTCAAAAAAATGGGCTTCTCCCCTTCCGCTGCGGATCCATTCAAGGAAAGCTGCCCCACAAAGAGGAACAGCGCCAAAAAAAGCGCGACCGCGTTTTGAGGCCTTCGATTTCGCACCGCCGTATCTCTCCCCTCCCGGTTTTTTGATAACAATTCATTTCCACAGAAAAAATCTGTTCCGGCCGCTATGACCGGGGCAAAAGCGTTTTGTACCCTTCCTTGCACACAAAAGCTTTTATTCAGTAAATAAACATTCACTTTTTTGAGATTATACTATACCACCCGTGAAAATGCAACCGAAATTCCACTTTGAGTCTCGAAAAAAGTCTAAACCGCTTTTTCAGCGGTGAAAAACTGCTTTTTTCAGATTGCCCTTTTTCTTTTTTTATACTATACTATGGCTTATCCGATATACGCCTGATAGCGAAGATATAAAAGCAGGGAATTTTCCCTGCTTTCCGAAAAGGAAAGGAACCTTTTTATGAAACGAACCACTGCTTTTCTGCTTTTCTTCTGTCTGCTGCTGGGCGGCTGTTCCGCCGAAAAAGCAGCTTCCGATTCCAATATTACAGAAAACGGTTCCGCTCTCTCCGCCGCTTCGAAGGCGGAAGCTTTCCTGCTGACCGATTCCAACGGGGACGTTTTAGAGGTTCCCGCCGATCCCAGAACGGTGTGCCTGTACGGCTCTTATGCCGACGCCTGGCTCTCCGCCGGAGGAAGCCTTGTGGGAACCACAGAGGACGCGGTGGAGGAGCGGGGGCTGGACGTGGGAAATGCCGCCATTGTGGGCACGGTAAAGGAGCCCAACACGGAAAAGATCATCGCGCTGGATCCGGAGCTTGTGATCCTCTCCGCCGATATTGTTCCCCACCAGGAGATCCGGGACGTGCTGGAGGACGCTGGGCTCACCTGCGCCTATTTCCGCGTAGATACCTTTGCGGATTACGCCGCCATGATGAAAGGCTTCTGCACCGTTACCGGGCGGGACGACCTGTACCGGGAAACGGTGGAAAAGCCGGAGGCCCTGATCGGATCCGTCACCGCCGCCGCGCAAAAGCGGCAAACGGAGGCACAGCCCTCGGTACTGCTGATCCGTGCCTTTTCCTCCGGCATCAAGGCGAAATCCGACGAAGAGCTTGCCGGGGCTATCTTAAAGGAACTGGGCTGCCACAATATCGCCGACGACCATCCTTCCATGCTGGAGGATCTGAGCCTGGAGGAAGTGATCGAAGCGGATCCGGATTTCATTTTTGTCACCACCATGGGCAGCGAGAAAAAAGCGTTGAGCTACCTGGATTCCCTGATCGCGGAAAACCCTGCCTGGCAGGAGCTTTCCGCTGTAAAAGAGGGGCGGTATGTGGTGTTGCCCAAGGAGCTGTTTCACTATAAACCCAACGCGCGCTGGGGGGAAAGCTATGGGTATCTGGCTGAGATCCTTTATCCCGGTATCGACTATGAAAAATAAGACCTGGGCAAAGCTGCTGCTTGCCGGACTTTTCCCCCTGCTCTGCGCGTTTTTGGGGCTGAGCCTGGGCTCTTCCTCCCTGCCCTTTTTCCAGAGCCTGGGAAAGCTGCTTCAGGGAGATGTTTCCTCCCCGGAGACCCGTATTCTGCTGTATGTACGCTTGCCTCGGGTCTGCGCTTCCCTGCTGGCCGGGGCGGCGCTGGCGGTCAGCGGCGTACTGATCCAGGCGGCTTTGGGCAATCCGCTCGCCGCCCCCAATGTGATCGGCGTCAATGCCGGGGCAGGCTTTTTCACTTTTCTCTCTATGGCCCTTCTCCCCGCAAGCCGGTGGGCTTCCTCGCTGGGCGCCTTTTTGGGAGCGCTGCTGGCTACTTTAGTCATTTACGCGGTTGCCGCGGCGGCCGGCGCGGGAAAGCTCACCATTATTCTGGCCGGAGTGGCGGTCAGCAGTATTTTTACCGCTGGAATCAACACGGTAAAAACCTTTTTCCCCGATACTCTGTACAACGGCGGTACTTTTCTGATCGGCGGGTTTTCCGGCGTTTCCCTAAAGGATATCACCCCGGCCTGGGGGCTGATCCTGACAGCGCTACTGCTGGCGCTGCTGCTGGCCCGGCAGACCGATGTGCTGTGTCTGGGGGAAGAGACTGCCCGCAGTCTGGGGCTTCCTGTAAGAGAGGTGCGGTTTGGACTGATCCTCACCGCCTGTGTGCTTGCCGGGTGCGCGGTGAGCTTTTCGGGGCTTCTCAGCTTTGTGGGGCTGATCGTCCCCCACATTGCCCGCAGGCTGTTCGGCTCCTCCCACCGCGTTCTCTGCGCCGCCAGCTGTTTTTTGGGAGCGGGCTTTGTCGCCCTTTGCGATCTGCTCAGCCGGGTGCTTTTCGCCCCCTATGAAATTCCGGTGGGCATCTTGCTTTCCCTGTTGGGCGGCCCCTTTTTCCTCTTTCTGCTGCTGCGCGGCCGGAAACGGGGCTACTCCCTTCAAAAAGAAAAAGCCAGCTCCGGGCGGGAAGGGGGAAGCTCTCTATGATAGAATTTTCCAAGGTGCGGGCTGGATACGGCTTCCGGGAAATTTTGCACGGCATTGACTTCACCGTAAACCGGGGAGAGATCGTTTCCCTCATCGGCCCCAATGGCTGCGGAAAGACTACCCTGCTTCGGGCCGCCTGCGGATTTTTGCCCCTTTCCGGCGGGGAGATCCGCTTTCTGGGCCGAAAGCAGGCGGAGTTCGGCCGCAGGGAATTTGCCAGGCTGGCGGCGTTTCTGCCCCAGGCTCGAGACGTCCCCGCCATTCGGGCGGACAGGCTGATCGCCCACGGCAGATACCCCCATCTTTCCTTTGGGCGCGATTTGACTGACAAAGACCGTAAAGCGATAGAGCTTGCCATAGAGCAAACCGGCGTTTCCGGACTGTTGGAAAAAGAGCTTTCCGAGCTTTCCGGCGGTGAGCGGCAGCGAGTGTATTTGGCTATGACTTTAGCTCAGGACGCAGAAATTCTATTTCTGGACGAGCCCACCACCTATCTGGATATCGGCCAGAAACACGAAACGTTGGAGCTGATCCGCAAAATTCGCGACCTGGGGAAAACCATTCTCATGGTACTGCACGACCTGCCCCTGGCCTTTGCCTGCAGCGACCGGATCGCCCTATTGGAAAATGGCAGCCTGCGGGCCTTCGGCCCCGCCGGCGAAGTGTTCGACAGCGGCCTCCCCGCCGAAATATTCGGCGTTTCCTCCCGCCGGGTGGAGCTGGAGGGAAAAACGGAATACCTGTTTTTCAGGGAATAGAGTAAAGTAGAATTAGCGATGAGAAATGAGCTATTAAGGGCGAAAGACAAATTTGATAAATTGGAATTAGCGGCGAACCGCTTACTTTCTATCTGTCATTCTGAACGAAGTGAAGGATCTCGTCCTTCAGGCCTTTTTGAAGGGCTTTAAGGACAAGATTCTTCGTCACTTTGTTCCTCAGAATGACAGTATAGGGAAATGTACGCTAAACTATAATTTGCCGCCCTTGTCCTTTATTGCTAATTGCTCATTGCTCAGTATTGCGCTGCATAAGCAGCGCTGCTACCGTCCAGCAGTTAGAAAGGGCCTGCCGCGTTTTGCGGCAGGCCCTTTCTAAAATACAAGCAACGTCTAACTAACAACCGCTTTGCCCTATCCCCGGAATACTCTGGCGGCTATCATGGTGTTGATAAGCGTATACACGCCGTCAAAAATGAAACCGAAGCCGATAAACATCACCAGGGAAGCCATGGTCCCGAAGGGGTTGAAGATCATCACCGCGCCGAAAACCGTCAGCGCCAGAGCGGTGAGGAAGGAGATCCACCACTTTTCAAAGCCCAGCGCTTTCATATCCAGCGCCTTTTTCAGGGCGGCAAAGCTGTCTACCAAAATATAGATTCCCAGGGCAATGGGGATCAAAGAGACGATAAACTGGGGGCAAAGCAGCAAAAACACGCCGATCACCGCTAAAATCACACCCAAAAACAGGTCGAAGCGGTTCGCGTAAGCGCCGCCGTTTTGAAAATACGAAACGATCCGGATCCCTCCGTAAATCAGCGTGACCACGCCGATCAAAGCGCAGGCAAGCTTCAGGGAGGAATCGGGGAAGGCCATGAGCACCACGCCCAAGATCACATAGAGCACAGAGGTGGCTACCAGACTGTTGCGAATGCTTTTCAACATACCAAATACCAGCTTTCTTTTTCACTTGATTTTGCAAGGGCTTTTGTTTTATCGTTCCAGCTTTTTGACCATCATGTACTCGTTCAGCAGCGTGCCGTCCCGCAGACGAATGGCGTCGGGGCGCACACCGGTAATGCGAAAGCCCATTTTTTCGTACAATCCCTGGGCACGGGCGTTGCCCTCCACGAATTCCAGCTCTATCTGGGAAACGCCGTCCCAGCTTTCCGCGATGCGGATCATTTCCTCAAACATCTTTGTGCCGATCCCCTGCCTCCAGAATTCCCTGAGCAGGGCGATAGCCACCCGCGCCCGGTGCCGGGTCTTCTGCCACGGATCCCGGAAGATCCCGCAGTTTCCAGCGATTTTGTCGTCTATCTCACACAGCAGGGTGATATCGGTTTCCGAAGAATTCATGTGCTCGATCCACTGCTTTTCCCCTTCAAGAGTAAGCTTCTCACACTCCTCGGGAGTACGCAGAATAAAATCCGTTTCTCCGGAGGCGGCCGTCAGATATTGCAGCAGCCTTGCGGCGTCCTCCTCCCGCGGGCTGCGCAGCACTGCCCGCCGCCCGTCCTTCAACGTAAAGGCCTTTTCTTCTACCAGCATGGGTATTTCTCCTTTCTCAGGAAAGCGGAAAAACACCATAGAAACAGTATAGTCCCTTTCCTTTCTCTTTTCAAGCGCCTTTCCTTACTGATTTCTGAAGCTTTTTTCAGCCCCTCAGCTCTGTTCTTCTGATCTTGCCGCTGATGGTTTTGGGCAGATCCTCCCGGAATTCCACAATGCGGGGATATTTATAGGGGGCCGTGTGCTTTTTGACATAGCCCTGGATCTCCTTTTTCAGCGCTTCCGTGCCTTCCGTTCCCTTGGTGAGCACCACAAAGGCCTTTACCACCTGGCCGCGAATGGGATCGGGTGCGGCGGTGACGGCACATTCCAGCACATAGGGCAGCTCCATGATAACGCTTTCGATCTCGAAGGGGCCAATGCGGTAGCCGGAGGACTTGATCACATCATCGGTGCGGCCCACATACCAGAAATAGCCGTCCTCGTCCCGCCAGGCGGTGTCCCCTGTGTGGTACAGCCCATCGTGCCAGGCTTCCCTTGTGAGCTTTTCATTTTGATAATATCCCTTAAAGAGACCGCAAGGAACCCCCTGTTCTGTATGGATCACGATCTCCCCCGTTTCACCGATGGGGGCTGGGGTGCCGTCCGGCAGTACGATATCCACCTGAAACAGCGGGTTCGGCACGCCCATGGAACCGGGCTTCGGCACGGTACCGATGGGGTTATAGATGGCAAGGGTGGTCTCCGTCTGTCCAAAGCCCTCCATCAGGGAAAGGCCGGTGGCCCGCTTCCACTGCTCATAGACCTCCGGGTTCAAAGCTTCTCCGGCGGTGGTGGAATACTCGATGGAGGAAAGGTCATATCGGGACAGATCCTCCTTGATGAAGAAACGGTACATGGTGGGCGGGGCACAGAAGGTGGTAATGTGGTATTTCGCGAACATGGGCAGGATATCGTGGGCGTCGAACTTATCGAAATCATAGGTAAAGATGGCGGCCTCATTCATCCACTGGCCGTAATATTTCCCCCACATGGCTTTGCCCCAGCCCGTATCGGAAATGGTGAAATGCAGGCCCTCGGGGTTTACATTGTGCCAATACTTGGCGGTGGTGTAATGCCCCAGGGCATATTTGTAGCTGTGCTCGGCGATCTTGGGATAACCCGTGGTGCCGGAGGTAAAGTACATCAGCATGGTATCGCTGCCGCAGGGGGAATCGGGCTTTCGGTCGTACACGTTGGAAAAGGACTCTACTTCCCTGTCAAAATCATGCCAGCCCAGGCGGTTTTCTCCCACCATGATCTTCACCTGCACACTGTCGCAGTTTTGGGCAGCCCGGTCGGCTTCGTCGGCGGTCTGGCCGTCCGCCGTGCAGAAAATGGCCTTTACCCCCGCCGCCTTGTAGCGGTAATCGAAATCGTGCTCCATCAAAAGATTGGTGGCGGGAATGATGACAGCGCCAATTTTGTGCAGCGCTGTGATCACGTACCAGAACTGGTAGTGGCGCTTCAGCACCACCATGACCCTGTCTCCTTTTTTGATCCCCAGCGATTCCAGATAATTGGCGGTTTTGTTGGACATGCGCTTGATATCGCCGAAGGTAAAGCGCCGCTCGGTTTTGTCCTTCGCCACATGGAGCATGGCAAGGCGGTCCGGTTCTCGGTCCGCCAGCTTATCCACAATATCAAAAGCGAAATTGAAGCTCTCCTCGTTTTTGAAGTGGATGCTTTTCAGCACACCGTTTTCATTCAGCGTTGTCTCCACAAAGGGAGTAGCTACCGTTTCCCGCTCCTGCCGGGCCAGCTTCTGGTCGATGAGCTTCTGGAAGCGGTCCTGCTCCGGGGCAAATTCCTCCGCGCCCTTTAACACAATGGCGTAAAATTCGCAATCCGCACCGCCGGTGGCGATCATGCCGTGGGGCGTGCCGGAATTGTAGTAAATGGAATCTCCCTCAAACAACTCTTCGATATGGTTCCCCACCTGTACCTTCATGGAGCCCTTGAGCACAATATCAAACTCCTGGCCCACATGGGTGGAAAGCTTGATAGCCACATTCTGCTCCGCCTCGGAATAGGGCATGGTAACATAGAAGGGCTCCGCTGTTTTGTTCTTAAAAAGGGGCGCCATGTTGAGATATTTGAAGCCCTGCCGCCGGGTAATGGGCAAACCGTCTCCCTTTCTGGACACCGTATAGCTGGAAAGAGTAGGACTTGCGCCTTTGATCAGATCGGTGGGATCAATACCAAAGCGGCTTGCGCATTTGTAAATAAAGGTAAAGCTGAAATCGGCTTCACCGCTTTCACAGCGCAGATAGTCTTCTTTTGATACGCCGGTACACTTTGCCATTTCTTCCTCAGACAGCCCCATGATCTCCCGCATAGTGCGGATCCGCTCCGCCACCTGGGAAAGCTGGGCCTTCAGATCGTTTTTTTCTACTGCTTCCATTGGGTAGATTCCCCCTTCAAAAAAATCTTATGCAGCGAAGCGCCGCAATAGCTTTGCCGGCCGGGCTTTTCCGAGATAAAAAAACGCCTCAAAGAATCCCAACGATTCTTTGAGGCGGAACGTATCCCGCGGTACCACTCAAATTGTGCTTTACGCACCTCTTATCGGGCGCAAACACGCCCTATGCATTAACGCAGCATACACGGGAGACGCCTACTACCCTTACGCAGCCAGCCGCCGCGGGCTTCGGGTCTCCGGCTCGGAAGGGATAAGCACAGCTTCCGGTATTACCGGAAACGTAAAGAAACTGCCATACCGGCTCGCACCTGCCGCCGGCTCTCTGAAAAGGAAAAGCCTCCTGCCGTCTTCGTCATAGCCTTTTCTGACTTCAGCCCGAAATCCGGGCCTTCGTCTATTCACTTTGGAATAGTGTAGATTTTACACCACCTTGTGCGTGTTGTCAAGAAAAATCCGTAAAAACCTTCCCCGGTTATATAGTTGTTAGTCGTTAGCAGTTAGTTGTTAGAAAGGTCACATTATTCAGGCATTAAGGGCGAGATTCTTCGTCACGTTGTTCCTCAGAACGACAAGAGGGCGGTTAGTACGATAAATTGGAATTTATCTGCCCTTAGCCTCCCCTTATTTATAGAGGGGAAACAGACTGCTTCGCAGTCTGCGGGGACCGCCGATAGGGTGAGCGCGTCCCGGTGGGACGCTGGTGCGAACCGACCGAACCGACAGGTGAGACTCGGTGGAAGGGATAGTCACACGCAGAAAGTGGCATAGAACCGCTAGTTGGAATCCCCTCAGTCACGGCGCAGCCGTGACAGCTTTCTCCGCTTCGCTTCGGTCGGTGCTGAACGGTCTCCACCGGAGACCAGCACCCCTTACTCGCGCAAGGGGTGCCTAAGGACGCTAAATTATAATTTAGCAGTTACCTGCTCACTGCTCATTTCCTTTTGCCCTTACAGCACCTTGGAAAGGAACTCCTTCAGCCGGGGGTTTTGGGGACTTGTGAAGAAGGCCTCCGGTTCGTTCTGTTCGGCGATCACGCCCTCGTCCATGAAAAGCACGCGGGTGGCAACGGACCGGGCAAATCCCATTTCGTGGGTGACTACCACCATGGTCATGCCGTCGTTGGCCAGCTCCTTCATGATCTCCAGCACCTCTCCCACCATTTCAGGATCCAGGGCGGAGGTGGGCTCATCGAAAAGCATCACTTCAGGGTTCATGGCCAGCGCCCGGGCAATGGCGATGCGCTGCTGCTGCCCGCCGGAAAGCTGCTTGGGGTAAGCGGCCGCCTTATCGGGCAGGCCTACCCGCTCCAGAAGCTCTTCCGCTTTTTTTCCGGCCTCTTCCTTCGTCATTCGCTTTAGCTTTACTGGGGCCAGCATAATGTTTTCCCGGACGGAAAGGTGCGGGAACAGATTGAACTGCTGAAACACCATGCCCATACGGCTGCGCAGTGCGTTGATATCCGTTTTGGGGTCGGTGATATCCACCCCCTCAAAGGTAATGGTGCCGCCGGTGGGCTGCTCCAACAGGTTCAGGCACCGCAGAAAGGTGGATTTTCCTGAGCCGGAAGGGCCAATGACCGCTACCTTTTCCCCTTTCTCAATATACTCGTTGATTCCCTTGAGCACCAGATGCCCGCCGAAGGACTTTTCCAGATTTTTAACGTCTATCACTTTGCCTCAGCCTCCTTTCCAGCCTTCCCTGAAGCCAGGTAAAGAGTATACAGAACACCAGATACATAAAAGCAATGCCAAGATAGGGGAACATATACTCGTAGGTTTTGGCCCCCACCGCCTCGGCATAATATAAAATTTCCGCCGCGCCGATGGAGGAAACCAGAGAGGTATCCTTGAAAAGAACGATGAACTCGTTGCCCAAAGCGGGCAAAATATTTTTGAAGGCCTGGGGGATCACAATATAACGCATGGTATCGAGATAACCGAGACCCAGGGACCGCCCCGCCTCGCTCTGTCCCGCGTCCACGCTCATCAGGCC
Organism: uncultured Oscillospiraceae bacterium; assembly: GCA_910589395.1. GTDB lineage: Bacteria > Bacillota > Clostridia > Oscillospirales > Acutalibacteraceae > Acutalibacter > Acutalibacter caecimuris_A. The sequence continues at coordinate 69,040 of CAJUTL010000013.1, forward strand.
GCCCCGGACGATCTCCGCCACATAGGCCCCGGAATTGATGCCCAGCCCCAGCATGCCTACCAAGAAACGGTTGCGGCTGGTTTTGAAAATGACAAACCCCCAGATCAGCAGCTGCACCAGCATGGGCGTACCCCGTATCACGGTGGTATACAGCTTACAGACGGCATTCACCACCGCCAGACCGGCGCTGCGGCGGCCCGGGCGCTGCTGGTCGTGGGCGGAGCGGATCACCGCCACCAGTACCCCAAGGAAAACGCCGATCACCAGGGCGGTGATCGTAAGCCCCAGGGTGGTGCCCATACCCTGCAAATAAAGCTTCCAGCGATCGCCTGTGACAAAGGCCATCTTAAATTTTTCGATAAATTCGGCCCAGAACTTCTCCACTGAGAGGCTCCCTCCTCAACATGTTTTACGGCAGTACAGCGGAAAGCGGCCCCTGAACGGTCAGGAGCCGGTTCCTGCTTTAGAGCTTGTTATCGGTACAAGTTCTTATTCGGCGGAAATGTAGCTATCGATGATCTTCTGCACGGTGCCATCTTCGATCAGCTCCTTCAGCGCGCCGTTGACTGCCTCCAGAAGCTCCGTATTTCCCTTTTTCACACCGATGGCGTAATCCTCGTTGAGCCACTCGCCCTCCAGAATGGTCAACCCCTCGTTGGCGGCCACGTAAGCCTTGGCGGGTTCGTTATCGATGAGCACGCAGTCGATCTGCCCGCCCTTCAGGGCTTCCACAGCCATGGCGCCGTTATCATAGCCGATCACATGGTCTTCTCCATAGCCGTCCTCCTCCACAGGGGCGGAAGCCAGCGTATAGCCGGTGGTACCTTTCTGGCAGCCGATCATCTTTTCGCCCAGGTTATCCAGAGTCACGTCCGAGCCCTCCGGCACGATGACAACCTGTACGCCTTTGGCGTAGAAATCGGTAAAATCCAGAACTGCCTTGCGCTCTTCGTTGACGGTAACGCCCGCCATCACAATGTCGCTCTGTCCGTTCTGGGCGGCAGTAAGGGCGGCGGTGAAATCCATATCGTCCACCACAAGCTCCAGACCCAGCTTCTTTGCGATGGCCTCCGCTACCTCTACATCGATCCCTTCAAAGCTTCCGTCGTCCTTCAGCATTTCATAGGGAGGGAAGGCGGCGTTGGTGGACATGTGAAGCTTTCCCTTCTCCACGGTGGAAACAACAGAATTGTCGGAACTTTCCCCGCAGCCGGTAAACAGAATACCCAGCAGCAGTACACACGCTAACAAAACACTTAACTTTTTCATAAAAAAGACCTCTTCCTTTCCAAGCGGCGAGTTTTGCCGGTTTTCGGCCGGTTTTCCGACAGACGCTTTTGGGCGGCTGATCGGAGCTTCCCGGCAGTTTTGTAAAATTTTCTTTGGTTGTGAGGTCTATTATACAGCATATTTTTTCATTTTCAAGTGGTAAAACCCCGAATATACGCAATTTTATGCACTGATATTTGTATAAAAATTCAAAAAGATGCTTTTCCGTCTCGTTGACAAGCCTTTGAACAGAGATTAAACTGAAGGTATCTATTCGAATTTTTGCTTTTTACCGACGAACACAAGGCGTTCAAAAACGCCCGGAAAGGAAGTTTTCCATGCAATACAGCATTTCACAAATGGCAGAGCTTTTCGGCGTAAAGCCCCACACCCTGCGTTTTTACGAAAAAGAGGGTATTCTTACGCCTCAGCGGACAAAAAGCGGTGTGCGCACCTACACCGAGGAAAGCAAGGCTCAAATGGAGCTTACGATGTGCCTGAAAAGCACCGGCATGCCGTTGAAGGATATCAAACGGTATTTTGATCTGGTCAAAGTCGGAGACAGCACGCTGGAGCAGCGGCTGGAGATCTTCACCGATCACCGGCGGCATGTACTGGAGGAGATCGACACACTGCAAAAGCATCTCTGCAAGATCGAATACAAGATCCAATGGTGCCAAAATTCTTTGAAAGCAAAAAATGCGGAAAAGAGTGATCGTTTTCCGCAGCAGCCATAATAAAACGACCGCCCGCTGAGAAGCGTTTGCTTTTCAGCGGGCGGCTGTTTTATTTTTTCAGATCCAGACCATCCCGGAATGCTTCCCCAACACGTTCGCTCACCCGGTAATATCCATGGGTGTATGGGTCAAAGGCAATGGCGTTCACCAGCGATATATCGACCTTGCCGTTTACCATAACGCTTTCGTCCGCTGTGATATTGACGACCTTGCCGATCACTCCACAGCCATATTTATTGTCCTGATATTCCATAAATTCACATTCAAGGCACAGAGGCAACTCGTTTATCACAGGGGCGTCCACTGTTTCGGCCCTGCCAGCGGTGAGGCCGCTGCGCACGAATTTGTCAGCGACCCTGTTTCCGGATTCCACGCCGAAATAGTCCGCCTCCTTCACATGGGCGGCATCGGCTATGCTGACAGTGAAGGCTCCCCGCGCCTTGATGTTTTTTACGGTCTTATGGGTCTCGGTCAAATTAAGCGCCACAACTCCCCGCTCCTGCATCGTACCCCAGGCGGCGTTCATCACATGGACGCTGCCATCTTCATTGTAGGTGGCAACCATCAGAACAGGCATGGGGAAAATGCCTTCTGTAATATCCAGTTTTGCTCTCATCGTAATTACCTTACTTTGGCGATATTGACAGGGTCAGCTGTCCTGTGTATCATTATAGCATCCGCCATAAATAGTACAAGTACTATCATTTTTGATAGGTACTAACTAAAAGGATAGTGAACCATGATAAAGAGCTTTCTTAAGAACGCGAATTTTGAGGATACCGGATTCAGCTATACGATGTCCCTCATATCCGGCAAGCACAAGATGGTGATTCTCTACTGCCTTATGGAGTACCGGGTCGTGCGGTTCAACGAGCTGAAGAGATATGTAAAAAACATATCCGACAAAACCCTCAGCACAAACCTGAAAGAGCTGGAGCGGGACAGCCTGATCATCAGAACAGAGTACCCGCAGATCCCGCCAAAAGTGGAATACAGTCTCAGCGACCGTGGAAAATCTCTGATGGCTGTTTTAGACCAGCTCTGCGTCTGGGGTGAAAACAATAAACCGGTCTGACAGCCGGGGAGCCCATTCCGCCTTTCCGCAGCCGTATCACAACAGTACAGCTTTACTTGACAGAGGCAAACCACCGGTCTGCCTCTGTCTTTAAGCTGCGGGATCCGGCGGGCCTTATCCCGCGGCCACAAAAATGCAGCTGCGGAAGGCGGTTTTCTCCAAAAAAGGAAAAATATGAATAAAATGTGACAAATCTATTGATTTTCCGAGAAGGAAACGATATACTTAGGTTTGTTCCCCCATTTTGTTTGACGGTCACCTGTATTTCAGAAAAGGCTGCTGAAAAATTTGGGGGCATATTTTATTGTTAGGAGTGTGAATGTTTTGGAAAAGTTCTTTAAGCTGAAAGAACACGGCACCACCGTCCGGACAGAGATCACCGCCGGTATCACCACATTCATGGCAATGGCCTATATCTTGATGGTCAACGCCGGAATGTTCTCCGATCCCTTCGGCGACGGCACCAATGTATTGGGCGTGAGTTACGGCGCGATTTATATCGCTACTGCTCTTTCCGCCATTGTAGGCACGGTGCTGATCGGCCTGCTTTCCAATCTGCCCTTGGCACAGGCCTCCGGTATGGGATTGAACGCCTTCTTTGTCTACACTATGTGTGTGGGCATGGGCCTCAGCTACGCAAACGCCCTGGTGCTGGTTCTGATCGATGGCGTAGTGTTCTTGCTTTTGACCGTTACCGGCCTGCGGAAAATCATCTTTGATGCCATTCCCAAGGCTGTCAAAACCGCTATCGCCGCCGGTATCGGCCTGTTTATCGCCTTTATCGGCCTGCAGAACGCCGGTATCGTTGTGGGCAACGATTCCACCAAGGTGGCCCTTGCTTCCTTTAACGTATTCAACGGCGGCGCTACCTGGGCGGCTATCTTCCCCATGCTGCTCACCATTCTCACAGTGTTCGCCATCGGCGCCATGGCAAAGGCCAAGATCCGCGGCGCTGTGCTGTGGGGCATTTTGGGCTCCGCAGTGCTCTACTATGTGATTGGTCTCATTACCGTTCCCGAGTTTTACGCTACTTCTGTAGCCCCCAATCTGTCTTCTGATTTTCTGGGTGCTTTTAAGGACTTCGGCACTCAGGCATTCGGCAAAGTCTTTACAGAAGGCTTTAACTTCTCCCCCTATATCGCCGAACACGGAACCGGTGCCTTTGCCGTAATGTTCCTTACCTCTATGCTAGCGTTCTGCATGGTGGATATGTTTGATACCCTGGGCACCCTGTACGGCGCCTGCGCCGCCGGCAATATGCTGACCAAGGAAGGCGATGTGCCCAACATGAACAAGGCCATGCTGGCTGACGCCGTTGCCACCTGCACCGGCGCTATCTGCGGCACCTCTACCGTTACCACCTTTGTGGAGTCCTCCGCCGGCGTTGGTGAGGGCGGCCGCACCGGCCTTACCTCTATAGCCACCGCCGCCATGTTCCTCATCGCTATGTTCCTGTCCCCGGTAGCGCAGCTGATCCCCACCTACGCCTGCGCCGCCGCTCTGATCTATGTGGGCGTGCTGATGATGGGCAATATCCGCAGCATCGACTGGGACGATCCCGCCACTGCTGTGGTAGCCTTCCTGACCGTGGCCATCATGCCCCTGACCTACAACATTTCCTACGGCATCGCCTTCGGCCTGATCGCCTACATCTTCATCAAGCTGTTCACCGGCAAGATCAAGGAAATTAACGCGGGCACCTGGATCATCGGCATTCTGTTCGCCCTGATGTTCTTCCTGACACATTGATTGAGCTTCGCTTAATCAATGTGTCAGCTCGCCTGAATTTAAGCTGACTTCAGCAAAAAAGAGCACATCCGAAAAGGATGTGCTCTTTTTATGTGTGGTTCTTGCTATTTGTCTAACAATCACAGGAGGGGCCGCTAAATTATAGTTTAGCGAACTAGTCGTTAGCTGTTAGTAGTTAGTCGTTAGAAAAGGGAAAGTTCTCTCTTTTGTCATTCTGAGGAACGAAGCGACGAAGAATCTCGTCCTTAAAGCCCTTCAAAAAGTCCCGAAGGACGAAATTCTTCGCTTCGCTCAGAATGACAGGAGGGAGGTGAGTGGATAATCGCTAAATTATTGTTTAACACCCTTAGGCTCCGCTTATTTATAAGGGGAGCTGTCACGGCAAAGCCGTGACTGAGGGGATTAAAACTGGCGGTTTTATCCCACTTTCTGCGTGTGACTATCCCTTCCACCGTTCTCGCCTGCCGGCTCAGCAACGACCGAGTTGACAAACGAGAACGGGTCAGAGCGGTTGCTGTGCCCCAG
>CAJUTL010000014.1:0-9902 GCA_910589395.1 uncultured Oscillospiraceae bacterium
CTATCTTATCACATACCACTCCCTTCTGTCAACACCTTTTTTACCTTTTTTTGAACTTTTTTTCAAAACCTTGATTTTTATCTACATATAGTAGGGGTATACCTCAATTACCCATACTGCTATGCCCTGTTTTTCGATTTTCTTTTTATAGCTTTCCCAGAAAACAAAAATTTCCTGGAATACTCTTCTATTTTGGCAGGGAATTTTATTTGCATAGAGAACCAGCCCAAGCACTATATATAAAATGAAAGCAGCACCCTCGGTGAAAAATATCCTTTCTCAGAGGACTTCACGAAAAAACGGAGGAAATGAAAAATGAAAGCAGACAGGGGAAAACAGCTTGCCCATATCCTTTGGCGGGTCCTGGTGATCGCGCTGGTCAATTTCATGATCGTGCTGATGCTGTGGAACAGCGGCGGCAGAGCGGCGGCTTTGTCAAAGTACGGCTCCCGTGGAGGAGAAGTGACCCAGATCCAGGAGCGTTTACAGGAATTGGGCTATGATCCCGGTATGGCGGACGGCATTTTCGGCTCCCGCACCCAACAGGCCGTGATCGCCTTCCAGCGGGATCAGGGACTGGATGCCGACGGCATTGTGGGGAAAAACACCCTGGCCGCTCTGGGCCTTTCCAACGGGGGCGGCTCAGGCGGCGCTTACGGGGGCTTCAGTGAAAGCGACGTGCAGCTTTTGGCCTCTATTATTTCCGCGGAGTCCCGGGGAGAGCCTTATGAGGGACAAGTTGCCGTGGGAGCTGTCATTATGAACCGCATTGCCCACCCCTCCTTTCCCAATACCCTTTCCGGGGTGATCTATCAGGAGGGCGCCTTTTCCTGCCTGTACGACGGCGGCATCAACGCCGCTGTAGCGGATTCCGCTTACCAGGCGGCCCGGGAGGCCATCAACGGCTCCGATCCCACCGGAGGCGCTATCTATTATTATAACCCGGCGAAAACCACCAACAAGTGGATCTGGTCCCGTGAAGTGGTAGCCGTGATCGGCGCCCACCGGTTCGCAGTGTAGGAAAGGGCAGTAGTTAGCCGCGAGTAGTTAGTTGTTAGAAAAGGGCATAAGCGCAATTTGTGCTCGCAATTTGCGCTCTGGGCAATGAGGAATTAGAAGTGCTCGATAAATTGTAGTTTAGCGGGTACCTACTCACCTTCTTCCTGTCATTACTGAACAAAAAGCAAGAAAACCTTGCTTTCTCGGTGAAGAGGCTCCTCCTTTAGCCCTTTGTTTAGGGCATTAAGGGCGAGATCCTTCGCCGGGAAAGCAAATGGAACTTCGCTTTTTGCTCAGCAATGACAAAAAACGGAGTTTTGGCCTTCCTTTCAATGCTTTGCGTCAGCAAAGCCGCCACCGTCCAGCATCTAGCGTCTAGTATCCAGCATCTAAAAACGATCGGGACCGTCCGTAATGGGCGGTCCCGATCGCTTTTATGTGACTGCCTCATCTGACTTCAATTTGGCAAAGGCTTTTCTTTTCACAAAGAAATAGCACACCAGCTGGAAGACCCCTGTGACCAGCCAGGAAACGGGATAAGATAAGAACAGCATTTCCCAGGTGGGGTTTAAGGGCAGAAGGGCGTAGATCCAGATGATACGCAAACCGCAGGTGCCGATAATGGACATGAGCATTGGCATCATGGAAGAGCCTAACCCTCGCAGCATACCTACCATGACATTCATCAGGGCAATGGTAAAATAGGGCACACAGGTGATGAGCATTCTGCGCAGGCCATATTCCATCACCTTTCCGTCGGCGGTATACAGGCTGAGCAGGAAATTCCCCCCCAGATACGCGCCCCCGCCCAGCACAAGGCTAAGCGTGATCGCCATCATCAGGCAGAGCGTGCAGACACGCCTGACCCTTTCCGGCTTTTTCGCCCCGTAATTCTGGCTGGTAAAGCTTTGGGCGGCCTGGGTAAAGGCGTCTACCACCGTCCAGAGAAAGCCCTCCAGATTGCTGGAGGCGGTGGCCCCCGCCATGGCGGCGGAACCGAAGGAATTCACCGTGGACTGAATGATCACGTTGGAAACCGAGAAGGTGGCCCCTTGAATTCCAGCGGGAATCCCGATGCGCATCATTTGCAGCAGCTTGCTTTTCACAATGCGCAGCCGCTTCAGCTCCACCCGATAGGGCGTGTCGCTTTTCACCAGGCACCACAGCACCAGCCCGGCGGAAATCGCCTGTGAGATCACAGTGGCGGTGGCAACCCCGGCCACGCCCATATCCAGCGCGATCACGAAAAACAAATTGAAGCACACGTTTATCAGGCCCGCCGCGGTAAGAAAATACAGAGGACGGCGGGTATCCCCCACCGCGCGCAGCACCGCCGCGCCGAAATTGTAGAGCATGGCCGCCGGCATACCGGCAAAGTAAATGCGCATGTATAAAATGGATTGGTCGATCACGTCCGGCGGAGTCCCCATCCAGGTCAGCACCGGGCGGGACAGCCCGATGCCGATGAAAATCAGCGCCACGCCGGAGATCAGGCTGGTGAGGATCGCGGTATGTACCGTCTCATTCAGCTCGGAAAGCTGACCGGAGCCATAGGCCCTGGCCACCAGCACGTTCACCCCTACCGAAAGGCCGATAAACAAATTGACAATGAGGTTGATGAGCGCTCCTGTGGAGCCTACCGCTGCCAGGGCCTCATTCCCCGCAAAGCGGCCCGCCACCACCATATCGGCAGCATTGAACAGCAGCTGTAAAATGCCGGAAAGCGCCAGCGGTATGGCAAATTTTATGATTTTTCCCAGCAGAGGGCCCTCCGTCATGTCGATTTCAAAGGAGCTCCTGCGTTCCCTGGGCTTTAAGTGAAATTTCACAAGATACACCCTTTCCAAATAATAGCCGTAAGCGGTCAGTTGTCAGCCTTCAGAAATGGGACTTCCCCGATTACTGCTCGCTGCCAGCTTTTTTTCTACCCGGTGCTTTACGACAAAATAGCACCCAAAGTCCACCAGCGCGGCCAGCCCCCAAGTGATGGGATAGGAAACATAGAGCATTTCCAGCGTGGGAACTGCGGCAAAGGCCGTATAGAGCCACACTACCCGGAAACCGCACACAAAGGTAATGGTGATCACCATGGGAACAAAGGAAGCCCCCAGACCCCGCAGTACGCCTACCATGTTGCCCATCAGCGCCCCAATGCACTGACAGGTGCATACAATGGCCATTCTCCGAAGGCCAAAGGCGATCACCTCCGGATCCCCGGAATAGATGCCCAAAAGCCCCGGTCCACCAAAATACGCGCCGATGCCCAGCACCAGCCCAACGCTGACTCCAAGCCCCAGACACAGGGCCAGGATCCGATTGACCCGATTGACCTTTTTTGCCCCTACGTTCTGCCCGGTAAACGACATTGCCGCCTGGGAAAAGGCGTCCATTCCCGTGGACACAAAGCCCTCAATGTTGGAGGCGGCGGTATTTCCCGCCATGGCCAGGGGCCCGAAGGAATTGATGGTGGACTGGATCAGTACATTGGAAATGGAAAAGGAAGCCCCTTGAATTCCGGCGGGCAGGCCGATCTTCGCCATTTGCAGAAGCTTATCCTTCTTAATGCGCAGCCGCTTCAGCTCTACCCGGTAAATGCTGTCCGTCCGCATCAGGCAAAGCAGCACCAGCCCTGCGGAAATTGCCTGGGAAATAGAAGTGGCCGCCGCCACGCCTGCCACGCCCATATGCAGCACGATCACAAAAAACAAATTCAAAAGGACATTGACCACCCCGGCAAGCAGCAGAAAATAAAGGGGCCGCTGAGTATCCCCCACCGCCCGAAGCACCGCCGCGCCGAAATTGTAGAGCATCATGCCCGGCATGCCGATAAAATAAATGCGCATGTATAACACCGCCTGATCCAGCACGTCCGGCGGAGTAGCCATAGCCTTCAGCACAGGCTGGGCCAGCAGAATGCCAACAGCGATCAGCGCCACGCCAAACACGGTGCTTGCCAGGATCGAGGTATGTACCGTTTCGCTTAGATCCTTCCGGTTCCCCGCCCCATAGTACTGGGCAACGAGCACGTTGGTACCCACGGAAAGGCCCATAAACAGGGTGACGATCAAATTGATCAGCGCCCCGGTGGCCCCCACCGCGGCCAAGGCACCGCTGCCCGCGAAGCGGCCCACCACCACAATATCGGCGGCGTTGAACAGCAGCTGCAAAATACCGGAAAGCGCCAGTGGTATGGCAAATTTCACGATCTTGCCCAACAGCGGCCCATGAGTCATATCGATCTCATAAGAGCCTCCGCGCCCTCCCAAATGAAAAAGCCTTCGCACAACAAGCCACTTCTTTCTTAAAATTTTGTGTAATGGGGAACGATTAACTGGCCGGTGGTTAAAAAAGATAAAAGCAAAACGCTAACTTGTGTTAGACCTGTGTAGCGCAATAAGAGAAAGGGCGCATGGAATGAGCAATGAAGGGTAAGGGCACGAGTGTTGCAGCCAATGCTCGATAAATTCCAATTTATAGAACAGTTCCCCACTGTCATTCTGAGGAACGAAGTGACGAAGAATCTCGTCCTTGATTCCGGGAAAAAGGCGAAGGACGAGATTCTTCGCTTCGCTCAGAATGACAAGAGGGTGGTGATTGGATAACCGCTAAATTCCAATTTACCACCCTGCCAACGGTCGGGTCAGAAACCGATTTTCCGCACCAAGCAGCTTCACGAGTGGCAGCGGTGCCTCGCCGCCAAATTCCAATTTAACGCACTAAGCCCTCTCCTGTCATTCTGAGAAACAAAGTGACGAAAAATCCCGACCTTACGCCCTTTCTAACAACTAGCTACTAACCACTAAAGCCCCAAAAAAGGCCTGCATTGCTGCAAGCCCCTGGGCGTTTTTATTTCTGAAAGCTGAGGAAAAGCTCTTCCGCAAGCTTTTTCTGCGCCTCGTTCTTTTCGTCTTTTTTGGTATCCGTATAAATCATCAAGTATTTTTCGCTGGGGTGCAAAACGGCGGGAACTTCGTTATCCAGCACCTGGAAGAAGCCCTTTTCCCTTACGCTGTCCAAACAGGCTTTTCCCTTTTCGTCCAGGTTTTCCGGGGCAAATTCGTAAAACTCTGCCTGTACGGTGCTGCCGTTATAGGCAAACTGATACCGGTAGCCCCCTATCGCGCCGATCTCCTTATAGGACATCTCCACGAAGGTGGTCACAGAATCTTTTTTGAACACTACCTTGCCGTTTTCAAAGGCCACCGCTTCCTCATCTTTTACCACAGCCTTCCCGTCCTCCATATAGGAGCACAGGCCCAATAACGTATTTTCATAATCGGCACTGTTTGGTTTTTTCGCGGTTTTCTCTTCCCCGCCGGAAACCGCGGAGGAGGCTTCCTCCGTGGTAAGCTGGGGCAGACGCGGCGCGGCGCCTCCGCAGGCGGAAAGTGTGATCGCCATCGCCCCGGCCATGCACAGGGCCAATATTCTTTTCTTCATCATGCTGCATTCCTTTCTCCGCGTGGATCCCTCTTGTCAGGGAAAAATAAAAGAAAACGCGGACCCTGAAACCAGGGCCAGCGCTTATCCTTCCATGGTGACCCGGACGAGAATCGAACTCGTATTACCGCCGTGAAAGGGCGGTGTCTTAACCGTTTGACCACCGGGCCATATGGTAGCGGCAAATGGATTTGAACCATCGACACTTCGGGTATGAACCGAATGCTCTAGCCAACTGAGCTATGCCGCCATAATGGTGCTTCGCCTCCGGCGAAGCATTGCTTATTATACTGTACCTGCTAGTATTTGTCAAGCAGTTTAGGATTATTTACAGGAAAGAATTGGTTTTCTGTATGCTGCCGGGAAAATTCAGGCAAAAAGACAGCTTTCTTCCACACAGTCGCGCAAGATTTCTCGCTGTCTACAGCTTCTCCAAAATCTTCCGGCGCTTCTCTTCAAACTCCTCCTGAGTGATCAGGTTCTTATACAAAAGTGACTGCGCTTCTTCCATGCGCTGTTCCACAGTTTTTTCCACAGGAGGGACGGCGGACGCGGAAGGAATTTGTTGGTTAATACACCGTAGTTACTCGAAAGGCAGCCGAGTACAGGTGGGCAGCCGCTGACTTAACTGTTATTAAGCGGACAAATTGGAATTTAGCGGCGAGGCGCCGCAGCCACTCGTGAAGCGGCTTGGTACGGAAAGCTAGTTTCCGACCCGACCGTTGGCAGGGTGGTAAATTGGAATTTAGCGGTTATTCGCCCACTCTCTACATGTCATTCTGAACGAAGTGAAGAATCTCTCCCTTTGCCTTTTTCCTTTAGAAATTTAAAAACGAGATTCTTCGTCGGAAAAATGCCAAGAAAGCTATAGCTTTCTGCACTTTTTGCTCAGCAGTGACAATGGAGGAGCCCGTTCGATAAACTGGAATTTAACAGTGAATAAAAGCCATGCTGTAAAGAGCGTTGGATAAGCTCCTGCAGCATGGCTTTTTCTATGGTTTCGATCTATCTGTTCTTGCTTTTTCTCAGCCGTGAATGGAGTAGTTGGGCGCTTCTTTGGTGATCTGGATATCGTGGGGGTGGCTTTCTGTCAGGCCCGCGCCGGTGATGCGCACGAATTTCGCCTTGCTGTGAAGCTCCTCGATATTCTTGCAGCCGGTGTAGCCCATGCCGGAGCGCAGGCCGCCCAGCAGCTGGAAGATGGTATCGGCCAGCGGTCCCTTGTAGGGGACCCGACCCTCTACGCCCTCCGGCACAAATTTCTTCTGTTCGCCCTGGAAATACCGGTCGCTGCTGCCCTTGCCCATGGCGCCCAGGCTGCCCATGCCGCGGTATACCTTGAACTGGCGGCCCTGATACAGCTCGTACTCGCCGGGGGCTTCTTTACAGCCTGCCACCATGGAGCCCAACATGACCACATTGGCCCCTGCTGCCAGTGCCTTTACGATATCGCCGCTGTACTTGATGCCGCCATCGGCAATGACGGGAATGCCGTGCTTGGCCGCTTCACTGGCCGCGTCGAACACGGCGGTGACCTGGGGTACGCCGATGCCCGCCACCACACGGGTGGTACAGATGGAGCCGGGGCCGATACCCACCTTCACGCAGTCCGCACCGGCGTCGATCAGGGCCTTTGCTCCCTCGGCGGTGGCGATATTGCCCGCGATGACCTGCAGGCTGGGATAAGCCTTCTTCACCTTGGCCACAGCCTCCAGCACACCGCTGTTGTGGCCGTGGGCAGAATCCAGCACCACCACGTCCACCTGGGCCTCGATCAAGGCCGCTGCCCGCTCCAGCACATCTTTTGTAGCGCCGATAGCCGCGCCGCACAGCAGGCGGCCCTTTTCGTCTCTGGCGGAATTGGGGTACCGCACCGCTTTCTCGATATCCTTAATGGTAATGAGCCCCTTCAGGCGCATGTGCTCGTCTACAATAGGAAGCTTTTCGATCCTGTGATTTCTGAGGATCCCCTGGGCGTCCTCCAGGGTGGTGCCCACCGGGGCGGTGACCAGGTTTTCCTTGGTCATTACATTGCGAATGGGCTGGTCAAAATCACTGCCCTCCATAAAGCGCATGTCCCGGTTGGTGATGATGCCTACCAGAATGCCGTCCTCACAGATGGGTACGCCGGAAATTTTGAAGCGGCCCATGATCTCATCCGCCTCCCGCACCAGGTTATCCGGGGCCAGGAAGAAGGGGTTCACGATTACTCCGTTTTCAGAACGCTTTACCCGGTCCACCTGGTCGGCCTGGGCCTCGATAGACATGTTTTTGTGAATGATCCCGATGCCGCCCTCCCGGGCCATGGCGATGGCCATATCGGCCTCGGTTACCGTGTCCATGGCGGCGGTCATAATGGGGGTGTTCAACCGAATACGATTTGTCAGGTTTGTGGAAAGATCCGCTTCCCCGGGCAAAACGTGGGATTCCGCCGGAATCAGCAGAACATCGTCATAGGTCAGGCCTTCTTTTACGAACTTGTCCTTGTACTCCATGTCCAGCATAACCACAACTCGCTTTCTCTGTAAATTTCCGCTATTATATAAGGACTTATTATAGCATTGCTGTTTCCCTTTTACAAGGCTTTCCGTCAATTTCCGCCCGCCAAAAATTTTTTCTGAAATCCTCTCTCTTTTGGGAAAAATCTATTGACAGTCCTACCGCTTTGCGCTATTCTATGGCCGTTGACAGGCTTTAATTTACCGTGCTGCCATAACTAGGGCTTGTTTGAAAAATCGAAAACGCCGTCTTTTGCCCATAAACGGGCACTTTCTACGTCAAAAATCCTCGTCAATCGCAAGATTGACTTGCGGTTTTTCCTTGAAATTGACCGTCTCCGGTCAAAAATTCGTCATTTTCTCTATTTTCAAACAAGCCTTAAAACGCTGAAAAGAACAGGAAGATCATTATGAAACGCATTTTCTCCCGGCTGGACTACCGCGGCAAGCAGGCATTGAATCAGGCGGGGCTGTGCAGCATGTTCTGGTTCGCCTGGGCCTTTGGCTGCTATCAGACCGTATACTTGCAGGAGATCGGGTTTTCCGCTTCCCAGCTGGGGCTTCTGAACGCCATCAGCTCCGGGGTGGGAATCGTTTCCGTTTCCTTTTGGGGTATGGTAAGCGACAAGCTGGGCTCTTTACGGAAGGTGTTCATTACCCTATTGATCTGCGCCAGCGCCCTGTATGCCCTGACGCCCTTGATCCCAACGGGCTTTGCCTTTTCGCCCCTGCTGCTGACGGCATTTCTCCCGGCGGTCAATTTCTTTCGGGGTTCCATGTCGACCTTTTCTGAGAATCTTCTGGTGCGCAACTGCAACGAGCTGCGCTTAAACTACGGCATGCTCCGAGGGGCGGGGTCTCTTCTCTTTACGGTAGGCAGCCTGATCATTTCCTCTCTCCTGCCTGCCGTGGGGGTAAAAAACACCTTTTGGCTTACCGGCGTTTTCATGTTGCCGCCTGTGCTGCTGGCCCTGTTTGCCCGGGAGCCCGCCGCGAAGCCCGGCAAAAGCGGGAAGAAGGAAGAAGGGGAAAAGCTGGAGGTCGGCAGGCTGTTTCGCAGCCGCAGCTACCTGATGTTTTTGGTGTTTACCTTTTTCTTTTATCTTGCCGCCTGCTCGGAATCCTCCTTCCTGCCCTACCTGATGAGCGAAACCGGCGTTCCCTCCCGGCAATATGGCATTTTGCTGGGCTATCGGGCGCTGCTGGAGATCCCCTTCCTGCTGCTGATGGTAAAGCTGCGCCGCCGCTTTTCCCTGAGAAGCCTGATCGTTTGCGCCGCCGTGCTGATGGCGTTGGAGTGCCTGGGCTTTGGCCTGTGCACGAAAGGGCTGGGAACCATGCTGCTGTTCTGTACCTTTTTTGGGTTGGGAAACGGCCTTTTTATCGGCGCCTCGTTAAACTATATTTACGAGCTTGCCCCGGAAGGCTTAAAGGCCACCGCTCAAACCTTCTTTGCCTCGGTGTCCTCCATCGCGGGCATTTTAGGAAACCTGCTGGGTGGTATCGTGCTGGATCAGATCGGCGCAAAGCCCTTCTATCTGGTAATTTCCGTCGCTTACCTTCTCAGTGTGGCGATCTTCGTTTTCTCCTTTGACAGGCAGGCGGCGAGCCGCCGCGGGCGCTCGTGAAGCTGCCTGGTGCGGGAAAAATGATTTCTGACTCGACCGAAAAGAAGGCAAGAAATTATAGTTTAGCACCTTTAGGCTCCACTTACGCGAGTAAGGGGTGCTGGTCTCCGGTGGAGACCAGCACCGAACTCGCCTGTCAGCTCAGACATTGCTAGCTGTGCCCCACTGGGGCACAGCAACCGGAGCGAAGCGGAGAAAGCTGTCAGCTAAAGGCTGACCGAGGGGATTATAACCAGCGACTCTATACCACTTTCTGCCTGTGACTATCCCTTCCACCACCTGCCGGTGGTCCCCCTCCCCTTGCGAAGCAAGGGGAGGCAAGGGGGTTACTGCTACC
>CAJUTL010000014.1:10002-69349 GCA_910589395.1 uncultured Oscillospiraceae bacterium
CTGAGGGGATTATAACCAGCGATTCTATGTCACTTTCTGCGTGTGACTATCCCTTCCACCACCTACCGGTGGTCCCCCTCCCCTTGCGAAGCAAGGGGAGGCAAGGGGGTTACTGCTACCTGTTAGTCTGATAAATTATAAATTCAGCAGTGATCTTAGGCTCCCCTTGCGAGCAAGGGGAGCTGTCACGGCTTTGCCGTGACTGAGGGGATTATAACCAGCGATTCTATGTCACTTTCTGCGTGTGACTATCCCTTTCACCACCTACCGGCGCTCCCCGCAGACTGTGAAGCAGTCTGTTTCTCTTCTATAAAAAGGAGAGGTCAGAGGTTATTGCTATTCGTCAGCTCTACAAATTCCAATTTATAGAACAGTTTCTCACTGTCATTCTGAGGAGCATAGAAAGCTATAGGCTTTCTTGACGAAGAATCTCGCCCTTAATTCCTGAAGGACGAGATTCTTCACCGAGAAAGCGAGGTTCTCCTTGCTTTGAGAAAGCGCTCGGCGCTTTTTGTTCAGTAATGACAGGAGAAAAACAACTGCCCTTTCTAACAGCTAACTACTAACAGCTAACAACTAAAAAAAGCAGAGAAGAGGCTTCTTCTCTGCTTTTTTTGTTCTTATTTCAAGCCTTGCAGGCCGCTTACGGCCGGATCTCTTCCTTTCCGCCCATGTACATTCTGAGGGGTTGGGGAATTTTGATGCTGCCATCGGCCTGGAGGTTATTTTCCAGGAAGGCAATGAGCATTCTGGGTGGGGCCACTACCGTGTTATTCAGGGTATGGGCGAAATAGTTTCCGTCCTTGCCCTTGACGCGGATCCCCAGCCGCCTGGCCTGGGCGTCTCCCAGGTTAGAGCAGCTGCCTACCTCGAAATATTTCTTCTGGCGGGGGGACCAGGCCTCCACGTCCACGCTTTTTACCTTGAGATCGGCCAGATCTCCGGAGCAGCATTCCAACGTGCGCACCGGGATATCCATGGAGCGAAACAGCTCTACCGTGTAGCTCCACATTTTATGGTACCAATCCATGCTGTCCTCCGGCTCACAGACCACGATCATTTCCTGCTTTTCGAACTGGTGGATCCGGTATACGCCTCTCTCCTCAATGCCGTGAGCGCCCACCTCTTTCCGGAAGCATGGGGAATAGCTGGTCATGGTGCGGGGAAGGGTTTCCGGCTCCAGGATCGTGCCCATAAACTTGCCGATCATGCTGTGCTCGCTGGTGCCGATGAGGTAAAGATCCTCCCCTTCGATCTTGTACATCATATTTTCCATTTCCGCAAAGCTCATGACCCCGGTGACCACATCGCTGCGGATCATAAAGGGCGGAACACAGTAGGTAAAGCCCTTGTCGATCATAAAATCCCTGGCGTAGGAGAGAATGGCGGAATGAAGCCGGGCAATGTCGCCCATAAGATAATAAAAGCCGTTGCCGCTGGTGCGCCGGGCGCTGTCCAGGTCAATGCCGTTTACGCTTTCCATGATATCGGTGTGATAGGGGATCTCATAGTCCGGCACCACGGGTTCGCCGAAGCGCTCCAGCTCTACATTTTCGCTGTCGTCTCTGCCGATGGGCACGCTGTCGTCAATGAGGTTGGGGATCACCAGCATACGGCTGCGGATCTCCTCTGTCATTTCTGCTTCCTTCTGCTCCATGGCCGCAAGCTCACCGGCGATCTCCGCCACCTTGCGCTTTGTTTCTTCGGCTTCCTCCTTTTTACCTTCCTTCATCAGCCCGCCGATCTCCTTGCTGATAAGGTTTCTCTGCTGACGAAGCTCGTCTCCCCTGGCCTTGGAGGCCCGGAACTGCTGGTCCAGCTTCAGCACCTCGTCTACCAGAGGCAGCTTTTCGTCCTGAAATTTCTTCCTGATATTTTCCTTGACCCGTTCCGGGTCTGTTCTGATCAGCTTGATATCCAACATGAAGCTTTCCTTCTTTCTTTGTTTTCTGTGGCTGTCTATTGCCTTTGCAGCTTTAATTCGTTCAGAAGATTTTGCAGATCCTCTTCTCCGTAAAATTCAATTTGCAGCGTACCCTTTTTCTTTGTGCCCGATACCTTGACCCTTCTGCCCAGGTACTCGCCCACGGCCAGCTGCGCTTCCTCGTAATACTGATTTTTCCCCCGGCCGGGGGAGGACTTCTTTTCACCCAGGCGCTTGGCCATGGTTTCCAGCTCCCGCACGGAAGCACCCTGCTTCGCCTTTTGCGCGCCCTTCCTCATATCTTCCGGCGTTTTGAAGCTCAAAAGTGTTCTGGCGTGGCCCGCTGTGATCTCTCCCTGCTCCAGCATATCCTGAAGATCTTCGGGCAAATTCAAAAGCCGCAGGGCGTTTGTCACCGCCGGGCGGGATTTCCCCACCGTTTGGGAAACCTCTTCCTGAGTAAAGCCCTGGGTCTCGATCAGGGTGCGGTAGCCCCTGGCCTCTTCCAAAGGGGTCAGATCCTCCCGCTGGAGATTCTCGATCAGGGCAAAAAGCATTTCCTCGGTATCAGTCATTTCCCGAACCACCGCCGGAACCTCGGAAAGCCCTGCCATGCGCGCTGCCCGCCACCGGCGCTCACCCGCTACGATACGGTACCCGCCGCTGACAATGGGCCGCAACAGCAAAGGCTGCAGCACCCCGTGCTGTGAAATGGAATCAGCCAGCTCGGAAAGGGCCGCGCTGTCAAATTCTTTTCGGGGCTGCTCCCGGTTGGGCTCGATCTCGCTGATCTTAATACTGACGGCGCCCTCGCCTGTCTCCGGGCTGTTCTCTGCGAAAATGGCGTCCAGTCCTTTTCCCAGTCCTCGTTTTTTCATTTTGCCAAACACCCTTTCCCTGCCGCCGGAACTTCGGATCCGCTCCTATTCCGGCAATTTCTGTATTTCAGGTCATTTATTGTTTTTCAAAACCTCCGCCGCCAGCTCTCCATAGGCCTCCGCCCCTTTGGAGGAGCGGTCATAGTACAGCACCGGCTGCCCGAAGCCCGGGGCCTCGGAAAGCCGCACGGTTCTGGGGATCACTGTCTTAAACACCTTGCGAGGGAAATACTTTTTCACTTCCTCCACCACCTGCTGGGTCAGGTTCAGCCGCCCATCGTACATGGTAAGGAGCACCCCTTCGATATCCAGCCGGTCATTATACTGCCGCTTGACCCGGCGCACCGTGTTCATCAACTGGGACAGGCCCTCCAGCGCATAGTATTCGCACTGGATCGGGATCAAAATGGTGTCCGCCGCGTTTAAGGCGTTGGTGGTGATGAGCCCCAGTGACGGCGGGCAGTCGATCAAAATGAAGTCGTATTCCAGCCGAACGGAGGCCAGGGCGCTTTTCAGCGTATCCTCCCGGTTTGCCTTTCCGGCAAGCTCCAATTCCGCCGCCGCCAGGTCAATGCTGGAGGGCAGCAGGTCAAGATTTTTGAAGGCGGTTTTCACAATGGCGCTTTTTGCTTTCTCTCCGCTTATCATTACCTCATAAATGCTTAAAATACAGCTGCGCCTGTCCACTCCCACCCCGCTGGTGGTGTTTCCCTGAGGGTCCGCGTCGGCCAAAAGTACCTTTTTCCCCTTATCTCCCAGCGCGGCGGCCAAGCTGACGGCCGTAGTGGTTTTTCCCACGCCGCCCTTTTGGTTCGCGATGGCAATGATCTTTCCCATGGGAGCCCCTTTCCCCGAAAATGCAGGTACACCCTGCCGGCATTCGTCCTTTTTCCGGTCAATAGTCTTGTTGCTCTCTATGATAGCATAAAACCCCCGGAAAGGGAAGTGTTATCCTCCTGAAACTTGAAAATTCTCTCCTCCCTTTTCCAATGTTTCATGTGAAACATTGGATCCATGCACCAGGAAACGACCACAAAAGTTTCCTTTGTCCTTCCCCAGTATCCAGCATCTAAGGAAAAGCGGCCGGGCAAATGCCCGGCCGCTTTTCCTTGTGGGAAATGAATAAGGGAATGGGTTAAACTTGTACTCGAAATTTGGGGCGCCCTTCCGGGCGCTTTGCCGAAGCAGAACTGCCTTGTTTTCAGAGTTCTTTACCCGGCAATGCTCTTTGTGAGCTTCGGGATCCGCACGGTGCACTCAATGTAGTCCTCTGTTTCCTTTCGCTCGGACTGTGCCTCGATCCCGGCGGTTTTCATGGCGTCCACCGCATGATCTATAGTATTGATAAAAAGACGGATATCCTTTGCCACAAAGGTTCTTTTGGCCTTCCCCTTGGCTGCCCTTGGTTTCAGAGCCTCCGCCACCAACTCTTCCGTTTTGGAAACGTTCAGCTCTTTTTCGATCACGGTGCGAAGCATCTTTTGCCTCAGGCTCATGTCGGTAATCTTCAAAAGTGCCCGGGCGTGCCGCTCTGTCAAACCCGCCGCCAAAATCTCCGCCTGCTCCTCCGGGCTGAGCCTTAAAAGCCGTACCTTGTTGGCAAGGGACGATTGGCTCATTCCCAGCCGTTTTGCGGCCTCCTCCTGGGTGATCTGCCACTCCCGCAGCAGATTGACAATGGCGTTGGCTTCTTCAAACATTTGCAGATCCTTCCGCTGCAAATTTTCCAGCAAAGCCAGAACAGCGCTGTCCTCCGGCTCACATTCCATCAGAAGGGCAGGGATCTGGCTGAGCCCCAAGAGCCCGCAAGCCCGCAGCCGCCGTTCCCCAGCCACCAGGTAATACCGGCCGCCTTCCTTCCGCACCGTTACCGGCTGCAATAAGCCGTTTTCCCGAATGCTTTCGGCAAGACCGCTGAGTTCTTCCTCCCGAAATTCCTTTCTGGGCTGAGAGGGATTGGGCTGTATTTTGGAAACCGGCAGCCGTGTGAGCTTCAGCTTCTCTCTGAAAAACATGGGCCTGCCTCCGTTTCCGTTTACCAGAAGGAGGGAAAGCTTGTCCTCTCGCTTTCTGTGCCCCCAGTATACACCCCTAAAACGCAGGTTTTTGTAGAAAGGAGTCGCCTGAAAAAAATTTTTTGCGGACGGCTGCGCCGCTGGCGCTCGGGAAGCTGCTTGATGCGGGAGTTTGGTTTCCAACACGACCAAAACCAAACAAACAGATCAAATTGGCGGCGAGAAAAGCCTTTACTTATAGAGGGAAAACAGACTGCTACACAGTCTGCGGGGACCGCTCTGACCCGTTCTCGTTTGCCAGCTCGGTTGCTGTGCCCCGGTGGGGCACGTCCAGCAATGTCTGAGCCGACAGGAGAGTTCGGTGCAGGGCAAAGCGCAGAAAGCCATGGCTTTCTGCGCTTTGCACCCGAGCCAATAGGCGAGACTTCGTGGAAAGGATAGTCACACGCAGAAAGTGAGATAGAACCGCTGGTTTCAATCCCCTCAGTCAGCCTTCGGCTGACAGCTCCCCTTGCCTCAAGGGGAGCCTAAGGGCTCTAAATCGCGACTTATCGCCTTGCTTACGGTCGAGTCGGAAACCACCCTTCCACACCAATCAACTTCACGAACGGCCGCGGCACTTCGCCGCCAAGTTTCAATTTAGCGACTGGTCCTTTTCGGTCATTCTTCGCAACAGCCCGCTAAATTATAGTTTAGCGTCCTGATTCCGCTATCACTATTGTCATTCTGAGGAACGAAGTGACGAAGAATCGCGTCCTTAACTCCAGGGCAAAAGGGCAAAGGACGAGATTCTTCACTTCGTTCAGAATGACAGGAGGGAGATGAGCGGATAACCGCTAAATTCCAATTTACCACCCTGCCAACGGTCGGCTCAGAAATCGGTTTCCCGTACCAAGCAACTTCACGAGTGCATGCGCCGGCTCGGCGCTAAATTCCAATTTGCCTGCTTACTAACGGTCGGGTCAGAAGCTGTCCTTTCACACTCGGTAGCTTCACGAGTTGGCGCAGCGGCACGCTGCAAATTCCAATTTAGCAGCTACCCCTTTTCTGTCATTCTCGGGAACGCAGAAAGCTATAGCCTTCTTGACGAAGAATCTCGTTCTTAAAGCCCTTCAAAAAAACCGAAGGACGAGATTCTTCGCAGCAGCAAGGCTTTTTGATTTTGCTCAGAATGACATTTGGATACAAAAGAGTAACCCAGAACTTATAGTTCAACACCCTTAGGCTTCCCTTGTAAACAAGGGGAGACTAAGGGCAGATAAATTCTAAGCCTTAAAAGCTTTTCAGAATGGTGATCTCCTGTTTTCCCGCGTCCATTCGGATCGTTCCGCCAATGGGCAGGGTCAGCATGGGAATAGTATGGCAGCAGTCTATGTCCGCCAAAATAGGAAGCTTTTGCCCGTCCAGCACCTCCAAAAGAATCTCTGCCCAGGTTTTTCCCGTTCCCTGGTCGTCAAACTTTCGATGCTTTCCTAAAAGAATTCCGCTTACCTGATCAAACACACCGCAAAGCTTCAGCATGGTAAAATACCGTTCCGCATGCGCGGCGAATTTCTCCGTGTCCTCCAGAAACAGGATATCCCCCTTTTGGAACTTGGGCATATAGGGGCTCCCCAGCATACCGCTGATCGTATTGAGGTTTCCGCCCAACAGTCTTCCTTCCGCAATTCCCGGCTGTACAGTGACCCAGTGGTTGGGCTTTTCCTCTTTTTGGGAAACACCCTTTTTCCAATCTGTCAGCTCATCGGAGAAAAAAGTCGGTTTGCGGCAAAGAAAGGGCGGTGTTTCCTCCAGAGTCTGCCTCAGGCTGAAAAGGGAATCCTTCAAAAAGGGGGGCTGCTGTCCAAAGGTGGTTACAAAATTTGGGCCGTAGTAAGTAACCAGTCCCGTTTTTTGAAAAACTCCCAGCAGCAAAGCTGTAATATCAGAATGGCCCACAAGCATCTTGGGCCATTCCGCAAAAGTCTTATAATCCAAATAGGGCAAAAGGGCATTGGATACCATACCGCCTATGGAGGCCATGATGCAG
Source organism: uncultured Oscillospiraceae bacterium (assembly GCA_910589395.1). GTDB lineage: Bacteria > Bacillota > Clostridia > Oscillospirales > Acutalibacteraceae > Acutalibacter > Acutalibacter caecimuris_A. The sequence goes on from CAJUTL010000014.1 coordinate 16,849, forward strand.
CTCACCTCCGGATCGCGGATCAGCTCATTCAGCTCCCCCGCCCGTTCCCGAGCGGCGCCGGAACGGTAGTGATCTCTCTTTCCCGTAAGCTTTCCCAGCCTTACCCGGTATCCCGCGCTTTCCAAAAAACGTCTCGCGCTTTCGGTGGCCTCCGGCGTGACCGCTGTAATAGGATAAGAAGAGGAAAAAATTCCGATGGTATCGCCCTTTTTCAGCATGAAGCTTCTCCCTTTATAAATATTTCTTAAAGCCCTTGACCTCTTCAAAACCCAGGGCCTGATAGAATTTGTGGGCGCCCTTGCGCTGGTTTCCGGAAACCAGCATTTCATAATGGCAGTCCATTTCCCTTCCCCAGCGCTCGATTTCTGAAACCATGGCCCTGCCCACGCCCTTTCCCTGATATTCCGGCAGCACCGCCACATTTTCAATGAGCAGGATCGGGCGGCAATCTCCGCAGATATCCTCAAACACCACGCCCAGCAGGGTGCCGCACAGCGTACCCGTTTCCCGGTCAATGGCAGCAAGCAGGTATTTCTGAGGATCCCTCCGCACTTTTTCGATCAGCTCTGCGGCTTTTTTCCCGTCCTTTACTTTACCATCGCTGATCACCTGCATTACTGTGTCCAGGGCCTCCTGATCCTCCGCCCCGGCCTTTCGCAACATCAGTTCCATTCTTCTTCCTCCTGCCTCAAAGCGGGTGCTTTGTAATGGTTCCCCCATGGCGGGGATAGCCCTTTGGGGTAAAGGCCTTTTTCTGAATGGAGAGAATCTTGCGTTCTCCCGCTTCCGGCAGAAAAAGGGAAAAAACCTCCACGTCTGTGCCACCCAAAAGCTCCAGGGCATGGCTCGCCTGTTCCAGCTCCTCTTCGGCGCCGGGCCCCTTCATAGCCAGAAAATGGCCCTTCATTTTGACAAGGGGCAGGCAGTATTCGCACAAAACATTCAGGGGCGCTACCGCCCTGGCCGTGACGATATCATAGCTTTCCCGCATTTTGTGATCCAGTCCGGCCTCCTCCGCGCGCTTGTGGACCCTTTTGGCTTCGAGACCCAAGGCAGAACAGACCTCCCCCAAAAACACCAGGCGCTTATTGAGCCCGTCCAAAAGCGTAAGCTCCAGATCGGGCCGCATGATCTTCAAGGGGATCCCCGGAAAGCCGGCCCCGGTGCCCACGTCGATCAGCTTTGCCCCCTGCTTGATCCTGCAATGGGAAAGCAGGGTAAGGCTGTCGAGAAAATGCTTTTCCACCACCTCGGCGGGGTCGGTAATGGCGGTGAGGTTGATTTTTTCGTTCCAGGAAAGCAGCAGCTCCAAATAGATTTGAAACTGCTCTGCCTGGCTGGGGGAAACCTTGATTCCCAGCGCCTTTGCTCCGGCGATAAGCTCCACTTTGTGATCTGTCATAGAGATCCCTCCTTGTTCTGCTCCGTGCCGTGAGCGGCAAGCCAGATCAGCAGCACGGAAATATCCGCCGGGCTCACCCCGGAGATCCTGCCGGCCTGCCCCACGTTTTCAGGGCGCACTTTATCAAGCTTTTCCATGGCCTCCAGCCGCAGCCCGGTGATCTTTTTGTAATCGATACCGGGAGGCAGGAGCTTTTTTTCCACCCTTCGCATTTCATCAATATCCGCGGTCTGCCGCCGGATATAGCCCTCATACTTGAGGCTGATCTCCACGCTTTCCAGTACCGCCTGGGGAAGCTCCGGCCGGGTGCTGTCGATTTCCCGCAGGGCCTCATAGGTGATCTGCGGGCGGCGAAGCAGGTCGCACAGCCTTACTCCTGTGGTCACGGGAGATGTTTCATGTGAAACAAGGATCTCGTTCAGCTCATCGGAAGGCGGAAAAACGGTGGAATTTACCCGTTTCCCTTCCTCCCGGATCAGCTCCTGCTTTGTGAGAAACTTCCCCCAGCGGCTGTCGGAGATCAGGCCCAGCTTCCGGCCCAGGGGGGTTAGCCTTTCATCGGCATTGTCCTGCCGGAGCACCAGGCGGTATTCGGAGCGGGAGGTCATCATACGGTAAGGGTCGCTTACTCCCTTTGTGATCAGGTCGTCGATCAGGGTACCGATATAGGAGCTGGCCCTATCCAGCACAAACCTTTCCTTCCCCAAAGCCCTGTGGGCGGCGTTGATTCCGGCGATCAGGCCCTGGGCCGCGGCCTCCTCATAGCCGGAGCTTCCATTAAACTGCCCCGCGCCGTAAAGGCCCGGCAGGTCCCGAAACTCCAGGGAGGCGTCCAGCTGCAGGGGATCGCAGCAATCGTATTCAATGGCATAGGCGCTGCGCATGATCTGGGCATGCTCCAGCCCCTTGATAGTATGGTAAAAGGCAACCTGCACGTCCTCCGGCAGAGAAGAGCTCATGCCCTGCAAATACATTTCCTCCGTATGCAGGCCGCAGGGCTCAATAAAAAGCTGGTGCCGGGGCTTTTCGGGAAACCGCACCACCTTGTCTTCGATGCTGGGGCAGTATCTTGGCCCCACCCCGGAGATTTGGCCGGAATACAGGGGAGAACGGTGAATGTTCTCCAAAATCACCTTTTTCGTTTCGTCATTGGTCCAGCTCACATGGCAGACGGTTTTATTTTTTACCGTGCCCTCCGTATCATAGGAAAAAGGAATGGGAGGCTCGTCTCCCTCCTGCACCTCCAGGTCTGAAAAATCGATGGAGGAGCGGAGCACCCTGGCGGGGGTGCCGGTCTTAAACCTGCGCAGGGAAATTCCCAGCTCCCGCAGGGAATCGGGCAGAAAGGCGGAAGGGAACATGCCGTCCGGCCCGCTTTCATAGGAAACGCCCCCCACAAAAACGCGCCCGCCCAAAAAGGTCCCGGTAGCAAGGATCACCGCCTTTGCGGTAAACACAGCACCTAGCCTGGTGGTAGCATACCACAGGCCGTTTTCCGTTTTCAGGGAAACCACCTCGGCCTGGCGAAGCTCCAAGTTTTCACAGGTCTCCAGGCAGTGCTTCATGGTTTGGGAATACAGCGTTCTGTCGATCTGTACCCGCAGAGAATGAACGGCGGGACCCTTTCCAAGGTTCAGCATTCTGCTTTGCAGGGTGCAGGCGTCCGCTGCCCGTCCCATTTCCCCGCCCAGGGCGTCGATCTCCCGAACAAGGTGCCCCTTGGCCGTGCCGCCGATACTGGGATTACAGGGGCAGTTCCCCACAGCGTCCAGATTGATGGTGAACACCGCCGTTCTGCACCCCAGCCGGGCGGCGGCCAGACCTGCCTCAATGCCGGCATGTCCCGCGCCGATCACCGCCACATCTAATTTCCCAGCGTCATACATGACCTTTCCCCCTTGTAATCAAAACACAGCTTCACTCTTCACGCCCCGTTTCCCTTTTCAGGATCCAGCGGGCCACCGCGTCTTCCTCGTTGCTGCCGATCACCGCTGTGGCGGCATGCTTCAGCTTTTCCGCGGCATTGGAAACGGCATAGGCTTCATCGGCGGCCCCAAACAGATCCAGGTCGTTTTCCCCATCGCCGAACGCCACCAGCCGATCCGCCTTCAGCTTCTCCTTCAGCTGAGAAGCTGCATTAGCCTTGGAGGCGCCTTGCGGAATGATCTCAAAAAAACAGTCCCCGCTGTAAAGCTCCGTCTGTAAAAAGCAGTGAAACTGTTCCCGATACCGCTCATAAAGAGGCCGCAGCTTTTCCTCCTCGTCAATACAGGTAAAGTAAAAAGCTTCCCCCTCCAAAAGCTGTTCCCATTGGGAAACTGGACGGTCCCGGGGATCCGGTTTCCTGGAATCGAGAAACGCCCGGGTTTTCTCATTGATCTCCTGCCGCAAATAAGAAAAATGCTCCTGCCCGTCATAGGTGTAAACAATGGGGGAAATCCCGTTTTCCAGCAGGGCCTTCAAAAGCTCTTCCGCTTCCCACCTCGTGAAAAAATAAGAAAGCAGCAGCTCTCCCGAGCTGTTGTCACGCACCAGCGTCCCGTTATAGGTGATCAGTGGGATCCGGGCCGTAAGCCCGGAGGTGGCCCTGGAGGCGGTAAGGTAAGAACGGGCCGTGGCATAGGAAAAAAGCATGCCCCGCTCCGTCAGCTCATTGATCACCCGATTGGTAAAGGGGGAAGTCCTGACATCCCCCCGCAGCAGCGTGCCGTCCAAATCAGAAACATACAGCGTTTTCATGTCTCCCCCCAAAAAAGCATCAATGCCCTGCCCTTCCATTGCTCGGCATTCAGTATCAAAAGCCCTTCTCTAACAACTAACTACTAATAACTAACAACTACTTCCCTACGCAAAACTCCTCAAACACCCGGTCGATGATCTCCTCGGAAACGGTTTCTCCCGTCAGAGAATACAGGGCGGAAAGGGCGTTTTCAATACAGACGGTGGCGGCGTCCAGCGTAAGGCCGCCCCGAAGCGCCCGCTCCGCTTCTTTCACAGCCTCCAGGGCCTGAAGCACGTCGCTTCTCTGGCGCTGGGTAAAGAGAACTCCCTCGGAAGGGGCAAAGTCCTTTGCGCCCAAGAGCTCGGAAACCTTTTCCTCCAATGCCCCCAGTCCCTGGCCGGACAAAGCGGAGAAGGGAAGAAGATGAGGAAAGGCCTCTTCCAGCCTTTTACTGTCCAAGGTACGCGGAAGATCGGATTTATTGATCAAGAGGATCGTCCTGTCGGGAGGAAGCTCCAAAGCCCAGGAAAGCTCCTCCTGAGAAAGCTCCTGAGAGGCATCGAACACCGCCAGGATCAGCTGGGCGCTTTTCAGCCGCTCCCTGGCCGCCTGGACGCCAATGGTCTCTACCGGGTCGTCCGTTTCCCGCAGCCCGGCGGTGTCCGCCAGGCGCAGGGGGATCCCTCCCAGCTGTACCGTTTCCTCCACGATATCCCGGGTGGTTCCGGCATATTCCGTCACGATGGAACGCTGCTGTCCGGAAAGCAGATTCATCAGGGTGGATTTTCCCGCGTTGGGCCGGCCGGCGATCACAGTATCCACGCCCTCCCGGAAAATTTTCCCCCGGTCGAAGGTATCGTCCAGCGCGGAAAGCTTCTCTATGATCTCAGAAAGTCTCTGAAGAAGTTCCGTTTCCTCCAGGGCGGGTACGTCCTCTTCCGGAAAATCGGCCCAGGCCGCCAGATGGGCGGCAAGCTCCGCCAGAGAATCCCGCACGGCGGCCACTTTTTTGGAAAGCGCGCCGCTGCTTCCCGCCTGGGCGGCCCGGGCGGCCTGCTCGCCGTTTGCCCCAATGAGCCGCATCACCGCCTCCGCCTGGGTCAGATCCAGCTTTCCATGAAGAAATGCCCGGCGGGTAAATTCCCCCGGCCCGGCGGGAGCGGCGCCGGCGCGAAGGATCACTTGGAGCAGCCGCTCGGTCACATACAGGCCTCCGTGGCAGGAAAGCTCCACCACGTCCTCACCGGTATAGCTTTTTGGCGCTGAAAATACCAAAGCCACCACATCGTCCAGCTTTTCGCCGTTTGGAAGAAAGGCCCCGCCCAGCTGGGCGGTATACCCTGCCATTTCGGAAATTTTCTTCCCGCTTTTTCCACGAAAGACCTGGTCCGCCACAGCCTTGGCGTCTTTGCCGGAGATCCGCACGATCCCAATGCCGCCCGGCGCAAACCCGGTGGAGATCGCCGCAATGGTTTTTTCCCCCTGCATATGCCCTTCCCCCTCTTTCTATCCTCTGCCCTCAGCTTTCGGCTGTTGCAGGGTATTTTTTCGCAAACGGACGCTTCCCACGGTCAGTGTTCAGTAAAAAAGGGGCCGCCTTTTCAGGCCGCCCCAAAGCTGCTCTATCGACCCGAGGGAAAAACAGGTCTCAGAACCGATGCTTACAATCGAGAAACACCAACAAAAACAGATTTTTTGGTGTTCTCCAGCTGTAAATTCAGGTTCTTATTTATTGATCTCGATCTTTCCGTAAATGGGCATATCAGGGGCGTCGGATTTCGGCCCCTCCGCCCTGGGCGTATTGTTCGCCGAAGAGCCGCTTCTGCCGCGGTCCCGGCCGCCGCCCCTGCGGTTATCATAGCCGCCTCTGCCGCCGCGCCGGTCGTTTCTCCGGTTATCATAGCGCTGAGGCCGCTCGCCGCCCTCCGGGCCGATGACCACATGGCGGTTCATATCTGTTCCCTCGCTCCAGGATTTTGCGCCCTCCACCGTCTGTACAGCGGTGTGAATGATCCTGCGCTCATAGGGGTTCATGGGCTCTAAGGAAGAATTCCTTCCGTATTTTACGGCACGAAGCGCCATGCGCTTGCCCAAAGCCTCCAAGGTTTCCTTCCGCTTTTCCCGATAATTTCCCACGTCCAGAGTAATGCGGTAATAGGATTCTTCCACATGGTTTGCCACCAGGGAAGCAAGATACTGCAAAGAATCCAGAGTCTCTCCCCGGTGCCCGATCACAAAGCCGATATCCTCTCCGCTGAGGCTCAAGGCCGCGCCGGCTTCCTCCCTGCTGATCTCCACCTGCACATCGGAGAGACCCATTTCCCGCAGCACGGCCTTCAGATATTCTGCAGCCATTTCGGCGGGATCGCTGTGAGTTTCAATATACGCCCTTACCTTGGCGGGACTTCCGCCAAACAGACCAAAGGTTTTTTTGGTGGGCATTTCCAAAATTTCAAATTCCGCCTCGGTGGTATCCACGCCCAGCTCCCGGCAGGCGTTGGCAAACGCCACTTCCACCGTTGCGCCCTGGGCCACAGCTTCTTTTATCATAACCGTTTTTCTTCCTTTCCGTTACTTTTTGGTTCCTATATAAGCGCTCGAGTCATTTCCGCCCGAACCGCCTTTTTTCTTTTTTGAAGCCTGCTTTTGCTGCTTTCCTCCGTCCTTTTCCTGCTTTTTCTGAGTACCGGCGGCCAGTCTGTCCGCAATCTGCTTTTGTGCCTCCGCGGAAAGAGGGCGCACATTCGCCTCCGCCAGCTCCAGGGTAACGGCCCGCTGCGCTTCCGTCATGGCGGTCATATGCGCGGCGCTGAAATATTTATTGGTCACAACGCTTTGCGCCCAGCTGGTCAAGGAAGAGATGATCCAGTAAAAACCAACGGCCGCAGGCATGGTATAGGCCCAGTACAGGCTGATCAACGGAAACACACAGGTCATCACCAGCATGCACCCCATGGGGTTTTGTCCGGTGGTTTTCTTTTGATAGAGCATGGTATATACCTGGAAAGCCACGCTGCTGACCAGGGAAAGCACGGGGATCAGCCACAGAAAGGTGCTGAACGCGGCGCCCTGAGGCGTGGAGAGCAGATCCAGGCCGAGAAATTTAAAACCCTTGGAAAAATCCTCGATCTTCGCGATATCCCCAGCGGAAAACATGGTCAGGTTATCCCGCAGGGCGCTGAAATTTCGAATGATCTGAAGCTCTGAATAAATACCGCCTGTGGAAACCATGCCGGGGATCTTGGAGATGTATTCCGTGGCCTTGTTTACCGTATCGGAAGCGATATGCAGCGTATTGGACAGCGGCATGATCACGGAATAGTAAATACCCAGCATGATCGGAAAAGGCAAAAGGGTGGTCAAACAGCCGTTTGTGGGGCTTACCCCTTCCTTTTCATAGAGCTTCATCAGCTCGTCATTATACTTCTGCTTGTTATTTGCGTATTTCTTTTGCAGCTCCTTCTGCTTTTCCTGAAGCTTGCTTTGAGAGGCCATGCTTCGCTGCTGCTTCAAGGAGGTGGGGAAAAGAGCCAGTTTCAGAATAATAGTAAATAGAATAATGGCAACGCCGTAGTTTCTGAATATGGTATACAGAAACCACAGGAGATACCCGAGAATACTTCCGAAAAAATTAAATATTGCCATGGTAACGCAACGGCTCCTCTGTTTCAGCTTCCCAGCTTTTTTTCTTTTTTCTCCGGCACCGGGTCATATCCGCCCCGGCTCCAGGGATTACACCGTAAAATACGCCATATGGTAAGAAGGCTGCCCTTTAAGGCCCCAAAGCGTTCAATGGCCTCTATCCCATATTGAGAGCAGGTAGGAATATACTTACAGGAGGCAGCGGTTCGGGAAGAGATCGCGGAGCGATAAAACCTGATCAAGCCGATCAAAATCCGCTTCACCGCATGTCCCTTTCCTTCTTTTCCGTTTTCGGGCGTTTTAATACCCCCGCAGCGGAAAGCTGTTTTTCCAGCTGCCTTTTTACTTCCGTGCTCTTTTTATGAGGGGTTTTCCCTCTGGCCACGAAAACAAGGTCACAGCCCGGCAAAATTTCCGGAAAAAGCTGTCGAAACGCTTCTTTGATCACCCTTCTGGAACGGTTTCTCATCACGGCGTTTCCGATTTTTTTACTGGTGGTGATCCCCACTCTGGTGATCCCCAGCCGGTTCTTTCTCACATAGGTCACCGCAAGGGGACCTACAAAGCTTTTTCCTTTCATATATGCCTGCCGAAAGTCGCTGTTTCTGCATAAAGATACCATTTTTTCCATGCTGGACCGCACTCCCGGTATATCCACCAACTCTAAAAAAATACAAAACAAAGAAAGGCCACGCGAGGTGACCTTTGAAGCGCCTTTTTAGTAAGAAAGGCGCGCTCTGCCTTTTGCTCTGCGGCGTGCAAGTACCTTGCGTCCGTTACGATCGGACATTCTTTTCCGGAACCCATGCTCCTTCTTTCTGTGGAGCTTCTTCGGCTGATAGGTTCTCAACATACCAAAAACCCTCCTTTCGGGCTGCTTTCCCGAAGGCAATATGATCCTGATGCCTTGCGATTTAGTATTATACCGTAACTCTGCCGCCTCTGTCAACAAAATTTTTTCTTCTCTTTCCCGAAAAAAAGAGCCATTCTTTTCTTTCCAAATTTCTTTTTTCCAAAAATCTAATATCAGTAGCGCTTTAGAAATGTAAAAACACAATCCATTGTGTTTTTTACCAGATCCTGCTTTTTCTATATTTTCCAGAAAAAAATTTTGAAATTTTGTAGTGCAAAACCCTCCTATTTATGTTATACTTCTATTTGTATATCGGCATTTTTCTTTCCTTTTTTTGAAAGCCCCGCCCTATGGAAAGAGTACAGACCGAAAATACCGAATTGAAACTGTTTTCTGGAGGGAGCCGCCTTGGATTCTTTCAACCAAACCTGGGAGCTGATCTGTGATTTCTGCCAGTCCAGAATCACAGACGTGGCCTACAAGACCTGGTTCAGCCGGTTAAAGCCCGTTTCGCTGGATTTTGAACAGGGGCTGGCCATTATTGAGGCGCCGAACGAATTTCATAAAAATACTCTCCTGCGCTGCTATAGCGAGCTTTTGCAAGAAGCAGTGCAGAGCGTCTATGGCCCGAAAATCAGCTTTTCTCTGTGTGTCCAAGAGGAAAAACCGGAAAGAAAACAGCCTATGGAGGTCACCGAAGAGCAAAGCGAGGATTTCACCTTTGAAAACTTCGTGGTAGGGCCCTCCAACAGCTTTACCCACGCGGCCTGCCAGGCGGTGGCCGCGCAGCCCGCGGTGCTTTATAATCCCCTGTTTATTTACGGAAATCCCGGCCTGGGGAAAACCCATCTGTTAAACGCCGTGGCAAATAAGTTTAAGAAAAACTTCCCGCACCTTACCACCCTTTACATCAAGGGCGAGCATTTTGCCAATGAGGTGATCGAGGGGATCAAAAGCGGCACCATGCCGGCCATTCGGGAAAAATACCGCACGGTGGATCTTTTGCTGTTTGACGATATACAATTTATCGCGGGAAAAAACTCCACCCAGGAAGAATTTTTCCATACCTATGAAACTCTGCATGAAGCAAAAAAACAGATCGTTCTCACCTCTGACCGGCCGCCCAAGGAGATCGCCACGCTGGAAGAGCGGCTACAGTCCCGCTTTGAATCGGGACTTATCGCGGATATCGGCGTTCCCGATTTTGAGACCCGTACCGCCATCGTCATTAAAAAAGCGGAATCTCTTGGCTTCGAGCTTCCCAACACCGTTTCGGAATACATTGCCACAAAGCTGAAAAATAATATCCGCCAGCTAGAGGGCGCCGTAAAAAAGCTGCGGGCTTTCCATCTTTTAGAGGACAAGCCGATCAATATCGCCACAGCTCAGGCGGCCATCAGCGATATCATCAACAACAGCCAGCCAGCCCCCGTCACGGTAGAACGCATTGTAGAGGAGGTTTCCAGAACCTACGGGAACGTCACCCCGGAGGATATCCTTTCTCAAAAGAGAAACTCCAATATTTCCGGGGCAAGACAGATCTCCATGTATATCGTGCGGGAGATCACCGACCTTTCCATGGTGGAGATCGGTGAGACCTTTGGCGGAAGAGATCATTCTACTGTTGTCTACGCCATTCGTCAGGTAGAAAAAAAGGTAAACAGCGATTCTCATACCAGAAACATTGTAAACGATATTATTAAGAATGTAAGCAGCCATTAAGTTTTACACGATTTTTTCCACATTTCACCGGTGAGATTCCACAGCCCTGTGGAAAGAAAAAGCTTTTTTCACTTCTTTCACATTTTGTTCACAAGTTCATTTGAAAAAATTCCCTGGAATATTTTCAGGATTTCCGGGAATCCTTACTCTTTTTACACATTTTCACAGCCCCTACTACGACTTCTAAATCTATCTTTATCAATAAAAGACTATAAGCAACCCATCAAAAAGGTCCGTCTCAGCAGACCGGAAAGGAACAGCAAATGAAATTTACAGTAAATAAAAACGATATTACGGAGGCAGTTTCCAATATTCAAAGGGCCGTTTCCAGTAAAACCTCCATTCCGGCGCTGGAGTGTATTTTACTCACGGCTTCGGAAAGCAGCTTAGAGCTCTGCGCCTATGACTTGGAGCTGGGTATGACCACAGTGATCCCGGCAAGGGTGGAAGAATCCGGAAAGGCGGCGCTGACCGCAAAAATCTTTTCCGATATTGTAAGGAAAACACCGGACGAAACCGTTACTGTTACGGTAGATGAAAAAAATATGGCGTCTATCGAAAGCGGCTACAGCAAGTTTTCCATTATTTCCACACCGGCCCAGGAATTCCCGGAGCTGCCGAAGCTGACGGATTCCACAAAGCTGGAGCTGCCGTCAAACGTATTGAAAAGCATGATCCGCCAGACCCTGTTCGCCGTGGCGGAAAGCGACGCCAAGCCCATTCATCAGGGCAGCCTGTTCCATCTGGAAAACGGGATCCTGGATGTGGTGTCGGTAGACGGCTACCGCCTGGCGAAGCGCAGCGAGCCGGTGGAATTTAAAGAGGATATCTCCTTTGTAGCTCCCGGTAAAACACTGGGTGAAATTCTGCGCCTTTTGAAGGATACCGACGACGTGGTGGAAATTTCCGCGGGTCGCAGGCACATTTTATTCCATATTGAAAACTACACCGTGATCTCCAGCCTGCTGGAGGGCGAATTTCTTAATTATAAAGCCGCGATCCCGCCGGACAGCAAAACGGAAGTGGTCGTGAAAACGAGAGAAGTCATTGAAAGCGTGGAGCGCGTCTCCCTTTTGATCACAGACCGCCTGAAGAGCCCGGTGCGCTGCCAGTTTGCGGAAGATGAGATCAAGCTGCTCTGCACCACCGCCATGGGCCGGGCCAGCGACCAGCTGACCGCTGAGATCACAGGCGACGATGTGGAGATCGGCTTTAATAATCGCTATTTGCTGGACGCCTTGCGGAATACGGAATGCGACGAGGTAAAGATCCAGCTGGGTGGGCCCTTGAGCCCCATGAAGATCGTTCCGAAGGAGGGGGACAGCTTCCTGTTCCTGGTTTTGCCCGTAAGGCTGAAGAACGATTGATCTTTTTTAGAAAATGCCTTGAGTCTGTTTTATGTTAGAAGGGAGCGGCGGAAACTGTGGAAAAAATCAAAATAGAAACCGAGTTTATCCGGCTGGATTCCCTTCTGAAGCTTTCCGGTCTGGTGGATACCGGTGGACAGGCAAAGTTTGTGATCCAGGGTGGAGAGGTTTCAGTCAATGAAGAGCCCTGCCTGATGCGGGGAAAAAAGCTGCGGCCCGGCGATACGGTCACCTATGCCGGAAAGCGGTTTCAGGTGGAATAGCCATGATCATACAGCGGCTTGGCACAGTAGGCTTCCGAAATCTGGAGGACAGCGAGCTATTTCCCTGTGAGGGAGTCAATGTGATCTACGGAGACAACGCCCAGGGAAAAACCAATCTTTTGGAAGCTTTGTGGCTTTTCACAGGGGGACATTCCTTTCGGGGAGCAAAAGACAGCGAGCTGCCCCGTCTGGATCGGAAAACGGGAATCAATTCTCCCGCCGCCTCCCTGGCGCTGGATTTTTTCAGCGAGGAGCGGTCTCAGAAGGCAGTGCTTCAAATAGAAAACGGCAGAAGAAGCTCTGTCATAAACGGCGTAAAGAAAAAGACAGGCTCCGCCCTGGTGGGAAAGGTGCGGGCTGTGATCTTCTCTCCGGAACACCTGCTTCTGGTAAAAGAGGGGCCTTCCCGCCGCAGAGGGTTTATAGACGGCGCTCTTTGTCAGCTAAAGCCCTCCTTTGCCCGAATGCTCAGCACCTATCATCGTACTTTACTGCAAAGAAACGCTTTATTAAAGGACATTTCCCGTTTTCCTGAGCTTCAGGATACCCTGGAGGTGTGGGATCTGCGTTTGGCAAAGCTGGGCGCGGGAGTAATGCTGGAAAGAAGAGAGTATATTGAAAAGCTGGCTCCCGGAGTGGAAGCTGTTTACAAGGGAATTTCAAAGGGAAAGGAAACGCTTGCGGTGCGGTATTCCCCATCAGTAAAGCTTTCTGTGGAAAACTTTACCGCACAGGAGGCGGAAGAAGCCTTTTTCCAAGAGCTGAAGCGATTTCTGCGTTCTGATATTCGCTCGGGCTTTACCTCCAGCGGCCCTCACCGGGACGATTTGGAGCTGGAGCTCAATGGGATCTCCGCCCGGGTCTATGGGTCTCAGGGACAGCAGAGAAGCGCCGTGCTGGCCATGAAGCTGGCAGAGGCGGAGGCTCTCGCTGAAATTTCCGGGGAAACACCCATGGTGCTTTTAGACGATGTAATGAGCGAGCTGGATCAAAGCCGCCAGGATTATTTACTCAATCATCTGCACGGAAGGCAGGTTTTTCTTACCTGCTGCAGCCCGGAAACAGTCAGCTTGCAGGAAACGGGAAAGCGTTTCCATGTGGAAGCGGGCCGCGTGCGGCCGGAGGAGCTTGAATAAATGTATCTGCATTTGGGACAAAATATAGTAGTGAGGACCGATGAGATCCTCGGTGTGTTCGATTTGGACAATTCCACGGTATCAAAGCACACAAAAAAGTTTCTCGGAATCGCGCAAAAGGAAAAACGGGTAGTAAACGTATCTATGGAGCTCCCGAAATCCTTTATCGTCTGCGAAAAAAACGGGAAACGGATCATTTATATCTCTCAAATCGCGCCGTCTACCCTGCTTCGTAGGGCCAGGGGGAAAAGCGTTCTGGAGGGAATGCTCTGATCCCGGTAAAAAACTTGTACCGGACCGGAAACAGGAATCTTGATTCGGAAAGAAAGGAAAAGAAGCCATGAAATATTTCGGAATTTCTTCATGTCCCTACTGTAAAAAGCGGGTAAACCTGATCAGGTCCTGGTCCCTGAAGCGCCAAGGCGAGTATCGGTGTCCCCGGTGCGGAGGAATCTCCAATATTTTTCTTTCTCCGCTCATTTATGTATTTGCCCTGCTGGCTGTTTTTGCCGGAGGAGCGTCTTATTTCTTTCACAAATTCATTCTCAACGATATTTCCCTTTCCACACTGGTACAGGTGATGATCCCCTTTGCGGTCTTTTTTCTGCTGAGTCTTTTTATGGTGAATTTGGAAAGACCTATTATTAAAAAGGTCCCCCGTGGAGAGGCCGAGCGAAAAAAAGCAGGCAAAAGCAGCTTGGAGGATCGCCGTATGCCGGCTGCCGCCGGTTCTATGGGCCAAAAAGAATCGCTGTCCTTTCGTGGGGAAGAATATCTTCCAAAGGGAGAATACCGAACCGGACCCTTGCCTCAAATGGAAGGCGGAGAGGAAAAGAGGCTTCCTGTCCGTTCTCAGCGGCCTGCCTATCAGGAGGACCTGGAAAAAACCTCTGTGGTGGAGGTTCCCGTTTCCAGGCCGCAAAGGCCTGCTCCTGAGATGAGAACAAGGCAACCTGCCCCTGCCCCGCGGGCAGCTTCTCAGCAAAGGACGGGGAAACCGCAGAGAACAGTACAAAATACCGCCGCGCCTTCTGTGGAGGCAAATCGGCCAGCTGTTGTAAGGCAGCAGGCTCCGCAGGCAGTAAAAACCGCCCCTTCTTCCCATGTGGTCACCAGCGTAAATATTCCCAGTGTAGGCGATGATTTTTTTGCTAAGTATAACGATCCGGATTATGTGGAGCGCCGCCTGAAGGAAATCAAGGAAGGAAAAACAGAGATCAAGTAAGGAAAAGTTTTATCCTGTACCGAAGCGGTAAGAACTTGCCGAAAACTGTACGCTTTCATTTGATAAGATACACTCTCAGCGCAAAAGGCCTGTTGGAAGCCAAAATTTTTGGCTTTTTCAAGCAGGCTTTTCTTGTTTTACAAAAAATATATTTGTAGATACTCTTTTAAAAAAAACAAAAAAACTGATCTGGAAACAGGAGAGACAGCGCCGAGTTCCAGTATTTTTTTGTTTACAAAGAAGTGAAAATCTGATATACTTATACTAATATATAGGGAAGCGCGGGATCCATTTTACGGCATGGCTTCACGCTTGGATTTTTCTTGTGTTTCCCGGGAATCCGTAAAAGAAATTTTACCGGCACGGTGCCGCGGTGACGCAGGCCAGGCAGGTTACAGATTTGGGGGACTTTTTTTGGACAATCAGGAATTAAACAGCGAGCTGCTGAAGGCGGACGCTCAAAAAGCCTACGACGGAGACCAGATCCAGGTCCTGGAGGGCCTGGAGGCGGTGAGAAAGCGCCCCGGCATGTATATCGGCTCCACCGGGCCCAGGGGCTTGCACCACCTGGTCTATGAGATCGTGGATAACGCCATTGACGAGGCGCTGGCTGGCTTTTGCGACAAGATCGTGGTGAAGATCCTGCCGGGCAATATCATCTATGTTTCTGATAACGGCCGGGGCATTCCGGTAGGCGTGCAGCACAAAACCGGCCTGCCCGCCGTTACCGTGGTGTTCACCATTCTCCACGCCGGCGGAAAGTTCGGCGGCGGAAGCTACAAGGTGTCTGGCGGCCTTCATGGCGTGGGCGCCTCTGTGGTAAACGCCCTTTCCGAATGGCTGGAGGTAGAGGTGGTCAGCGACGGCGAGCTTTATTACCAGCGCTTTGAGCGGGGTAAGGCCGTAACGGAGCTGGAAAACCGCGGCAAAGCCCCGGAAGGGCGCTCCAGCGGCTCTGTGATCTGCTTCAAGGCGGATCCCGAGGTCTTTAAGGAGACCACCACCTATACCTACGAGACTCTGCAGACCCGCCTGAGAGAGCAGGCCTTCTTAAACGCCGGGGTCAGCATTGAGCTGATCGACGAAAGAGACCCGCAGGAGCGGGTGCCGGACGAGCAAAATCAAGAAGGAAGGATCTCCAACACCTACTGCTATGAAGGCGGTGTAAGTTCCTTTGTGGATTATCTGAACACCAAGAAGGCGGTAGAGGTCATTCACCCGGAGATCATTCGCTTTGCCGCCGACGCCGCGGACGGAAATTCCACGGCGGAGATCGCCATGCAGTATACGGACAGCTTCAACGAGCTGATCCTTTCCTTCGCAAATAATATCCATACCACAGACGGCGGTACCCACGAAGACGGCTTCAAGCGGGCGCTGACCCGCGTAATGAACGATTACGCCAGGAAGTATTCCATTTTGAAGGAAAACGATAAAAACCTTTCCGGCGAGGACGTGCGGGAGGGCCTGACCTGCGTCATCAGCGTGAAGCTGAAGGAGGCGCAGTTTGAAGGGCAGACCAAGGCAAAGCTGGGCAACACGGAGATGAGCGCCCTGGTCAGCTCCATGGTCTATGACAAAATGATGACCTTCCTGGAGGAAAACCCCGCCACGGCCAGGGCCATCTTTGATAAGGCGCTGACGGCCTCCCGGGCCAGAGAAGCGGCCAGAAAGGCCAGGGAGCTGGCCAGAAGAAAAACCGCCCTGGAAAACAACTCCCTGCCGGGAAAGCTGGCGGATTGCCAGTCCAGAAACCCGGAGGAAACCGAGATTTATATTGTGGAGGGCGATTCCGCCGGAGGCTCCGCCAAGGGCGGACGGGACAGAAAATTCCAGGCAATTTTACCCCTTTGGGGAAAAATGCTGAATGTGGAAAAGGCAAGGCTCGACAAGGTGTACGGCAATGAAAAGCTGATGCCCGTGGTCACAGCCCTGGGCACCGGCATTGGGGAGGATTTCGACCTTTCCAAGCTGCGGTATGGGAAAATCATCATCATGGCCGATGCCGATGTGGACGGCTCCCATATCCGCACCCTGCTTCTCACCTTCTTCTTCCGCTTTATGCGGCCTTTGGTGGAGGAGGGCCATATTTACCTTGCCCAGCCTCCCCTGTTCCGGATCACCAAGGGAAAGCGCCACTATTACGCCTATTCCGACCCGGAGCGGGACAGCATTATGGAAGAGCTTGGCAGCGGCTATGAGATCCAGCGCTACAAGGGCCTGGGTGAAATGGACGCCGAGCAGCTGTGGGAAACCACCATGAACCCGGAGGTCAGGACCATGCGCCGGGTAGAGGTGGAGGACGCCGCCGAGGCGGACGAGGTGTTCACCGTGCTGATGGGCGATAAGGTAGAGCCCCGCCGGGATTTCATTGTGGAGAACGCCCAGAAGGCGAACTGGGACGTTTAGTTGTTAGAGAAAGGGCAAGGGCCTGAGTGGGCTGCTTGTGAAAGCAAGATTTATGCAGAAATTGGAGTTTTCCTATACTTTGACAGAGAAAGAGGTCTATGATGGGCTGCGGCTTTCCGGGGTGTACCGTACCACCGGGAAGCGGGCTGTGGTGGAAACCGCGATCCTCGGGGTGTTCTGCTTGTTCTTTCTCGTTTCCTATGTCCTGCAGAAAGAGACGTTTAACCTCATTATGACCTTTGTTTCCCTGGGGGTGCTGCTGGCGCTGAACCTGGTGCCCCGGCTGGATATGAGAAAGCAGGCGAAAAACTGCCACAGGCAGGTAAAGCTGCGGCTGTACCCGGATCGGTTTTTTCTGGAAACAGAAGCCGGCTCTCAAAGCGTCCTGTTAGACGGCTCTTCGGAGATCAAGGCTGCGGGGAAAAAGGAAAATAAGCTGCTCATTGTCCACATTGCGGGCGGCGGGCTGTTGGTGATCCCCCTGCGGGCCATTCCCGAAGCCATTCGGGGACAGGCTCTGAGCTTCCTGCTTCAAGGAGACTGAGGAATGTTTTGAAGAGCTTTTGATCGATCAGGAATTATATTTTTCACCCGGAGCAAAGCGTTTAGTCCCGGTGAGAAAGGATAGGATGGCGAATTATGGATTTTGAAAACAACGAGACCCCCCGGGAGGAACAGCAGAGAGGCCGCGTGATCGACGTCAACCTGACAAAGGAAATGCAGCAGTCCTTTCTGGACTACTCCATGTCGGTCATTGTACAGCGTGCCCTTCCCGATGTGCGGGACGGCTTAAAGCCCGTGCACCGGAGGATCCTCTATACCATGTACGAAAATACTCTCTGGCCGGAAAAGCCCTACCGCAAGTGCGCCGATACCGTAGGCGCCGTGCTGGGCCGTTATCACCCCCATGGCGACGCCTCCGTGTATGACGCCATGGTGCGTTTGGCCCAGGACTTTTCCCAGAGGTACATGCTGGTGGACGGCCACGGAAACTTTGGCTCCGTAGACGGAGACCCCCCCGCCGCCTATCGATATACCGAGGCGAAAATGAACAAGCTTTCCGTCGCCATGTTGGACGATATCGACAAGGACACGGTGGATTTCAACCCCAACTATGACGACCGCCTGAAGGAGCCCTCCGTGCTCCCCTGCCATTTCCCAAATATTTTGGTCAACGGTTCTACCGGTATCGCCGTAGGTATGGCCACCAATATTCCCCCCCATAACCTGGGGGAGGTCATTGATGGCGTATGCTGCCTCATCGATAATCCCGAGGCCACTCTGGAGGAGCTGATGGAGCACATCAAGGGACCGGACTTCCCCACCGGCGGCGTAGTTATGGGCCGCAGCGGGATCCGGGCCGCCTATGCCACCGGCCGGGGAAAAATCACCGTGCGGGCCAGAGCGGAGATCGAGGAAAATGAAAAAACCGGGCGCTCCAAGATCATCGTGACGGAGCTGCCCTATCAGGTCAATAAGGCAAGGCTTATTGAAAATATCGCCGACCTGGTCAAGGAAAAGCGGATCGAGGGCATCTCCAATGTGGACGACCATTCGGACCGCAACGGCATGCATATTGTGATCGACGTCAAGCGGGACGCTTCTCCGCAGATCGTTCTGAACCATCTGTACTCCTTTACCCAGCTGCAAACCACCTTCGGTGTGATCATGCTGGCCATTGTGGGCGGCAGGCCCGCCATTTTGAACCTGCGGCAGATCCTGGAGGAATATATCAAGTTCCAAAGCGAGGTCATCACCCGCCGTACCAGGTTCGACCTGAAAAAAGCCCAGGAGCGCGCCCATATTTTGGAAGGCTTGATCATTGCTCTGGACTTTATCGACGAAGTGATCGCCATTCTGCGAAACTCCAAGTCCATTCCCGAAGGCAAGGAAGCCTTGATGGAGCGCTTTGGCCTGGACGATCCCCAGGCTCAGGCCATCGTGCAGATGCGCCTGGGACAGCTTACCGGCATGGAGCGCACCAAGGTGGAAGAGGAGCTGCAGGCCTTAAAGGAAAAAATCGCGGATTTTCTGGATATTCTGGAAAGCGAAGGGCGGCGTATGGCCATCGTAAAGGACGAGGCCCTGAACATGAAAAAGCGGTTTGCCGATGAACGCCGCACTGAGATCGCCGCCATCAGCGGCGAGGTGGATATCGAGGACCTGATCCCCAAAGAGGAATGCGTGCTTACCCTGACGAATTACGGCTATGTCAAGCGCCAGAAAATGGATACCTACCATACCCAAAAGCGGGGCGGCAGAGGCGTGGCCGGCATGAACCGCCGGGACGAGGACGTGGCCACGGAGCTGTTTGTCACCGGAAGCCACGATTACGTCATGTTCTTCTCCGACCTGGGCCGCGTCTATAAGCTGAAATGCTATGAGGTGCCGGAGGGCAGCCGCCAAAGCCGGGGTATGAACATCAAGAATCTCCTGCCCCTGCAGCCGGACGAAAAGATCACCTCCATGATCCGGGTCACGGAGTTTGACGAGGATAAATTCCTGGTGATGGTAACGAAAAACGGCATCATCAAGCGCACCAGGCTCTCCGCCTATGATACGGCCCGCAAGGGCGGCCTGATCGCCATTGACCTGGACGAGGGAGATACCCTGAGCTGGGTGCGGGTCACAGACGGCGCTTCCGATCTGCTGGTAGCCACCAAAAAAGGCATGGCGATCCGGTTCCACGAGTCCGGCGTCCGGGAATTGAGCCGTACCGCCAGAGGCGTAAAGGTAATGAAGCTGCGGGAAGGCGACTGCATTGTGGGCATGTCCGTGCTGCGGGAAGGCGGCCTGGTGCTCACCATCACTGAAACCGGCTACGGCAGGCTGTCAAGCCCTGAAAACTACCGGCTGCAAAAGCGGGGCGGCAAGGGCCTGCGGAACTACCACACCGAAAAATTTGGCGATGTGGCCGGAATCAAGGTGGTAGACGCCCAGGACGACGATGTGATCCTCATTTCCGAAGACGGCATCATTATCCGCATTCAGGCCGATTCCATTCGCGTCTGCGCCCGGCCCAGCAAAGGCGTCAGGGTCATGAAGCTTCAGGAGGGCAGCAAGGTGGTAACACTTGCCAGGGCCCCCCATGAGGAAGATGAGGTAGACGATGTGGAGATCGAGGACGACGGTTCCGCCGAAGAAGGCGCCGACACCCCTGACGAGCCGGAGGAAGAGCTGGACGAAGAAATTGACGAGACAGAAGAATAAAAAATAAAACCAGGAGCTGCCGCAAAATTTGAGTTTTGCGGCAGCTTTTTCTCGAATGAGCAATTAGGAATGAGCAGTGAGCAATGAAGGACAAGGGCACAAGCGTTGCTTGCAGCGCTGATAAATGATAGTTTTGCGGCGAACCGCCGCAGGTACTCGTGCCCCTGCTTGGTGCGGGAGTTTGGGTTCCGACCCGACCGGAAGTAAATCGGAAAATTTTAGTTTAGTGCCCTTAGGCTCCCCTTGCGCGAGTAAGGGGTGCTGGCCTCCAATGGAGACCGTTCAGCACCGGTCTCACCTGTCGGTTCGGTCGGTGCAGAACAATGCGCCAAGAAAGCCATGGCTTTCTGCGCTTTGCACCCGGAGCGAAGCGGAGAAAGCTGTCACGGCTTTGCCGTGACTGAGGGGATTCTAACTAGCGGTTTTATCCCACTTTCTGCGTGTGACTATCCCTTCCACCGCCTATCGGCAGTCCCCGCAGACTGCGAAGCAGTCTGTTTCCCCTCTATAAATAAGGGGAGGCAAAGGGCTGCTGAATTCTGATTTAGCAAATAGTCCTCCCTTGTTATCCTGAGTCGTCGAAGGCGGCGAAGGATCTCGACCCTTCTTTCTCAAATGGTGCAAGGGGCAAGATTCTTCACCGGGAAAGCAAAGCGCGCTTTGCTTTTGCTCGGAATGACAAAGAGAGGATCACTGCCCTTTCTAACAACTAATTACTAACAGCTAACAACTAAAGGGCGGGATTCTTCGCGGCGGCAAAGCGCACTTTGCTTTCGCTCAGAATGACAAAAGGAGGGAATCACCGCCCGTTCTAAACTTCTGCTTTACCTCAGGCTACAGCCGGAACTGATTGGAATTCTTGGTACGAAGAAAATAGGAAAGGAAGAAAAAACGATCCCCAAAAGCTCAAGTCTTTCGGGGATCGTTCTTTGCATTTACTTTTTTCAGCGTGTCGGAAATTTTTTATGCTTCCTTGCAGGTAACCTCAAACCTGTCGATCCGGCAGCGGCTTCCGCTTCGAATGGCCAGGCCGTAACAGCCGGTGAGATAGGGCGCTTCCGGGTCTTCCACGGTCAGGAGAGCTTCGCCGTTTACGGAAAGGATGATTTTGTTTCCATCGGCCTTTACTGTCAAGAGGTATTCCTTTCCGTTTTCCCAGGCGTACTCCTTAGAGGCCAGGGTGCGTAAAGTGCGTTGGTTTTTAACGATCGCCAGCCGGTCTCCCAGAAATCCAGCAAAGTAGCCGCGCATAGCGCCCTGGGCGCGTACCATGACCAGGTGGTTCCGGCCGGTCATGGGGCAAATGTGAGCGTTTACCGTATAGTCCCGGAAATCGATGCCGCCGGTAAACAGCTCCCCGTGGTCTGCGCAGCTGCCGTAAGCGGCGCCGCCGGCCATTCTCCACAGGCCCATGGAATGGGAGGTTTGCCCCAGCTCTATATGGGAACCGTTCCACCGCTCTTCTCCCGCCTTGGTAAAATCCAGGGTGTAGGCCGGAGCTCCTTCATAGGTCAAATGATCCACAAAAACCGTTACGGCGCTTCCGGCGGGAAGCTCCACTCCCACCTTCTGAATGCACCCATCTGACATGGGCAGCTTCAGCTTCAGCTCTGTCCAATCCTTTACCGTGGTCTCATCGCCATAGAGACAGCTTTGGGAATACGCGTCATAGGCAAAGGGGCGAAGGGCCGTGGGCTGGCTTGCCCGCACCCGCAGCACCACGGTTTGCCCGGGGAAAACCTCCGGCGTAAAGGAAGGGGAGTAGCGGTCATCGTTAAAATCGTCCGGCCGATAGTAGGTTTGGCGGTACAGACGGACCGGCTGCTCTCTCGCGGGGAATTCCCCTTGCAGGCAGCGCCCCATAGAAGCGTCTGTCAGAGGGATATTCCGCAGGGAGGCGGTTCCGTTTTCCACCCGGAAGGTATGGGTGCTGTCAGGCAGCGCAAAGGAGAACCGGGGAGCGGAGCCCTCCAGAATAGCCCGGTATTCCTCCGGATAGGCTTCCCCGGCGATCCGATAGCCGAGAGACGCCAGAAAGAAAGCGTCGTTGGTGATATCCCGAAGGTTCATGCAGCCCAATACGCTGGAGCAGGCCAAAAAATCGTTGATGGGCGCGCGCCAGGAAGCATCGATCCCTTCCAGCCCGACCATGACCCCCAGAATGCAGCCCACGTTGGCCACATTGCAGTCCGTGTCCCAACCGCACATATTGCATATATTGATGGAACGGGAAAAATCCCCGTTGCCGTACAGCAGGGAAAGCAGCACTACCGCTGAGTTTGGAATGATATGGCAAACGCCGGGATATCGATCGTAGCCGAAGTACTCCCGCACGTAGAAGAAGCATTCTCTCCAATCGCTTGGGTGCTCCCGATGGAAAGCCATTACCGCGTCTGCCATTCTCCTGTATTCACAATCCTCCGGGATCACTGAAAGCCCCGCCCGGATCACAGACAGGATATCATGCTCTACAAATGCCGCACTGACGCAGGCTGCAACAAACATGCCGCCGTATACTCCGTTGCCGCCGTGGGTAACAGAGGCCATTTTTTCCGCATACCGGGCCGCCCGGTGATGATTCCCCGGATTCACCAGCCCCCAGGTATCAATAAAGATCTGCCCGCCGATCTGTTCCGCCACAGCGGCGCCATTCAGTTCTACCGATCCGGAAAGAGGTGCGTCAATGCCGTTTAACAGGTTCAGATACGCGGTATGCTCTGTGGACATGCCGTAGCCGCCCCACCAGAAAAAGCCATGCTGGCAGGGAACGTAATTGAGCACGGTCTCCCCCATTTCCCGGGAGGTGATCTCTTCCGTGCAGGTATGGTCTTCCAAGGCGCGGATAAAAAAGATCGGCCCGTTGCTGTCATCGTCTGCGGCAAAATTTTTGAAATCGAACAGGTAGCCTGATACTTCGCCATATTTTTCGGCGATCTGTTCATAGGACCAGCCTTCTACATTAGAGCCGTGTCGGATCCCAATAAGCTTACCGTACCACCCGGCATAAGCACGCTGGATATAGTCCTTGGGAATAGAGATTGACATAGTGGTTTCCTTCCCTAAAATATAGTTATTGTATCGTCATCTTCTCAAAATTGCAATACGGTTTGCAGGCATTCCATGGAGCTGTCCAGCATCGTATAGGCTTTTTCCGCCTCACGATACGCAAAGCGGTGGGTAATGAGGGAAAGCAGGTCAAGCCGGTTTTCCCGGCAAAGGCGGTAGATGGTTTTTTCCATGCGGATCCGGTTCCAAACGTCCCGCACGTGGGGGCCGGTGTTTTCGATCTGCGAGCAGATCAACTGGATCCGGTTATGGTGGAATTCTTCGCCCAGGATCAGCCCGGAGGCTTCCAGGGTCATAAAGCCGGAGCACACCACCTTGCCGTTATAGGAGCAGCTCCGTATGGCGGAGTGCAGCGCTTTGGGAGAGCCGGAAATTTCAATGACCTTGTCCGCGCCGCCCTTTGTCATACGCTTGATCTCCAGCCCCGCGTCGCAGCTGTCGGAGTTGATGGTTTTGAAAGCCCCCAGGCGCTTTGCCATGTTCAGCCGGTAATCGTTGCGGTCCACCGCGATGACGTCCGCACCGTTCAGCCGGGCCAGCTGAGAAACGATCTGCCCCGGAACGCCCTGTCCAAACACAGCCACGGTTTCCCCTACGTGGATATCCGCGTCTAAAATGGCGTTCATGGCAATGGCGCCCATTTGGGAATAAATGCCCAAAACAGGGTCCAGCTCTTCGGGAAGCAAATGGGAAAGGCAGTATTCCTCCGAAACTACCTGATGGGTGCGGTGGCCCCAGGTGCCGTATACCACCATTCCCTCAGAAACCTGTGTTACCCCGGGCCCCAGCTCACAGATCCGCCCGACTTCCTCATAGGCCCAGGCGCCGGGAATGGGATAGGGGCTTTTCGTTTGATCTGCCGGCTCAAATACCCGCAGATCGGCGTTAAAAGATTTTGTGAGATAGGGGTTATTTCCCCGGTAAAGAGTCAGCTGCGTGCCGGCGCTGATGCCGGAATACAGCATTTCCAGGCGAACCTCTCCGGGCTTTAAGGCGAGATCTTCCGTATCAGCATAGCCCAGCTCTCTGGGCCCTCGAATTACGATCATGTTTCCCATAAATTATGCCTCCTTCGCGTTGTCCGATACTGTTTTTACAAGGCATAGGCCCTGATATCCCTCTTGAATGGGGCAGGAGCTTTTCTTTCCTGCCAGCACGGCCTCTACAAAGGCCCGCACTTCCTCCAAATACATGTCTACCTCACCGCATACGGTGGATTCCACCGGCTCCTCTCCGGAGGTGTCCCAGAACACGGCGTGATTGGGATCGGTAAACTGGGCGGTGACGTTTTCAAACACCGCCGTAAAGGGGTTTTCCCATTTGCCGGGAACCGCGCAGTTGGTGGCGGTAATAGACCCCAATGCTCCACTGCAAAACCGAAGCAGGGAAGCGCTGACGTCTTCAATGGTGTAATTCGGCACATCGGCGTGGCAGAGATTGGCCATCAACCCGGTGGAGAATTCGATGGGCCCCATCAAATAAAGGGCCATATCGTACAGGTGAATGGCCTGTTCCAGTATTTGGGATCCGCACTTATCCTTTTGCCGCCACCAGGGGCTGTGCAGGGAATTACACTCGTAGCGGGCGTTAAACAAAACGGGCTTTCCGGCTTTGCCGGAATCCATCAGTTTCTTCAGCTGGCAAACGGCTTCTCCAAACCGGTAGTGATACCCCACCTGAGAAATGACGCCGTTTTTTTCAATGGCCTCCACCATGCTTCTGGCGCGGCCTTCTTCCAGGGCAATGGGCTTCTCGATAAAAATATGGATCCCAAGGTCAGCCGCCTTTTCCACCTCGCCGTTGTGGGCGAAGGGCGGCAGGCAGAGAAAAAGCAAGTCCGGCTTTTCCTCCCGGAGCATCTTGTCAAAATCTGTATAGACGCGGGCATTATAAGACTGGGCCAGCTCATTAGCGGCGCTTTCCTTGACGTCGCAGACCGCCCGCAGGGAAACTGTTTCCAGCTCCTTCAGGCTTTGGGCGTGTCTATGGCCCATTCCCCCCGCTCCTAAAATTGCGGCACGCAGCATCATACATTCTCCTTTTCATTTCTTTTTTCACTGAGATAAATTTCATATCCGTAGGGCAAAAGGGTTCCCTGAATATGGTCTTTGCAGGAAACCGGCGCGCCGGTCAGGGCGTTTCGGTATGCTCTGCCGGCCTCGGCCGGAACGGAAAATTCCTGTTCTCTGTCGGTAAAGTTCAGGACCACCACCGCTTCCTGTGCCGATCCGGCAACAAAGCGGGAGAAGGCGTACCAGCCGTTTTGATCCTGGATCAGTTTGCGGTCTCCGTTTACGCGCAAAGCCTCCGTATTGGCACACAGCTTCAGAACACAGGCAAGCTTTTCCCGCATTTCCTTGGAAAAGCCCAGCTGCAGCAGGCTGCAGTCATCGTGCAGGATCGCGCCGGTGGTCACAATGGTGATAAGCTCCAAAAGGAACTGGGGCTCTGTCAGGGGAGTATTCCAATAGGTGCCCAGATAGGTGGTTCCTCCGGCCCGGATCACCGTTTCTCTCCAGGTGCTGAGGGCGGGCTCCAAAAGGGAGGGGTCTTCCTTTTGAATGGCTTCGCCGATCAGGGTGACCGGGTGGGAAAAGCGGAGAATGGAATAATCCTGAAGGGAATTGTACCCGGCTTCCAAAAGCCACCGCCTTAAGCTTTCCCCGGCGGCTCCTCCGCCCTCCGGCTGTAAATACTGGTTGGGATATTCCCGAACAACGTCGGTAATGCACTGGTTATTCAGGGTAAAATCGCAGTTTAAGTAACAAAAGGGCGCGTCGATGATCATGCCGTCAATGCCGGTATCCAGCCAGAACCGCAGGATTTTTTTACATTCCTCCTGCCAGGCGGCGGAGGCGAAATTGTATTGGGGCAGGGCCACGTCATTTTGAAAGCCCAGCCATTTGACCCAGTAGTATTTGCCCGCCCGGGGGCTGAATGCCCACTGGCCCTCCGGCTCTTTTCCGAATTCGGTGGAAAAGGTTTTGGGCGGGGGCGCGTCTTCTCTGTCGGACCAAAGAAAAAAGCTGGTTTCCCGGCTTTCTATGCCGCGTCTTACATCGTCCTGAGCCTTCAGAAAATCCACATTTTCCATGGCGGCATAGCCCACATTGATAAAAATGATCACGGCCATGCTTCGCCTGTGGCATTCTTCGATCAATTTCAGAAACTCTTCCATGGTGCCGATGGCGGGGTCCACAATGGTAAACTCATAGGGATCCAGCGCGCCGTATTGATCTCCTCCCCAATAGGGGGCGAAGATCTCAATGGCGCCTACGCCTTGCGCCTGGTACTCGTCCAGCATGGAGATGGTCTTTTGCAGCGGAATGCCGTCCCTGCGGGAAAAGACACGGGAGATGCAGGGGCAGGTTTCCCACCAGTTTTGTTTTAGAGCGCTAGTTTGGTTCATCTTGCCTTTCCTCCACTTTTATTTCCAGCAGCTCCGCCTCCGAGGGTGATAACTCGGCGGAGCCGCATGGCAGCGAAATGGTAATGGTGGTTCCCTGGCCCAGGGTGGAGCGGGCCGAAAGCCCATAGCGGCTTCCGTAGTACAGCTTGATCCTGTCGTTTACATTTCGAAATCCGATGCTGTTGCCGTTTTTGCTGACAACGGTGCCTTCCAGCAGTCGCTTCAGGGTATCCGGGGCCATGCCGGCGCCATCGTCCTGAATTTCAATGAGGATATTATTTTCCGCAACACGGGAGGAGATCATAATGGAAATGGTTTTCCGGTCGCAGGTCAGGCCGTGCCGAATGCTGTTTTCCACCAGGGGCTGCAGGGTGACCTTGGGGATCTGCGCCGCTTCCGTCAGGGGATCGATCTGATAGTACACGTTGATTCGGTTCCTATACCGTTTCTTTTGCAGGGCCAAATAAGCGCGCACCGCCTGCAGCTCTGATTCCAGAGAAACCAAGTCCTTTCCCTGGGAAAGAGTCTGCCGGTAAAAAACCCCCAGGTCCTCTACCGCTTCCCGAATTTCCTCCCTGGGGTGGTTATCGGAAAGCCAGGCGATGGTGGAAAGGGCATTGTATAGAAAATGGGGGTTGATTTGCGTTTGCAAAACCTCCAATCGGAATTTTTCCTTTTGCAGCTGCATCACGTAGGTCTCGTGGATCTGCCGCTTCAGCTCCAGCGCCATTTGGGTAAAGTTGGCGTCCAGCACGGCGGCTTCGTCTTTTCCCGTAAGGGGCGGGCCCAATTCCATTTCTTTCTTTCGAAAGGTCTCCATTTTGCGGATCAGGAAATCAAAGCGCCGGGAAACCTGCCTGGAAAACAGGAAGATCAGCGGCAAAATGGTCAAATTCGCCAGCAAAAAGAGAAGCCGGCCAAAGCTCCACATGGTGTCGGAAACCATTCCCGCTTCCGCCAGGGGCACAATGGTCATCAGCTTCCAGCCGTTACTTAAAGAAGAATCCTCCGTATAGTACCATTCGTTTCCGATCTGCACCTTGCCGTTTTCTTCCGGGAGCCAGCTGAAATCCTCCCCATAGTCCCCGTCGGAGGCGACAACAACAGCGCCGCTCTGGTCTAAAAGGATCATCTGAAAATCGTCCTGCGCGTTGATCACGTCTGTAATGGCACGGCCGTCCACTTCAATGGTCAGCATGCCGATGGGTACGCCCAGGTGCCTGGCGGAATAAAGAATTCTGCTGTAGGCAAAGCTTTGGTACTTGCCCTTCTCACAGTCCCGGTTGGAGGGGTCCCAGTATTCGTGGTTTTGAATATTCCGAAGGCTGGACCAGTACCCTGCCGTGCCAAGCTCCAGGATCTCCTGATATTCCGGCTGGCTTTTCATGTAGGTATCCAGGCGAATCAGATACGGGTAGGAATTGTGCAGGGTGGGGTTGGAGGAATACACCGTAATATGCCTTAAATAAGGCCAGCTCAGCCGGTTTGCGCCGTACTGATCCCAAATGCTTTGATACAGATCCAATGCTCCCAGAACGCTGGGATAGGGCTTTTCCAAATTGTTTTTCAGTTCGCTGTTATTCGATACCAGATTGGCCAGAGATTCGTAAACCAAAAACTGAGAATTCAGGATCTGGGTATAATTGACACTGCGGGAGCGTACGGTTTCCAAAACCTGCTCCTCCACAACACTCTGATTGTAGTACGTATAAAAAAGGCTTACAATGAAAAAGAGGATCCAAACGGAGACGTAGATGAAAAGCAGCTTCCCCTGCAGGCTCATATTGTGGATATGGTGAGAAACACGCATAGTCAAGCCTCCTTTTTGAACAGGATC
Organism: uncultured Oscillospiraceae bacterium; assembly: GCA_910589395.1. Lineage (GTDB taxonomy): Bacteria > Bacillota > Clostridia > Oscillospirales > Acutalibacteraceae > Acutalibacter > Acutalibacter caecimuris_A. Next base: position 45,112 of record CAJUTL010000014.1, read on the forward strand.
CTTACTGCCTTGTTACCTGGCGGCGGTATTCGCCGGGGGTCAGTCCGAAGTACTTTTTGAATACCAGGTTGAAATAAGAAGGGCTTTCGTAACCGGTCAGCATGCCGATCTCCTGAATTTTATATTGCAGCTGACCCAGCATTCGGGCGGCGTGGTCCATACGCACCCGCTCCACATAGTCCATGATGGAAATTCCCATATGGCTCTTAAAGATCCGGCGGACATAGGAGGGAGAAAGATACAAATTTTCCACAATGGCCTCGGTGTTCAGCGGCTTTGCGTAATTTTCATCGATAAAGCGCTGAACATAGGTCACAATGGTATTGGGCTGAGAAGCCTCCTGCTGTTCCCCGGTATTTTTCTGCTTTTCATAAAACAGAACATGGCTCAAAGGAGAGCTTTCCCTTTTTTGCACGGCGGAAATGCTTTGCCGGGAAAGCTCTGAAAGCTGTTCCGGTTCTTCGGAAATATCGCTGATTCCGATAAAGACGTCCCGAAGCTGTTGAGAGTACAGCTGCTCCAAAAGCTTATCGGCCGTTTTGGAAAGCCGGTCAATGGCACTGCTTTCCTCCATAAAGCCGGGTAAGGTAAACACAATGGCGGCGGTACGGTGATCGGTGACCACCGGAACCAGTGCTTCCATTTCTTTGGCGAAGCGCTGCAAAAACGGCCGCAGATCATACATGTCCGCACAGCTGGCGGCGGAGAATACAAGGGAAAACACCGCAAGCTTCTTTCGCTCCAGAGAATCGGAAAACGGCGGCTGAGCAAGGAGCCTTTTGGTTTTTTCTTGGGGCGCGGTCAGCGCGTGCCGCAAAAGATGCTCTTCCTCCGGAGAATAAAGAAAAACTGGAGCGTCCGCGCTCAAAGGGCGCCTTCTGTCATTTTGTGATCTGGCAGGCAAAAGCTTATACAGGGCCCGAAACAGCTCTTCCCGTTTTACCGGCTTCAGCAGATAGGAGCTGACGCCTAAGTCGATCCCCGCCCTGGCGGCCTCAAAATCTTCATAGCCGGAAATAATAATGGAATGGGGGGCATACTCCTGGCAAGGGACTTGGTTCAGCATTTCGATCCCGGTAAGGACCGGCATGGCCAGATCTGTCAGGATTACGTCCGGGCGAAGCTGCCTTGCCTTTTCCAGGCCTTCCTGTCCGTTTCTGGCCGTTGCGCAGATCTCCAGCGGCAGATCGAATCCCTTGATCATAAGAGATAAGCCCTGCAATTCAAGATCTTCATCATCTACCAATAAAATACGGCACACAGCCACCTTCCCCCTTTCCCCCTTTTTTCAAGAGTATTGTATCACAAGAGGATTTTAATTATCAACGCCAAGTTGGTAAAAAGGACAAAAAATAATACTGATTGCCATTATTTTATATAGATTTCGTTGCCATGCACCTCTATAATAAAATTTAAAGAAACGCTGAATCAATCTGGCGCGCAGGATACGTGCCAAGCCTGATGGTGTGATTTATTCAGTGCTTCCTTAGACCAGCTTCTCGAAGGTACGTATGCCTTGGTTTCTGAGGGTGAAAACCGCATACAGCTTTTCAGGAAGCAGAAAAATACTTTTGAACAGAGGAGGCCCTTGTTATGAAAAAAGAGATCCAATTGACAGCCGTTTTGTTAGCGCTGGTACTTCTGATCTGTGGGTGCAGCGCTGCCCCGGAAACCAGTTCTGCTCCCGTGGGCAGCACCACGGGGACAAGCAGCACCGTTTCCGATCAGGGAACCGGTACGGCGGAACCTATTGAGTTTGAGATATTTATTCCCGACCCGAATAAAAAAATTCCGCCGGAAGACGCGCCTGTAATGCAGCAGCTGTTTGAAAAGACAGGGGTGCGCATCAAATACACGGTTCCGCCTACGGAAGCAAAGGAACGGCTAAATATCATGCTTTCCAGTGACGACCTGCCGGATCTGATCCGGTTTGACGATTCCAGTATCATGAAACAGTATATTGACGCGGGAAAGCTGCTGAAGCTCAATGACCTGCTGGAAACTCACGCTCCCCAGCTTTTCAACGTGAACTGGGAGACCTTCCGAAGCCGTATTGCCGATGAAAACGGCGATTACTGGTATATGCCCGGCAATTATACCTTCGGACAAGCCTATATTGAAGCCAACTACGGCTTTAACCTTCGCAACGATTATCTGGAGGAATTCGGCTATGAAAATGTGCCGAAAACCATGGCCGATATCAAGGAGCTTTTGAAAAAAGTGAAGGAGTGGAACCCGGATATTATTCCGATGGGCCTGGCCCTGGGTCCCCAGGGGCATCTGAACTACTTGCCGCAGATCGGCGCCGCCATGAATGGCCTTACCTATCTCGACAACTGGGGCGGATATTCCCTGTATTTACTGGATGAGGCAAAGGACGAGCTGGTGTACTACACGGATTCCCCGGAGCTCAAGGCTTTTTTCCAGTTCTTAAATGAACTGAATGTGGAAGGACTCATTGACCCGGAATCCCCTATCATGTCTGCTGAAATGCTGAAACAAAAGGCGGTTTCCGAGCAAATCTGGTCCTTCTTCGGTCCCTGGTGGGAAGTGAATTCCGAGGTAAACGCCTATGAGGCCTCCATCGGTTCTCAGGAACAGTCTGTGGTGGTATACCCCACCGCCGATGCTTCTATCGAGGTGGGTACCTATTCTCCTTATACCGTGGATATGTTCACAACAGGCGTTACGGTAACCACAAAATGTAAGGATCCCGAACGGTATATGGACTTTATTGAATACATCAATACGGAAGAGGGCTGGCTGAACGCCCAGGGCATTATCGATTACCATCATACCGGAGATAATACGGCAGAGTCCACGGAAGGATATGACTATATTATCCGCGAAGATATGCTCATCGATGGAAAACCTGCTTTTCAGTCCAGTTCCTGGATGGGAGATATGTGGGAATCCGATGAAAACTGGTGGTGGAACCGCGGCGTTGAGTGTATGGGAGATTTTACCTACAGCATCAATTTCCTGCACAAGAATTCCAGCTATGTAAAGCCCCCGGAGGACGTGAGCATTTGGTGGGATGAAAATACACAGCGGATCAATGCCCTGCTGGGCGTGACCGGTGAAAACTATCAGGAAAAGGAAAACGCCCGGGGCGTTGACGCCAGCGCGATTTCCGGCCTGGAGATCCTTTCGGAGGACGCTGCCTACACGAAGCTTCTTGCCGTTCAAAAGCTGCACGAAACAACGCTGCCCAGAATCATTATGGCAGGAAGCTCCGAAGACTTTGAGAAGGAATGGAATGCCTACGTGCAAGCGCTTAAGGAGGCCGGCGTAGAAGAAGTAATGGCAAAATATAACGAGCTCTACCACACGCGTATGGAGGCCTGGAGAAGCGCGGAGTAATTTCAGAAGGGTGTGAACGAACGATATGCGGCAGTATAAAAAAGCAGGGCGGAGTTCTCTTCGGAAATCCGTGTGGCGGCAGAAGACCCTGTACCTGATGCTGTTTCCGGCGATTTTATTTACTGTGATTTTTGCTTACGTTCCTATATGGGGTATTTTCACTTCGTTTTACGATTACAATCCCGGGCTGGGCTTTTCCGGAAGTCCCTTTGTAGGCCTGAAGCATTTCCAGCGCTTTTTCTCGGAGAAATCCGTATTTCTGATCCTGCGCAATACCGTTGCCATCAGCTTCCTGAATATTCTTTTCGGCACGGTATTTGCGATCTTGTTCGCGGTGCTACTCAATGAACTTCCCTTTGTGCGGTTCAAGAAAACCGTACAGACCGTTTCCTATCTGCCGCATTTCGTTTCTTTCGTGGTCGTTTCCAATATTGTACAGACACTTTTGGCTACAAACGGGCCGATAAACGGTCTTTTGGTCTCCCTTGGGGTTCTGGAAAAGCCCGTTGTTTTCTTCACGATCCCGGAGGCTTTTTGGTGGCTGGTCACGGCCATGAACGTGTGGAAGGAAATGGGCTGGTCTGCCATTATCTATATCGCCGCCATTGCGGGGATCGATCCTTCCCTGTATGAAGCGGCTATGGTGGACGGCGCCGGAAGATTGCGCCGGATCTGGCACATTACGCTTACAGGGATCCGCCCAACCATTGTGGTACTTCTGGTCCTGGCCGTGCCGGACCTGCTGAACGCGGGCTTTGACGCCTCCTATTTGCTGGGAAACGCTATGGTGTCCAATTTCAGCGAGGTGCTGGATACTTACATTTTCCGTGTGGGCCTGCAGGAGGGGCAATATTCCTATGCGGCCGCCGTGGGGCTTTTGCGCCAGGCGGTAGGGCTGGTGCTGATCCTTTCGGCAAACAAATTTTCCAAAAAGGTCAGCGAGTACAGCCTATTCTGACTCGGAAACGTTTCGTAAACCGCTCCGAAGTGAAATATTCAGAAAGGATCTCTGATGCCTATGCGTAAAAGTTGGCAGGACCGTGTTTTCAATGCGGGAAATCTTTTCTACATGCTGTTGGTATCCGCCTGCACGCTGTACCCGTTCCTGCATATTCTGGCCGTTTCCCTAAACGACGCCAGGGATTCCACCAGGGGAGGGATCACCATCTTTCCCCGGATCCTCAGCTTCGACAGCTACCGCACCGTATTTGGATATGAAGGCCTGTATCATGCCTTTTTCGTCAGCGTTCTGCGCACCGTGGCCGGTACGGCCCTGTTCCTGATCGTTACCACCTTAGCGGGCTACGTGATGACCAAAACACAGCTGAAGGGCTACCGCGTCTTTTACATGTTCTTTGTGGTTTCCATGTTTGTCAGCGGTGGTCTGGTTCCCACCTTTCTGCTGTATAAGCAGCTGGGAATTCAGAATACCTTTTGGGTGTATATCCTGCCCGGGGCCTTCAGCACCTATTACATGATCCTGTTCAGAACCTACATTATTCAGCTTCCGAAGGGCCTGGTGGAATCCGCCACCATCGATGGCGCGGGGGAATTTACCATCTTCAGAAAGATCGTGTTTCCCCTGTCCACGCCGATTTTGGCTACCATTGGCCTGTTTGTGGCAGTAAACCAGTGGAACGCCTGGCAGGATACGCTGTATTACACCTCAAACCCGGATCTGGAAACACTTCAATACGTTTTAATGAAGGTGCTCCGACAGGCGGAGGCCACCCAAATTGCCAAGCAGGCCCGTTCCGCCATGGCCAGAACGCTGGGAACCACCACCATCACGCCGGATTCCATCAAAATGGCGATCACCATTGTCGCCACGGTGCCCATTCTGTGCGTGTATCCCTTCCTGCAAAAGTTTTTTGTAAAGGGTATGGTGCTCGGCGCCGTGAAGGGATAGGCCTGGAAAAGACCTTCGCCGAATCGAAAGACAGACTGCCGCAGTTTGCCCTTTTGACCATAAATAGTGGAAGAGAAAAGCGAGAGAACCGCCAGACCTTCTCTCGTTTCCACTAGGATCTATTGGGAAAAACTATGAAGGTCTGAGCGGGGGGAAAAGTTTTTTCGATACATTCAAAGCAATAAAAAAAGAGAGGGGTATTCCCCTCTCTTTTTTTATTGCGCCGTTTGCCCTTTTATCCTACCGCGGAAGAGATTCCGCCTTCGGGCGAAGGAAATTCCGGCAGTTGGCCGGTGGCTTCAAAAATAATTTTACAAAGGGCCATGGCCCGTTCCCGGTAGAGGAGTACTACCTGCTGAGAAGAGGAAAGAACGCTTTCATTTGTGTCCCCGGCTTCTTCCCGGATAGCGGTGATCCTGTCCTCCACCGTGGTCTCCCATTCGGTCTGCTCCGCCTGCAAGGCGGACTTTTCCTCTTCCGGTGTTTGTTCCAGCGCCAGAGGATACACGGTATCGATCAGATCCCGCCAGCTTCTGGCGGCCTGGTTGCAGGCCTGGCGCATCATGGAGAAGGAGGAAGCCAGGGAGTAGTCCTGATCATATTTTTTATCAATGGGATTTTGAGAGAAAAGATCCTCAAAGGAGCCCTCCTCTACTCCGCTGGGGGTGGAGATCAAGTCCTCCGCCGGCGTAAACCGGGAGCTTTCCGGCGCCGGTGTGGAGGAAATTGCGCTATCAGAGCTTTCCGGCAGCGAAGAACTTTCCGGTTTCTTGTTTTCACAGCCCGCAAGTCCCAGCGCCATCACAGCGCAAAAGCCCATGCAAAGCCACTTCTTCAGGTTGTTCATAATGGTGACCTCCTTATTTTTCTGAAATGAGCAGGGAGCTGTAAGAATGAAGAATGAGCAATTTTAAGGACAAGGGCACAAGCGTTGCAGGTAACGCGTTTAGTTCCCTTAGGCTCCCCTTGCTTCGCAAGGGGAGCTGTCACGGCTTTGCCGTGACTGGGGGGATTGAAAGCTGGCGATTTCATGCAGCCTTCCTGCGCAAGCCCGATCCCTTCCGTCATGCTTACGCAGGCCACCTCCCCTTGTAAACAAGGGGAGGCTAAGGGCTAATAAATTTCAATTCAGCGAATTAAGTCCTTGCCCTTAAATTGCTCATTGCTAATTCCTCATTCCTAATTTGCCCTACAAGATCCCCTGCTCCACTAATTTGGCGGTTTTCAAAATGCCGATCTGGGTTTTGGCGTCGGGGATCTCATTTTGCAGCACCATTTCCACCGCCTGCTGCAGGGGAATGCGCTCATTGGTGAGAAATTCGCCCTCGTCCAGGTGCAGAGTGCCCTCGTCCCTTGTCAGGCGGCAGGCCCAAAGGCGAATGATCTCTCCCGCATAGCCGGGTGTGGGATAAATATTTCCCAGGGAGACATAGGTTTCCGCGGTGGTGCCGGTTTCCTCCCGCTGCTCCCGCTTCATGGCCTCAAAGGGATCTTCCCCCGGCTCCAGCTTTCCGGCGGGAAGCTCCAAAAGAACTTTCCCGTAGGGATAGCGGAACTGGCGGACAAGGATCAGTTCGTTTTTTTCTGTCAGGATCGCCACGCTGACCCCGCCGGGGTGCTCCACCACCTCCCGCTTGGTCAGCTTGCCGTTTTCCAGCTCCACCTCGTCCACGTGGACCCGAATGATTTTTCCGTTGTAGATCTCCCGTTCCGATTTTTTCAGCTCTGTCAGCTTCATATGGCGTCCTTTCTTTATCTTAAATAAAAAATCAATAGGCCTCGTCAAAGAGCCGGCTCATCACCAGGCCCGTAATGAGCTTCGGATAAAAATAGGTGGATTTCTGGGGCATTTTTTCCCCGGCGGCGGCTACCGCGCCGATCTCACTGACCCGGGTGGGGTTCAAAAGGAAGCAGCACTGGCTTTCCCCGGCCCTCACCGACTGCTCCGCTTCCTGGGCGGAACGGGTATAGCGCAGATTTTTCTGGGCCGCCATGTTTTCCTTATCAATGCCCAAAAGCCGCTCCAAAATCAGGCTGTGCAGGATCGTCACGTCCAAATTGCGGTAGGCCTGGCTTTTTTCCGGCAGCAGCTCCTCCATGACGCCGCTGTCCCGCAGTACAAGGGTATGCCACCGGGCCCCGTCAAAAAAGCCAAAGGCGTGGCGGCCCTCCTTATAAAAGGCCCACAGGGCGGTCTGCGCTTTTTCCCCGGTTTCCCTTTCAGCAATTTCAAACCAGGGTTCGCAGGTGTTCAGGAGCTTTTCGCTGTCAAGCTTCGGCAAGCCGCTCAAAAGCCTGTGGGTGGGAAATACCACCAGGCCTTCGTCCTCCATATCCACCAGCATCATCATCACAAAGTCCGCGTCAGGGCAGTACCGGTTTTCCTCCCGCAGCGTATCGCGGTACCGCAGGGCAGTTTCATAGCGATGATGCCCGTCGGCGATATACAGCTTCCGGTCTGCAAAATCCTCCCGCAGGGCGGCAATGGAAACAGGGTCGTTTACCACCCACAGGCGGTGGGTCACGAGACCGTCGGAAAACTCATATCTGGGAGAGCAGGAGGCGGCCAAGTTGTCCAGGCGCTGCCGGGTAATGTGCTTCTCGTCCGGATAAAGGGAATAAATCTGGCTGAAGTTGCAGCCAGTGGCCCGCATCAGCTGAAAGCGATCCTCTTTTGCCTTGCTGAGAGTCTCTTCGTGGGGCAGCACCACCCCGGCGGAAAATTCCTCCAGCCGCACCCGGCAGATTATGCCCCGAAGCTTTTTGGTTTCTCCGTGATCCACCCGGTCCAGAAATTCCTCTTCATAAATATAAACGCCCTCGTCCATATCCTCCCGAAGGACGCCGCTTTCCAGCCACTCCTTCAGAACGTTTCCGGCTTCCGAATAGGGATTTTCCCCCTTGGGAAGCTCCAGCCGGATCATATTGTAAGGATTTTGGGCAAGATAAGCCCGGTACTCCTCCTCGCTGATGATGTCATAGGGCGGGCAGACCAACTCCTTGATGTCCCCGGCTTTCCGGGTATCGTACCGCAGCGCCCGAAAGGGCCTGATTTCAGCCAAAGTGATCACCTCGTTTTAATTAGATGCCGGAACAAAAGCTTGATAAACTGTGCCCCTATTGTACACCGTATTCGGTTTTCCCGTCAAGGCCGCGGCGGAGCATTGAATAATGAGCAATTAGTACTTACCCTTGGCTCCCCTGAAAGGGGAGCTGTCACGGCAAAGCCGTGACTGAGGGGTTCTGCCCGAATAGCCGGTAAAATGCAGGTTTTATAGCAAGCTGGAACCTCTCCACCATGCTTACGCATGGTCCCCCTCCTCTTTCAGGGGAGGCAAGGGTTTTCTACTATTTGTTAGTTTGCTAAATCTCAATGAGCCGTTATCTTGCTAATTACTAATTACTAACTGCTATCCCCCGTTTTATCATGCTTCATTCACGGAACGTTCACAATGTCGGGTTATGATAGCAGTACTGCCCGGAGAGTCGGGACAGGGTATTGCAAATTTTCCGATTTTGCGGTACTATTTATAAAGGGAATTTTTGGTGAAAACACATGTTAGAAAGTTCGTTTCCTGCCGAAAACAGACAAAAGCGGGACAACGGCGTTTTTTAACCGAAGCAGAGCTCCCGTAAGTCAGGAAATCAGCCCTTTTGGGGCAAGACGGAAAACAGGAGGAATCAGGTCAAATGGTAGAGGTCAGAAACCTCACGAAGCGCTACGGCAGCAAGCTGGCGCTGGATCACGTGAGTTTTACAGTGGAGGAAGGCTCCATCGTGGGCTTCCTTGGCCCGAACGGCGCGGGAAAATCCACAACGATGAATATCATTACGGGGTATCTTTCCGCCACCTCGGGAGAGGTTTTGGTTTCGGGGAAAAACACCCTGGACGAGCCCCAGGAGGTCAAGAAGATGATCGGGTATCTCCCGGAACTGCCGCCGCTGTACATGGATATGACGGTGAAGGAATACCTGAACTTCATGTACGAGCTGAAAAAGGCCAGGCTGCCCCGGGAGAAGCATCTTTCCGAGATCTGCAAGCTGGTGAAGATTGAAAATGTTTACAACCGGCTCATCGGCAACCTGTCGAAGGGCTATAAGCAGCGCGTGGGCATTGCCCAGGCGTTGATTGGAAATCCCCCGGTTCTGATTTTGGACGAGCCCACCGTGGGCCTGGATCCCAAGCAGATCATCGAGATCAGAACGCTCATTAAAAACCTGGGCAGAAATCACACCGTGATTTTGAGCTCTCACATTCTGTCGGAGGTACAGGCGGTGTGCGAGCGCATCGTCGTCATCAACAACGGCCGCGTGGTGGCGGACGGCGCCACCGATACCCTGGCCCACGATCTTTCCAAGGATCACCGGCTGCTGCTGCGGGCGGAGGGCCCGGAGCGGGAAATGGTGCACGCTCTTCTGGGGCTGCCCCATGTGGTGGACGCGGTTTCCCTGGGTGAAAAGGAGCCCGGCGTGTTCGAGCTTACGGTGGAGTCCGAACCGGACGCGGACCTGCGCCGGGACGTGTTTGCCCTGCTGGCCAGAAAGGGCTGGCCTTTGCTTGCGATGAAAAATATGGATCTCACACTGGAGGATCTGTTCCTGCAGCTGACAAGCGGCGACGCTGCCCTGGCCCATTCTTCCGGGGAAACCTCCTCCGATGAGGCAGAGGAAGCCGAGCAAGGAGGAAATGAAGAATGAAAGCGATCTTTAAGCGGGAGCTCCGCTCCTATTTCAACGCCCCCGTGGGCTATGTGTGCATTGCCGCCCTGGCTGCCCTTTACGGCTATTTCTATTATCAGGTCATGGCCCTGGGCTCCAGCGGCTATATCCGAAATGTGTACGGTACCATGTTCTCCTTCAGCATGATCGTGATCCCTATCATTACCATGCGCAGCATGACGGACGATCAGAAGAACAAAACAGACCAGGCGCTGCTGACCGCGCCGGTCAGCGTTACCGCCATAGTGACCGGGAAGTTCCTGGCCTGCTGGTTCGTGTTCTTTATCGCCTCCACCCTGGGCCTGCTTCCGGCAGTGGCCATGAGCTTCTTTTCTTCCCCGGCCTGGGGCGAGATCCTGGGCAACTACCTGGGGACTCTGCTGTACGGCGGGGCCATGATCTCCATCGGCGTGCTGATCTCCAGCCTGACGGTGAGCCAGATCATTGCCGCCATCGGCACCTTTGTGGTGTCCGTGTTCCTGATGTATATCGATAACCTGGCCACCGCCATTTCCAATAAAACAGTAAGCGCCCTGGTAAGCTGGCTTTCCTTCAACAGCCGCTATACCACCTTTACCCAGGGTATTTTCAGCGTATCCAGCACGGTATTTTTCCTCAGCGTGATCGCGGTATTTTTGTTCCTGACCGCCCGCAGGCTGGAAAGCCGCCGCTGGAACTAAAGGAAAGGGAAGGAGGCTATCACAATGGAAACCAATCGTAACGATCAGCAGCTCGAAAAAGAGCAGCTTTCCGCGGAAGCGGAGCAGAAGGAAACCGCGCAGCCGGAGCCCGCTCCGGAAAGTCCGGTAGAGCAGGCTGTGGAGCCTGAGGAAAACAAGGAAGCGGAAAAGGCCGCCCCGAAGCAGAAAAAGAAAAGAGGCGGACTGTTCAAAAGCAATAAATTCAAGCGCGGGGGCATGGCCACCGTCATGTCCGTTGTATTTATCGCCATTGTTGTGGTGATCAATATTTTGGTGGGGCTTCTGACAGAGCGGTTCCCCTCTTTGAACTGGGACCTTACCGCCGATAAGCTCAATACCCTTTCCGACCAGGCTATTGACATTGCCAAGGGCATAGAGCAGGAAACTACTATCTATCTGATCGGCGAGGAAGAGGCGTACCGTAAGGATCGCCTGTACAGCTCCTACGGCCTGGAATACAGCCAGGTATCGAACCTGGCGGAAAAGCTGCGGGAGGTCAATTCCAAAATTTCCGTGGAATTTATCGACCCAGATACGAACCCCGGCTTTATCAGCGAATATCCCGAGGAAAACCTGACCTCCGGCACGGTGTTGGTGAAAACCGAAAAGCGGCACAAGCTTTTGACCGCCTCTGATTTGTTTACCGTGCGGAATAACCAGAGCACCTATCAGACAGAGACCTATTCCAAGGTAGACAGTGCCCTGGCGGGAGCATTGGAGATCGTGAACCTGGAAACAATGCCTGTGGTCACCATGGCCACCGGCCACGGGGAGCTTCTTACCGACGACGTGCTGGGCAGCTTTGAGGAGCTGCTGGAAACACAGAATTTTGAAGTGAAGAGCATTGATTTTCTCACCGAGGAGATCCCGGAGGAGACCCAGCTTTTGATGATCCCCACCCCCTCTACCGACTATGCTGAGGAGGAGATCCAAAAGCTTCGGGAATATATCGACGATGAAACCCATTCTGGCCAGCGCTCTCTGCTGGTGACCTGTCACGCTTCCCAGGGAAGTCTGCCCCGGCTTCAGAGCTTTTTGGAGGAGTGGGGGATCCAGGTGGGAGAAGGCGTGGTAGCGGAAACCGATTCTTCCCGGGTGGCCCTGCGTAATGCCGGCTATGTATTGGTAGATCCCTCGGAAAATCTGCTCAATGAAAACACCTATAACCCCCTGGTGTCTGCGGCCAGCCGTCCCCTTTCTCTGCTGTTTGAGGCAAACGGGGACGTGGTGATGACAGAGTCTCTCTGGACTACCGCCGCCAGCGCTTATGTGGCCACCGAGGATATGACGGAGGCGGATATCGCCACCCTGGAAACCTCTCAGCAGTCTGTAGCCTGCATCGCGGAAAAGCGCCCCAGAGTAGATGGTGAAGAAGCTCGTCGCAGCCTGGTGGTATTCGGCTCCTCCTATGTCTTTACCGATACCTTTATGAATACTACCGCCTTTGGCGACAAAAACTATGTTTCAGATCTGCTGGGATACTGTACCGGCACAGACGGAAGCCAGGTGTCCGTATCGACTCAGCAGGTACCTACCAATACTCTGGACGTAGCGGCTTCTGTCAGCACTGTGAATCTGCTGGGCCTGGGTGTGTTTACTGTGGGCCTGCCTCTGGCGATCCTCATTGCGGGACTGGTGATATTCCTGAAGAGGAGGCACCTGTAAGCCTATGAAAAAGACCGGAAGAAATATTTTGATCATGCTCCTGGTGCTGCTGGTTTTGGGCGGCGTTTCAGCCTGGCTGTTTTTAGTTCCTTCTCAGGAGGAAGCGGAAAACAGTTCCTCCGCCCCCTCTTCTCAGGTTTCCTCCGCTGCCGGAGAGACCCTGGTGGAGCTAAAGGCGGAGGACGTGACTTCGATTTCCGTGAAAAACCAGGAGGACAGCTTTCAGTTCGTTTCCCAGGGAGAGGATTTTTCCCTGGAGGGGTATGAGGATTGCGACCTGAATACCACCATGATCTCCAGCAGCGTGGGGAACCTGCTTTCCATGACGGCCTCCAAGAACCTGGGTTCTCAGGAGGATCTGAAGGAGTTCGGGCTTTCCGGGGAAGCCGCCGTGGAGGTGGAGATCAGCCGGAAAGACGGAACAAAGGAAAAGCTTACCCTGGGCGGCAAGGCGGGAGAATCCGCCGGGCGGTATGTCCTGAAGGACGGAACCGTTTATATTGTCGCCAGCATATCCGAACAGCTTTACGGAGGAAAATTTGAATATTTCAGCAGCTACCTGTATTCTGTGGCGGAACGCACCTCTGTAGTCACAGCCGAGGACGGCACGGAATCCACCGAAACGCTGCCGGATATTTTATACAGCCTGAAGCTTTCGGGTACAAATTATCCGGAGCCGGTGGAGATCAAATACGATGAAAGCGTGACCAGCGGATATTTGATGACCGCTCCCGTCAAGGCGGAGTCCGGCTCCAACGGGCTCACCACGCTGTCTGAGGGTGTAAAGGCCCCCACCGCCCTGGGCGTGGCGGCCGTGCATCTTACCGATGAGCTTTTGGAGGAATACGGCCTTTTGGAGCCCGCCGCCAGGATAGAGTTTACCCTGAACGCGGATACCCATACCATGTCTGTGAGCAAGGCCGATCCCGACGGGAACCGCTATCTTCTGCTGGACGACCGGGACGTTGTGTACCGGGTGGCGAAAAGCGCGGTGGAATCCTGGGCGGAGATCCCTCTGCTGAAGCTGCGCATGAGCTATATCTGGCTGTCGAACATCAAGGACGTAAAGAAGCTCTCCCTCACGGCAAACGGCACGGACTACCGGTTCGATATGACCAGAACGCTGAACGAGGAACAGTCTACCGAGGATTCTCCCCAGTATGACCTGGCGGTAAAGAACGCCGCCGGGAAGGAAATTTCCTATGATGACTACCGGAGCTTCTATCAGGATCTGATCAGCGTGGCGGTGCTTTCCACAGAAACAACAGAATTTTCCGGGACTCCGCTGTTCCGGGTGAGCTACGGCTATTTTGACAATTCCGAGGAAAACGTCATAGAGTTTTACCCTGCGGAAAACGACAGGTGCGTTGCCGTGCTCAATGGGGAGTTTAACGGCGTGGTACGGAAAAGCGAAGTAGAAAAGCTGGCCTCCCGGCTGGCTGAGGTGCACGGATAAGAAAACTTTTAGAAAAAGGCCGCGGGACGATTCTGGCGGGTGATAAAACCGATGGACGTCTTTTCCACGGCCTTTCTCATTTTGGAAGGAGGGTTCGCAAAATGAACTATGGAAAGAAGCTTCTTTGCGTGATGCTGTGCCTGCTTCTGATCACCGCCGCGTTTCAGGGCTGCTCCCGCGGGAAGGACGCGTCCTCCCTTACGTCCTCGCAGCCGGTTTCCTCGGAAACGGAGAAAGCCGCCTATACCATCGGATTGCTTCAGTTTATGGAGTACCCCTCCTTCAATACGGTTCGGGAAGCCTTTATGAGCCGTTTGGAGGAATGGAATTGCGATGAGAGCCTGGTGAAGATCGATTACCAGAACGCCGGCGGCGATGAAAAGAAGGCGGAGGAGCTCTGCCAGAAATTTGTAAAGGACAAGGTGGATCTGATCGTGGCCATCTCCGACCCGGCGGTCAATGCCGCCGTTTCCGCCGTAAAGGGTACTGAAATTCAAGTGCTGGCCGCTTCGGCGGAGGAGCTGGGCCCTCAAAATGCTCCGGCAATGGAAGGAAATGTGACCGGCGTTTTGGGAAAGTCCACTGTTTCCGCCGTGATCGACCTGGCATTGCAGGGAAATCCCGCGCTCAAAACGCTGGGACTGCTGTATGATCCCCAGGAGCCTGTTTCCAAGGCCCAGGCGGAGGAAGCAAAGAAATATTGCGGAGAAAAGAACCTTGCGGTAGAGGAAGTAACACTTTCCGTCACCGCCAAACAGGAGGAAGCGGAAAAAGCTGTTTCTGACCTGTGCGGAAAGGTGGACGCGGTATTTACCCCCATCAGTACGGGAACGGGAGCCCTGTCTGGAACGATCTCCAAGGCTATGCTTCAGGCGAAAAAGCCCTGGTACGCAGGCACCGACGCTCTGGTACAGAGTGGGGCCCTGGCGGCGGTGAGCTTGGATTACGGCGAGCTGGGGCGCCAGGCCGCCGACTTGGCGGTACAGCTGGTAGAGGGAAAGCCTGTTTCTCAGATTTCGGCAGTGAATTTAACTGAGCACCGCACCTATGTAAACCAAACTACTCTGGACGCCATCAAGGCCGTTTTCCCCGAAGAGATTTTGGGAAGCGCCCATTTCTACGCGGGCGGTACGGAGCAGTAAGAAAAAAAGAATTTCAAGGAACGCCTCGGCTTCGGGGCGTTTGTTTTTTTATCCCCTTTTGAGAAATGCGCAGAGAAAAAGCCATGCGGCCTCAAAGCCATACGGCTTTGGGGAACAAGGGAAATGTGCCCCGTGATTTCTTTCAGCTACGGTATGCCGTAAGGCAGGAAAGCAAAGAATAACAAGAAAATCTTGAAAAAGCCCTTGCTGCTCCTCTGTGACTTGCGTTTTTAGAGCTTTTTTAAGAAAAAATTCAAAACCGCTCTTGAAAAGTGAAATTTCCTCTTTACTTTTTGCGAAAAGTCAAATTGAAATGTTGAGTTGTTGCCCGAAAAGTGAACTTGATATTTGAGAAACGAAACATTGTTCTTTCCTTTTCCTGAAAAATGACCTGAAATTCCCTTTTCCCGTTTTGCATTCCACAGGAAAACGGACAAAACGATTTTCCCGTTTTCTTAGGGATAAACTCCCAATTCGTGCAAATACTACCCTTGCAGGTGACCAGGGACAAGCGGAAAAGCGGCAAGATGGGTCCGGTGGGAGCCGCGAAATTACTTTAGGCAACCCCGCACAAAGACCGGCCAGAGGCCTTTGTACACAATTTGCTTGCATATTTTCCGTCATAGCACACAGCTTTCGTTTGCCAATCGCAAGATTGGCTGCACTCAATCTGTGCACTCTGACGAAAAATCTGACTGCACAACTTGCGCACAATCTTTGTGCGGTGCTGCCTTTATTAAACCTTGCACGAAAGGAATGAAAAATATGAAAGCAACGGGAATTGTCAGAAGGATCGACGATCTGGGAAGGGTGGTGATCCCCAAGGAGATCCGCCGCACGTTGAAAATACGGGAAGGGATGCCCATGGAGATCTTTACGGACGTCTCCGGCGAGGTGATCCTGAAAAAATACTCTCCGGTGGGAGAAATGTCCCAGTTGGCTTCCGCCTATGCGGAAACGCTGGTCAATTTGACCGGGCACGCCGCCGCCATTTGCGACACCGAGCAGATCATCGCCATCGCGGGGCCGGCGAAAAAGGAGCTGCTGCATAAGCCCGTGGCGCCCCAGCTGGACGAGCTGATCCAGGCCCGCCGGAATTTTGTGACCGCCGGGGAAAATACCGTGCTGGTCTGCAAGGAATTCCCCGCAGCGGCATTGGCTGTGTTTCCAGTGGTTTCCGTGGGGGACGCCATGGGCGCCGTGGTGCTTTTGAAGGGGGAAAAATCCCCTGCCAGAGTCAGCGGGGAAGCAGTGGAGAGCCTAAAAGCCGCCGCCATGTTCCTTTCCCGGCAGTTAGAGGCTTAAGCACTTTAAGACGTGGTACACAAACAACGGCGCGCAGGGTTAGAAAGACCTGATCAGAGGAGCGGCAAAATTACTCAGCCGGCGTGCCAACCTCCGAGTGTGATCGATCCGGCGCTTCCCTCAGGCTCCGAACCGGGAGCTTTGGAGAAAAAATCAAGGGAAATCCAGAAAAACCCTTGATTTTCAGGAAGTGCGGTGCTATAATCACTCATGGTAATAAGGTGACGATGAAAGAGTGGGGCGACCCGCTCTTTTGTTTACTTATTGGAAAGGAAGAGATGTGCTTGAGCCCCGACAGCAAAAAGAAAAGCACGGCGGAGCGTGTATGGGATATGGCGGAGCCCCTGGCAAGGGAGCTGGGCCTGTCCATCTGGGACGTACAGTTCGGGAAGGAAGGCGCAGACTGGTATCTCCGCGTTTTCATCGACAAGGAGGGCGGCGTGTCCATTGACGACTGTGTGGATATGACCCATGCCTTAAATCCCGTGCTGGATCGGGAGGACCCCATTCCCCAGGAGTACATGCTGGAAATTTTCTCTCCGGGCTGGGAAAGAAAGCTCACCCGCCCGGAGCATTTTCAGGCCTATCTGGGGAAGCCCCTTCGGGTAAAGCTAATCCGCCCGCTGGAAAACGGCGGAAGGGTGCTGGAGGGAATTCTGCTTCGGGCCCAGCCGGGAGGAGAATTTGAGCTTCAGCTGGACGAGGAAACCAGCGTGACCCTGGAAAAAAAGGAATGTGCCGCGGTGAACGTCATAGAAGAGCTGTAAAGTCTGTATTCATCGGTGAAATATAAGCTCTGAAACGCTCAATAGAAAGAACGGGCCTTGTAACGGAACCGGTCAAGGCCGGAGAAAAGGAGAGAACTATACCATGGCAAGAAAAAAGGAACCCGAAAAGCAGGGAAATGAAGAGCTGTTTCTGGCTCTGGAGCTGCTGGAAAAGGAAAAGGGGATCCCGGCGGAATTTATGCTGGATAAGATCAAAAAGGCCATTTCCACCGCCTGCAAAAACAATTACGGAAATGAGGACGTGGAGATCGAGATCGACCCCGCCTCCGGAAAGTTTGACGTGTTTTTGAAAAAGGAGATCGTGGAAGAGGTGGAGAACCCCAACCGGGAGATCCTGCTGGAAAAGGCAAAGGAGGATAACGCCGCCGCCGAGGTGGGGGGCTTTGTCCGCCTGAAGCTGGACACCAAGCAGTTCGGCCGGGTGGCGGCCCAAACCGCCAGAAATATTATTCGCCAGGGGATCCGTGACAGTGAGCGGGGCCAGATGATGCAGGAGTTCCAGAGTAAGCATCAGGAGCTGGTCAGCGGTCTGGTGGAGCGGGTAGATATGAAAACCGGCGCGATCACCCTGCGGATCGGCAAGGCGGAGGCCGTGCTGCCGAAAAACGAGCAGATCGGTGAGGAAACCGTGCGCGAAGGCGACTACATAAAGGTTTATGTAGTGGACGTTCGGGAAACGGAAAAGGGGCCCAAGGCCATCATTTCCCGTACTCACCCCGATCTGGTGAAGCGCATGTTTGAAACAGAGGTGCCGGAGATCTACGACGGCACCGTGGAGATCAAGGCGGTTTCCAGAGAGGCCGGCTCCCGCACAAAGCTTGCGGTGCTCAGCCACAACCCCGATGTGGACGCGGTGGGCGCGTGCATCGGCGCCAGGGGCGCCAGAGTTTCCGAGATCGTAGATGAGCTGGGCGGAGAAAAGATCGATATTGTGGAATATAACGAGGATCCCTGTGTGTTTATCGCGGCGGCGCTTTCTCCCGCCAATGTGATCTCTGTAGAGGTGGCCGAGGACGGCTCCCGTTCCTGCAAGGTCACAGTGCCGGACAACCAGCTTTCTCTGGCCATTGGCAACAAGGGACAGAATGCAAGGCTGGCTGCCAGGCTGACGGGCTGGAAGATCGATATCAAGCCGGAGAGCGGCTTTTTCGGAGAAGAATGAGAAAACGGCTCCTAAAATGAAGTGAGCAAAGGGAGGGATCACTGTGCGTCCGAAAAAAATACCGATGCGAATGTGTACCGGCTGCGGCGAGATGAAGCCGAAAAAAGAGCTGGTGCGGGTGGTGAAGGCCCCGGAAAAGCAGAATGAAGCCGGGAATCCCCTTCCCCCTGAGATCTCCCTGGATCTCACAGGAAAAAAACCGGGCAGAGGCGCCTACCTGTGCAGAAACCCGGAATGCCTGCGGGCGGCCCGAAAAGCCCGGCGGCTGGAGCGCGCTTTTTCCTGCAAGATCTCCGATGAGGTTTACGAGCAGATGGAGAAGGAGATCGGGCAGGATGGAGAATAAGGTACTGTCCCTTTTGGGGCTTGCGCGGCGGGCGGGAAAGCTGGAATTGGGCTTTGACGCCGCCGCTTCCACAGCCAGAAATCAAAAGGCCCGGCTGCTTTTGGCAGCGGGGGACATTTCGGAAAAAACCTTTAAAAATTTACGCTATGAAGGGGAACGGGCGGGTGTGCCCGTTCTGCGGTTGAAGACCGGCATGAAAGAAACAGGCCAGGCCTGCGGCATCAAAAGAGCCGGAGTGCTGGCGGTAACAGAGCAGGGCTTTTCTGAGGCGCTGAGAAACGCGATAGAACAAAGACCGGAAGAGAAGGAGGAACGATCCTATGATGATTAAATACAGAGTACGGGAAGTTGCCAAGGATCTGGATATTCCCAACAAAGAGGTGATAGACACCCTGGCGGAGTATTTTACAGAACCGAAGAAGTATATGACTGTGCTGACGGAAGAGGAATTGGACATAGTGTTCGAAACCTTTACCCAGAAAAGAAACCTGGAAACGCTGGATACCTATTTTGCGGAGCGGGAGCAGGCACAGCCCGAGCCGGAGATCACGGTAGAGGCGGAACCGGTTTCCGAGGAGCCGAAAAAAGTTGTGCCGGAGCAGAAGGATTCTCCGGCGGAGAAAAAAACTCCCGCGGCAAAGCCGGGAGAAAAGGCCCCCGTCCGCCCTGCCGCGGAGGGAAAGCCAAAGCCCCAGGAAAAGGCCGCTCCCGCTCCGGTGGTAGAGCATTCGCAGCCGGTGCGCAGGGTCATCGATACCCGTTCCTCCAATGTGAATATCGACCGCTACAATGAGAAATATGACCGCCTGGCCGATCAAAAGGTAAAAACGGACAATGTGGTGACAAAGCAGAAGTTCATGAGCCGCAACCAGCAGCGCCGGGGACAGCAGCGCCGTGGTAAGCGGGAGACGGAGGCCGAAAGACTGCGGCGTATTGCCCAGGAGCGGAAGGCAAAGCATATCACCATCGAAGTGCCTGAGGAGATCACCGTGGGCGAATTCGCCCTGCGGCTGAAGGTAACGGCCCCCGAGGTCATTAAAAAGCTGATGGCCCTGGGCGTGTTCGCCACCATCAACGACACCATCGATTTTGACACCGCTGTGCTGGTGGCCGATGAATTCCATGCCAGAGTGGAAAAAGAAGTCGTTGTTACCATCGAGGAGCGTATTATTGACGACAGCGAGGATGACGAGGCCAATCTGGTGAGCAGAGCCCCCGTCGTTGTGGTCATGGGCCACGTAGACCATGGCAAGACCTCTATTTTGGACGTGATCCGCCATTCCAACGTGACCGAAGGGGAAGCCGGCGGTATCACCCAGCATATCGGTGCTTATCGGGTAAAGGTGGGCGACCGGGACGTGACCTTCCTGGATACCCCTGGCCACGCCGCGTTTACCACCATGCGGGCCAGAGGCGCCCAGGTCACGGATATCGCCGTGCTGGTAGTGGCCGCGGACGACGGCATTATGCCCCAGACGGTGGAGGCCATCAACCACGCCAAGGCGGCGGGGGTCTCCATCATTGTGGCCATCAATAAAATGGATAAGGTGGGCGCCAACCCCGAGCGGGTCAAGGAGCAGCTTACCGAGCATGGCCTGGTGCCGGAGGATTGGGGCGGAGAAACCCCCTGTATCCCCGTTTCCGCTCATACCAAGGAAGGCATCGGCGACCTGCTGGAAATGATCATTCTCACGGCGGATATGATGGAGCTGAAGGCCAACCCCGAACGCGCCGGAAAGGGCACGGTGGTAGAGGCCCGTCTGGATAAGGGCATGGGCCCCATCGCCACAGTCCTGGTGCAGAACGGAACCCTCCATGCCGGAGATATCCTGGTAGCCGGCACCACTGTAGGCCGGGTGCGCTCCATGATGGACGACAAGGGCAGAAAGGTGACGGAAGCCGGCCCCTCTGTGCCTGTGGAGATCACGGGCCTGAACGATGTGCCTGTGGGCGGCGATATCTTCAACGCCGTTTCCGATGAGCGCCTGGCCAGAGAGCTGGTGGAGCAGCGCCTGACCGAGCAGAAGGAAGAAACCTTCCGTTCTCAGACCAAGGTGACGCTGGATAACCTCTTCGACCAGATGAAGGAAGGGGACATGAAGGAGCTGAAGATCATCGTCAAGGGCGATGTACAGGGCTCTGTGGAGGCGGTGCGCCAGTCCCTGGAAAAGCTCACCAACGAAGAAGTTCGTGTCAATATTATTCACGGCGCGGTAGGCGCCATCAATGAAAGCGACGTCATGCTGGCCAACGCCTCCAACGCCATTGTGGTGGGCTTTAATGTGCGCCCCGACCCGGTGGCCGAGGAAAACGCCAAGCGGGACGGCGTGGATCTGCGCCTGTACCGCATCATCTACGATTGCATCGAGGAGATCGAATCTGCCATGAAGGGCATGCTGGCGCCCAAGTACCGGGAGATCTCCCTGGGCAAGGCCGAGTGCCGGGAGACCTACAAGATCTCCAACGTGGGCATCGTTATCGGCGGCCATGTGACCTCCGGCAAGATCACCCGCAGCGCTCTGGTGCGGGTGGTGCGGGACGGCATCATCGTGGCGGACGACAAGATCGCCTCCCTGCGCCGGTTTAAGGACGATGTGCGCGAGGTGGCCGACGGCTACGACTGCGGGATCACCCTGGAAAAATTCTCCGATATTAAACAGGGGGACATTTTGGAAGCCTATGAGATGGAGGAGTACCGCGATTAAACTGGACGGAAAAAAGGTTTCGCAGTATGAAATACTGCGATTCTCCTTCGGAGAACCACCTTTTTTCAGTGCCTTACAGGTACACTGATCCATGGAAGCTGGTGTTCTGGAATTCATGGACTGGACGGAAAAAAGGTTTCGCAGTATGAAATACTGCGATCCTCCTTCGGAGAACCACCTTTTTTCAGTGACCCACGGGTACACTGCCGGTAATGTTTTTAGAATCCTGAGAGATGAAAGAGTATAGATGCCAGTTGTTAGAGAATAAGAAGGAGCTAGTATGCCGAGCTATAAAATCGATCGGGTAACAGAGGACGTAAAACGGGAGCTTTCCGCTATTTTGCGGGAGGTGAAGGACCCCCGGGTGAAGGATTGCTTTTTGAGTATCGTGCGGGTGGAGGTCACAAACGACCTTTCCTACTGCACGGTCTATGTGAGCACCATGGAGGGAATGGAGCAGACCAAAACGGCGGTAAAGGGCCTGAAGTCAGCGGCGGGGTATATCCGCCGGGAGTTGGGAAGGCGGCTTTCCCTGCGCCATGTGCCGGAAATGCTCTTTAAGGCTACCGATTCCATTGAATACGGCGCCCATATTTCCCGGCTTCTGAACGATTTGGAGCTTCCCGCCGAAGAAACAGATCCCGAAAAAGGGGACGAAACGCTATGATGGATTGCGCGAAAACAGCGGCTCTCCTGAAGGGCTGGAACCGCGTTTTGATCCTGAGCCACGCTTCCCCGGACGGAGATACCCTGGGCTCTGCCTGCGCTCTGATGGGGGGGCTCATTTCCCTCCAGAAGCAGGTGGATTTCCGCTGCGCGGACGAAATTCCCCACAAATTTGACTATCTGTTTCAGGGGCTTTCCCTGGGCGGCTTTGTCCCGGAGCATGTGATGACAGTGGACGTGGCGGATCTTGCCCTTTTAGGTTCGCTGAAAGAGGAATATGAAGGAAAAATAGAGCTTGCCATTGATCACCACGGCACTCACAAGCCCTTTGCGGAAAATTGCTGGGTGGAGCCGGAAAGCGGTGCCACCGCGGAAATGATCTGGCTTTTGCTGAAGGAGCTGGGTGTGCGGGCGGACAAGGCCACGGCAAGCTGCGTTTACACAGGCATCACTACCGATACCGGCTGCCTGCGCTATCGCAACGCCACCCCCCGCAGCTACCGCATTGCGGCGGAGGCCATGGAAGCGGGAGCGGACGCGGCGGAAATCAACCGAATGATGTGGGAAAGCAAGACCCGTGCCCAGATGGAGGCGGAGCGGCTGGTACTGGGAGATCTGGAATTTTTCTGTGAGGGGAAATGCGCTCTCGTTCAGGTGCCGCGCTCTGTTTTGGAGAAAACCGGAACAACAGACAGCGACCTGGAGGGGATCGCCGCTTTGCCCCGGCAAATCGAAGGCGTGCTGCTGGGCGTGACTGTCAAGGAAAAAGCGGACGGCACGGTGAAGGCTTCTGTTCGTGCCAATCCCCCGGCGAACGCGGCGGCGGTCTGTGAAAAATTCGGAGGCGGCGGACACACGGGAGCGGCAGGCTGCTCCTTTCCCGGCCTTTCCCTGGCGGAAGCGGCGGAAAAGCTGAAAGCGGCCTGTGAGGAAGAGTTATTAGTTGTAAGTAATTAGTTGTTTAGAAAGGGCATAGCCTTCCAGTTTGTCATTCTGAACCGCCCTTTGGTTTTTGTTCAGCAAAGACAAGAGAAACCTGTCGTTTTTGCCCCTTTCTAAATCAGACTTCCCTCACGATGAAATGTTAAAAAGGAAAGCGGTTGCCATGAACGGAGTATTGATACTGGACAAGCCCCCGGAGTTCACCTCTTTTGACGCGGTAGCGGTGGTGCGGGGGCTTACTCATGAAAAAAAGATCGGGCATACCGGCACCCTGGACCCTATGGCTACCGGGGTGCTTCCTCTGCTGCTGGGCAGGGCGGCCAAGGCGGCGGACCTGCTGCCGGATACGGAAAAGGAATACCGTGCAGGCTTTTGCCTGGGCCAGCAGCGGGACACCGGGGATATCACAGGGGCCGTGACGGAAATGGACAACACCCCAGTTTCCGCGGAGCAGCTGAAAGCCGCCATGGAGCGCTTTCGGGGAGAAATCGACCAGATCCCGCCCATGTATTCCGCCGTGTCTGTGGGCGGAAAGCGTCTTTATGAGCTGGCCCGCAAGGGAATCGAGGTGGAGAGGAAGCCCCGAAAAATTACCATCAGCCGTCTGGAGCTTTTGGAATATGACGAAAAGAAGCGGGAGGGCGTGCTGTTAGCAGCCTGCTCCAAGGGCACTTATATTCGGGTGCTCATTGAGGATATCGCCGGGGCGGCAGGCTCCTGCGGTACCATGACCGCCCTACGGCGTACCAGAGCCTGCGGCTTTTCAGAAGCGGACGCCGTTTCCCTGGAAGAACTGAAAATGCAAGCGGAAAGCGGCGGCTTGGGAAGCGTTCTGCGCTCCACGGAAAGCCTGTTTGAGGAGTACCCGGCGGTGATGGTCAGCCCAGCCCAGGCCGCCCGGTTCTGTAACGGCGGCGCTCTTTCCATGAACCGCCTGAAGCTGCCCCGCATCGCCCTCGCCGAGGGAACGCGCCTGTGCGTCTATGAAGCCGGCGGCCGCTTTTTAGGCCTGGCAAAGGCGGCCCCCCAGCAAGGCGAGCTGCGATTTTTGAAATTGTTTTGCTGAATTAGATACCGGGCGGCGACGCAGGCAGGGGCAGGTACTATGAAGAATGAGCAATGAGTAATAAAGGGCGAGGGCACAAGCGTTGCCTGCACCGCTCGATAAATTATTGTTTAGCACTCAGTTTCCCACTGTCATTCTGAGGAACGAAGTGACGAAGAATCTCGTCCTTATTTCCAAGGCAAGAGGGCAAAGAACGAGATTCTTCACTTCGTTCAGAATGACAGTTGGAAAGTGAGCAAGTAACCGCCAAATTCCAATTTATCACCCTGCCAATGGTCGGGTCGGAAACTGGCTTTCCGTACC
>CAJUTL010000015.1:0-33561 GCA_910589395.1 uncultured Oscillospiraceae bacterium
GGACGCGCTCACCCCTGAATAGGGGAAGAAGGTTGCTTTGCAACCTTCTGGGACCGCCGATAGGCGGTGGAGAGGTTCCAGATCGCTGAAAACCCGCATAAAACCTACCTTTTCTACCATGCAGTCGGAACCCCTCAGTCACGGCTACGCCGTGACAGCTTTCTCCGCTTCGCTCCGGTCGGTGCTGAACGGTCTCCACCGGAGACCAGCACCCCTTTCAGGGGAGCCAAGAGTAGCTACTAAACTATCATTTAACAATTTCCTTCCGGTCGGGCCGGAAACTAACCGTCCATGCTCGGCGGGGACACGAGTGCCCGCGGCGCCTCGCCGCAAACTATCATTTAGCGTGTTAGTTGTTAGAAAGAGGAAAAGGCCGCTCTTTGTCATTCTGAACGAAGTGAAGAATCTCGTCCTTTGTTCTTTTCTCCTGGAAGGAAGGACGAGATTCTTCGTCGCCATACTCCTCAGAATGACAAAAGAGAGAACTCGTCCTTTTCTAACGACTAACAGCTAACAACTAATGCGGCACCCTTGCTTTGCCGTAATTTTTTCGCTGATTTTTTCATAACCACTGGATTTTTGAAAGGCTATATGTTATAATTTTAACAAAATATCGCCTGCGGGCGGATCGGAGGAATTTTTGTGCTGTTACAGGACAAGGTTGCTATCGTTACCGGGGGAAGCCGGGGGATCGGCTTTGCGATTGTCAAGGAGTATTTGAAAAACGGCGCTATTGTGGTGCTGTGCGGTTCCCGCCGGGAAACCGCTGAAAAGGCGGTACAGGAGCTGAAGGCCGAAAACGCTCAGTGGCGGGTGGAGGGTATTTGGCCCGATCTGACGGATTACGATTCCGTAAAGGCCGCTTTTGACAAGGTGGCGGAAAAGTACGGGCGCATTGATATTCTGGCGAATAACGCCGGCGTGTCCGCCTCTGAGCCCATTTCCGCCTACACGCCTGAAATGTTCCAGAAAACCATGGATCTGAATGTAAAGGCCGTGTTCAACTGCACCCGCGCGGTGGTGGACCAAATGACCGAACAGGGCAGCGGCTCCATCATCAATACCAGCAGCATGGTAAGTCTTTACGGTCAGCCCGCCGGGGTGGCTTATCCCACCAGCAAGTTTGCCGTAAACGGCATGACTCTTTCCCTGGCCCGTGAGCTTGGCCCCAAGGGGATTCGCGTCAACGCCGTTGCCCCCGGCATCACCAATACCGATATGATGAAGGCGGTACCGGAAAATATTATAAACGCCATGGTGGCCCAGGTTCCCCTGCGCCGGATCGGCGAGCCGGAGGAAGTGGCGAATGCCTTTGTATTCCTGGCAAGCGAGATGGCAAGCTATATTACCGGCGTGGTGCTGAGTGTGGACGGCCTGGCCCGTTCCTGAGAAAAAGCGAGAAAAAGGCGGGGCGCTTCCAAGGAGGCGCTCCGCTTTTAGGTTACCCGGCGCTAAAATGAGATTTTACAAAAATTTACTTTTCTTTTTTGGGAAATCCGCTTATAATGAATGCTAAGCCATGTCTGCAAAGTCATATTGCCGGGCGGCGGAAAGTATTCCGAAAAAGCGCAAAGGGGAATTTGTGCTGTTCGGCTGGGAAATTTAGAACCTGTATTCATAACCGAAGATGCCGGAAGAGCGAGAAATTTTCGTGTTGCTCTAGGCAAATTTGGGCAGGCATACTGTCGTATGGCAAGCAAATTTAACGACGAGTAGCGCGAAAAAGTCCGCTCAGACGGCGTTTGCAGGTTGTGAATACAGGTTCTTATAAGATAGAGGAAGAAAGGAGCTTCAAACTATGAAAGCTTTTTTAAAAAAATTTTACCGTGCTCTCTGTGGCCTTTTAATCCTGGCGGTTGCGGTTTCTCTTGTGGGCTGCGCTTCCGATTCCGGAGAAAATTCTTCCGGAGTCCCGGCGGAGCCCAAGGTAGTGCGCATCAATACCACCGCGGACCCGGACAGCCTGGATCCCTGGCAGTCCGCCGCCTCGGATACAGAGGCTATTTTTCACAATGTGTTTGAGGGCCTTTGCCTGTATGACAGCGCCGGAAACATCATTCCGGGCCTGGCGGAAAGCTGGGAGATCAGCGAGGACGGCAAGACTTACACTTTCCATCTGCGGAAGGACGTGACCTTTCACAACGGAAAGAAATTCACCTCCGCCGATGTGCTGTACAGCTACAACCAGCTGACAGGGCTTTCCGGCGGAGAACCTCTCACCAAGAAGTTCAGCATGATCGAAAGCATAGAAGCGCCGGACGAAGCCACCTTTGTGGCGCATCTCAGCGCTCCCTCTGCGGCTTTTCTTTCTCTCACTGTGATGGCGGTGCTGCCGGAGGGCTATGAGGAACAGGCCGTAACTCCCGTGGGAACCGGCCCCTTCCGCTTTGTGGAATACACCCCTTCTCAGAGGATCGTATTGGAAAAGAACGAGGATTATTACGACAAAGGTGAGGGCGACGCTCCCGGCAGAATGGCTCAGGTGGACAGAGTGGAGGTCTATATCATGGACGATAGCGCCGCTGTGGTTTCCGCATTGCGCTCCGGTCAGTTGGATATCGCCGCCATTCTGGACGCGGAGGACGCCAAGGTGCTGGAGGGAGAATTCGATATTTACAATTCCCCGCAGAATATGGTGCAGAGCCTGTTTTTGAACCATGAGGTAGCGCCCTTTGACGATGCGCGGGTGCGCAAGGCCGTCAGCTATGCCGTAAACCGCCAGGAGATCGTGGACGGTGTGTTCGGCGGGTATGCCACTGCCCTTCCCAGCAATTTCAGCCCCGTGATGGCAGCCTACTACAACAGCGATTTGGAAGGGACCTATGAATACAACGTGGAACAGGCAAAGGCCCTTTTGAAGGAAGCAGGGCTTGAGAATGGATTTTTTATGACCATTACCGTGCCCGCCAATTACCAAAAGCATATCGATACCGCCCAGGTGATCGCCCAGCAGCTTTCCGCCGTAGGGATCGATGCCAAGATCGAGCTGATCGAGTGGGCCAGTTGGCTGGAGGACGTGTACAAGAACGCCAACTATCAGTCCACCATCGTGGGCCTCAGCGGCAAGCTGGATCCCGATTCTGTGCTGGGCCGCTACGAAAGCACCTACGCCAGCAACTTCTTCCACTTTGCCAATGAAGAATACGATGAATTGATCACCGCTGCCAGAGTGGAGCTGGATCAGGAAAAGCGGGCGGAGGAATACAAGCGCTGCCAGGAGATCCTCACGGAGGAAGCGGCAGCGGTCTACCTGACAGACCCCAACCTGATCGTTGCCTGCCGCAAGGACCTGAAGGGCTTCACCTTCTATCCTGTGACCTTCTATGATTTCAGCACACTGCGGTATGAGTAAGGGCAGCGTGCCGCTGCACCCACTCGTGAGGCTGCTTGGTGCAAACGGACAGTTTCCAGCCCGACCACAATCAGGCAGATAAATTGGAATTTAGCGGTTATCTACTCACCTCCCTCCTGTCATTCTGAACGAAGTGAAGAATCTCGTTCTTTTCCTTTTTGCCCTGGAATTAAGGACGAGATTCTTCGTCACTTCGTTCCTCAGAATGACAGTGGGGAACTGAGTGCCAAACTATAATTTACTAGTTACCTCCGGTTGGGTCAGAAATTGTTTTTCTGCACCAAGTGGGAACACGAGTGCCTGCAGCGCAGCTGCAAACTACAGTTTGTCGCTCTTATCCGGCATCCAGAATCAAATCTCTAAAAGGTGGTGCAAGCATGGCGTATTATGCCCGAAAAACAGCGGGGTTTCTTGTGACTCTGCTATTGGTTTCGCTTGTTACCTTCGCGGTGTTCCAGATCCTTCCCGGGGACCCTGCCACGGCCATTTTAGGCGTGGACGCGGACCCGGTGCAGGTCGAGCAGCTGCGCAAAGAGATCGGCGCCGATCAGCCTCTTCCCCAGCGGTTTCTCAGCTGGGCGGGCGGGGTGCTGCGGGGAGATCTGGGCACCTCCTATCAGTACCGGCAGCCGGTGGCAAAGCTGATTTCCGGCGGCCTTTCCGTCACTGTTTCACTGGCGGTGTTTTCTCTGATCCTGACAGCGCTGATCGGAATTCCAACGGGACTGTGGCTGGCCCGTCACGGGAAAAAGCTGTATGCCGCCCCTGTCACCTTTCTTTCTCAGCTGGGGCTTTCCGTACCGGCATTTTGCATGAGCATCGTCCTCATTGAAATTTTTTCCGTACAGCTGAGGTGGCTGCCCTCCCTGGGCTTTACGCCCTGGACGCAAAGCCCGGTCAAATGCCTGCAAAGCCTGCTGCTGCCCGCCATTGCCATTTCCTTTGGTTCCTCCGCCGTGCTGATCCGCTATGTGCGGGCCAGTGTTTCCCGGCAGGAGGGAGAGGATTATGTACGCACCGCCAAAAGCAAAGGGGCGGCCCCCGGCAGAGTCATGTGGGGCCATGTGCTGCGCAATTCCCTGATCCCGGTGCTCACCATTTTCGGCATGATCGTCACCGATGTGCTGGGGGGCAGCATTATCATTGAAAACGTGTTTTCCCTGCCCGGTATCGGCAGGCTGATCTCCACTTCTATCGCCACAAGGGATCTGCCCCTCATTCAAGGACTGGTGCTGTATTTGGCGGGGATCGTGGTGGTGTGCAATTTTGCAGTGGACCTGCTGTATTCGGTGATCGATCCCCGGATCCGGCTAAAGTGAAAAGGAGGGAGGGCCCTTGAGATTTTCAGAGCTGTGGAAGCGGTGCTGGCACAGAAAAAGCTTTGTGGCCGGGGCCTGCATGGTGGCCCTGATGCTTCTTTTGATGCTGGCGGGTTTTTTCTGGATGCCCTATGATCCCGACGCCATGGAGCTGACAAACAAATTGCAGTTTTTTTCAGCCGCCCACCCTTTGGGAACTGACCAGTTCGGGCGGGATATTTTAAGCAGAATGATGGAAGGCGCGCGCTATTCCTTTTTGATCGGCGCTCTGGCGGTGGCGGCCGGGTTTGTGACCGGCGGCCTGATCGGGATGCTCTCCGGCTATTACGGCGGCAGGCTGGACGAGCTTGTGATGAAGCTCATCGATGTGCAGATGGCCTTCCCCGGCGTGCTGCTTGCCTTAATGCTCATCGCCGTGTTTGGCGTGGGCCTGGGAAATATGGCCCTGGCCTTGGGGATCATGGCCATTCCCAGGTTTTCGAGGATCACCAGAAGCGGCTTTCTCAAATACCGGGAGGCGGAATTTGTAAAGGCCGCCAGAGTGCGGGGCGCGGGAGACGGCAGAATTCTGTTCCGGCATATCCTGCCCCATGTGGCGCCGGATCTGATCGTTACCTGTTCTCTGAGCTTTGCCGGGGCGGTCATGAGCGAAGCGGGGCTCAGCTATCTGGGCCTGGGCATTCAGCCCCCTACGCCAAGCTTCGGAAAAATGCTCAGCGAGGCTCAGGCCAGTATTCTTCAGGCGGGGTGGTATGTGCTGGTGCCCGCTGTTGCCATTACCCTGCTGGTCATGGGCTTTAACCTGATGGGAGACGGCTTGCAGGAGGTGATCGGCCATGACTAGAAAACCTCCGGTGCTTAGCAAGCCCCCTGTGCTTGCCGTGGAAAAGCTGACGGTGGAATTTCCGGCGGGGCGTTCCGCCGGTTACTGCCCTGCCGTGAAGGAAGTGAGTCTTCAGGTGGAGCCGGGAGAGCTGGTAGGGCTGGTGGGGGAATCCGGCTGCGGCAAAACCGTGACCGCCCTGACCATCGCCGGCCTGCAGCCGGAAAACGCCAGGCTCTCCCACGGGAAAATACGCTTTCAGGGAACGGAGCTTTTCAGCCTGAGCGAGGAACAGCGAAGCCGCCTTCGCGGGAAAGAGCTTTCCATGATCTTTCAGGAGCCCATGACTGCCCTGAACCCCCTGATGAAGGTGGGCAGTCAGATCGCGGAAGCCGCCCGGATCCATGGGGCTTCCCGGCAGGAGGCAAAGGAAAAGGCTCTTTCTATGATGGAGCAGGTGGGCCTGCCGGACGTCCGGCGGCTTTATGAGGAATATCCCCACCGGCTTTCCGGCGGCATGCGCCAGCGGGTGATGATCGCCATGGCTCTTTTGAACCGCCCGTCCCTGCTTCTTGCGGACGAGCCCACCACTGCTCTGGACGTGACGATCCAGGCCCAGATCCTGGAGCTGATCCGGCGCATGAACCGGGAAATGGGCACGGCGGTGCTGCTGATCTCTCACGACTTGGGCGTGATCCGGCGCATGTGCCGCCGGGTGTATATCCTGTATGCCGGGCGGGTGGTGGAAAGCGGCCCGGTAGAGCAGGTGCTTTCTCAGCCGATCCACCCCTATACCAAGGGGCTGGTGGCGTCTCTTCCCTCTCTTTCCAAGCGGGGGGAAAAGCTGCGCCCTATTCCCGGTACGGTTCCGCCCCTGGAGGAGCGGGGCGGGGAGGGCTGTCCCTTTTATAACCGCTGCGAAAGGAGAAGGCCCCAATGCGAAAAGGGCTCTCCCCCCAGGCTGGAGAAAAACGGGCGCATGGCGCTTTGCGTTGACGCGAAGGAGGAATGGGGCCTGTGAAGAAGGAAACCGGAATCCCCTTTTTACAGATCAAGGGGCTGACGAAGGAATTTCGGCAGGGGAAAAACCGTGTGGTGGCGGTATCTGACCTGAGCCTGAAAATAGAACGGGGCGAAATTTTCGGCCTGGTGGGGGAATCCGGCTGCGGAAAATCCACCCTGGGGCAAATGCTGGTGCATTTATTGGAGCCCACCTCCGGGGAGATCCTGCTGGAAGGGGAAGATGTGACCCGCCCTTCCAAAAAACGGTTTCGGGAGCTGTGCCGCCGCACGCAGATCGTCTTTCAGGACCCCTATTCCTCTATCGATACGGGAAAAACCATCGGGTGGCTTTTAGAGGAGCCGCTGAAGATCCACAAGCTGGGAAAAACCAAAGAGGAACGGCGAGAAAAGGCCCTTCACATGCTGAAGGCGGTGGGGCTGGAGGAGGGCTGCCTGGAGCGCTGGCCCGATGAGCTTTCCGGAGGACAGCGCCAGCGGGTGGCCATTGCCCTGGCCCTGATCCTGGAGCCGGATTTCGTGGTGTGCGACGAGCCTGTTTCCGCCTTGGACGTTTCCGTGCAGGCCCAGGTTTTGAACCTGCTGTCAGAGCTGCGGGAAGCCTTTGGGCTTACGTATCTGTTCATCTCTCACGACCTGCATGTGGTTTCCTATTTGTCCGACCGCATCGGCGTCATGTACCTGGGAAACCTGGTGGAGCTGGGGGAAAGCGGCGCCCTTTCCCGCCGCCCCCTGCACCCTTATACCCAGGCCCTGTTTTCCGCGGCCCTGGCCGCGGAGGGAGAAGGGGAGCAGGCGCTTCTTTCCGGAGATCCCCCCAGCCCGGCAAACCCACCCTCCGGCTGCCCCTTTCATACCCGCTGCCCGAAATGCATGGAGCGCTGCAAAACAGAAAAACCCGCCCTTCGGGAAATCGAGCCGGGAAGATTCTGCGCATGCCATGCTAGATAGAAATTACTGTAGAGGACGATGCTTGCATCGTCCTCTACGTGATTATTTCTCATTTTCCTTGTCAAGAAGAGGAAAATCCGGAATTCCGGTGGAATTCGGAGAAGAAAGTGGTGCAAGCTCGGAAAGATACAGCACAGAGGGAATAAAAAACCGACCTGTCTTCGCCGGGATAGTGGTTCAATTCAATCCCACTTTTGGAGTCAATCAGTAAAATTTGGATCAAATCTTCCTCGAAAAAAGCTGTCTCAGCTCCATTTGCAGCTGCTTGAAGCTGCAACGCCCATAACCAAATAGGAAGAAAAGCTGAAATCCCAGAAGCAGAAGATAGATGCTAAGAAGCACCCATTTTTTCCAGCTTCCTTTCATCAGTTGTTCTATGTTAGCTTTACCTTTCCTTGCTTTCGCCGGAATTTTCCAGGAGTTTGTGACAAACGGAAAGCAGAGTGGAAGTAGCTCCACCCCCATAAATTTGCATTTAATATAAATTGAATACATAATATTGCGCTTTTAACAGAAAAAGTTGCAGGTGTAAATTTCAACTTCCTTGCAGCAAAAATAAAACCAAGAAGAAATCTTCTTCCTGGTTTCATCAACGTAGGAAAATGTTTTTACCTGTGCTTCTTCCTGAATTTTTTTCGATAGAAGAAATAGGAGATCATACCGGGAATACCGATCCAGCTTGCTACAGCGCAGAGAGTGACTGCTTCAAAATTTGGGATTGTCAGCGCACAGGCGAGGTATAACAGAACAATGGGAAGGGAAAGAAGCCTGATTACTTTGTGGGCAAGGTTCCAGGTGTCTTCATCCCGTATGGTCCAGGGGAGGCGAAGACCGGTATAGCGGTTAAAAGGCAGCTTTGGAGAGATTATGCCGGAAAAAAGGATTACACAGGATACCAGTGCCATGGCGAGAAACCTTTCGTGGTTTTCGGAAAGTGAAAAAAGACCTGCTGCCGATAAAGCGGAAAACAAGATGCCGGCTGCCAGCAGAAAGCAGTTAAAGAAAGTCGTTATCCGCAAAGCTCCTGTGTGAGTAACATCGTTGGTAAGCAGGGGCAGGTTTCGGTATAAAACGATTACCGCCCAAAAAATACAGGCTCCTGCTAGCACAATGGACACCGCTTGATTTTTGATCAGAATGATCAGGAGCATAGCAGCGAAGGAAAGGGCTAAAATGATTTCTCTCTTTTCAGCCGTGCGGCGGAGTTCTTTTTCTTGCTGTTCTTTTTGTCCCAGGTCTTTCTTTGCCTGTTCCAATTTTTCAGAAAGATCCATTTCCCTGCCGGACGGTTCCAGGTCAAGCAGGCGTTCTACAGGTGTTTCAAGAAAGGCTGCAATGCGAAGTAAAAGTTCTGCGTCCGGAGCAGACTGCCCAGTTTCCCATTTTGAAACAGTTTGCCTTACAACATTTAAGTTTGCCGCCAGTTCCTCCTGGCTGATCCCTTTTTCTTTCCGAAATTGTTTGATCCTGTCTCCGATCATGTTTGTTGCCTTCTTTCTCTACGGCTTTTCACTACCCAGTATACAGCCATACTTCGTCCCGGCGCAAGCAACGAAAATTAACCGGGACGGCTCTTGCGAAAAATCCTCTTTTCCCGTATACTATATTCTGTGTTCTTATGCGATAGAGTTAGGATGAAAACAGTATGGCGATTTTAACTGTAAATCATATTACCCAAAGCTTCGGGGAAACCGTGATCCTGGAAGGCATTACCTTTGAAATGCAGAAGGGAGAGCGCATTGGTCTGGTGGGAGTAAACGGCAGCGGAAAAACCACGCTGTTTAAGGTGCTTACCGGGGAATACACGCCCGATACCGGCTCGGTGGTCTTTTCCAAAGAAACGGCGCCGGGCTACATGGAGCAGCACGTTTGCCGGGACTTCCACAAAACGGCCCTGGAAGAAGTGATGACGGTGTTTGCCCCCCTGCTTCAAATGGAGCGGGAGCTGGAGGACTTAAACGCTCTGCTTTCTCAAAATCCGCCGGAAGAGGAACTGCAAAGGCTGATCCTGCGCCAGACAGAGCTCAACGACCGCTTTGTGGACGGCGGCGGCCTGACCTGTCGGGCCAGGGCCAGAAGCACCCTGATGGGGCTGGGCTTTACGGAAGAACAGCTCACAAACCGGGTAGGCGTTTTAAGCGGCGGGCAAAAGGCAAAGCTGCAACTTGCCAAAATGCTTTTGGGCGGGGCAAACCTGCTGCTGCTGGACGAGCCCACCAACCATCTGGATATCAATTCCGTAGAGTGGCTGGAGGATTTTCTGAAAAATTACGGCGGCTCTTACATTGTGATCTCCCATGACCGCTATTTTTTGGATAAGGTGACCTCCCGCACTTTGGAGCTGCAGGGAACGCGGTTGGACTCTTATAAGGGAAATTACACCCGGTATCTGGTCTTGAAGGAAGAAAAGCGCCTTGCCATGGAGCGGGTGTATGAGAATACCCAGAAGGAGATCCACCGCATCGAGGGGATCATCGAGCAGCAGCGCAGGTGGAATCAGGAGCGAAACTATGTGACCATTGCCAGCAAGCAGAAGGCCATCGACAGGCTGGAGGCCACCCTGGAAAAGCCGGAGCAGGATCCGGAGGCCATTCGGTTTCGGTTTCACGCCAGCCGCCGCAGCGGAGACGATGTGCTGACAGCCGAAGACCTTTCCCTGTCCTTTGACGGCGGCGCGCCGCTGTTCCGGCAGGTGAATTTGGAGATCAAGCGGGGAGAGAAAATCTTCCTCATCGGGCCTAACGGGTGCGGAAAAACCTCGCTGTTTAAGATCCTTCTAGGCCAGTACCGGCAGGATAGCGGCTTGGTGCGTATCGGCGCCGGGGTGGATCTGGGCTATTACGAGCAGTCCCAGCTGAGCCTGCACGATGAAAAAACCGTGATCGATGAGATCTGGGACCTTCACCCCCGCATGAACCAGACCGAGGTGCGCAGCGCGCTGGCGGTGTTCCTGTTCAAGGGGGAAGACGTGTACAAGCCCGTCAGCGGCCTTTCCGGCGGCGAGCGGGCCAGGGTGCTGCTGTTAAAGCTCATGCTTTCCAAGGCGAATTTTCTGCTGCTGGACGAGCCCACCAACCACCTGGACATCGGCTCCTGCGAAGCGCTGGAAAACGCCCTTTCCGACTATGATGGCACGCTGTTTGTGGTGTCTCACGACCGTTACCTCATCAATAAGCTGGCAGACAAGGTCTACGTGCTCAGCCAAAACGGAGCCGCGCTGTACCATGGCAATTACGATTATTATCTGGAAAAGCGGGAAGCGGAGCTTATCAGGGAGGAAAAAAAGGCGGAACCCAAGGTGAACCTTTATAAGCTTCGAAAAGAGCGGGAAGCCGAACTGCGAAAAAAACGCGCCGCCCTTTCCCGGCTGGAGCAGGAGATCGAGGAAAACGACAAGGCCCTCCAGGCGCTGGAAGAAAAGCTGGAGGATCCCACTGTCGCCACTGATTACGAGGCCATCACGGAAGCCACCGGGCAGATCGCCGCGCTCCACGAAAAGGCGGAGGCGCTTCTCACGGAATGGAGCACCCTTTCGGAAGAGCTTTTAGATGTGGAGGAAGAGCAGAAGGACCATGAGAAATGAGGCAGCACGGCGCCGTGCAGAAGCTGATAAATTGGAATTTACGGGTGCACCGCTTACTTCTCACCTGTCATTACTGAACAGAAAGCAAGGAAACCTTGCTTTCTCGGTGAAGAATCTCGTCCTTTGCTCTTTTGCCCTGGAATTAAGGACGAGATTCTTCGTCACTTCGTTCCTCAGAATGACAGTGGGGAACTGTGTGCTAAACTACAATTTATCCAGCACCGCTTGTGCCCTTGCCCTTTTTCTAACAACTAACATCTAACAACTAGTTTCAAAGCAACGCGAGGTTTCCAGAATGAAGGTAAAATTTATTACGCTGGGCTGCAAGGTGAATCAATATGAATCGGAGGCCATGCTGGAGCTTTTGCTGCGGGAGGGCTTTCAGGAGGCGGCGGACGGCGAGGAAGCGGACGTGGTGGTGGTGAATTCCTGCACCGTTACCGCAACGGGAGATCAGAAGGCGCGGCAGGCGCTGCGCAGGGCAAAAAAGCAAAATCCCGGCGCTGTGGCGGTGCTGACGGGCTGCTGGCCCCAGGCCTTTCCCGGGGAGGCGGCGGAATTTCAGGAGGCAGATATTGTGCTGGGCACGAAAAACCGCGCCGCTTTGCTGCCCCATATTCTGAGCTATTTCTCCCACAAGCAGCGGATCGTGGACATCGCGCCCCATGAAGCCGGGGAAAAGTTTGAAGCCATGCGGGTGTCCTCCTTCCACGGGCGCACCAGGGCTTTTCTGAAAATAGAAGACGGCTGCAACCGCTTCTGTTCTTACTGCATCATTCCCTATGCCAGGGGCCGGGTGCGCTCCAAGCCTCTTTCGGAGATCCGGGCGGAGGTGAGGTCCCTTGCCGCCCACGATTACCGGGAGGTGGTGCTGACCGGGATCAACCTGCCGGCTTACGGGCAGGACTTGGGCCTGCACCTCTGCGACGCGGTGGAGGCGGCCTGCGAAGAGCCGGAGATCCGGCGGGTGCGGCTGGGCTCTCTGGAGCCGGAGCAGCTGACCGAGGAGGTCATTGCCCGCTTGCAGCGCCAGAAAAAGCTGTGTCCTCAATTTCACCTTTCCCTGCAAAGCGGCTGCGATGAGACCCTTCGCCGCATGAACCGCCATTACACTACTGCGGAATACCGACAGATTGTAAAAAATCTTCGGGCGGCCTTTCCCGGCTGTGCTATCACCACGGATATCATGGTGGGCTTTGCCGGGGAAACCGAAGAGGAGTTTCAGACTTCCCTGAATTTTGCGAAAGAGATCGCCTTTGCGAAGGTTCACGTGTTCGCTTATTCCCGCAGGCCCGGCACAAAAGCCTATACCGCGCCGGATCAGGTGCCGGA
Source organism: uncultured Oscillospiraceae bacterium (assembly GCA_910589395.1). Classification (GTDB taxonomy): domain Bacteria; phylum Bacillota; class Clostridia; order Oscillospirales; family Acutalibacteraceae; genus Acutalibacter; species Acutalibacter caecimuris_A. Next base: position 12,381 of record CAJUTL010000015.1, read on the forward strand.
AAAAGTAAAGGAGGAGCGAAGCCGTGTGATGATCGCCGTCACCCTTGCTACTCAGCGAGCTTTCCTAAGGGCTCAGGTGGGAAATACCGAAGAAGTACTCTTCGAGCAGGCGGCGGATAAAAACGTGTACGAGGGCTACACCGGAAATTATACTCTCGTGCGGGCCGTTTCCCCCATGCCCCTGCACGGCCAGCTGCTTCCCGTACAGATCACAGAAGCGGGAGAAGGCTTTTGCCTTGGGGAGATCAGACGCTAGATGCTGGAGAAGGGCGTAAGGGCGATATAGAATGAACAGTGAGAAATGAGCAATGAGCAATTAAGGGCAAGGGCGTTAGTTCGGTAAGTTGAAATTTAGCGGTGAGGCACCGCGGCCACTCGTGAAGCTGCTTGGTGCGGGAAGTTAATCACTGGCCCGACCGTTAGTAAGCAGATAAATTGGAATTTGGTGGTGAGCCACTCACCTCCCACCTGTCATTCTGAACGAAGTGAAGAATCTCACCCTTTTCCCCAGAATCATGGTCGAGATTCTTCGTCACTTCGTTCCTCAGAATGACAGGAGGGAGCTGTTCGCTAAACTATAATTTAGCGGTGTCCCTGCGGTCGGGTCAGAAATCATTTTCCCGCACCAAGTAGGGATACGAGTACCAGCGGCGGTTCGCCATTAAACTATCATTTACCCGCCTCTTACATACTTTTCTCCCGCCACTCTGAAAAATGCCCAATTCTAAACCTTCTTGTCAATTCTCCTTAAAATTTCAAAATTTCACTTGTAAACTTAGTGAAAATATGAGATGATAGGAGCAGGAAAAAACCGGGGCAGAGAAAAGCCCGGCGAATCAGGAGGGGGCGCCTTTTATGGCGAAAGCAAACGACAGAAAATTTACCAAAACCGAGAAAAGCTGGATCCTGTACGACTGGGCCAATTCCGTATACGCCACCAATATGCTGGCGGCCATTTTCCCGCTGTATTTTGCCAGCGTCTGTCAGGCAAACGGCGCGGATAATCTGGTGCTCTGGTCCTACGGTACCTCTGCCGCCACCTTCCTGGTAGCGATCCTGGCGCCTATTCTGGGGGCCTTGGGAGACCACAAGGGCCACAAGAAAAAACTATTTGCCGGGTTTTTATTCCTGGGCGTGGCCTTTACCCTGTTCAACGCCTTTACTGGGGACTACCGCCTGCTGCTGGTGGGCTATGTGGTGTCCCACATTGGATTTTCCGGCTCCTGCCTGTTTTACGACGCTTTTCTTACCGATGTTACCACCCTGGAGCGCATGGATCGTGTTTCCTCCTGGGGCTATGCCATGGGCTATATCGGCGGCAGCACCATTCCTTTTTTGATCTCCATTGTCATTTTGGTTATGATGGGCATGGATAACCCCCTGGCTTTCCGGCTGGTGATCGTGCTTACCAGCGTCTGGTGGCTGGTGTTCAGCATTCCCGCCCTGAAAAACGTGAAGCAGCTGCATTACATAGAGCCCCGGAAAAACCTGGTGCGCTCCACCTTTTCCAACCTGTGGCGCACGGCGAAGGATATTTTTTCCCACAAGGGGATCTTCCTGTTCCTGGTGGCCTATTTCTTCTATATCGATGGCGTGAACACCGTGATCTCCATTTCCACCTCCTACGGCTCCAAGCTGGGGCTTGACACCGTAAGCATGATTCTGGCGCTTTTGGTCACGCAGATCGTGGCGGTGCCCTTCTCCATTCTGTTCGGCAGACTGGCGGGAAAGCTGGGCTCTGTGAATATCCTGTGCGGGGCCATCGCGGTGTATTTCTGCATTTGTGTGGTGGGCTTCTTTATGGGCTTCAACATCGAGCAGCACCCCGGAGACGCTTCCGCCCTGAGCCTTTCTCTGACCCTGTTCTGGTGCATGGCGTTTCTGGTGGGCACCGTGCAGGGCGGCATTCAGGCCATTTCCCGTTCCTATTTCGGCAAGCTGGTTCCCGCTGAGCGTTCCAATGAGTATTTCGGCTTCTTTGATATTTTCGGCAAGTTCGCCGCCGTGATCGGCCCCCTGCTGGTGGCCTTCTTCACCCAGCTGACCGGGCGGGATTCCATCGGCGTCATCAGCCTTGCGCTGCTGTTCCTCGTGGGCTTTTTCATTCTCTTTACCGGCCGGAAGAAGCTCTTTTCCGAGCAGGTTGCCCGGCCTGAAAGCGGGGAATAAGCCATGCGGTTTCGGCGGGAAGGGGCTGTGATGAGCGTGGACCTGCACGGGGTCTATTTGGAGGACGCCCGGGAGCTGCTGCTGAACTGGCTGGACCATGCTCAGCCCGGCGTCACGGAGCTGCGGGTGATCCATGGCTCCAACCGGGGCACCGTGCTGCGGGATATGGTGCGGGAGGAGCTTTCTCACCCCAAAATCAAAGCAAAACTCCCCACCCTGAACCCCGGCGAGACCCGGCTGATTTTGAAGTAGCCGGATATCCTTTTTCGCCGCTTATGATCCTGCCGGGCGGGGCGGGTTTCGCAAGCCGGACAAGCCGCTTTCTTACCGCGGCGCATCAAGCTGAAAAAATGAATCGGCCCATTGCGGGAATTACTCCTGCAATGGGCCGTTTTCTCTGCTGTTTTAGAAGAGCTGATAGGGATTTCTAATAGCTGAGTCAACGCAAATGCGCAAAGTGCATAAAAATTTATTCAACTTAGAAAAAATTACTTGACAATATTCTTTGTTCGGCATAAAATGAAAGTTAAGGTAGAATCATTTTACATGATTAGGAGGGGAGGGAAAAGAATCAAAGGGTCAAAGGGCTGACAGGCGTTGAAGCCCAAGAGCATGTATGAATGCTTCGGCGCAGGATCTCAATAGGTTCCACACGTTTTCCGGATTTTGAAAAACCAGATGCTTTCCCGGGCTTATTGCGTCTATGCCGATAGCCTGGCACGAAGAAAAGAGGTAACAAAATGAAAAAGAAATTGCGTAACCGGTTCGTTTCGCTTTTCCTGGCAGTGGTTTTCGTGCTGTGCGCTTCCGTTCCCGCCAACGCGGTATCGCCGGTGCAGGGGTGGATCACGGACAGCGACCTGTTTATCGGGGAGGAAGCGGCAAAATACATTGCGGAATTTTTTGTGCGGGACATGATAGAAACCGGCACCACCTGCTGGAATTCGGAAACCGCTGTCACAAAGCTTGTTCCCCTGTATGATGAGACCGGGGAAAACGTGGTGAGCTACACCGCGGAGCTGACCCAGGGCTATCTTGTAATCTCCGCCTATGCGGACGTGCCCAATATCATTTTGGAATGGGCGGACGAAGCGGAACCGATTTATGAGGAACTGCCTCTTCAGGAAAATTCTAAAATCATTTACGCCGGTGGCTTGGACTATTTTGCAGATCAAGGTGGTAACACAGTAGTCAGTGTTGATGGAATAGCTATACCCAAACAAAAGCTGTTCTGCGGATTGATGGAGCTGCGTAGCCCAGATAATATTCCTGCGAAGTTGGCGGAAGCCATTTCGGAGACTAAGCAAGCTGTTTCTGCCGGAGAGGCTGGGATTTCTCCACTTTCCAACAAATATGGAGAAGATATTATTGACGTATATGAATATGCGACAAATACGTATGGTGGGACATGGAAATATAGTAACCATGCAAATCATTGGGATGAACATGCCAGTTCCGCTAGAGTTAGTTTATTTGAAAACTATAAAGGGGTTCATTACTATAATCACTGTGGACCTGTAGCAATTACAAATATTTTATCAATGTACGGAAAGAAATATGGAAATTCCTCACTTATTAACAAATCTTATGCGGAAATATTTGAAAAAGTGCTTGCGGCAAGTAAAACTGCTTCTCCAAACTATTACATAAATGACCCTAATGGAGGAACAAAAGGCGAAACTGCAAATAAGTTTATCGAAGCCTCTTTCCGGCAGTTTGGCATAGCACCAGGGACAAAAATGAAAACTTTCGGACCATATGAAATAACCTATGAAAATATAGTAAATGCAACCACAGCGGATCGTCTGATGTATGTAATGCTGGTTGGCCATGAATGTTATGGAACACATCATTTAGTTGCCTATGCCTATAATCGTATTTATAATACACAAAACAGTAACTTAAAGAAAGTTTTCTTAAAGGTATGTGATGGTCATGTGGTTACTCCGCGATATATTGACGCAAGTCAATTATTTTCACAATATAATACAACTCCTTATTGGGAGGTAAAATTTTATGGATAATTCAAGGTAAAGCAAGGAGCAGTAACATGCAGCAAATGGAAACTACCAAAAAGCATTTAATCTTTTTTCTTTCTATCACCGTTCTTTTTGCCATCGGGCTTTCATTGATCGCCTGTACAGGCACCCCTTTCTCACAAGAGTCCCCCTTGGAGCCCGGGCAGCTATTTCGCTTTCGTAAAGAAGCCGTGACGGGCCTTACCTTAAGGAGCGGCGCTTCCAACAAAAGGGAGCTTAACGGGGAAGAGCTTGCAAAAGCGCTGTCCTGTCTGGAAAGCTTTCGGTATCAGTCCGTGGTCTATGAAGAACCGGTAGGAGGAAAAAACGAGTACAGCTTTTTCCTGCAAAGCGTTTCCGAAAGGGCTCCCTCCGCTTATTCCACGGTAGTTACCTTTCGGGAAAACGGGATTCGGATAGGCGGTTACTGGTACCTGAGCGAGCAGGATTCTTTACGGGAACTGATGGAGCTTCTGTAATGACCGGAAAGGAACGCGCTGATGAAACTTTTAGAAGCAAAGAAAGCCGGAAAAAAGCGGATGATCTTTACCCTTTATTTTCTCTTGGCACTGGCGGCGGTATGCCTGGTGATCTCCGGCTGTGTCCGGCTGTGGAGCAAAAATCAAATGGAGCCCGGCCAGATATTCCGCCTTTCCAGGAACAAGGTTTCCACCATAGAGCTTGTGGAGCGCCGAAGCGGAAAAAAGACAGTCGTTCAAGATGAGGAAACGCTGGCCTGGGCTATAGATGCCCTCAATGCTTACAGATATTCCTATGTCTTTTTCTTTGACAAAGAACGGGCAGACCTGGAGGACGGCTTTGAGCTCCGGATTCATAACGGCTGGCAATGGGAAAGCTATATTTTCGCCAGGGAAGGCTTCTTAATCGATGGACTCTGGTACGGAGGAGACAGCATAACGCTGTCCGAGCTCAGCAGCCTTGTGACCTCTTAAGGCAATGCTGTACAAGTTACGGCTAACGTATAGAATTGTGTGGTGTATCTTGTTGGTACAAGTTCTAAAAGGAGGCGCCAGCCTGGAAGAGCAGAAGGGAAAGAAAAAGAATAGCAAAAAGCGGAAAATTCCGCTTTTCCTGATCATTATGTTCCTGGGAGTAAGCCTTTTCGCGCTGGGAAGAATGGTCTATGCAAAATACGTGGTTCCCAGGCCGGTGGAGTTTACTACCTTTTCTCCATTTGAAAGAAGAATTTTTGACCTGGACGCGTCAGAAATAGCAGCAATTCGTTTTTTTAGCTGGGAGCGAGTCTATAGTAACGGAACCCGGAGAGCACCGTTTTACACCTTCGATACAAAAGAAGAAATTGAGACTTTTGTAGAGTACCTCAATTCTTTTCGATATACCCATACAGCGCCCGGTCCGGATCCTGTCAATTTGGGAAAGGAAGGTCTACCTGCTTGCAGATTCTTGGCAGAAACGAAGAACGGAGAAAATTTCCACTGCAGTTTCGAGCAAAACCGCGTTTACATCGGCGAGGTGTGGTACTACGGCGATCCAGGCTTTTTCCAAAAGCTGATGGATTTAGAGAAGTAGTGTCAAAAGAAGACTCCTCCTCTCCTTTTTGCTTGCTTTCAATTTCCCGATTCGGTGAGTGTTTATCCTGAGAGAGTTGTATAAGGAGTAAAGAAAACATCAGTATATTGAACTCATCTTCTAACCAGGAGGAATCGGCATGGAAGAGCAGAAGGCGGAGAAAAGGAGCGGCAAAAAACGGAAAATTCCGCTTTTCCTGATCATCATGTTCCTGGGAGTAAGCCTTTTTGCACTGGGGAAGATGGTCTATGTAAAATACGTGATTCCTCGGCCAGTGGAGGTTACCATTTTTGCACCTTTTGAGAGAAGAATTTTTGACCTGAACGCGTCAGAAATAGAAATCATCGGGTTGACCGGCAGTGTACGTATCACTAGTTATGGAGATCATCTACCTCCCTTATATTGTGATCTTGAAGGGAAAGAAGAAATTAAAGATATGGTAGACTACCTCAATTCCTTTCGATACACGCATACAGAACCCGGCCCGGATTTCCGAAATCTGGGAAAGGGCGGCCATACTTATTGCAGTCTGGCTATGAGGAAACAAACAGGAGAAACCTTTGGCTGCCATATTGAGGAAGACCGTGTTTGTATCGGAGAAGTATGGTATTACGGTGACCCGGATTTTTTCCAAAAGCTGCTGGAGCTGGTAAACTAAGTGGAAAAGGAGAGGGAAGTTCTCTCTTTTTCTCTTTTCAGTGAGTGCTTTTCCTGTGAGCATTGTATAAAGGAGAAAGGGGGGATCCACTATGAAAAAGCAAAAAAATGACAGAAGTCGCACTGCTCTTTTCCTTCTTCCGCCGCTCCTCCTCCTGATCGCCGGAATCGCGGAGGTGTTGTTCTTTTCTTCTGTTCGCTCGGAAGAACCGCCGCTGGAACCGGGACAGGCCTTTCGGTTTCAGACCCGAGATGTACAAAAAATCGGGCTTTGTCTCTGTTCTAACGAGGGGGTAACTGTAAAAGAAGTCTCTCTGGAAACTCCGGAACAGATCGGCAGAATAGTCGATGCCTTAAACGGCTTTCGCTACCGGAAAAGCAAATTTATCAATCTAATGGATCCTCAGGCATCTTCTGAGACGCCTTCTTTACAAAAAAACTATGTCGCTATTGATTTGATTTTTACTTCCGGTAAGTCTTGCGGGTGTTTTCCACGTGAAAATGGGGAACTCCGGTTACGGGATATTCGGCGCAGGTTTATCGGAGATACCTCGGCCCTGCTTTCTGTTTGTCACGAGTTTCTGGAGGAAGGGGGAAGTCAATATGGAACAGAGGGCTAAAAAGCGCTGGAAAAAGTGGGTACAGCTTGGCGCTTATGTCCTGCTCCTGGGACTTGGGCTTTTCTTCCTTTTCGATTATGGACGCTGTAGCCTCAAGCAGCTGCAAATGGAACCGGGACAGCTTTTTTGCCTTTCCGAGGAAGAGTTGATTCGGATTTCCCTGATCGACCCCGAAAGCGGGATCGAAATGAACCGCTATCCCGGCGAGGACAGGACAAAGCGGGCGATCGAAGTGTTGAACGAGTATCGCTACAGCTACATTCTACCGGAGGAAGCCATCACCAATATGGATTATGGCATTGCCGGTACCGTGGAGATTCACACCCGGTACCGGACAGAGACCTATCGCTTTTCTACCCGGGGCGTTCTGAAGAACGGGTTCTGGTATTGCGGAGATGCCCGCTTGATCGGCTTTATTCCCTCAGTGCTGTCTACTCCCGAGCTTGTACCTCCCTCTTCTCCGGGCCCCACCGGGATTCCGGACTTTCCTCTTCCGGGACAGGAAGAATGAAGCGGTTTTCTCCTTGAAATTGACCACTTCTGATCAAAAATTCGTCTTTTCCTCTATTTTCAAGCAAACCCTAGCGGTATTTTGCCGCTATTTCTTCACTGCTCTCTGAAAAAAGCGACTGAGCGATCTTCTGGACATTTTCAACAGGGAGTTCGGCCAGACTGCCTCTGTCTTTTTTTAAGCATATCTCAAATCCTCTCACAATGCGCTCCGCAGCTAATCCATGCCCATTGCCTGTTTTTGTTACATCGGCCTGACTCACGAAACGCTTCAGCATTTTCCGCTCTCTGGAATAAATCAATTCTACCAGCTTGGCGCGGTATTCCAGTTCCTCGCTTGTGATGCCCTTATAGCGGGCTTGGTCCATGGCATGCTGAGCTTCGTGTTTCAGAAGGGACACTTGGAAATCTTCTGACTCCAGATCATAAGCGGCTCTGACGCAGTGAATCAAGCCATCGCCATTGGACCAGCCGCCAGTGCCCGTTTCGCCAAAGGAAATGTAGTCCAGCCAGCTTTTCATAATGAACCCGTCCAGAAATTTAACAGCGTAGTCCTGCTTGCCCTCCGGCAGCTCCACCTTATAATGTCTCAGTTCCTCGACCTTCCATATATACGGACCGTAGTATCCACTGGTTCGTCCTGTCAGAGCGTAAAATGACTTCCGGTGGAACGCCGTTTCTGCCATTTCCTCCAGCTTGTCCAGCGAAGCATCGGACGCTGTTTGAAACAGTTCTGCCAACCGTTCCCGCAGCCGTTGCGCAGTTTCTTCGGCAGGCAGCTCCAAATAAAAGACCTCCCGGTAATACTTCTGATAGATCAAGAGGATTTCGTTCAGTTCCGTATCTACATCGTAAGTCAGGTAGTGTTCTTTTTGATACAAGTCCACACCCTTTTGATAGAGTGCTGCCGTTTCCGGGAACTGTTTCCAATACGTCATTGCTGCCCGAAGGTTTCCCTTTATAAGCATTTCACGTAGGGTCTCCTTCTCAAATTTTTTCATAGCGCAAACCCTCCAAACCCATATTTCTCATGAACCAAGTATACCGCCAATATGAATGACAGTCAACTCTCATTGATAGGCCCTGGTAGTAGTAGCAAGCAATACCCCGGTATATACACGGCGCAGCTTGTTGAGGGCCAATAAGGGAAAGGGAGTGCCCAAGGTTATCCTCGGACGCTCTCGTTTCGGTTCCCTTCTGCTGGTCGATCACAGCCTTTAGCCTGTGACATTCTGTCATAAATGAGCTGCCAGTCGTGTTGTATAAGAATTACAGAGCTTATCTTCTAACCAGGAGGCGCCGGCATGGAAAAGCAGAAGGGGGAGAAAAAGCCTTGCGGGCCGCCGGAAAAAAGTGTATGATGAGAAACATCAGAGACGTGAAAGGGGACGGGTTTCGTGGAACAGCAGGCAAGGCAAAAGGCGCTGGAGATCATGGAGCAAAGGTTCGGGTGCGATGCTTTGATCGCTTTGGCTACAACGGCGGGGGAAGTTCCCTTTGTACGGGCGGTCAACAGCTACTATGAAGACGGCTCCTTTTATGTTATCACCCATGCGGGATCCAGGAAAATGCGACAGCTGGAGCAAAATCCCCGTGCCGCCATTTGCGGAGACTGGTTCACGGGCCATGCCCTGGGGGAAAGCCTGGGGTGGCTTCGCCTGCCGGAGAACGCGGAGCTGGCGGATAAGCTGCGGGCGGTGTTTGCCGAGTGGTACGATAACGGCCACGTGGACGAAAGCGATGAAAACACGGTGATCCTTCGGCTGCGCCTGACAGACGGCACGCTGGCGGATCACGGTACATGGTATCAGATAGACTTTACCGAATAGGAAATTTCACACTTGGAGCTTGTACCGATGGGAGAAAACTGTACGCATATCTTGTCGGAGTTGCCTTTATGTTATCCGGCAGGAAGGGAGGACTTTCTTTTGAAAACCGGGATCAGCACGGCTTGCTTGTACCCCATGGAAACGGAGCAGGCCCTTGCCCTTCTTCTTTCCTTGGGCTACCGGCGGTTCGAGGTGTTCTTAAATGCCTTTGAAGAGCTGGAAAAGCCTTTCCTTGGGGAGCTGAAGCGGAGGGCGGAGGAATACGGCGCTTCCTTTTGCTCTGTTCACCCCTTTACCAGCCCCATGGAAAGCCTGCTGCTGTTCGGGGAATATTCCCGGCGCACCGAGGAGGGGTTCCGGCTGTATGGTCGGTATGCGGAAGCGGCGGCCTATCTGGGCGGGAAATATGTGGTGCTCCACGGCCAGCGTCAGGGTGCGGGGCCCCTTTCCGAAGAAGCCTATTGGGAGCGGTTCGGGCAGCTGACCCGTTTCCTTGCCTCTTCCGGAGCGAGGCCCGCCCAGGAAAATGTGCGGGATCACAGAAGCAGCGATCCTGATTTTATCAAAGGCATGAGGGAGTATTTGCAGGAAGACTGCGCTTTTGTGCTGGACGTGAAGCAATGCGTTCAATCAGGCTGTACCCCAAAGGAAATGGCGGAAGCCATGGGAAACAGGCTTGCCCACGTTCATCTCAGCGATCACAAGCCCGGCGCGCCCTGCCTGCTGCCCGGCGCGGGAGCGTTTGATTTTTCCTTCTTCCGAAAGACGCTGGAAGGAATTTCCTATCAGGAAACGATTGTGACAGAGGTGTACCGGCGGAATTTTTCTCAGCCGGAGGAGCTGGAAGCGGCCCGCCTGATGGTGGAAAGCTGCTTTTCAGACGACTTTTTTTCCTGAATTTCTTGCTTTTTCCACATGTGGTAGTGTATAATACTAACAATAACAGTATGTATGAGTATTCAGGAGGTGCCAGATTGTGAAATGTCCATTCTGCGGCTATACGGAAAGCCGTGTGATCGATTCCCGCCCCACCGATGAAGGGGAGCGGATCCGCCGCCGCCGGGAGTGCCTGAAATGCGGCAAGCGCTTTACCACCTATGAGATCATCGAAAGCGTACCGATCGTGGTGATCAAAAAGGATAAATCCCGGGAAACCTTTGACCGCAATAAGCTTTTGGGCGGCCTGTTGCGCGCCTGCGAGAAGCGGCCCGTATCGGTGGATACCCTGGAACGCATTGTAGATGAGATCGAGAACCTGCTCCAGAATTCCCTGGATCGGGAGGTTTCTTCCCAGCGGATCGGCACCTATGCCATGGAAAAGCTGAAGACGGTAGACGAGGTGGCCTATGTCCGTTTCGCCTCCGTGTACCGCCAGTTCAAGGATATCAACAGCTTCATGGAAGAGCTGAGCAAGATCATCAGCAGCAAAAGGGAGCTGTAAGGAAAAACTGACGCGCCGTCTGGCCAGTCCTTGTTTGACCAACCGCAAATAACGTTTTCTTTATCCAATGGGGGCGTTTTCTGTGTTGGAAGCCTTTGCCAGGCGGCAGCCTGTTTTGCAGCTTTCGCCTGGAAGCTGTCTTCCCTTATACAAAAACCGTCATTTTCTCCGGTTTCAAACAGGCCCTGGTAAAAAGCCCGGCCGAAAACAGAATCACAAAGAGGGGCTGCTGCAAAATAGCGCATTTTGCAGCAGCCCCTTTTCCTCTGAAAATCTCTTTGCCAAAGAGGCGCAGAATAAGAGCTTGTACCGATAGGATACGTGTACGGATTTTTGAGCTATTGTGCCAGATAATAATAGGCTACGGAAGAAAAGATGTCCCGGCGGTAAAAAGTGATAAAGCCTTCGTCGGGAATTCTGTCCCAGTTCCATTCCTTCTGATAAAGGTGGGTCATAAACCCTCCCAGATCATAGGCCAGTGGAATCAGCTCCGCTCCCTGCTCCGCCAGGGCTTTGACCGCCGCTTTCGGAGCGCCGCCAATGGCTTGCAGCTCCACCCGGCAGCCCTTTTCAAAAAAGATGGGGTCCGGGGTGTGGAAGCGGTAGAAGGACGCGCTTTCCCCGCTGATGCCGGCACAGCCCTGACAAGAGGTAAAGAACCTGCCCTGGCCCCAGGCGGTACCGATATAATCCTCCGTTCCGGTTCCTACCAGGGAGGGCGTGGCTTCCCCGTTGAGATAGATCTTTACCTCGCCCTCTCCCCACCAGGAATCCCCATAGTCCCGGCTGGGAGCAATGGTCACGTTCATTCCCAAAAAGCGGCCCTTTCCCAAAACCTCCGGCAGAATGGAAACATCTCTTCCCAAAGGATTTTTTACGGGGGGCGTATAGCTTGTGTGGAAATAAAGTGCGCTGTCCGAAACAGCCTCTTTTGTCAGAGCCACATCGAAAAACAGATGGCCGTTATCCTGTGCGGAGCGGTTCTCCAGCACCAGCTTTCCATGCTTGCGGAAGGGCATGGGAAGAGTACACAGGAAGGAGCGGCCCTCCGGAGAAGCGAAATACCGGTTTTCAAAGGCGGTCATGGAACCTCCCAGGCAAAAGAACTCACCGATGGGAACGCAGACAGAAGGCTCGGCTTCGTGGTCCCAATAAGCGCAGAGAAAAATTTCGGAAAGCATTTGAGGGCTTCGGTCCTCCAAAGTAAACCAGATCCGGCGGATCACGCCGGGGCCGTCCACATCACAGAGAATTTTTTCCTCTCCCGCGGGGAAGTATTCAAAGGGATGGCCCTTTGCGCCGTGATTTTCCCGCCCCCCTGCGCCGGGCAGGCCCGTGGGGTTCTCAAAGCTCACCCACACAGGGGTGCTGTTTTGATACTCAAAAAGCTCCATATTGTCATCCTTTCACGGCACCGATGGCGATGCCTTTTACAAAATAGCGCTGGAAGAAGGGATACGTGGCCAAAACCGGCAAAGCCCCCAGAACAGCCACAGCCATTCGGATCCCCACCTCCGGCATGGGGCCCATGGAAACTCCTGAGGTGGCGGCTTTTTTGAGCATTTCCGTTTTGGCCAGCATACGGTTCAGAATGACCTGAATACTGAACAGGCGGTCGTCCGTAATATAATAAAGCCCGTTCAACCAGTCGTTCCAATAGGCAAGCCCCGCCAAAAGGGCCAGGGTAGCTACAATGGGCAGCGACATGGGGATCACGATCTGCAGAAGCAGGCGAAACTCTCCCGCCCCGTCGATCCGGGCTGCCTCGATCACGGCGTCGGGGATATTGGCGCTGATATAGGTGCGCATCATGATCACATTGAAGACATTCAGCAGAAGTCCCGGCACCAAAAGGGCAAAAATCGTGTTTTTGATATGAAAGCTCTGGGTCCACATGATATAAGTCGGCACAAGGCCGCCGTTAAAGAGCATGGTAAAGAAAAGAAAAAAGGCAAACAGATTTCGCTTGGGCAGATCCTTTCGGGAAAGGGGATAGGCCAGCATGACGGTTAAAAACAAATTCAGCAGCGTGCCTGAGGCCGTGACCACGGCGGAAATCAGATAGCCGCGGGTAATGGCGGTGGAATCGACCAGAAGATAGCGGTAAGCGTCTAAGCTGAGCTCCTCGGGAAAAAAGGAATAGCCCGTGCGGATCAGGCTGGTTTCACTGGTGACGGAGGAAACGATCAAAAGCAGAAAGGGGAGAAGGCAAAAAAGCGTCAACAGGATCATAACGGTATGGGCAAAAATCTGAAAGCCCCTGTTTTTTTCTACCATGAATACACACTCCCTTCCTAAAACAGCGCGCTTTCGGGATCTATCCTTCGCACGACCAGGTTTGCCGTAACGACCAACACAAAGCCCACAAAGGATTGGTACAGTCCCGCCGCCGCCGTCATCCCCAAATTGGTGGACGTCATCAGGCCGCGATACACATAGGTGTCGATGGTATTGGTCACATCCATAAGAGTCCCCTGGTTCATGGGAACCTGGTAGAACAGACCGAAATCGGAATAAAATATTTTGCTGATGCTCATCAGGGTCAAAATGACAAGGGTGGTTTTCAGCCCGGGCAGCGTGATGTGCTTGATCTGCTGCCAGCGGCTGGCGCCGTCTATGACAGCAGCTTCATACAGCTCCCGGTCGATCCCCAGCAGGGTGGCGTAAAACAAAATGCAGTTGTACCCCAGTCCCTTCCAAAGATTGACGATCACCAGGATCACCGGCCAGTATTGAGGCGAGGAATACCAGGAAATGGGGCTTTTCCCCAACGGCTTTAGAATTCCGTTATTGAGAAACCCGTTTTCCGTGTTTAAGAAAGCGTAAACCAAATAGCTGACAATGACGATAGAAATGAGAAACGGGATCAGGATAACAGTCTGGTAAAGCTTTTTTGCCAGCTTTGCCCGGATCTCATTCAGTAAGATCGCCACTCCGACGGCCAAAACCGTTCCCAGTAAAATGAAGACCAGATTATAGCAAATGGTATTGCGGGTGATTACCCAGGCGTCCTTTGTGGTAAAAAGGAATTTGAAGTTTTTGAAGCCGACATTGGGGCTGTGATAAATTCCCGTCTTAAAATGATACTGCTTAAAGGCCAGCACGATCCCGGTCATGGGGATATAGTTGTTGATGATCAAATAGGCGCAGCCGGGCAGCATCATGAGATAAAGGGGAAGATACCGAAAAAGCTTCGAGGAATGCTTCGTTTTTCTTCTCATGGCTTTCTCCCTTCATTGAATTTAAGGCAACACCGCACAAAGATTGTGCGCAAGTTGTGCAGTCAGATTTTTCGTCAGAGTGCACAGATTGAGTGCAGCCAATCTTGCGATTGGCAAACGAAAGCTGTGTGCTATGACGGAAAATATGCAAGCAAATTGTGTACAAAGGCCTCTGGCCGGTCTTTGTGCGGGGTTGCCTTAATAAGAAAGGCGGAAGTGCCCCGCACCTCCGCCTTGATTTGTCAAGCTATTCCTGGGAAGCAAGCCAGGTATCCAGCTGTTTTTGCTTTTCGGCGATGATGGTATCGAGTCCGGCGTCCTTCAGCTCGCGATTCATCTGAGCCAGGGTCTCGTCCGGATCCAAAATTCCGCTTTCCAGGCCGGTTTGGTACTTGGTGACAACATTCTGACAGGCGGTGATCTCGTTTAACACTGAAGAATTGTCCCAAACAAAACCCTTGGCGGGAGACGCGGCGGCGGTAGCGTTAAATTCGCTGAGCTGATCCCAGATATCCAGATCGTCTCCGTTCCAAATGGCGCCCACCTGCTGATTGGGTCAGGCCCAGCCAAGCACGGAATAGCCGGTGTTTTCCGTGGTGACGCCATCGGCGTAATCCACCACATTGTTTTCCTTGTCGATCCATTGATAGTGCTTCCCCTCCAGGCCATAGATAAAGGCGTTGGAAATGTCGGCGTTGGTATACATCAAATTCAGTACCTGCATGGCCTTTTCCGGGTTTTCACAGCTGGCCGCAATGGAATAGGGACACGCTACCATGGTCGTTGTGGAGAAGGGCTCTACGATCTGGCTTTGCACCAAATCGGCGCTGGCCTCGCGGCTGGCCTGCAGTACCGCGCCGGGCTTTGAGGTAACAAAACCGGCGAAGCCTGTACCGGCGCCCAAATGCTGTTCGATGGACGAGGTGTTGCTGGAAGCGTCCGGCATGATCAGCCCCTCCTGAGCCCAGCGGTGCATCCGGTCGGCAAATTCCTTATACTCTGCGGTTTCATAGAGATTTACCACCGTGGTATCGCCTTTGGTGGCGTCAACGATAACGCCCAGGCCGTCTCCCAGGTCGTCCACCGGGATCATGTGGATGATGGAGCCGCCGCCGTTGCTGACCAGCGGGTAAACATCGGGCAGCTCGGCTTTGACCTTGCGAAGGACCTCCTCCACATCGTCCATGGTGTGAATGGTTGTGGGGTCGATCCCCAGCTGATCCACATATTTCTTGCTCATCTGAAGCGCTTTGCTTTGGGCTTTATCCTTGTTCATGGGAACGCCGTAGATCTCGCCGTTAAAGGTAACGCATTTCCAGTCGGCCTCGCTGATCATCCCCAGGGTTTCCTGGCCGTATTCCTCCAGGAGCCCCGTCATGGGAAGGAGCTGTCCGTTGGCCACCAGGCTGGAAAGCGGAGAGATCCAGGAAAAAACTCCAAGGATATCCATTTTTTCTCCGGAGGTAAGGGCCAAATTGATCTGTTCGGAGGTGATGCCCGGAATGATTTGAACCTCCGCGCCTACCAGGTCGCGGGTCAGGCTGCTGATGTAAGCGGAAACCTCCTCGCAGTCCTCCGTTTTGGCGCTGTGGATATTCATTACGTTTACAACATAGGGCTCTTCCTCCGGCTCCTTCGACTGGGACACGCTGCTCGGCGTGCTATCCCCGGAGCCTTGTGTATCGGGCGCGGAAGAGCTTGGACGGGTTCCGCCGTCACAGCCTGAAAAAACCGCAAGCAGCAGTAAGACAGCCAGGAGACCGGCGAATGTTCGTTTCATCTTCATATGGTTCTCTCTCCTTTTTTGCAGCAGGCAGCCCTGCGTTTCTGGGTTTTATTGTAAAGGAGTCGGAGCCGGTGAGGCCACCAAAAAAGCGACCTCCGTTATTGACTTTTGGGATATTCACCGGCCAATGGCCGCCAATGCTGTTGAAAATCCTACCTGATTTGTTGCTTTTCTGATCTCAAAGCACCACTGGAGGGCCGGGCGGCAAAAAAGCAGAAAAGTTTTTCCGCATTTCTTTTCACGCATTCAGGCCCTTCGCTCTTCCTCCGGCGTGAGCCCCATCGCCTTTTTATAGCTTTGAGAGAAATGAGAAAAATTGCTGTAGCCCACCCGCAGGGAAATGGTACTGATCGGCAGGGCGGTGCTGCGCAGCAAGCTTTTCGCCAGCTTCATTTTTTCCAAAATGATAAATTTTTTCAGGGAGAGACCCGTTTCCTTTTTGAAGACCCGCGACAGATAATCGGGGTTTAAAAACACGTGGCGGGCAATTTCCGCGCAGTTTATTTCCTTGTCGATATGATCGTAAATATATTGGATCGCGCGGTCGATCTGCTTTTGGTTCTCCTCCGTGGGATCTTCCAGAAAATAGGGGATCACATGATCTACCAGGTTTTTCACACCGTCCACCGATTCATAGGCCGTCAGATATTGGTCCAAAAGCTCAGAGGAGGAAAGAATTTCCTGAAAGTGGATCTGTCTTTGATCCGCGGCCACTGAAAACATGCGGATCAGGCCCTGATAAAAGTATTTGAGATCCCTGGCGGTCAGCCGGTTTTCCCCGGCGTTTTTTTCCAGCCAGAGGTGAATTTCCTCCCGAACCGGGAGAACGTTGCCGCCGGTCAGAAAATGCTCCCACCGCTTCAGCTGGCTCTCAAAAGACACGGGAGATTCCGCGCCGGACGCTTCTCCCACAAAGAAAAGACCGCCGGACAACAAAATGTTGTCTTTTTTCCGTGCCTGCAGCTTTTCCGCCCCGCCCGCCAGGGAGCTGCCCGGCTCAAGCTCCGTCCAATAGCAGGCGGCCGATAAGCCCAGCTCCCGCTGAGAAACCGTGAGAAACGCCGCAAGCTGATTTTGGACGGTTTCCTGCCGGTAGGGGCTCCCCTCCGGAGGGGAGGCAAGAAGATAAAAATCATCCTGAGCGCGAACCAGCAAAAGGGAATACCGGTAAGTATGGAAAAGCTCCGTAAGAATATTATCCAAAGCGTAGCGCAAAACCTCTTCCTCCCAGGGCGCTGTGCCCTTCTCCCAAGAGAGCGGCTGTAAAAGCCCGCAGGCGGATTTTTGCCCGCCGGAGAAAGGGATCCCGCACTGCCCCGCCCGGGCGCGCAAATCGGAAAGCTTGTTTTCCCGGTTCAAAAGGCAGTCCTGGAATATTCCGTCCAGCAGCGCAGAGCGGTTTTTGGAAACGCCGTGACCATAGGAGGAGTAAAGCGCCAGCTCACGCTTGGCCTTTAGATGGCTTATAGCCCTGGCAAGAGCATTTTGAATTTCTTCATATCTGGCAGGCTGCAGGATATAATCGAAGCTTTCCAGGCGAAGGGCTTCCCGCGCATAGGAAAAATCGGCATGAGCGGTGAGAAAAATACATTCTGTGGCAAATTTCTGCTCCTTTACCCAGTGGTACAGGCTGATGCCGCTTTCCACCGGCATTTCGATATCGCAGAGCATAACGTCTACCGGGTGCTCGGAAAAAATCTGCCTGGCCTCAAAGGCGCTGTGGGCGCAAAGGGTTTCCGTTACCCCCAGCTTGTCCCAATCAATACCGGCCGCAATTCCGTTTACCACATGGAGCTGGTCGTCCACAATCAGCACTCGCATAAAAGCTCCCTCCCGTTTTCTCCGTTTGGATCATAGGGGAAATAAATTTCAATTTCTGCTCCGCAGCGATTGGAAAAGAAAAAGACGCATTTTTCCCCGTAAAGCAGCCGAAACCTTCGATAAACGTTCTGGATCCCCAGATGCGTTCCCATTTCGCCCAGGTCGGTTTGTAAAACCCGCAGGATCTCTTCGGGAAAGCCCCCGCCGTTATCGCGAATCGTTATGCTCACATAGCTTTCCTCACTATCCTGCAGCAGGACAATTTTTGTGTGAAGCTCCAGTGCCTTTCCCGGAGGGCTTCCATATTTCACGGAGTTTTCGATAAAGGTCAGCAGAGAAAGAGGCGGAATGAAAACCTTGTTTAAGCGGTCGTCGATCTCTACGGTAAAGACAGGCGGGACAGGCATGACCATTCGCTGCAGAGAAATATAGTTTTCCACATTTTTGATCTCTGTTTCCATCTGCACCAGAGTACGCATTTCCCGAAACAAATACCGCAGATGCTCCGAAAGCTTTAAGATAAACTCCTGGGTTTGCTCGTATTGCCGCCCCTGAACGAGCGCATAAAGATTTTTCAGGCAGTTCAAAAAGAAGTGGGGACGGATCTGAAGCTGCAAATACTGCAATTCCACCTGCTGCCGTTCCAGCCGCTGCTCGTAAGAGGCAATTTTCAGGGAGTGAATTTCCTCGATCATTGCGTTAAAGGTATTCTGCAGGCGCACAAACTCATCCACAGGCCCCGCAGTCTCCAATTTTGCGTCCCAACGGCCATTGCGGATCTGTTCCATGGTGGTGACCAGAGAATCGAAGGGCTTTAAGAAAAAGCGCTTCAGAAAATAGAAGCTGAAGCAAATCAACAGCAAAATCATGGCGGAGCCCACAAAAAAAGTGATTTGAACCGCGTTCATATTCATCAGGATCCCAAAATAGGGAGAGGCGTGGGCAATCGTCAGATCATAGGCGGGAAAATAGGTCTGCACCAGAAAATATTTTTTCGGCCCCTGTCCCACAATGGAAAAGGCCTCCTGGGAAAGGCCGGGCTCCATTTGAGCGGCTTCCAGCACAGACTGTTCTGTAACGGGCTTTCCCTGCTGGTCCAGAAAAAAGAGAAGCTCTTCTCCGGCGCCTTTCTTCAGCTCTTGGGGCGTGTCTACATAATCCAGATCCACTACACAGATATTGTAAAGGCTGCGGCTGCCCAGAAAGCGAAACAGAAAGGGACGGCCCTCTATCTGATGAAAAAACCAGCCGCGCTTTATCACATCAGGGTCCTCCCGCAGCACCTGCCGCACAAATGCTTCCGTTTCCGTTTTTTCCAGATAGCTGTACTCATACCGGTAAGCTCCGCGGAAAACAGTGTTGTTGCCGGCATAGAGAAAAAAAGCGGCCATTACGTTTTTGGCATTCATCATTGTTCGGTATTTTTGCAGGATTCCCATAGTCAGCACATGAGACTGCAAAATGGAATTTTGGTAACGCATTTGAATAGAATCCGCGTCGTTGGCAAGAAAACTGGCGGTGTAATTTTCGATATCCTTCAATTCGCGCTCGAAGGCGTTGGAATAAAGTAAAATCGTATTTTGCCGGCTTTCCGCCAGACCTTGGTTCAGCGCGTTGATATTGTAAAGATTGTACCCGATCAAAAGCCCCAAAAGCGGGATAAGGAAAAACATCATGATTAAAATGATTTGCTTTTTAGAAGACAGCCTCTTCATAGCTTCACTTCCCAATGCAGATTCTTTTTATACAGAATACCCCGGAAAGCCTGCATTGTCAAATCGTTCTGTGATAAGCAGGACTTCAGCGCTTCTGAAGCGCAAAAACAGCCGCCTCCATCCATTTGGAAAGCGGCTGCTGCCCTCAAGGCCATGAAACGCTCTGTCAAAATTTCAATCCACGCCTCCCGTGAGGGAGGCGACCCGAACATTGAAACCAGAGTTGACCATTTCAAACCATTTCAATCCACGCCTCCCGTGAGGGAGGCGACGTGGTAAATACAAGCGATGGGGCAAACGCTGAAGTTGTTTCAATCCACGCCTCCCGTGAGGGAGGCGACCTTATATTTATCTGCAAGTGGTACCATTTTTGATGTTTCAATCCACGCCTCCCGTGAGGGAGGCGACCTTATATTTATCTGCAAGTGGTACCATTTTTGATGTTTCAATCCACGCCTCCCGTGAGGGAGGCGACATGATTGATTATTGTCTCCCTTTGTGCTACATATGTTTCAATCCACGCCTCCCGTGAGGGAGGCGACTAATTCTTTACTTAACATTTGATATGGGTACATAGTTTCAATCCACGCCTCCCGTGAGGGAGGCGACAAATGCAATCAGAAATACAGCAGGTACTGATTATAAGGTTTCAATCCACGCCTCCCGTGAGGGAGGCGACGTCCGAACTTTGTAAATCTGGTTTCCATGCTTGCATTTCAATCCACGCCTCCCGTGAGGGAGGCGACTACCACCTTAAACGGTGGAAGTCAAGCCCGATTTTATTTCAATCCACGCCTCCCGTGAGGGAGGCGACTGCTGATGCGCAGCTTTGTAGGTGTGCGGTAATATATTTCAATCCACGCCTCCCGTGAGGGAGGCGACCGGAAACGCTCACGGGGAATTGACGACTACTTTGGAGTTTCAATCCACGCCTCCCGTGAGGGAGGCGACGACTTCCAAACATACCAACCATTCTAACAATGCAAGTTTCAATCCACGCCTCCCGTGAGGGAGGCGACAATGTCAATTGCGCTTTCAACTCCTTCCGCAAGCAGTTTCAATCCACGCCTCCCGTGAGGGAGGCGACGATCCGCAAAAGGCTGGATCGGCAGCCCCATCCGGTTTCAATCCACGCCTCCCGTGAGGGAGGCGACCGCCCATTATTGACGGAATCAATCGCCGAAAATCTGTTTCAATCCACGCCTCCCGTGAGGGAGGCGACCGTTCCACCAAATCCCATTCTTCCGGCAGCGGCCTGTTTCAATCCACGCCTCCCGTGAGGGAGGCGACCCTTGTAGCGGTGTATCTGGATCACCCTGCCATATGTTTCAATCCACGCCTCCCGTGAGGGAGGCGACCGATTTAGCCGTAAACTCCCAAAAATGTGGATATGTTTCAATCCACGCCTCCCGTGAGGGAGGCGACCCGCTAGTACTTTCAGCATCTGCGTTATCCGCCCGGTTTCAATCCACGCCTCCCGTGAGGGAGGCGACCATGGGGTATTTCAAAAAGACAACGCAAGCGGGGTTTCAATCCACGCCTCCCGTGAGGGAGGCGACCAATGTAATTGCTGCCAGTTCTTTTGTTTCAGCTCCCATTTCAATCCACGCCTCCCGTGAGGGAGGCGACGCGATCTGCTTTTCGGTATTCTCCATCTGAAGCTCAATTTCAATCCACGCCTCCCGTGAGGGAGGCGACAGGGCGCAACCTCCTTTCTGGGGCGGTTAGCCCGATTTCAATCCACGCCTCCCGTGAGGGAGGCGACTTAAGATCGTCCCGCATGGAAACCACGGTGGTAATTTCAATCCACGCCTCCCGTGAGGGAGGCGACTCCCTCCATTCA
>CAJUTL010000015.1:33661-68816 GCA_910589395.1 uncultured Oscillospiraceae bacterium
GGCCACACATAGCCACAGAGGAATTTCAATCCACGCCTCCCGTGAGGGAGGCGACCCCTCCATTCAGGCCACACATAGCCACAGAGGAATTTCAATCCACGCCTCCCGTGAGGGAGGCGACTGACGAGTTCGCCGATTTGATGACAACCAATAAATTTCAATCCACGCCTCCCGTGAGGGAGGCGACGCGAGCGACGGGCGGACGGACTTCGACCAACAGATTTCAATCCACGCCTCCCGTGAGGGAGGCGACCAGACGAAAATAAAATCCAAGCTGATAAAGGAGATTTCAATCCACGCCTCCCGTGAGGGAGGCGACGAAGATGGCCCGCCACTCCTGCGCGATATGGGGCAATTTCAATCCACGCCTCCCGTGAGGGAGGCGACGGACAGGCGGGACGGCGAATACCTCAAGGAGGGCATTTCAATCCACGCCTCCCGTGAGGGAGGCGACGCAATGACGCTAAAAGCGTCATACTCGCAGGACAATTTCAATCCACGCCTCCCGTGAGGGAGGCGACCCGCCAGCTTTTGCAGCTCCTCCGGCGCGGCTGCGATTTCAATCCACGCCTCCCGTGAGGGAGGCGACCCCGCACCCGTCTTTGTCGCTTTCATCGTACACTTATTTCAATCCACGCCTCCCGTGAGGGAGGCGACGCACGGCTTTGAGAAAGCCCGCAGAGCGATTTGGATTTCAATCCACGCCTCCCGTGAGGGAGGCGACCGCACAAAAATCAGCTTGAGGCGTACCGGGCGGAATTTCAATCCACGCCTCCCGTGAGGGAGGCGACCTCCGTGAAAATCCGCAAGACCACCGAGGGCGAATTTCAATCCACGCCTCCCGTGAGGGAGGCGACACGTCACCGTCACCATCAACGTGGCCGCAGGCACATTTCAATCCACGCCTCCCGTGAGGGAGGCGACGTTTTGTGACTATGTGGACGACTTTTTGAAGATATTTCAATCCACGCCTCCCGTGAGGGAGGCGACCAGGGCGCGTTCTGTCTGGAGCTCGATCAGGTGATTTCAATCCACGCCTCCCGTGAGGGAGGCGACACGCGCCGGACAAATTCAGGCAAAAGCAGAACAATTTCAATCCACGCCTCCCGTGAGGGAGGCGACCTTCCGGGTGCCGTGGGAAGTCTGGCGCGACATATTTCAATCCACGCCTCCCGTGAGGGAGGCGACTTCGGTTTGTATTCCATGTTTTTGCCTCCTTATTTATTTCAATCCACGCCTCCCGTGAGGGAGGCGACCTCATGTTCTGGCAGCTCCGCGCTGATTGTGTCGTCATTTCAATCCACGCCTCCCGTGAGGGAGGCGACCCAGTGCACACGCGCGCGGGAGTGGTCGCCGTCGATTTCAATCCACGCCTCCCGTGAGGGAGGCGACATCCGGCCGCTACCGATAAAAGCGCAAAGTGCGCATTTCAATCCACGCCTCCCGTGAGGGAGGCGACTCGAAAAGCTGCGGACAAACACTGCCTCACTGCTCATTTCAATCCACGCCTCCCGTGAGGGAGGCGACTACGAGGACGACGAGGACGATTTCTAAGAGAGGAATTTCAATCCACGCCTCCCGTGAGGGAGGCGACCAAACCTGTCCTGGTCCCGGAGAGCGACAAGCGCATTTCAATCCACGCCTCCCGTGAGGGAGGCGACGACGCGAAGTACAGCGTCTGCCTTCTGATCCCCAAGATTTCAATCCACGCCTCCCGTGAGGGAGGCGACCCGTGGAGACACCGGAGACCCACGCCGAGTACATATTTCAATCCACGCCTCCCGTGAGGGAGGCGACCGACGGCTGGAAGCTCGTCGAGGGCCGGAGCAACCGATTTCAATCCACGCCTCCCGTGAGGGAGGCGACGGGAGAGCATGGAGCGATACGGCGGCAAGGCACTATTTCAATCCACGCCTCCCGTGAGGGAGGCGACGGACATCCACAAGTGTATAATCCACAACTTCAAAATTTCAATCCACGCCTCCCGTGAGGGAGGCGACGGGAAGCCCGGCATCGGCAAGAGCACCCTGCTCCGATTTCAATCCACGCCTCCCGTGAGGGAGGCGACTATGACACCCAGCGGCGCCAAGAGCTTCAGGAAATTTCAATCCACGCCTCCCGTGAGGGAGGCGACCGTGGATCAATGGCGCGAAGCCAATCCCAAAGTCGTATTTCAATCCACGCCTCCCGTGAGGGAGGCGACAAGGGCACCAGCAGAAACCAGCCGGGGCGCTTCCGATTTCAATCCACGCCTCCCGTGAGGGAGGCGACATTGCGGGACGTTCTCGGCGTCCTCGGTGTTGTCATTTCAATCCACGCCTCCCGTGAGGGAGGCGACTCGTCCGGACAGTCTTAAAGTCATAGAGATCCCCATTTCAATCCACGCCTCCCGTGAGGGAGGCGACGACTTCGAGAACGAGCTGCCGGACGACGACACGGACATTTCAATCCACGCCTCCCGTGAGGGAGGCGACACGAATACGAGGCCATCGCCAGGAAGATCGCCGAATTTCAATCCACGCCTCCCGTGAGGGAGGCGACCTGGCCGGAGTCCTCCAGGATGACCGGGATCCGATTTCAATCCACGCCTCCCGTGAGGGAGGCGACACATCTGCATCAGCATGAGCGCGGCGGACTATCTATTTCAATCCACGCCTCCCGTGAGGGAGGCGACAGCTGGACTTCGAGAAGGCGGTCGCCAAGTACCTATTTCAATCCACGCCTCCCGTGAGGGAGGCGACGCCAGGCAGACAAGCAGGGAGATCCTCTGGAGAAATTTCAATCCACGCCTCCCGTGAGGGAGGCGACTTCATGCGATGGGTGTGCAGCGAGCTGAGGCAGAATTTCAATCCACGCCTCCCGTGAGGGAGGCGACCTGCCGATCGCCTACTTTGTGAACGGTGACACCGGCGCATTTCAATCCACGCCTCCCGTGAGGGAGGCGACCTGCCGATCGCCTACTTTGTGAACGGTGACACCGGCGCATTTCAATCCACGCCTCCCGTGAGGGAGGCGACCAGGAGAAGGCCCTGCTGGTTATCGAGATCGGCATTTCAATCCACGCCTCCCGTGAGGGAGGCGACCGGAGGTCATCTTCGTCTTTGAGAAGACATACAAGCGATTTCAATCCACGCCTCCCGTGAGGGAGGCGACTGACATCACCATCGACTTCGACGACTCGATCATCATTTCAATCCACGCCTCCCGTGAGGGAGGCGACGCTGCAAGTTCGACACGGTCCTGGTCCTGGACGGATTTCAATCCACGCCTCCCGTGAGGGAGGCGACCCCCGTCCTGGACTCCCTGCCGATCGCCTACTTTGTATTTCAATCCACGCCTCCCGTGAGGGAGGCGACAGCAAAGGTGCACAGAGATTCCTTTGCGAGAAGTACAAATAAAACAAAATCTTAAAAATTTCTATCGGAATAGTGAAAAAAACAGAAATTAAAATGAAGCGGTATGATGAAAACTGGCTTATTTTAGGTGCGAAACGCCCGGGGGATCTCCGGCAGCTTCCGCTTCGCACTAAAGGATCAGGGGCTCTTCCGGCAGGTAGGTCTCCTTGCAGCCGAAGTGCTCGATCTTGTTTTCATAGCGGCTGCCCAAATAGTAGAAGCGCAGGCTGTCAAGCTCCAGGTCCATGATGGCGCACAGCTTTGCCTGAAGCTTTTTGCACTGTGCCGGGTCCAGAAGACACTCGAATACCGAGCACTGCACCCGCTGGCCGTAATTGACACATTGCCTGGCGATCTGCCGCAGTCGCTTTTTTCCAGCAGGGGTTTCCGTATTGACGTCGTAGGTGATCAAAACCAGCATAAGCGCCTCATTTCCATAAAAACGGAGGATATTCGTCCAAATCGCCTCGAAGGTATCGTGCCAGAAGCAGTGCCTGAAGATAAGGGATCAGCCCCCAGGGAACCTTTTCTTCCAGGTAGGGGTGGGTAAGGGTTTCCCGTTTCTTCTCCTGCCAGCTTTTCAAAAATGCGCGGCGGGCATTGTCCGTTAGAAAAACAGCGCCGCCTTCACTGGCTTGAAAATCACTGGGCTGAATGCTTCTGTTATTTACCAGAGTGAGGACGAACCGGTCCGCCATGCAGGGGCGCAGCTCCTCCATGAGATCCAGCGCCAGGGAAGTACGGCCTGGGCGGTCCCGGTGAAGAAAACCGGCGTAGGAATCCAGCCCCACGCTTTCCAAAGCGGAGGCGCAGTCGTGAGCCAGCAGGCTGTAGGCAAAGGACAAAAGCGCGTTGAAGGGATCCAGCGGCGGACGGCGGGAACGGCCATGAAAGAAAAAGGCTTCCTTCTGGTTTAAGATCATATGGTCCAGCACGCCAAAATAAACGGTGGCGCCGGCGCCCTCCAGCCCGCGCAGGCTGTCCGGGGAAGTTTCCCGCAGCACAGAGGGGAGAAGCTCCTTCAGAGCTTGCGAAGCGGCGCTCAGCTTTTCCTCGTCTACCCGCAGCTTGTGATCCCGCCGGGTACGTTCCATGCTCCAGCGGGAATTGTAGAGCTTTCCGAAGATCATGCTTCGGGCGATCCGGCAGCTTTGCAGGGGATCGTCCGCCGTGCGGTACTGCGTTCGGCGCAGCAGGATATTTCCGCTGGTTTCTCCGGATACCCGGGCCAGAAATTTTCCCCGGGGCGTACAGAAGGAAAGGGCGATGCCCCGCTGAGCACAGGCGCCCATCAGCGCGGGGGAAGCGCCGGCGTAACTGAAGCAGAGGATTCCGGAAAGTGTGTGAAGCGGATATCGCGCCACCACGGCTTTTTCCCGGTTTGCCACCACGTTTTCCCCGTCCAGCGAAAGATAGATGTCCTCTGAGGTAACAAATAGAGTGTTGAGAAGCTGTTTCATAGGGCTTCCTCCATGGCTTTGTGAAGATAGTCCTTCACCGGTGACTTTTTGGTAAGCCTCGGCAGGCACAGCTCCTTCAGAGAACAGGCGTTGCAGTGTTTGCCGGGCTTTCCCTTCGGCGTATATCCCCGCTGAAAATACTGATGCATTTCTTCCGCGAAGTCCCGTACCTGCTTTCGCAGCTCCGGCGTGAACTCCACCGGAAACCGCCGCCGGGTCTCGCCATAGAAGAGTGCGCCCTCCGAAACAGAGCAGCAAAGCATTTCCTCCAGGCACATAGCCTGGGCGCAGAGCTGCAGCGTGTCCTCTTCTCCGGCTTTCGGAGCGCCCCGCTTATATTCTACCGGAAAGGGGAGCCAAAGACCTTCCTCCCCCTGTAGAGAAACGCCCCGCGGGTCTCTGTGAAATTCCGTAACATCGCATTTCCCCGAAAGCCCCAGGCTGGTGGAAAAGACAGAAAGCCCCCGAAGGATCAGCGTATCTCCCCGCCTTTCCCGCTGCTGCTCATCGTGCGCTCTTTCATGGAACAGGTCGCCCTCCACGGTGCGAAGGTTTTCCTGCCACTGGTTTTCAATATGGATCAGCGCCCACTGCCGGCGGCAGAAAGCAAAATGCTGCAAGCCGGAAAGCTGGAGGAAATCGTCTTCTTTATAGGCCATTTAAGATCTCCGGCTCCAGCCCGGCAAGGGGCTCCAGTGTGATCGTGTAATCCTCGGGGGAGGCGGGAATCGTGTCAGGATCCTTCAGCTCCGCGTGAACGCTGCGGTGGACTTGAGCGGAAGAATACTGGCCGTCTTTGCAGTTGTGCTTCCACCAGTAAAGGCGGGTGATCTCCATGGAGCCGTCCGGGCGTGCGGCAGAGGCGTCGTTGACAAACAGGGTGCGCAGGCATTCCTTGACTGTTTCGGCGTCTTCCTCGGTAAAGCCGGTTTTTTCCGCCAGCTGCACATTGATAGAGCCCTTGAGCTGATAAAAACCAAACCGGACAAAATGCTTCATGCCCATGGTATCGGAGGTACGAGCTTTTTCTCCCTTGGAATCTTCCCCGTTTACGCTTTTTGTGATCTGCATATCCTCGACCTGCACCGGGGAGATACTGACGCCCTGATGAATGGAGACCGGCCCACGCACTCCTACGGAAACGCCCTTTATATCCTTGAAGGCAAATACCTGCCCGAAGGAACGCACGTCCAGCCAGGCCTCACAGGCCTTTGCGGCAAGCTCTTCCGGGCTGCTCCCCTTTGTACTTCCCAGCACGGTGGAGGCGCGTTGGCTTAAGCTGCCGCAGCCATCGTCGCAGCGGTCGCTGGACTGAACAAAAATCGGGTTTCCCAGATCCTGCATTCGGTTCCGAAGCTTCCGCTTGATACAGACGTCGCTGATCTCTCCCAAGCCGGCATAATCTGTTCGGGGGCTGTTGCCGTTTAAGGGGTCGCCGTTGGGATTGGCCATGGTCACGCTGGCAAAGGCCACGAAATCGATCTTGTTCTGTAAAACGCTCATTGTGAAATTCCTCCTTAATCTTCTGCCTTCGCGTTGCGATAGGCTCTTTGATGATAGTAGCCGAGCAAGTAAACATCTTCCAGCTTTTTGTTCAGCTCCGGATCCTTTGGATCCAGGAGAGCGGTGATCTCTTGGGTAAGCTTTTTATAATATCCGGACAATCCGGGCTTTAGCTGCTTGTAATAAGGCCTCAGCTTTTCCTCCAGCAAGCGCCAGGTTGCCATAGGGCGCAAAGAGAAAGTCTTCTGGAACCGCATGGCGTTGGTTTCCCGGGCGTCCTCTCCCTGATAGGTGCTTTGCTCTACGATTTCGGCAATGGCCAGCAGCCGTCCAAACAGATAGCTGCGGTCTTTGTTTTCCTGATCCAGTGCCATATCCCATTCCTCCTTAAAATGATCGTAACGGTATTTTCGGATCACCGCGCAGGCGGTGAATAAAAGCTCTTTCCGCTGCGAATATTCATAGAACTTTTTTTCTTCATAAAGCAGTAAATTGGAAGCGCGTTCCACCAGGGATTTTTCCATATCCAACGGAAAGAAAGCGCCGTTCAGCCGGTAGGAAATCAGCCGCTGCATTTGCTGGCCCAGAATTTTAGGGTCCGTTTCCACCTTCCCGTTTCTGGGTACGCCGAATGCCCGATTTACTATGGCGTATAGAGAAGGAGATTGAATTCCAAACTGGAAATTTTCCCAGAGGCAGGTGTCTTCCCAGTGGAAAAGCCTTTCCAGATAATCGGAGGCCTGAAATTCGCTGTAGCAGGTCACGGCCAGCCTGCCGGTGGTTGCCGCGTCAAAAGCGGTCACGATCACCTCCGAGGTGTCTGGCAGTTCTTGCTTCCAGCCGGCAAGGGCGTTTTTCAGCTGCTGCCGGTATTCTGTGAGAGTGGCGGCTTTCGTGCCATTCTCTTGTCCGCGCTGCATGGAGCTGTGGATCACAGGAGTCCTTTTTCCTGCCGGATTCCAGCAAAGGAAGGTGCGTTCTCCGAAGATCACACCCTCGTTTGCCACAAGCCATCGCAAGGCGTTATGCGCCTTTTGGGAAGCGATGTAGCTGACGGTGGCGGCCTGGCTCGGTTCGCTGAATCTCCCCCGGTAGGTAAAGCCATGAGAGTCATTAGCGGAAATCAGCTTGGCGTTTCCGTTTAAAGACACAACGCCCTTTGGGTGCTGTGTTGCCGGCGCTTCCGATTGCCCGGAAACCATACAGAAAACCGGCGCCTCTGCCTCCAACTTGGAGTGATAATATCTTGTAAAGCATTGCATCAGGCTCCGGTCTCTCCAGCAGGGGCCGCTTTGCTCTCCCAGCCCGTTGACTACCCAGCGAACCAGAAGCTTTTCATTTTCCGGAGCGCCGGTTTCTGTTACCGTAATGAGCTCACAGCGGGACAGATCGGATAAAATGGTTTCGCCCTGGATATAGCGCAGAATGGCAGTAAGCTTGGGGTGGGAAAACCCGGAGCTTTCCCAATCCTCCAGCTGAGCAAGGTACAGGGAATACTTTTCCCTGTTGCAGGGGGCAAGATAACCCAGCTGGTCGCATAGGGGATGGGCACAGGGAGCGCTGGTTCTTCCGAAGGATTCTTCCGTAACGGGGATCAAAATTTTGGGTTCCTTTTTGTCTACCGTCCGTGCCGAAAGAAAAGCTCCGTTTTGATCCAGCGTGATCTCCAGATCAGCCCTGGTGATGCTGTGGGAAATGGGAGCCAAAGGTTCTTTTCCTTCCTGCTCTATTCCGGCTATCCGGGAAAAAGTATCATAGGTTTCGCAGGCTTTTTGCAGCAGGCCCATCACTTCACCTCCCCGAATTCTCTGAGCCCCGAAAAGTTTTCCAGCGCTTCTCCAAAGGGCTTGCTTTCCATTTCCCGCAGTGTTTTTGTAAGCGTGCACTCCTCCGGGCGGGGAAAGGAAAGAATTCCGTTTTTCATGACAGGCTGCCAGAACCGGGCGATCATTTTTCCCTGAGTTTCCGGAGAAAAAGCTTCGTCGGCATAGGTGATGCCGTGATACATCAGGCCGAAGCTGAGCTCTGGGGTGGAGTCGTAATATCCCGCTTCTTCTCCGAAGGCGCAGGGCTCCACATAGCCCTGGCATTCCCGTGTGCCGAGAAAAATATCTCTGCGCCCGCCCTTTTGGATCATCCGTTTCGCAATGTTGTGGTGTTTGTTTTCGTTGCGGTCTCCGGCAAGTTCCGGACGGTTTTCGTTCCATTCAAAATGGGCCTGTACCTGATAACGGCAATCCTTCAAATAGGTATAATAGGCAAGCTCGTTGCCGCTGTCCTGGTAATGGATCGGGCGGATCCCTTTTACCTCCGTTTGAATGGGGTTCATAATACGAACCTTGTCGATGATCCAGAGAAAGGTGGGCTTCCAGTAAACAGAGGATAAAATTCCCTTCAGCGCCTCATAGGTGGGAAGCTGATAAGTGCACTTTTCCCCGCCTACCCGCATAATGGGATCGGAAAAAAGAGCGTAATCCCCCGTGACCTGAAATTCTACAAGATTCGGAAACTGCATCGCTACAACACCTCCAAAAAATTAAAATAAGAGCCCTCTGCCGTAAACCCGGTATTTTCGCTGTAATGGCCGTGCAGCCCAAGGGCGTTTCCCAGCAAGGGAATCAGAGCGTCCTCTTTTTCCAGCCTTTGAAGCTGATATTGATACAGCAATATTGTAAAGGGCTTTGCCTGCTTCAGCAGCTCCTTCAGAAATGAAGGATCGCTTTGCGCTTTCGAGCCGCACAGCTCTTCGATCAGTTCGGCCCCTTTTCCATAGGGGACGATCACGTCCCGGGTGTTTTCCTCAAAAACCTGAAACAGAGCTCCCGCCAAGCGGAAGGCCTGGCGGAAATAGAGAACGTCCGCCGCTCCATCGGTGTAGGTCTCGTTTTGCGATAACAGGGAAAACAGGGAGGGGTATTCCGCTTTGTTGAAGTCCTGATAGTCTTCCGCAAAATTCCGGTACAGGGCGCGGTAATAAAATTGAATGGCTTCGCTGGAATCCAAATTGCCGCCGTATTGCTCCGGGCGCTGGGAGAACTCGCAAAGTAAAGCCGTGGTCGCGTCCTTGCCCCTTTGGATATCGGGCAGATTTGTAAGCTTTTCGTTTTTGCACCGTACAAGATAAACAGGAGCAAGCATTCCCTTCCGCTCACCGTTTCTGTTGCACCGCCCCGCCGCCTGGATCACGCTGTCCATGCCCGCCTCCAGGCGGATCACGCAGGAAAAGGAAATATCCACCCCCGCTTCGATCACCTGAGTGGAAACGCACACCGTTTTTCGCATCTGCTCCGACAAGGAGCTTCGCAGATGTTCCAAGGTGTCCCTTCGGTGCGCCGTACACATGGCGGCCGATAGCTGGAACAGAGCAAGGTCTTCCTCCTTCAAGGCGGTAAAAATCGTTTCCACCTCCGCCTTTTTATTGCAGACGATCAAAAGACTGTCGTGGGTTTCCAGGATCACCCGGGCGAAAGCGGCGATCTCCTCCAGGGAGAGCTCTCCCTTATCCCGGATCTCAGTACGGCGGAAGGCCAGCCACAGCTCCGGATCAAAGGGGATCAGATCCCGGATCGGCCCATGGATCGGGTGCGGAATACTTTCCACACAGGGCTGTGTGGCTGAGCAGAGCACAATGGTGGCTCCACAAAGCTCAGCTAAAAAGTTGACAGCCAAGGAAAACAGGGTCAGCATCTTGTTGGGAACCGTTTGCACCTCATCAATGACGATGACGCTGTTACACAGGGCGTGAAACCTTCGAATGGAGGAGGTTTTCCCGGAAAACAGGGTATTCAAAAGCTGCACAAGGGTGGTGAGGATCACAGGAGAATCCCAAGTCTCCAGTAGCAGCTCCCGCTGGTCGAGCTGCTCCGCGTTTTCCTCGGGCTGTACCAAATTGGAGTGGTGCTCCAAAATGATGCTGTCGTCCTGCACATACTTTCGAATTTCCTTTGCGTTCTGGTCTAAAATGCTGAGCAGCGGAGAAGTGAAGATGATCCGTTGTTTTCCGTATTTTTCAGCATGGACCAGGGCATATCGCAAAGAGGAAAGCGTTTTCCCGCCGCCGGTGGGAACATTCAGGCGGTAGACGCCCTCCGGCAAATCGGCTGCTTTCCGGCACTGGTCAGAAATTCCTTTCCTTGCCCGGCCAATGGAAGAATCACTGGAAAGCCTGCCTAACTTTTCTTCGACACGGGCAAGACAGCTTCCCCAAAGCTGTTTTCGTTCTTCTGTGCTTCGGACAGGCGGAAATTGGGCCAAATTCTGAAATTCCGCCGTATCCCGCCGGTCTCCCTCTATGACGGCGGAGGTGAAAAGCCGCGCGAGCAGGCCGGAATAAAAGGCGGTTTCGTCTTCATAGGCCTCCCGCCTCGGGTCTGTCATGGCAAGCAGCCGATCCAGGAAGGGAGCCAGCTCTTCCCGTGCTTTCTGAAACCTTCGATCCAGCTCCTCTTCCGAAACGCAATGCCGGAAAAAGCTGTCGGTCGCTTCCTTGTAGCCGATCCCTTCCTTCGTAAGGCGATGGCGGATGCCATTCTTTTTGTCTTCTCCGATACAATCAAAAAGCCCATGGTGTGAGCCGATGGCGAGAAATAGAAGCTCGCTGGCGGTATCGGCAAAGTCTCCCAGCTCCAGGCGATGATACCGGGAAAAAAGAAGCCGGGCGCCCGTAAAGGTGTGGTTAATGGAGCCGCGCGGAAGCTTTTCGCCGGATACGCTCCTTTTTAAGTAATCCTGAAAGGCGGCGGTGTATTTCCCCGCGTCATGCAGCAGACCAGCCAGGTATCCGCCGGCGGAGAGCGATACGTCCTCTAAAGCCCGGGCAGCGTATTCCGCTGTTTTCCGGCAATGCTCCTCCACCGTTTGAACGCGCTCCGGGCCGTCTTCTGAAGCCGGGCAAATGTGGGCCAGATACTTTTCCATACGATTTCTGCCCTCTTTATGAAGTTTATCATATTGCGTGTGCATCTTTCACGATTATTATATCATGATTCGACAAGAAATCAAGTGAAATATCTTTTTTCGAGAAATTATAGTATTGTGGAAATAGTGTGATGGATCTCTGCGCGGCGCGGCTGCTGAATACACCGGATATCTTTGCTTTCGCTGCCCGGGAAAATATGCCGGAGAAACGGGCGGAGCTGTGTTTTCGAAAAAAAGGGGGGCTGCTTTTAACAAGTGTGGAAGTTTGCCGGGGAAATCAGTGCGCCGCTTTTAGCGGGCCTTTTGCAGTTTTCCGGATTTTTTCGAAAACAGCCTTTGGCGGAAATGACGGAAAAATGAAAGAAAGAGGGCTTGACAATCCTGAAGCGGGGCGATATAATAAAACTCGTTGTATTGGTATGATATAACGCATAAGACCCCTGCCTTACGGCGGATGGGAGGGATATACATGGCTGAAATTCGGATCAAGGATAACGAGTCTCTGGACAGCGCGCTTCGCCGCTTTAAGAAGCAGTGTGCCAGAGCGGGCGTCATTCAGGAGGTCCGCAAGAGAGAGGCTTATGAAAAGCCTTCTGTCAAGCGGAAGAAGAAGTCGGAAGCAGCTCGTAAGCGCAAGTATAAGTAAGGCTGCACACAATGCACTTTCGGAAGCGGGCGAAAGCCCGCTTTTTTGTTCCTCTGGAACAATGGGAGAGATGATTTTATGGCTTTGTTTCGACCGACCGCCGTGAGGCGGGGACTCATGGATCTGACCCCGGAGTTCTTGTCCGGGCTAGGGGTGCGGGCTCTGCTGCTGGACGTGGACAACACCGTGGCCTCCTACACCTCTCACCAGCCCATACCGGGCGCGGTGGAATGGGCAAAGCGCATGGTGGAGGCGGGCTTTCGGGTACTGATCGTTTCCAACAATTTTAAGAAGCGGGTGGAGCCCTTCGCCGCACAATTCGGCCTGGGGTGCATCAGCTTTGCCATGAAGCCCCTGCCCTTCGGCTACCTTAAGGCCCGTTCCCTTTTGAAGATGAAACGCGGCGAATGCGCTATCATCGGAGATCAGATCTTCACCGATGTGATCGGGGCCAATCTGTGCGGCATGAAATCCGTGCTGCTTTCCCCTATTGAGGAGGAAGAAGGTTTTACCTTTCGGGTGCGCAGACATTTTGAAAAGGGGCTGCGCAGGAAATTTGAAAACAGGAGGGATATCTCGTGAAAAATCCCATAGAGCGTTTGAGGGAAACGCTGCTTTGCGGCGATGCCCAAAAGGCCGCCCTGGTCTTTTCCGAGAGGAACCGGCGGTATTTTACGGAATTTCCCGCCACGGACGGCGCGCTGCTGGTCACGGCGGAGCAGGCATATCTGCTGATGGATTTCCGCTATGAGGAGGCCGCCCGGTATCGGGCGAAGCACTGCGAGGTCGTAGGCTTTTCCAACCTGAACGGCAAGCTGGGAGAGCTTTTGCAAAAGCACGGCGTGAAGGCGGTTTACCTGGAAACGGAGCAGCTTTCCGTAGCCCAGGCAAGGCGCTTTGAAACGGCCTTTGCCGCATACGGCGCGGAGGCTGTGCTGGACGATTCCCTGGACGGCGTGATCCGGGCACAGCGCATGATAAAATCTCCGGAGGAGGTCAAGAAGATAGAAGCCTCTCAGGAGATCACCGATGCGGCGTTCCGGCACATTCTGCCCTATATCCGGGAAGGTGTTACAGAGCGGGAGCTGGCGCTGGAGATCGAGTTTTTCATGCGGAAAAACGGCGCGGACAACGTGGCCTTTGAGCTGATCGTGGCAGCGGGAAAAAACGGTTCCCAGTGCCATGCCGTCCCCTCGGAAAACCGGGTGCGCAAGGGAGACTTTGTCACCATGGATACCGGCGCGTTGTTGGACGGCTATCATTCCGACATGACCCGCACCGTTGCCTTGGGCCATGTTTCAGACCAGCAGCGGGCTGTGTATGAAACGGTTTTGCGGGCCCAGCTGGCGGTGATCGATGGGGTAAGGCCCGGTATACCCTGCTGCGAGGTGGACCGGATCGCTAGAGATCTGATCGAGAAGGACTACCCCGGCACCTTCGGCCACGGCTTGGGCCACGGGGTAGGCTTTGAAATTCACGAGTGGCCCCGCTTTGCCGCCCATGACAGCACCCCCTGCGCGGAGGGCATGGTGATCACTGACGAGCCGGGCATTTACCTTCCGGCACAGTACGGCGTGCGTATTGAGGATATGCTTCTCATTACGGCGGACGGCTGCCGCAGTTTGACCAAGTCCCCCAAAGAGCTGATCGAGCTGTAAAAGCGATCCCGCACGATTCACGGCCAACGCCCGAAACAGTGCTGATTTCAAGAAAAATTTCCCACTTTTCCTTGAAATCGGCCTGAAAATAAGTTATACTGGCCTTAATAAGGAAAAGAATATCTGTGCAGCGAAAGCTTTGGATAGGTGTTTTTTAGAAAATGTTCTTGCCCTTATGCCCTTTTCTAATTCTCTAATATCTAAATTCGGAGGTCATATTTATGGTAACAGCAGGCGATTTCAGAAACGGCGTTACATTTGAAATGGACGGCGGCGTGTATTCCATCATCGAGTTCCAGCATGTAAAGCCGGGCAAGGGCGCGGCCTTTGTGCGCACTAAGATCCGCAACGTCATTTCCGGGGCTGTAACGGAAAAAACCTTTAACCCCAACGACAAGTTCCCCACCGCCTTTATTGAGCGGAAGGACATGCAGTATCTGTACAGTGACGGCGATCTGTACTATTTCATGGATAACGAGACCTACGAGCAGATGCCCATCAATGGCAATGTGCTCAGCGATAACTTCAAATTCGTCAAGGAGAATATGGAGTGCAAGGTGCTCTCCTATAAGGGCAATGTGTTCGGCGTGGAGCCCCCGAACTTTGTGGAGCTGGAGGTCACCAAGACCGAGCCCGGCGTGAAGGGCGATACCGCCACCAACACCTTGAAGCCCGCCACCCTGGAGACCGGGGCGGAGATCCGTGTTCCTCTCTTTATCAATGAGAATGAGATGATCCGCGTGGATACCCGCACCGGCGAATATATGGAGCGCGCTTAAGAAAAGGGTCACGGCGCATTTCCGCGCTGCTTCTGTGCAAGCTAAGTATAGTCAGGGGATACTGAAACCGATCCCGGCATGCGATGCCGGCAGAAAGAAAAGGAGAATCGCAATGACAAATTCAGAACGGGCTTCTTATATTCGCGGCCTGATGGAGGGCCTAGAGCTTGATCCCAAGGCCAAGGAGACCAAGGTGTTGAACGCCATGGTGGAGCTTTTGGACGATCTGTGCATTTCCGTGGAAGAGCTGGAGGACGGCTTTGATCTTCTTTCCGAGCAGGTAGATGAGATCGATGAGGATCTGGGCAATGTGGAAGAGGATTTCTACGGTATGGAAGAGGACGACTGCGGCTGTGGCTGCGGCCATCATCACCACGGGGATTTCGATGATTTCGAGTACGAGGTGACCTGTCCCAGCTGCGGCACCGTCATTCCCCTGGAGGACGAGATGCTGGACGAAGACGGCATCGTTTGCCCCAAGTGCGGAGAAAGCCTGGAATTTGACTGTGACGAGGACGAGGATTGCTGCTGCGGCGGCTGCCACAGCGAGGAAGAGAAGTAATTTTCGCAAAGTTCAAAAGGCCCTGGACGAAATGATTCGTCCAGGGCCTTTTAGCAGCTAACTGTCTCTGGTGGTCTGCATGGTAAATTGGAATTTGCGGTGAGGCACCGCAGCCGCTCGTGAAGCTGCTTGGTGCGGGAAGCTAATCACTGACCCGACCGTTAGGAAGCAGATAAATTGAAGTTTGGCGGTTACACATTCGCTCTCCATCTGTCATTACTGAACAGAAAGGGAAGTTAGGGATTGCTTAAAAAACGCAAACGCCGTCTTTTTGCACAATGCGGCCGGATTTCCGCGTTGGAAATCTTGCGGGTCTCCGCCTTGAAGTCATCTCGCCTTGTACAAAAATCCGCCATTTTCTCTATTTTCAAACAAGCCCTAGTACGATAAATTGAAATTTACGGGTGTACCGCTTACTTCTCACCTGTCATTCTGAACGAAGTGAAGAATCTCGCCCTTTGCCCTTCTATACAGGCACTAAGGACGAGATTCTTCGTCACTTCGTTCCTCAGAATGACAGTGGGGAACTGTGTGCTAGACTACAATTTACCGCTTTCCTTACAGTCGAGCCAAAAACACCTTTCCGTCCAGTTTGCGGGTGCCTGTGGCAACTCGCCGTTCCAATTTTTCAGGCTGAACTTCCTGTTATCCTGAGAAGCGCGCTGTCCCCGCACGTTCCAGATATCGCTTTGCCCCGGCTGAAAAGAGCTGGTATCTTTTTTGGGTAATTTCCGCATTTTCCTCTTGCCACACGTCAAAAATCAGCAAAGAGCTTCGGAAAAGGATCTCACACAGCTCGGCGGCGGTATAGGCTGGCTCGCTCAACTCAAAAAGCGTTAAAATGCGGTATCCAGCAATTGGTTATAGTCGTCTTTTCCTGCGAATCCGGGTATGTGAGAAATGGAATCCGTACAGCGGCCCTGATAGCAGCGGCAGGGTTTGCAGATATCGTCTCCCCCTACCGTCAAACACAGGGAAAGCTCCGGGTGCTCTAAAATGAAATTGCCGATCCGGTAAAAATCATGCCCCATGGCTTCATCGGGTGCAAACTGTGTCAGCCCGCTGCCAGAGCCAGATGGCGCAAATTTGAACCCGCTGAATAGCGGCAGCAAGCTGTCACAAGCGATATATTATCGCTTTTCAGTTTATCGTCCTAGGCAAAGGCGCAAATGCTCCGCAAGCGAAACATTCGCCCACCGTCGTCCGGAGCTTACGAAGCAAACTTTTTGCGCTGAAAATCGACAATATCTCACCAGTTTTCAGTTCGAAGAAGTTTTGCCGTGGTGGATTTTTGTCCGACCTAGGCAAAAGCGTTGCATTTCTAACAACGGGCGGGCGAAAATACGCCCGGCAAAACCGTGGTTCGAATTCGCGCCATCTGGCTATAGTTTTAGGATATCCATAAAATGGTGGGGTTTTATAAGGATAGAGTTCATGCTTCCCCCTCTCCCTGATAGGAGGCAGTGAAGCTTCCCAAAACGCCGGTTTGGTAGCGGGGCGCCTTGGGCTTCCAGGCTGTCCGCCGACGCTCCAGCACGGCACGGATCTCTTCTTCCGATTTTACCTCGCCCCGGATCCCGCAGAGCCGCAGGACTCTGGCGGGAATATCGATCTCGATCAGGTCGCCCTCCTCCACCAGGGCGATGGGGCCGCCCTCTGCCGCTTCGGGGGCCACATGGCCGATGGCGGGGCCTTTGCTGGCACCGGAAAAGCGCCCGTCCGTGATCAGGGCAATGGAGGCGGAAAGCTCCGGATCGGAGGAAATGGCCTCTGTGGTGTAAAACATTTCCGGCATGCCGCTGCCCCTGGGGCCTTCGTAGCGAATGATCACGCCGTCTCCGGGCCGGATCTCATGGCGCAGCACGGCGGCAATGGCTTCCTCCTCGCAATCGAAGGGCCTGGCCCGCAGTACGGCGCGGTGCATTTCTTTAGGTACGGCACTGTGCTTTACCACACTGCCGCCCGGCGCCAGATTTCCCTTCAGCACAGCTACTGTTCCGTTTTTGCCGATGGGGTCGTCAAAGCCGCGAATGATATCGGTGCGGGAAAGCCCGGTTTCCCTGAGGTATCTGCCGCAGTTTTCGTAATAGCCGTTTTTCCGCAGCTCTTCCAGGTTTTCGCCCAGGGTCCTTCCGGTGACGGTCATCACGTCCAGGTGCAGCATGGAGCGGATTTCCTCCATGATCCGGGGTACGCCGCCGGCATAGTAGAAATACTGGGCGGGCCAGCGGCCGGCAGGGCGGATATCCAGCAAATAGTGGGCGTTTCGGTGGATGCGGTCAAAATCATCGGCGGAAAGGGAAACGCCGAATTCCCTGGCAATGGCCGGCAGGTGGAGCAGGGTGTTGGTGGAGCCGGAAATGGCGGCGTGAACCATCACGGCATTTTCGAAGCTGTCTCTTGTGACGACCTTCCGGGAGGTGAGCCCGGAAAGGGCCAGCTCCGCCGCCCGCTCTCCGGCGGCTCTGGCGGTTTTTTTCAGCTCCGGGCAGGTGGCGGGCATCAGGGCTGTGCCGGGCAGCATCAGCCCTAATGCCTCCGCCATGATCTGCATGGTGGAGGCGGTGCCCATAAAAGAGCAGGCCCCGCAGGAGGGGCAGGCATGGTGCTTGTAGTAGGTCAGCTGCTCTTCACTGATCTCCCCCCGCCGGTACATGGCGCTGTATTTGCCAATCTGCTCCAGGGTCAGCAGCTCCGGCCCCGCCTCCATCACGCCGCCCGTTACCACAACGGCGGGGAGATCCAGCCGGCCGATGGCCATCAGCTGCGCGGGAACCGATTTATCACAGCTGGAAAGAAAAACTCCTGCGTCAAAGGTGGTGGCGTTGACGTGGATCTCAATGAGATCGGCAATGGTATTCCGGGAGGCCAGAGAATAATTTCCCCCATCGTGCCCCTGAGACATGCCGTCGCACATATCGGTGGCGAAATACAAGGCGGATTTTGCCCCCCTGCTGTCGGCGCCCGCCGCCGCTGCCTGGGAAAGCTCCAGCAGGTGGGCGCTGCCGGGGTGGCTTTGCCCATAGGTGCTTTCAATGATGACCTGGGGCTTTGCGAGATCCTCTGCCTTCCAGCCCATTCCCATTCGCAGGGGATCCATTTCCGGCGCAATCCGCCGCACTTCCTGGCTTTTCAGCATGCTTGCTTCCTCCTGAACAGAAATCACTTCTCAAAAGAATGTGCTTTCAGTATAGCATTCTTTTTTGAAGTTGTACAGAGAAGCGACGCTAAGGAACAATGAGGAATGAGCAATGAAGGTCAAGGGCAGAGCGTTAGGTTATAGTTTAGCGAACTGGTTGTTAGCTATTAGTTGTTAGTCGTTAGAGAAGGACGAGTCCACTCTTTTGTCATTTTGAGGAACGCAGAAAGCTATGGCTTTCTGCGTTCCTCAGTAAAGAGCCAAAGGACGCGATCCTTCACTTCGTTCAGGATGACAGAAAAGGGGCCGTTTCCTTTTCTAATCAACTAACTACTCACAACGAATAACTGACATGGTAAATTATAGTTTATCTGCTTACTAACGGTCGGGTCAGTGATTAACTTCCCGCACCAAGCAGCTTCACGAGTGCCTGCGGTGGCTCACCGCCAATCCCAATTTATCAAATATCTAGCATCTGGCATCTAGAATCTAGCCTCTAAAAATTGACTTTTCTTCTTTCTATGCGGTATACTGGTGTAGAATGATGGAAAAGTGGGAAGGGTAAGGACGGGGAGTTGATGAAATTGAAGTTTGTAGAGCTGGCGGGCATTCGTTTTGGCGAGGGCCTGCCGAAGATCTGTATTCCGCTGACAGGCGGCGGAATGCCCGCCCTGCTCAGTGAGCTGTGGGTTGTAAAGCACCTGCCCGCCGACCTGTACGAATGGCGGGGAGACCACTATTTCGGAAGCTATTCCGAAGCCCTGCGCGCTTTGGAGGAAACCCTGCCGGGGAAGCCCCTGTTATGTACTGTACGGACAAAGGAAGAAGGCGGAAAGGCGGAGCTTGCCCCGGACGCTTATGAAGCTTTTTTATCCGGCCTTCTGGATCAGGGGGGCTTTCAGCTGCTGGATATTGAGCTCTCCTGCGGTGTGGAACGGGTGCGAAGGCTGGTGGAGAAGGCCCGTAAAAAAAGCGTGGGCGTTGTCATATCCCGCCATTGCTTTCAGGAAACCCCGCCGGAGGAGGAAATTTTTCATACCCTGGAGAGTATGAAGAAACTGGGGGCCGATCTGCCGAAAATGGCGGTGATGCCCAAAAGCCCCCAAGATGTTTTGACGCTGCTTTCCGCCACCCTGCGGGCAAGAGAACAGCTGGGGCCGGTCATTACCATGTCGATGGGAAGCCTGGGAAAGCTGAGCCGGGTCAGCGGCGCGGTATTCGGGTCCTGCCTGACCTTTGCCGCCGGGCAGTCCTCTTCCGCGCCGGGGCAAATCAACGCTGAGGATCTGAAGGCCATTCTGGAAGATCTGGATCCGGCTGAATTTATCTGACAAAGGAGGAGCCTCCCATGAAAAACGATATCGATGCTTTGCTGGAAGCCATGTTCCGAAACGGAAAATTAAATCTCAAAGGAACTTCCGAAAAAAAGCCGGCCCCGCCGGAGCAAAGCAAGCCTGTTTCCCTGGAATGGGACCCGCTGGAAAACAGCCGCCAGGCACGGCAAGCCCTGGACGCTGTGGAGCAGGGGAGCGCCGGTATTTCCGAGGCATTGCAAAAGAACCTGGAGCAGCTGGCCCGGGACGCGGAAGCGGAAATGAAGGGTCTGGAGCAGCGTTTGCGGCAGGACGGCGTGGCAGATGCTTCCGCCGGAAACGCCGGCAGCGAGAAGGATCTGGAAGCGGCCTTCGCGGCGGCCCGCCGGGAGGCGGGGGAGCGCGTGCTGGGTCAGGAGGAGTTCCTTTCCTCCCTTTTGATCGCGTTTAAGCGGCCCTTTGTGGCGGGAAGGCGGGAGGACGCCCCGCTGTGCAGGGCGGCGGTGCTGGGAAAACCGGGCACGGGAAAGCACAGCGCCCTGGAAGCCATAGCGGCTTCTCTGGGGCGGCAGGGGGTATTGAAAAGTCCCAAGCTTGCCACGCTGGATTTGGAAAATTACCGGGAGCCTGGCTCTGAAAAGCTGTTTTTTCAGGATCTGTATGCCGCTCTGAAGGGCGGGGCCTGTGGGCTGGTATTTGAGCATTTTGAGCGGTGCCACCCCTCCGTACTGCCACTTTTGTCCGCCCTGTTCCGGGAAGGAAGCGTTCCGCTGCCCTCCCGGTACGCGGAACAGAAGGGCCTGCTGGTGGAGATCGGAAACGCTCTGGCGCCGGGGGTGATCTCCAGCCTGTCCGGGGCGGGGAAATACCTGTTTCTGGTAACGGAGAAAAACGAAACGAAGCTGGCGGACGCCTTTGGAATGCCCTTCCTGTCCGCCCTGGACGATCTGTGTGAGACGAAGCCCTTTTCCCGGGAAAGCCTGGAGCAGATCGCGGAAAACGCGCTGAAGAAATTCTGCGAACGGGCGGAAAAGCAGCTTCATTTTACCCTTACTTACGACAGCGCCGTGGTGTCTGCCCTGGCGGACGCCTTTCACCCGGAGCAGGGCGCGGCGGCCATTGAGCAGGAGGCGGAGCACCTGTACCGCGCCCTCAGCGAGGCAAAGCTGAAGCAGGGGCTCGGCGGCTTTACCGGAAAGGTGGTGCAGGCGGAGGGCCGCCCGGCGGTACGGTACCAGCGGGAGGGAAAGGAAGTGCTTTTGCAGGCTCAGAGCGCTTCCGGAGACGCTGCCCGGGAAGCGGCGGTACAAAGCGTGAAGCAGGAGCTTTCGGAAATCGTAGGTCTTCGAGAGATCAAGGACTACATTTTGTCCCTGGAGGATAATTTCAAAATACAGCAGCTGCGCAGAGAAAAGGGCATGAAGGCGGAATCCCCCTCCATGCATATGATCTTTACCGGGAACCCCGGCACCGGAAAAACCACCGTGGCCCGTATTGTTTCCCGTTACTTAAAGGCCATCGGCGTGTTAAACGGCGGCCAGCTCATCGAAGTGACCCGCGCCGATCTGGTGGGCAGATATGTGGGGCATACCGCCCCCCTGACCCAAAAAGCCATTCAATCCGCCCTGGGCGGGGTGCTGTTTATCGATGAGGCCTATTCCCTGTTCCGGGGAAAGGACGACAGCTTCGGGCTGGAGGCCATCGATACGCTGGTCAAGGGAATGGAGGACCACCGGGACGATCTGGTGGTGATCCTGGCAGGCTATTCCCGGGAAATGGAGGAATTTCTCACCGCCAATTCCGGGCTGCGCTCCCGGTTTCCCAACCTGATCGAATTTCCGGACTATACCGGGGAAGAGCTGCTTTTGATCACAAAGAGCATCGTAAAGGGCAAGGGCTACCGCCTGGCCCCGGCCTGTGACCCGCTGCTCCTTTCCTATTATGAGACCGCGCAAAAGGAAGGCGACCCCCGCACCAACGGCAACGGGCGCATGGCCAGAAACAAGGTGGAGGAAGCGGTGCTCAGCTGTTCCCGCCGAAGCATGAAGCTCCCTGAGGAGCAGAGAGAGCTGGATCTGCTTTTGCCGGAGGACTTTGGGTTTGCGGAGGAGGCAGAGCCGGAAACAGAGGCGTGATTTTGGAGGAAACGCAAATGGATTTTTTACAGCTGGCGCAGGAGCGCTTTTCCGTGAGAAGCTTTTCCGAAAGGCCCATAGAGCGGGAAAAGCTGGAAGCTGTTTTGCGGGCGGGGCAGCTGGCCCCTACCGCCTGTAATTTGCAGCCCCAGAAGCTATTGGTGCTTCAAAGTACCGAGGCTCTGGAAAGGTATCGAAGGTGTACCGTGTGTTACTTTAACGCGCCGCTGGCTATTTTGGTCTGTTACGACAAAACGCTCTGCTGGACAAGGGAATATGATGAAAAGACCAGCGGCGAGATAGACGCCTCTATCGCCGCCGCCCATATGATGCTGGAGGCAGCGGACCTGGGGCTCGGCTGCACCTGGGTCATGCACTTTATTCCCGAAGCGGTGCGGGAGGAATTTCAGCTGCCGGAGGCCTATGTGCCGGTCTGTTTTCTTGCAATGGGATACCCCGCGGAGGACGCGAAGCCCTCGCGAATGCACGGGGAAAGGAAACCGCTTAAGGAAACGGTTTTCTACAATTCGTTTGAATGAAATTTTTCCAAAAGCCCTGTCCCGCTGCTCACCACCTGGTGGGCAGCTTTTTTCGCGGCAAAAACCGTCTGCCCCTGACCGGCAAGGCCCGCGGCCGTCACAAGGCTTTACAGCGTTTTGCAAAGCCTTGCCCGCAGAAAGCCGTGTTGGCTCAGCCCGGTCATTTGTTGTTGATATGCGTATAGTAATATTTGTTTCTGAAAACGGTGGGAGTGATTTTTCGTGATAGGTGAAGAATTTTATAAAAACGTTTTCCTCGCGGTAGCCGAGCTCTCTTGCGATCTGCTTCACGCTCATGTTGGTAGTGAGCAATAGATCCTTGGCGAGCTTGAGCTTTTGGGAGGCTAAATACTCCTTCAGCCCGACTCCTCTGGCTTTTTTGAAATACTTGCCCATATAATCGGCATTGTAGTCAAAGCGGCGCGCGATTTCCGAAACCGTGATATTGTTTTTTCTGTTGTTTCTTATATACTCCGCGATTTGCACGGCCAACGTCTGATTTGACGGCGCTTCTTCCGAAAGAAGCCGTCTCAGTTCCTCCAAAATCAGCAGTCCCGCTGCGTCTGTGGCGCTTGACGGAAACGGGGAAATAGAGCTTGTGTTCGATATGCCGGTAAAGCTTCTTGCCGCCAACCGCCGCGTTCATTCCGACGCGGGCAGAGTTGCCGTTGTGCGGGGCCCTGTTGTTTACTGCGCCGAGGGCGTTGATAACGGCGCTGATATCAAAAGCGTTGCTCTGGATCTCCGTTCGAGCTTTGAATTACAGGAAAGTGAGTTTTTGCTGCCGGTTCTCAAAATAACGGCTTACCGCCCAAAGGAAACCGAAAAGCTTTACTATGAGGCGGGCGGCGATTACGAAGAAATGCCGCTTACCCTGATCCCGTACTATGCTTTTGCCAACCGCGGCGAAACCGAAATGCAGGTGTGGCTTTTGAGAAAGCAGTAAGAGCGAATCTCCCCGCCATAAGAAGAAACGCGCCGCCGCACCGAAACGTTTTTTAGAAAGGGCAGTGGGCGGCGGTAAAAATTCAGGGCTTGTTACATTTTTTTCTCCTTGTCTCTCTAATCCATAAACAGGAAACGGAGGGCGAAATATGGAATTCCTGAATTTTCAAAGCAAGGAAGCCGTAGAGGAATACGAGGCCTTTGTAGAGCGCATGGGCGGCAGCTTTATGCAGTCTGTCCGGTGGTGCGGGGTAAAGCCCGGCTGGGGGCACGAGGCGGTGATCGCCCGGGACAGCCGGGGTGAGATCTGCGGGAGCATGCTGGTGCTGATAAAAAAATTCCCCTTCCCGCTGAAGGCGTTTCTGTATTCGCCCAGAGGGCCGGTCTGGGATTATCAAAAGCCTGCGGTGCTTCAGGACCTGCTTCTGGGCGTATGGCGGCTTGCCCGAAAATACCACGCCTATTCCTTTAAAACCGACCCGCTGATCGAGGAAACGGACAGCGAAAAGATCTTTGCCCTGCGGGCGGCGGGCTTTTCCTTCCAGCCCTGGCAGCCGGACGAAAAAACCATACAAAGCAGAAATAACTACATTTTAGAGCTGCGGGGAAGAAGCGAGGAGGAGCTGCTGCGCTCCTTCAAAAGCAAATGCCGCTACAACATCGGGTTGGCAAAGCGCAGGGGAGTGCGCTGTGTGGTGTGCGGAAAGGAGCGTCTGGGCGATTTTCAAAGGCTCATGGAGGAAACGGG
Source organism: uncultured Oscillospiraceae bacterium (assembly GCA_910589395.1). GTDB lineage: Bacteria > Bacillota > Clostridia > Oscillospirales > Acutalibacteraceae > Acutalibacter > Acutalibacter caecimuris_A. The sequence continues at coordinate 57,401 of CAJUTL010000015.1, forward strand.
AAAGCGCGATGGCTTCCGGGTGCGCTCTCAGGAATATTTCAGTAGAATGATGGACGCCCTGGGGGAAAAATGCCGCCTGTATCTCTGCGAATACCAGGGGCAGGCCCTTTCCGGGGCCATCTGCGTGCAATACGGCGGGCGCACTTGCTATGTATATGGCGCTTCTACCGCCGCTCACCGGGAGGTAATGCCCAATTACCTGATGCAGTGGGAGATGATCCGCTGGGCGGTGGAAGCGGGCTGTGAGCTGTACGATTTTCAGGGTGTGCCCTGCTGGTACGATACCTCCCACCCCAATTACGGTGTGTACCGCTTCAAAACAGGCTTTTGCGGGCGGCTTGCCATTTACGCCGGAGAATTCCGCATGGTTTTCTCCAAGCGCTACAAATCCGCCTTTGACCGGGCTTTGAAATGGGTGGGCTATCAAAAGCTGGCCTGATCCCTTCTGATCTCTATAAAAAAGCGTCTTTCCGCTTGTAAAATTTTGGTAGTTATACTATAATCTAAGAAAAGAATTCCCGGCAAATCGCAGAAAGGAGCTTTTCCTATGGAACACAGAAAATTTGACCCAAAGGACTATGCGGCAAAGGCGCGGCAAACGGTGGCGGAGGGCGCGGTTTTACTGCGCAATGAAAAGAAAACGCTGCCCTTCTCTCAGGGAACCAAGGTGGCGGTATTCGGTCGCAGCCAGTTCAACTACTATAAAAGCGGTACCGGCTCCGGGGGCCTGGTAAATACCGGCCCGGTGCCCGGCATTCCGGAGGCGCTGGAAGCAGGCGGAAGCGTTGTGCTGGATCAGGAGCTGAAGGCTGTTTACGAGGCCTGGCTGCAGGATCACCCCTTTGATGTAGGCGTTGGCTGGGCGGCGGAGCCCTGGTATCAGGAGGAAATGCCGCTGGAGCCTTCCCTGGTGGAGCAGGCCTCTGGAAGAAACGATGCCGCTTTGGTCATTTTGGGTCGTACCGCCGGAGAGGATAAGGATAATTCCGCCGCCGAGGGCAGCTTCTTGCTGGCCCAGGCGGAGCGGGACATGCTGAAGCTGGTGTGCGCGGCGTTTTCCCGTGTGGCGGTGGTGCTGAATACCGGAGGAATTCTGGATATGAGCTGGGTAGAGGAATACCGGCCCGGCGCGGTGCTGTATGTGTGGCAGGGCGGCCAGGAGGGCGGCCTCGGCACAGCCGATGTGCTTACCGGCAGGGCGGCCCCCGGCGGCAGGCTTTCCGACACTATTGCCAGGGATATTTCCGACTACCCCGCCGCCGGAAATTACGGCAGCGATACCAGAAATGTATATGCGGAGGATATCTATGTAGGCTATCGCTATTTTGAAACCTTTGCGCCGGAAAAGGTGCTGTATCCCTTCGGCTTTGGCCTTTCCTACACCACCTTTGCCACAGAGCTTGACCCGGTCAGCCGCTCCGGCGACACGCTGCGGTTCTCCGCCACGGTAAAAAACACCGGAGACGCTCCGGGCAGAGAGGTAGTACAGTTCTATTGTGAAGCCCCCCAGGGAAAGCTCGGCAAGGCTGCCTGTTCCCTGTGCGCCTTTGGAAAAACGGCTCTCCTTCAGCCCGGAGAAAGCCAGAAGCTTTCTCTGGAATGCCCGGTTTCCTCTTTGGCCTCCTATGATGACGGCGGCGCGACCGGCCACAGATCCTGCTGGGTGCTGGAGGAAGGCGAGTACCGGTTCTACGGCGGCGGCGACGTGCGCTCCGCCCGGCCTGTCGGCAGCGTTACGCTGCCGGAAACGGTAGTAGAGCAGCTGGAAGAGGCCTGCGCCCCGGTGACGGCCTTTGAACGTCTGCGCCCCGGCGAGCTTCAGGACTCTGTCTATCGTAAGGCCTGGGAGCCTGTGCCGCTGCGCACGGTGGCCCCCATGGAGCGCCGGAAGAAAAAGCTGCCGCCGGAGCAGCCCTGCACCGGAGATCAGGGCTGGAAGCTGAAGGATGTGGCGGACGGAAAGGTTTCTCTTTCCCAGTTTGCAGCCCAGCTTTCCGATGAGGATCTTTGCTGTATGATCCGGGGCGAGGGCATGTGTTCTCCCAAGGTAACGCCCGGCACCGCCGGGGCCTTTGGCGGCGTAACAGACCGCCTGGTGGAGTTCGGCATTCCCACCGGCTGCTGTGCGGACGGCCCCAGCGGCATTCGTATGGACTGCGGCACCATGGCCTTTTCCATGCCCAACGGCACCTGCCAGGCCTGTACCTTTGACCCGGAGCTGGTGCGGGACCTGTACGAATACGAGGGCATGGAGCTGCGGAAAAACCGGGTAGATACCCTTTTGGGCCCCGGCATCAACCTGCACCGCCATCCCTTAAACGGCAGAAATTTTGAATATTTCTCGGAAGATCCCTTCCTGACCGGGATCATGGCGGCGGCGCAGCTGCACGGTATGCAGAAATATGGCGTTACCGGCACCATCAAGCATTTTGCCTGCAACAGCCAGGAATACAAGCGCAACGATGTGGAGGCCGTGGTCTCCGAGCGGGCTTTGCGGGAGCTTTATCTCAAGGCCTTTGAGATAGCGGTCAAGGAGGGCGGCGCCTACTCCATCATGACAAGCTACAACCCCATAAACGGGCTGTGGTCTGCCAGCAATTACGATCTGCTTACCACTATTCTGCGGGAGCAGTGGGGCTATACCGGTCAGGTCATGACCGATTGGTGGGCTAAGGGCAACGACGAGGGACAGCCCGGCGAGCGTACCAACACGGCGGCCATGGTGAGAAGCCAGAACGACCTGTTTATGGTCACAAGCGGCGCGGCGGAAAATGCCATGCACGACAATTCCGCCGAGGGTCTTGCCGCCGGTACCGTCACCAGGGGCGAATTCCTGCGAAGCGCGGAAAATATCTGCCGCTTCCTGCTCCGTTCCCCGGCGCTGCTCCATTTGCGCGGAGCAGAGACCGAGCTGGATCGGGAGCTGGAGGCCAGCCCCTCCTTTGACGATGGCACCGCTTCAGAGATCCATTATGCGGAGGCGGACGCTTCCGGGCAGGTCACGCTGGACGTTTCGCTCATCGACCTGGAAAAGGGGAAAAATACCAGGTTCTCCGTATCCGTCAAGGAACGGGGGCTCTATACCCTGAAGCTTACGCTGCGCAGCACCGACCAAAACGATGTTTCTCAGATGCCTCTTTCCATTTTCCAGGATAGAAACCTGTTGGGTACCTTTACCCTCACCGGCGTCGAGCGTGACTGGAAGACCCTGGAGCTGGAGGTTCCCGCCTTCTCAGGAAACTTCTACCTGCGCTTCTTCCCGGCCCAAACAGGCCTTGCCATACAGTCCTGTACGCTGGAGCTGAAAAAATCTCTGGAAGAAATGATGAAAGCGCAGATCCAGTAAAGAACTTCATAAAAAGAACAGTGCCGGAAGCGAAAGCTTCCGGCACTGTCTCTACATTAGTATAAATCCCTTAAAAAATAAGCGTTGGTCCCGGCGTAAAGGCCGGAGCAGTCGTGGATCATGATGCGGAACCAGCCTTCGCTGCCGGTGAGGAGGAATTCCGCGTGGGTCAGGGTCTCTCCGGGGGCTGCCGCGGCTTTATAGCTATCTCGGCCCTCTTGGAGGACGAAGATCTTCTGAACGGGGGAGGTGGTCACAGACAGGACATTGTCCTTGATGGAAACGCCCCGCAGCTCCGGGCCCATGGACCAATAGAAGCGGCCTGCCCGCAGGGCGGAGATCACGCTTTGATATTCCAGCTTTTCGGCGGCGATCTGCACAAAGCCGCCGCAGGCGTCGTACAAGGCATGGCGCGGGGGATAATGGTTGTGGTTATCATCGGCGGCTACCGCCGTAAGTCTTTGCCCGGAGCGGAGCATCTCATCATAGGCCTGGGGGTGAAAGCCGTTCATTCCGTCTATTTCGGAGGAATGGTTGTAAATTTCCATGGCAAACAGACCCTGAAGCCCCTCGTAGTCCGCACAGGCTGCAAGGACCAGTAGGGGTGGTTGTAGCATACCAGAAAGCCCAGCTCGTTCATTTTGCGGATATACCGGTTCAGGCCCTCCAAGTCGTGATAGGGGGTGGTGGGGGAGGGCGACCGTTCCTTTTGCTCCCGGTTCTTTTCCGGATTGGTATCGAAAAGATTCAGGTGGTAGGTTTTGCGCTGGGGCCAGTCTTTACCGGGCTTTTCCTCCTCCGTCAAATCGGCTTCATAGGCTGCCAGGGCCAGAAAGCCTTTATCGTCCAATTCCCGGTGCCAGCGGTATTTGTGGTGGTCGGTAAAGGCGATGATGGAATAGCCCTGCTCCTGATAAACCCGTTTTGTTTCCTCTGGCGTCAGTTTTCCGTCGAAAATCGTGGTGTGGCAATGAAGATTTGCCTTGTAGTAGCCGGTTTCCGGCAAAAGGACCTGATCTTTCATTCTGCCTCCATCTCCTCTTCCAGCATTTGAGCGAACAGGGAATTTGCCCAAGCAAACCAGGAGCGGGTGAATTTTGTGGGATCGTTGGCGTCGAAGCCCTCGTGCATGAAATTCGTTCCGGCATGGGTGCGGGCCAGCATGGCAAGGCATTCCTGCTTTTCCGCGGGATCGATGCTGGTCAGGATCTGCATGGTAAGTCCGATATGCCAGATATACCCCGGAGGGGTATGGGGACTGCCAATGCCCCTTGCCGCCGTGCCGTTGACATAGTAGGGATTGTCCTCGGAAAGGAGAAACCGCCGGGTGTTTTGATAAACCGGGTCAGAGGCGCTTCGGTAGCCCAGATAGGGAATGGAAAGAAGGCTGGGAGAATTGGCGTCGTCCATCAGATTGTAGTTCCCGAAGCCATCGGTTTCATAGGCGTATATTTTTCCGTACTTGGGGTGCTCCACCACGCCGTAGGTTTCTATGCCGTCCTCGATCTCAGAGGCCAGCTCCAGGCAGCGGGCGCCGAGATCGGCGTCTTCATAGCCGATGGAGCTGAGCTCTGCCGCTTTTTGAAGGGCCACCACAGCCATCATGTTGGCGGGAAGCAGGAAGCCGAACTTGCAGGAATCGTCCGAAGGGCGGAAGCCGGACCAGGTCATTCCTGTAAAATTCACCGGCCTGCCTTTGCCGTTCATGGGAAGGGTATCGCTGGGGGCCCAGGCGTTTTCCCGGATAAACCAGTAGGGGGAGTCTGTCATGTGGCGCTGCTCCACACGGAAGGTGTGAAGAATGGTTTCCACCATCTTCCGAAACTCCGGCGTGAAAATGGCGCGGTCCCCGGTAACGCCGAAATACTCGTGAGCGAAATACAGCGGCGCGCAGAGGGAATCCACTTCATATTTCCTTTCCCAGATCCAGCCGCTGGAAAAATCGCTTCGGTCAGCTTCGCTGTAGCCCTTTTCCAGCTTTTCACTGTTGAAGGCGTTGGTGTAGGGATCAAGATTTACATAGAACGCCTGCTTTGCCAGAACGCTGCGCAGAATTTCCCGGAGAGCTTCGTCCTCCGCCGCGTATTTGAGATAGGGCTTCAGCTGGGCGGCGCTGTCTCTCAGCCACATGGCAGGGATATCTCCGGTGATCACAAAATAGCTGCCGTCCGCAAGCTGCGTTACCGTGGTTTCCATGGTGTTCAGAAAGCACCGGGCGGCAAGGGGAGCCAGCTCGGGGTATTTTTCCGCCGTTTTTCGTTCCAGCTCCTTCGCTTTTTTCTGAAGGATCATTGGGATAGGGTTCATGTGCATAGACCTTCTTTCTCGCAATAATATGATATCGATGGCTTGCATACCTTATTGAAAGGCGATGCTTCAGGAAACAATGGCGATTTCCCCTGGCTTGATGTGTTCCCAAGCATCCAAAAGCATTTTTGTCAGAGCGGAATAGGCGATTTTGGTGGGAATTATTTTCACGGTGAAGGGGGAATGGCATTCTGGATTAGGAGTGACAAGAACAGTCTGTTCCTTTGTACAGAAGGATAATTTATGGAGCTCTGTGGCAATCACAAGATCCGATGAGCTGGCGATAGCGTCTTCCAGCTGTTTTCGAAAATCTTGATTTCGATATGCCATAAATATAAAATCATAAGTCCAAACCATAGCATATCCCCATGTTGAAATTTTTTGATGCTTGCAGTATACCACAGCGGCAGGTGGGAAGCAAGCTGTTCGGACATGGAATTTCCCTTGCAAAAGCGGCGTATGGAGCATTCCACACGCCGCTTTCTCAAAAATTGTATTGCGCAAAACCTGCGCCTGTTGGTGCAAGCTTTGAGCCTATCAGTCCTTCTGTGCTTCCTTCAGCGCCGCGATCTGCTTTGTGAGGGAAACGCCGGCCTTTTTCGCCAGCTCGGAATCATGGCAGAGCCGCAAAATCACATACTCCTGCCGGGTAAGGGCAGGGGCAAAGGTCCTGCCAAGTTTCCGGGAATTCAAATAAAAACCGGCTACAGTGACATATTGCTTTTCCAGCAGCTGATTGAGCAGAATATGAATGGAATTGGGCTTCCAGCTTTGCGTTCGCTTAGCGGCCTCCTCCAAAATTTCAGATCTGCTGAGGGCGTCCTTTGCGTCCCAGAGAAGATCCATAATTTCTTCTTCTTTGCGAGAAAGATGAGAAAAAGTAATGTCGTTTTTCATAGTGATTCCTCTCCTTTTTTAGTTTCGGAAAAATGGTTTTCTCCATGAAATGGTGTTTCCACCACAGCCATCGGACAGTTGTGCCGAAAATGAGTGGACACGCAGTCTTAAAAGAGAAAAACTTTTAGCAAAGTGTGACCTTGATTCACATTCTATCATATTTCTATAATTCGTCAAGAGGGAATCAATGAAATTTTTCAGAAAAAGTTAATGAGAAAAAAATTTACATGAAAAATTTGTCAAAATAAAAAAGATCCAGAAGAAACATGTGTGTTTTTGGAGTAGTATTTCAATCGCTGTTGAAGAAAATTTTCAGTGTATCCTTCGAGAGCAGAAAAAATTTTTTGAAAGACATCCCGCCAATTTCTCCTTTCAGACGCAACCTGAACGGAGATGGAGCATTGACCTTGTTTTAAAAAATATGATAAAATCACAACGAAAAAATTTGCAAACAGCAGGCTGCCGTGAAGGCGGTTTGCTGAGATAGCAAAAAGTTCCAAATAGAACCTTGACGATAATGGTTCTATATAGTACTATATCCTCAAAGGAGGAAATTTTCATCTCATTAGCGGTCAGCGTACCGGCGGTCAGGGGAGAGAACAAAGCTTCTTTGCTTCAACATCCCAGGCCTTCCGTGCGGCAGGAAAAGGGGACAAATATCATATGGAAACAAGAACTGGTTTTTTGATCTCACAGATCAAGCGGGTACAGGACAGGATCTTCGAGCGGCTGCTGCAGGACTGCGGAATAGAAGAGTTCAACGGCGCTCAGGGCCGAATTTTGTATCTGCTTTGGCAGGAGGACAGCGTGCCTATCAGCGACCTGGTAAGAAAGACCGGACTTGCGAAAAACACCCTTACCTCCGTACTGGGGCGTATGGAAGAGTCCGGGCTGCTTCACAGGGCCAAAAATGAAAACGACCGCCGGCAAGCGGTGATCACTCTGACGGAAAAGGCGCGGGGGATGCGGGAAAGCTATGAAGCGGTTTCCCAGCAGATGAACAGGCTTTTCTACCGGGGCTTTCAGGAGGAAGAGGCCGCTCTGCTGGACAGCCTGCTGGATCGGGTACTGGAAAACTTGCAGGAAACAGAGAAAAACTTGAAAAAAGAAAAGGAGTATTTACATGGCAAAGATACCGGGAAAAATCGGAAATGATTTCTGTCCGCAGTCACTTTTTTTGTATGGAAACTGGAAGGAGGACGGCACGCCGAATTTTGGGCTGTTCTGCTGGTTCAGCTATGCCCATGTCAGTGACGGAGAAGGGGAGGGCCTAGGTGTGATAGCCTGCATTGGAGAGGACAAGCTGACAAAGGACCTGGTCCGGAAAACCGGAGTATTTTCCGCAAACCTGGTTTCGGAAAAGCTTCTTCCGCTGGCGGATTATTACGGAACCACCAGCGGCCGGGAAACACCGGATAAAATGAAGCTGCTGCCTACCGTGGAGCGGGGCCGGGTGCTTCCTGTGCCCACCATCGCGGAAAGCCCGGTCAGCTTTGAGCTGAAGGTTCTGCGAGAGCATCACCTTGCCGAGGCCAGCGACCTCTTTGTGTGCAAGGTCTGCAATGTAATGATAGAGGAAAAGCTGCGGGACCAAAGCGTCCCCTTCGCGGAGCGCCTGCGGCTGGCGGCCCCGGTGATCGCCCCCGGCGAATCGGAATATTATACCCTAAACAGCCGTTCCCTGGGAAAATGGGGAGAGCCGCGAAAGAAGCTTCAGGAGGGATAAGCCATGCTGCGAAATCAGGAACAGACTTTGGGAAAGCTGATCGATCATCAGAAAATTGCCTACCTGAGCTATCTGGATCAGGAGGGCTATCCCGTTACGAAGGCCATGCTGATGACAAAGGAGCGGGACGGGATCAAAACCTTTTATTTCTCCACCAATACCTCTTCAAACAAGGTGGCAAGGCTCCGGAAAAATCCCCAGGCCAGCGTGTACTTTGCGGATAGGCGCTTCTATCGCGGCGTGAGCCTTCTCGGCACGGTAGAGGTGTGCGAGGACCAGGAGACAAAAACACGCTTTTGGGAAGATGGTGATGAACGCTACTACCCCCTGGGCGTAACAGACCCGGATTACTGCATTTTGAAATTTACCGCGGTAAAGGGCCGCTATTTCAGCAACGGCTCAGAGGACTTTACCTGCTAAAAGCTTTTGAACTATGCGGTCAACTGTTAGAGAAGAGAGCTTAGATGCTAGATGCTGAATGCCATACAGCGGCGGCTTTGCTGACACAAGGCAATGAGAGGAAAGGCTTGCCTTTTTACTCAGAAAAGGAAGGGCGGGATTCTTCGCTTGCGGCTCAGAATGATGCGAGAAGGTCAGAACCATTCTCCAAGAACAGGCGGGCTTACGGTCAACTGCCGGTGTTCTGAGCTGTAATGTATCCCCTTTCCTGGGGTCTGGTCAGAAGCTGTCAGCCTATATCAGTCAGCTTCCCGAGTGCCCGCGGTTTGGCCGCCGGGTGCCGGAGGTGTAGCTGTTGAACAGGAAAAAGGGGCTGCCGCAAACGGTGTGTTTTGCAGCAGTCCCTTTTGGGATATCGGTTTTTATTCTGTTACATGCGCCTCAGTCCATTGGAACGTCTTTTCACACACGGACTTGACGCAGTCCTCGTCCATGGGGGAGCGGAGATTTACCGCATGGGCCAGGTCGATAAAGGTTTTGGTGCCGCCAAGATTTACAAAGTCCATGTATTTTTCCCAGGCGGCCTTTCGGTCCTCCAGGGACAGGGCAAAGAACTGAAGAGACATGACCTGGGCCAGGCAGTAATCGATATAATAGAAGGGGCTGCCGTAAATGTGCATCTGCCGCTGCCAGCCTGCGCCCCGGGCATAGAAGGGGAGATTGTCAAAGTCGATATAAGGGCGGTAGCGCTTCTCCAGCCGCAGCCAAGTTTGATTCCGCTCCTCGGGGGTCAGTTCCGGGTGGGTGTACATTTCATATTGGAAATGGTCTACCAGGCAGCCGTAGGGAATGAAGATCAACGCGTCCTCCGCATGGGAAAGTTCGTATTTGTCCGTCATGGGGCCGAAGAACAGGTGGTGCCAGGGGGCGGTCAAAAATTCCATGCTCATAGAGTGGGTCTCCGCGCCCTCCATGGTGGGGCAGCGCAAGGCGTCGATGGCAATGGTTTTGTGGGAGATATAGTCCGCAAAGGCATGGCCCGCCTCGTGGGTAAGCACGTCAACGTCTCCGGAGGTGCCGTTAAAATTGGAGAAAATGAAGGGATAGCCGTAATCTGGCAGGCTGGTGCAGTAGCCGCCGGGAGCCTTGCCCTCCTTTGCCAGCACATCGAAGAGGTCATTTTCAAACATCATGTGAATAAAGTCGGCGGTATCGGCGGAAAGCTCCTCATACATTTTTTGCCCCGCCGCCATGATCTCTTCGGGCGTGCCCTGGGGCTTGGCGGAGCCGCCCCGGAATTTCAGGGCGTTATCGTGGAACTTGAAATCGGAAATTCCCAGGCGCTTTGCCTGACGCTCCTTGACCTTCACCGTCAGCGGCACCAGGTCCCGCACTACCCGGTCCCGAAAGGCCGCCACATCTTCGGGGGAATAGCAGTTTCTCTGCAGGCGCAGGGCCGCCAGCTCCACATAGCTGGGAAGCCCCAGCTTTTTTGCCTGCTCGGTGCGGTTTTTCACCAGCTTGTCGTAAAGCTCGTCAAACTGCCGCCGATTCTCGTCAAAGAAGGTGCCCTCTGCCTCCAAGGCGGCCCGGCGGGTGGCGCGGTCCGCATGCTCCTTATAGGGCCCCAGCTGGGCGATGGTCAGGGTCTTGCCCTGGAAGGGCACCTGCGCGCTGGCATAGAGCTTCTGATATTCAGTGGTCAGCCGGTTTTCCTCCTGCATCAGGGGAATGATCTCCGGAGAGAAGGATCTCAGGTTCATTTCCAGGTTCTGGAACAGCAGAGGGCTTAAAGCCTTTTCCAGCTCTCCCCGGCAGGGAGAATCCACCAGTGCCCGGTGGAAGGCCTGGGTCTTTTCCTCTAAAAGGGGCTCCTGCTCATTGATATAAGCCGTTTCAGCGTCGTAAAACTCATCTCTGGTATCCACGCTGTTGCGGATCATACAGATGCTGGCCTGGGTGTAAATATGGTTCAGCAGAGTCTCTGCCTCTTTGTAGATCCCCAGCTGCTCCTTCGGGTCGGCGGACGCCTGAAGCCGGGCGGTCAGGGAATCCAGCTCCTGAAAGGCCGCCTGCATATCGGGCCGGGTGTAGGTCATTTCGGAAAATTTCATAGCTGCCACATCCTTTTTCATATAGTTGGGCAAGCGCGTTCCCCAAGATCCGGCGCTGCTCAGAGCTTTTTTACTACCGGGGCGGAGCAAGCGGGGCCCCTGCCTTTTCCAGTTTCTTCCAGTATACCGCCGGAGCCGAGAGCAGTCAAGGCGAAAGAGGCGCTTTTTGCCCGTTTACAAAATATTAAGAGAAATTCCATGGAATGTTCAGCAAACCTTCACATTACGGGGGTATTCTATTACCGTAGTCAAGCGAGACTACGGATCGAAATCTTTTTCATTACATCCTCATTTTTACTCCTTACTTCCTCTTGAAGGCCGCTTTTCCAAACAGGAAAGCGGCCTTCAACCTTTTCTTTTTTGTGAGAAGAGGCGCTTTTCCAATTTTGAATAGAGATTGCTTCCTTCCAAAAGAAAAACAGAAAAGAACACCTTTTCTCGGAAAAATTGCAAAAAATTTTAGCGGAGGGCTTGACTTTCCCATGCTGTCAGGATATAATAATCAAGCGCTAAAAATTGTGCTGGTGCAGCTCAGTTGTGTAGATACCCCTACCAACTTCGCACTCATTCATATTTGCTGGTGTAGCTCAGTTGGTAGAGCAGCTGATTTGTAATCAGCAGGTCGGG
>CAJUTL010000016.1 GCA_910589395.1 uncultured Oscillospiraceae bacterium
TGTCAACTCGGTCGTTGCTGGACGTGTGCCACCGGCACACAGCAACCGAGCCGACGGGCGAGAAAGCCAAGGGTGTGCGCTAAACTATTAAAGAATCATTTCGGAGAAAAAATATGGTAATGACCTTAGAGGCGGATTACGCCGTCAGGATCGTGGAATATTTGACAAAGCACCCGGAGCGCTGCGATGCGAAAACCATTTCAGAGCGGGTAAGCGTTCCCCTTCGGTTTTCCCTGAAGATTTTGCGGGATCTGGTGCGGGAGGGCATGGTTTGTTCCTTTAAGGGAGCAAAGGGCGGCTATACCTTGGCAAAGCCTCCGGCGGAGATCACCCTGCGGGAGGTGGTGGAATCCGTGGAGGGGCCGTTTATGCTCAGCCGCTGTCAAAAGGAGGAATACAGCTGCGGCCGGGCCCACTGCAAGCTGCACAGCATTTACGAGAAGATCTCCGAGGACGTGCGGAAGGAACTGGATTCCTACAATTTTGAAATGATCTGCGGAGAAGAGCGGGAGGCGTAATGATGGCGACCTACACCATGTTTTCTTTGCTTTTCGGCTGGGGAACCGCGCCGCAGACCTGGCTCCTTTTGTCCTTTTTCCTGCTGCTGGGGGCGGTGGTGCAATTTGTCGCGCTGAAGCGCTGCAGGCGCTTTGGGCGGTGGCTGCTTCCGGCCCTGCTGCTCCTTTTGTGGTTTGCCCTGGAGCTTCTGACGCCCCAAACCGTAAACTACACGCAGCTCATCGGCCTTGAGGTGCTGGTCCTTACATTGGCCTGCCTTTTGGGAACCATGCTGGGAACAGCGCTGTTCTATCTGGCGGAGACCGTGAAGAACAGGAAAGAAAAGAGCGCGGAGGATCGATGAAACGGAACGATATATGAGAGACCGAAGGGCCTCTCACTGTCATCATTGAGCAGAAAGCAAGGAAAACCTTGCTTTCTCAGTGAAGGATCTCGTCCTTTGCCCTTTTGGGGGATTAAAGGACGAGATTCTTCGTCAAGAAAGCTATAGCTTTCTGCGTTCCTCAGAATGACAGTGGGGAACTGTTCTATAAATTGGAATTTAGCGGTTATCTGCACACCACCCTCCTGTCATTCTGAACGAAGTGAAGAATCTCGTCCTTCTTCCTTTTCCCGGAATAAAGGTCGAGATTCTTCGTCACTATGTTCCTCAGAATGACAGTGGGGAACTGTTCTATAAATTGGAATTTAGCGGTTATCTGCACACCACCCTCCTGTCATTCTGAACGAAGTGAAGAATCTCGTCCTTCTTCCTTTTCCCGGAATAAAGGTCGAGATTCTTCGTCACTATGTTCCTCAGAATGACAGTGGGGAACTGTTCGGTAAATTGGAATTTAGCAGGTAAGTTGCTAGTCGTGAGTAGTTAGTTGTTAGAAAGGGGAAAAGGCCCCTCCTTGTCATTACTGAACAAAAAGCAAAGCAAGCTTTGCTTTCTTTGTGAAGAATCTCGTCCTTTGTCCTTTTGCCCTGGAAGTAAGGACGAGATTCTTCGTAAAGAAGCGAAGCTTCTTTTCCTCAGTAATGACAAAAGAAGAGGGCTTGCTCTTCTCTAACGACTAACAACTAACAGCTAACAACTAGTCCGCTAAACTACAATTTATTGCATTATCGTGACCTCCATTGCTAATTGCTCATTCCTTATTCCTCATTATACATAAATATATAGTCATTCTAGGGCGCCGGGGCCGGGTAATCTATTCGTGCCTCTGCCGTCTAAAAGCCGGTGTCTAAAATAAAAGTAAAAGCGCGTTGCGGAAAGAAACTGCAACGCGCCCTTTTTATATCAGCCCGAAAAATAAAAAAGAAGCCCGGGAAAGGGCTTGACAAAAGGAAAATGTTGTTATACAATAATATACTGCATCATAATGGGTTGAAGTATCCCCGTTACCTTTTTATTAGTATAACACAGGTGTGGGAAATAATCAAGACCCAACTGACAAAAAAACAATTTTTTTGTCGAGAATGCTCTTTTTGTGCAAGTTCCAGCAGAGGGCAGCGCCTTTGTCGGATTTGAAAGATCAAATATCTATTAAAAGAAAAGATTGGAGTGGCTGTGCCAATGGTGAATGTGAAACCGGTAAAATTAGGCAAGAATACTCGCATGAGCTTTTCCAAAATCGAGGAAGTTCTGAAAATGCCGAACCTTATCGAGGTTCAAAAGGATTCCTACGGCTGGTTCCTTCACGAGGGCCTCAAGGAGGTTTTCGAGGACGTTTCCGGCATTACGGACTTCAACAACAATCTGGTACTCGATTTTGTGGATTACAAGCTGGACGATAAGCCTAATTACAGCGTATCGGAATGTAAGGAACGAGACGCAACCTACGCCGCCGCTCTTCGGGTGACCGCGCGTCTGCTCAATAAGGAAACAGGGGAGATCAAAGAGTCTGAGGTCTATATGGGAGATTTCCCCCTGATGACCCAAAGCGGCACCTTTGTGATAAACGGCGCGGAACGCGTGATCGTTTCCCAGCTGGTCCGTTCTCCCGGCGTATACTATAAAATGGAATACGACCGTTCCGGCAAGGAGCTTTTCAGCTCCACCATTATCCCCAACCGGGGCGCCTGGCTGGAATATGAGAATGATGTGAACGATGTATTCTATGTCCGCATCGATAAAAACAGGAAAATGCCCATTACTGTGTTCCTGCGCTGCCTGGGGCTCGGTACCGATCAGGAGCTTTTGGATTTCTTTGGTGACGATGATAGGATGCGCGCCACCATTGAAAAAGATACCTGTAAATCTGTGGAAGAAGCGCTGTTTGAGATCTATCGTAAGCTGCGCCCCAGCGAGCCGCCCACCATCGAAAGTGCGCAGGCCCATATCAACGGCCTGTTCTTCGATCCCCGCCGGTACGACCTGTCCCGGGTGGGCCGGTATAAATATAATAAGAAGCTGAATTTGGAAGGCCGTCTGGTAGGACAAACCCTTTCTCAGCCTGTGGTGAGCCCCGCCACCGGAGAGGTGCTGGCGGAGGCGGGCACTACTGTGAACCGGGAGCTTGCCATTCAGCTGGACGATGCCGGCGTTACCATGGTCACGGTAGAGCTTGACGGCAAAGAGGTCAAGATCATTTCCAACGGCATGGTTGATATTTCCAAATATGTGGATTTTGACGCCAAGGCAGAATGTGAAATCAACGAGCGCGTGAGTTTTCAGGTGCTGCAGGAGATTTTGGAAAGCGCCGGAGACGATCCGGCGGCGCTGAAGGCCGCCGTAAAGGCGCGCCGCAAGGATCTGATCCCCAACTATATCACGGTGGAGGATATTTTCGCGTCTGTCAACTATATGAACTGCCTGGCGGTAGGCCTGGGCGTTACCGATGATATCGACCACTTGGGCAACCGGCGCATTCGTTCGGTAGGCGAGCTGCTGCAGAACCAGTTCCGCATCGGCTTTTCCCGTCTGGAAAGAGTCATTCGGGAGCGCATGACCCTGCAGGCGCAGGATCTGGAAAGCCTTACGCCTCATTCCTTGATCAATATTCGCCCGGTAGTGGCCGCCATCAAGGAGTTTTTCGGCTCCTCTCCGCTGTCCCAGTTCATGGATCAGACAAATCCTCTGTCCGAGTTGACCCACAAACGCCGCTTGTCCGCTCTGGGTCCCGGCGGCCTGTCCCGTGACAGAGCCAGCTTTGAGGTGCGCGACGTACACTATACCCATTACGGGCGTATGTGCCCCGTGGAGACCCCCGAAGGTCCCAACATCGGTCTGATCTCTTACCTTGCCACCTTCGCCCGGATCAATGAATACGGCTTTATTGAAGCCCCTTTCCGCAAGGTGGATAAAAAGACCGGCGTTGTCACCGATGAAGTGACGTACATGACGGCTGACATGGAAGATGATTTCATTGTGGCCCAGGCCAACGAGCCTTTGGACGAAAAGGGCCGCTTTGCCCGTGCCAAGGTGGTAGGCCGTTATCGAGATGAATTTGTGGAGGTAGAAGCCTCCAAAGCGGATTACATGGATATCACCCCCCGTATGGTGGTTTCCGTTGCCACAGCAATGATCCCCTTCCTGGAGCACGATGATACCAACCGTGCGCTGATGGGCTCTAACCAGCAGCGCCAGGCAGTGCCCCTGCTGAAAACGGAAAGCCCCATCGTGGGTACCGGCATGGAATATAAGGCCGGCGTGGATTCCGGCGTATGCGTTTTGGCAAAGCGGGGCGGCGTGGTAAAGTCCGTCAGTGCCAATCTGGTTCGCGTTACCGCGGATAACGGCGATATCGATGACTATGAGATCATCAAATTTATGCGCTCCAACCAGAGCACCTGCATCAATCAGGTGCCGGTAGTCTCTGTAGGCGAGCGGGTAGAGGAAGGCGATGTGATCGCCGATGGTCCCGGTGTCAAAAACGGCGAGATCGCCCTGGGCCGCAACGCGCTTATCGGCTTCATGACCTGGGAGGGCTACAACTACGAGGACGCCGTACTGCTCAATGAGAAAATGGTGCGGGAGGACGTTTATACCTCCATTCATATTGAGGAGTACGAAATGGAAGCCCGGGATACCAAGCTGGGTCCGGAGGAGATCACCAGAGATATCCCCAATGTGAACGAGGAGCTTTTGAAGGATCTGGACGACAGGGGCATTATCCGCGTAGGAGCGGACGTCCGTGCCGGCGATATTCTGGTAGGTAAGGTCACCCCCAAGGGAGAAACAGAGCTTACCGCGGAAGAGCGGCTGCTTCGCGCCATCTTCGGCGAAAAGGCCAGAGAGGTGAGAGATACCTCTCTCCGCGTGCCTCACGGTGAATCCGGCGTGGTGGTAGATGTGGACGTGTTCACCCGGGAAAACAGCCACGATGAGCTTTCTCCCGGTGTCAATAAGGTGGTGCGTTGCTACATTGCCCAGCGGAGAAAGATCTCCGTAGGCGATAAGATGGCGGGCCGCCACGGAAACAAGGGCGTTGTGTGCCGTATTATGCCGGAGGAGGAAATGCCCTTCCTGCCGGACGGCACTCCGCTGGATATCGTACTGAATCCCCTGGGCGTGCCTTCCCGTATGAATATCGGGCAGGTGCTGGAGGTCCATCTGGGCATGGCCGCCAAATCTCTTGGCTGGAAGATCATGACCCCCGTGTTCGATGGCGCGCAGGAATCCGATATCCGCGAATGCCTGAAAATGGCGGATATGAGCGAGGACGGCAAGTTCTGGCTGCGTGACGGCAGAACCGGCGAATACTTTGATAATCCCATTACCGTGGGTTATATGTATTATCTGAAGCTCCACCATCTGGTAGACGATAAGATCCACGCCAGAAGCACCGGCCCCTATTCTCTGGTAACGCAGCAGCCTTTGGGCGGTAAAGCCCAGTTCGGCGGCCAGCGCTTCGGCGAAATGGAAGTGTGGGCGCTGGAGGCTTACGGCGCCGCTTACACCCTACAGGAGATCCTCACTGTGAAGTCCGATGATGTGGTGGGCCGTGTCAAGACCTATGAGGCCATTGTCAAGGGCCAGAATATTCCTACGCCGGGTATTCCGGAATCCTTTAAGGTGCTCATCAAAGAGCTGCAGTCTCTGGGCCTGGACGTGAAGGTACTGGATCAGAACGATCAGGAGATCGACCTGAAGCAGAACTTTGACGAGGACGATGATATGGGCCTGGGCCGCGGCGGAGCCATGTTTGACGAGGAAAGCGTTGCCGACGATCTGGAGGGTTATTCCGTTGAAGACGCCGAGGATCTGCTGATGGACGGTGTTTTGGGCGATGGCGATGAGGACGAGGACTTCGATGAGGAAGACGCCGAGGACGAGGATTTCCTCATGGACGATGAAGACGATCTGGAATAAAGGGAGGAGACGATTAAGTTATGGAATTTAACACCTTTGAATCGATCAAGATAGGTCTTGCTTCTCCTGACAAAATACGGGAATGGTCTCACGGTGAGGTGAAAAAGCCGGAAACCATCAATTACCGTACCTTAAAGCCGGAGCGGGACGGTCTGTTCTGCGAACGGATCTTTGGGCCTACCAAGGACTGGGAATGCCATTGCGGCAAGTATAAGCGCATTCGCTTTAAGGGCAAGGTGTGCGACCGTTGCGGCGTGGAGGTCACCAGGGCCAAGGTTAGAAGAGAGCGCATGGGCCACATCGAGCTGGCAGCCCCTGTGTCTCACATCTGGTATTTCAAGGGTATTCCTTCCCGCATGGGCCTGATTTTGGATCTTTCTCCCCGGGTGCTGGAAAAGGTTCTGTATTTTGCTCTGTATATTGTTACCGATCCTGGCGATGTGCGGGAGCTTTCCAAAATGCAGACCCTTACCGAAAAGGAATACCGGGATTTGAAGGAAAAGTACGAGGACGATTTCCAGGCGGAAATGGGCGCCGAAGCCATTCAGAAGCTGCTCAGCGAGATCGATGTGGAAAAGGTCGCCCAGGAATTGAAGGACGAGCTGGAAACAGCCTCCGGCCAAAAGCGTGTGCGCATTTTGAAGCGCCTTGAGGTGGTAGAGGCCTTCCGCCTTTCCGGCAACCGCCCGGAGTGGATGGTCTTAAATGCTGTGCCGGTGATTCCCCCGGATATCCGGCCCATGGTACAGCTGGATGGCGGACGTTTTGCCACCAGCGACCTGAACGATCTGTACCGCCGCGTCATCAACCGCAACAACCGCTTAAAGCGCTTGCTGGAGCTGGGCGCGCCGGATATCATTGTCCGCAACGAAAAGAGAATGCTTCAGGAAGCGGTAGACGCTTTGATCGATAACGGCCGCCGCGGCAGGCCGGTCACCGGCCCCAACAACAGGCCGTTGAAGTCCCTTTCCGATATGCTCAAGGGCAAGCAGGGGCGGTTCCGCCAGAACCTGCTGGGCAAGCGCGTGGACTATTCCGGCCGTTCCGTGATCGTGGTTGGGCCGGAGCTGAAAATGTATCAGTGCGGCCTGCCCAAGGAAATGGCACTGGAGCTCTTCAAGCCCTTTGTGATGAAGCGCCTGGTGGAAACCGGGGCTGTTGGCAATATCAAGGCAGCCAGAAAATCCGTAGAGCGGGCAAAGCCCGAGGTTTGGGACGCGCTGGAGGTAGTGATCAAGGATCACCCCGTGCTTTTGAACCGCGCGCCTACCCTGCACCGCCTTGGCATTCAGGCCTTTGAGCCTGTGCTGGTGGAGGGCCGTGCCATGAAGCTGCACCCCCTGGTGTGTACCGCCTACAACGCTGACTTTGATGGTGACCAGATGGCCGTGCACGTACCTCTTTCGGCGGAGGCTCAGGCGGAGGCCAGGTTCCTGATGCTGGCGGCTAACAACCTTTTGAAGCCCTCCGACGGGCGGCCTGTTACCGTGCCCACCCAGGACATGGTGCTGGGCTCCTATTACCTGACGCTGGATAAGGAAGGCGAGCTGGGCGAGGGCAAGGTATTCCGCAATATGGAAGAGGCCCTGATGGCCTATGACGCGAAATATATCAGCCTGCAGGCAAAGATCAAGGTGCGCCGTACGGTGGAATTTAACGGCAAGCCCCTGACAGGCATGGTGGAGACCACCATGGGCCGTATGATCTTCAACCGCTCGATCCCTCAGGATCTGGGCTATGTGGACCGCAGCACGCCGGAAGGCGCCCTGCAGCTTGAGGTGGATTTCCTGGTAGGCAAGAAGCAGCTGGGGCAGATCATTGAGCGCTGTATCAAAATACACGGCACCGAGGAAACCGCCGAGGTGCTGGACGCGGTAAAGGCCCAGGGCTATAAATACTCCACCATCAGCGGCATCACCGTGGCTGTGGCGGACGCCACCACCCCGCCGGAAAAGGCGGAGTTTATCCGGGCCGCCGAGGAAGAGATCGATGAGATTACAGAGGAATACAATCAGGGCCTTCTGGCGGAGTCCGAGCGCTACAACGCCGTGCTGCGTACCTGGGAAAAGTGCACTGACGACGTCACCGCCGCTTTGCAGCGCGATCTGGACCGCTACAACCCCATCTATATGATGGCGGATTCCGGTGCCCGAGGCACCATGAGCCAGATCCGTCAGCTTGCCGGTATGCGCGGCCTGATCGCCAACACCTCCGGTAAGACCATTGAGATCCCCATTCGGGCCAACTACCGCGAGGGCCTGAACATTCTGGAATACTTCATTTCCTCCCGCGGCGCGCGGAAGGGCTTGACCGATACGGCTCTGCGTACCGCTGACTCTGGCTACCTGACCCGCCGCCTGGTGGACGTTTCCCAGGAGGTCATTATCCGCGAGGAGGACTGCGGCACCACCGAAGGCCTTGAGATCTTCGATATCACCGCCGGGCCCGAATCCATTGAGCCGCTGAGCGAGCGTTTGGTAGGCCGGTATCTGGTGGAGGATTTCTGTGATGAAAACGGCAATGTGCTGGTTTCCAAGGATAAAATGATGAACGACGCGGACGCCGCTTTGATCGTAGGTCACGGCGTGGAGCGCATCAAGATCCGCTCTGTGTTGAACTGCCGCGCTAAAAACGGCGTGTGCAAGAAGTGCTATGGCGCTTCTCTGGCAAACGGCCAGCCCGTTCAGGTGGGCGAAGCGGTGGGCATCATCGCCGCCCAGTCCATCGGCGAGCCCGGCACACAGCTTACCATGCGTACTTTCCACACCGGCGGCGTTGCCAGCGCGGAGGATATCACCCAGGGTCTGCCCCGTATTGACGAGCTGTTTGAAGGCCGCAGGCCCAAGCACGTGGCCATCATCAATGAGATCGACGGCAAGGTGACCTTCGAGGAGATCAAGAAAAACCGCCATGTTGTAGTGACCAACGAGGAAGACGGGGATTCCCGCTCTTACCTGATCCCCTTCGGCTCCCGTATTACCGTAAAGGAAGGGGAATATGTCAAGCGCGGCGCAAGGCTGACGGAGGGCTCCGTCAATCCCCATGATGTGCTGGCTATCAGCGGCACGGAGGAGGTTCAGAATTATCTGATTCAGGAAGTGCAGCGAGTCTACCGGATGCAGGGCGTGGATATCAACGATAAGCATATTGAGATCATCGTGCGTCAGATGCTCCGCAAGGTGCGCGTGGAGGATCCGGGAGATACCGATCTTCTGGTAAGCTCCCTGGCAGATAAAAACGAGGTGTTCTTCGCCAATGAAGAGATCCGCCGCCGGATCCAGGCAGGGGAAAGCGAGCTGAGGGAAGCCACCTATACCCCGATCCTGCTGGGTATTACCAAGGCTTCTCTGGCCACCGATTCTTTCTTGTCCGCCGCCTCCTTCCAGGAAACCACCCGCGTGCTGACCGATGCCGCCATCAAGGGCAAGGTAGATACCCTGCTGGGCCTGAAGGAGAACGTGATCCTCGGCAAGCTGGTGCCTGCCGGCACCGGTATGAAGTGCTATAGCGAGGTGGAGATCGAGCCCGATGTAGAGCCTGCCATTCAAGCGGTTCCTGAGGAGCTGGATTTTGAAAATACCCTGCCGGATATTCAGGCAGAAATGCCCACGGAGCTTCCGCTTTGAGAAAAGCGGCGGAAGAATAGCCGTTCGTGATCCTGGGCATTTTGAAAAAACATGCGAAATGCAGGAAAAAACTTGACAAAAAAGCACGCTCAGAGTATAATTACTTTCCGAGCGGCTTAGGGGGTATTCTGCCCTTTTGCAGAAGTATCCCGTTTCAGCTGCGCTTCGGGGAACTCCCCGAAGCGCTTTTCCTGTCTGTTTGGGCCGTTTTCGTATATTGTGATGGGACGGTGGGCAGTTTAATTCTGTACGCCTGAACATAAAATCAGAATCATTTTCAGAAAGGAGGAACACTATGCCTACTTTTAACCAGCTGATCCGCAGCGGACGTTCTGTCGCGGAGAAGAAGAGCAAGTCTCCTGCGCTGCTGAAGGGTTGGAACTCCAAAAAGCGTTCCGCGATTGATCAGGATTCTCCCCAGAAGCGCGGCGTGTGCACCACTGTGGGTACCAAGACCCCCAAGAAGCCGAATTCCGCTTTGCGTAAATTCGCCAGAGTGCGGCTTTCCAACGGCATCGAGGTCAACGCCTATATTCCCGGCGTGAGCCACAACCTGCAGGAGCACAGTGTGGTGATGATCCGCGGCGGCCGTGTACGTGACCTGCCCGGTGTGCGTTATCACATCATTCGCGGCACCCTGGACGCTCAGGGCGTTGCCAAGCGCATGCAGGCCCGTTCCAAGTACGGTGCCAAGCGTCCCAAGGCCGGCGCAAAGTAAGCTTCTTTTCTTGGGAAGCCATTCGTAAAGTCAAAGAAATTCGTGTGACTGCCCCGGCCTTGCCGGGGAAGGCAGTGTATCGTATAGATTCCTTATGGGATCTCGGTAGTTGCCGATTTTGTCAAACGGGAGTTATTTGCTTTCGAGTACCGATGATATCATTTTATGAAGGAGGGAAGAGTATGCCAAGAAGAGGCAATGTGGCAAAGCGCGATGTTTTGCCCGATCCCATGTACAATTCCAAGCTTGTCACCCGTCTGGTGAACAATATCATGCTGGACGGCAAGAAGGGGGTTGCCCAGAAGATCGTGTACGGTGCGTTCGGCATCGTGCAGGAGAAGACTGGGAAAGAGCCCCTGGAAGTGTTTGAACAGGCCATGGAAAGCATTATGCCCAGCCTGGAGTGTAAGTCCCGCCGTGTAGGCGGCTCCACTTACCAGGTGCCCATGGAGGTTCGGCCTGAGCGCAGGCAGACCCTGGGTCTGCGCTGGCTCACCGCCTATGCGCGGCAGCGTTCCGAGCGCACCATGCAGGAGCGCCTTGCCGGTGAGATCCTCGACGCTGTAAACGGCGCCGGCGGCGCTGTGAAAAAGCGGGAAGATACCCATAAGATGGCCGAGGCCAACCGTGCCTTCGCCCATTACAGATGGTAAAAGAATAAGCGGCACAAATCAATTTGTGCGCTGAAAGGAGGAAATCACCAGTATGGCAAGACAGGTAGCACTGGAACAAACCAGAAATATCGGTATCATGGCTCACATTGATGCCGGTAAGACCACTACTACAGAACGTATTCTGTTCTACACAGGTGTCAACTATAAGATCGGCGAGACCCACGAAGGCGCGGCCACTATGGACTGGATGGCACAGGAACAGGAGCGCGGCATCACCATCACTTCCGCCGCCACCACCTGTTTCTGGCCGGATCATCAGGGCCGGCAGAACCGTATCAATATCATCGATACCCCCGGCCACGTGGACTTTACCGTGGAAGTGCAGCGTTCTCTGCGCGTGCTGGACGGCTCCGTGACTGTTTTCTGCGCCAAAGGCGGCGTAGAGCCCCAGTCTGAAACGGTATGGCGCCAAGCGGACGAATACAAGGTTCCCCGCATGGCCTATGTCAATAAGATGGATATCATGGGCGCCGATTTTTATCGCGTGGTTCAGATGATGAAGGACCGCCTGAAGTGTAACGCTGTCCCGATTCAGCTGCCCATTGGCAGTGAGGATACCTTCAAGGGCATCGTTGACCTGGTGGAAATGAAGGCCTATGTCTATTACGACGACCTGGGCAAGGATATCCGCTGCGAGGAGATCCCGGAGGATCTGAAGGAGAAGGCCGAGCAGTATCACACCGAAATGGTGGAGCATGTCGCCGAGCTGGACGACAACCTGATGGACAAGTACCTCTCCGGTGAGGAACTGACCATCGAAGAGATCAAGGACTGTATCCGCAAGTCCACTATCGCCAATCATATGGTGCCTGTGACCTGCGGCACTTCCTATAAGAACAAGGGTGTTCAGAAGCTTTTGGACGCCATCGTGGACTATATGCCTTCTCCCGTGGACGTTCCCGCCATCAAGGGTGTGAACCCCGATACGGAGGAGGAAGTGGTTCGCAATTCTTCCGATGAAGAGCCCTTCGCGGCTCTGGCTTTTAAGATCGCCACCGATCCCTTTGTGGGTAAGCTGTGCTTCTTCCGCGTCTATTCCGGCCACATAGCCGCCGGCTCCACAGTATATAATTCTGTGAAGGACAACAACGAGCGTCTGGGCCGTATTCTGCAGATGCACGCCAATGACCGGAAGGATATCGACCACGTGTATGCCGGCGATATTGCCGCCGCCGTTGGTTTGAAGAACACTACCACAGGCGATACTCTGTGCGATGAGAAGCATCCGGTCATTCTGGAATCCATGGAATTCCCGGATCCCGTGATCCGTGTGGCCATTGAGCCCAAAACCAAGGCCGGTCAGGAGAAAATGGGCATCGCCCTTTCCAAGCTGGCGGAAGAAGACCCCACCTTTAAGGCATATACCGATGAGGAAACAGGGCAGACCATTATCGCCGGCATGGGCGAGCTGCATCTGGAGATCATTGTGGACCGCCTGCTTCGTGAGTTCAAGGTGGAGGCTAACGTCGGTAAGCCCCAGGTGGCCTATAAGGAGACCATTCGCAAGCTGGCGGATGTGGATACCAAGTATGCCCGTCAGTCCGGCGGTAAGGGCCAGTACGGCCACGTTAAGATCAAGATCGAGCCCAACCCCGAAAAGGGCTACGAGTTCGTCAACGCCGTGGTAGGCGGCTCTGTGCCGAAGGAGTATATCCCCGCGGTGGATCAGGGCGTTCAGGGCGCTATGCTGGCCGGCGTATTGGCCGGATATAATGTTGTGGACGTCAAGGTCACGCTGTACGATGGTTCTTATCACGAGGTGGACTCTTCTGAAATGGCGTTTAAGATCGCCGGCTCCATGGCCTTTAAGGAGGCTATGCGCAAGGCGGACCCCGTTTTGATGGAGCCCATTATGAAGGTCACCGTCATTACTCCTGAGGAATATATGGGAGACGTTATCGGCGACCTGAACTCCCGCCGCGGCATGATCTTGGGTATGGATGCCATTCCCGGTGCCCAGCAGGTAAACGCCGAGGTTCCGCTTTCCGAGATGTTCGGATACGCTACCGATATGCGTTCCAAGACCCAGGGAAGAGGCCAGTATACCATGGAGCCCGCTCATTATTCCGAGGTTCCGAAGGCCATTTCCGAGAAAATCATTTCCGAACGCGGGAAAAAGTCTGAATAAGCTGTAAATATCTCTTGATTTTTCAGTGCTTTGTTGGTAAAATGAAGCATAAGCAGGCTAGACAATTATTTCCTGAAGGGCAGCTTCGCAAAACTGGGGATCACCCCGCGCGGAGCGCTCAAAAACAAAAGGAGGAAATTTCCAATGGCAAAGGAAAAATTTGAAAGAAACAAACCGCACGTTAACATTGGCACCATTGGCCACGTGGACCACGGCAAGACCACGCTGACCGCCGCTATCACCAAGGTTCTGGCTATGAAGGGCGACGCTGACTTCATGGACTATGCCAACATCGATAAGGCTCCCGAAGAGCGTGAGCGCGGTATCACCATCAACACCGCCCACGTGGAGTATCAGACCGACGCCCGCCACTATGCCCACGTTGACTGCCCCGGCCACGCTGACTATGTAAAGAACATGATCACCGGCGCTGCGCAGATGGACGGCGGTATTCTGGTGGTTTCCGCCGCTGACGGCCCCATGCCCCAGACCCGTGAGCATATTCTGCTGGCCCGTCAGGTAGGCGTGCCCGCCATCGTAGTATTCATGAACAAGTGCGATCAGGTTGACGACCCCGAGCTGCTGGAGCTGGTCGAGATGGAGATCCGTGATCTGCTGAACGAGTATGAGTTCCCCGGCGACGATACCCCCATCATCAAGGGTTCCGCCCTGCAGGCTCTGGAGTCCGATTCCAAGGATCCCGCCGATGCTGTGTATGCTCCCATTCTGGAGCTCATGGACGCGGTAGATTCCTATATTCCCACTCCCGAGCGCAAGGCTGATCAGCCCTTCCTGATGCCTGTTGAGGACGTGTTCACCATCACTGGCCGCGGCACTGTTGCCACCGGTCGTGTGGAGCGCGGCGTTCTGAAGATGTCTGAGGAAGTTGAGATCGTCGGTCTGGCCGATGAGACCAAGAAGTCCGTTGTTACCGGTATCGAAATGTTCCGTAAGCTGCTGGATTACGCTGAGGCCGGCGATAACATCGGCGTTCTGCTCCGCGGCATTCAGAGAACCGATATCGAGCGCGGTCAGGTTCTGTGCAAGCCCGGCTCCATCAATCCCCACACCAAGTTCAAGGGCCAGGTTTATGTTCTGACCAAGGACGAAGGCGGCCGTCATACCCCCTTCTTCAACAACTATCGTCCTCAGTTCTACTTCCGTACCACCGACGTTACCGGCGTGATCTCCCTGCCCGAGGGCACCGAGATGTGCATGCCCGGCGATAACGTGGTCATGGACGTTGAGCTGATCACCCCCATCGCCATCGAGGAAGGCCTCCGCTTCGCTATTCGTGAGGGTGGCCGTACCGTTGGCTCCGGCGTTGTTACCGCCATCAATTCCTAAGATTCTATCTATTCGCAAAGCTCTCAGTTTTTACTGGGAGCTTTGCTTTTTCTTTCCCAAAAATTTGCAGCTGTGTATGGAGGTGCTTGAAATGGGGATCCAAATTCTGGAGATAAAGAAGGAAAGCTGGCCTGCCGCCCGATTGATCGGCAGGAAGTACGAAGGCGAGGCCAACTGGGGCGAGTGGTGGGAAAACGGTTGGTTTGAGGTTTTGGAATCCGCCGAGCCCCTCTCTCTGAACGGAGACGCGTATATCGGCGCCGTCCATGTGGTAAACGAGCAGCCGGAGCGCTGGATCGGTATGTTCTTTTCGGAATCCGCGGCGGTTCCTGCCGGGTTTGAGTCCATAGCCATTGAGCCGCTTGATTATGCGGTCTGCTATTTGCGGGACAAGGAGGGCAGCGGAGATTTTTACACGCTGGAAACGCACCGGCGATGTCTGGAAGAGCTGGAGTCCCTTGGCTTCCGGCGGAAGGAAGACAGCTGGTGCTTTGAGCGCTATCAGTGCCCTCGGTTTACTTCCCCCGACAAGGAGGGCCAGGTGATCCTGGATTACGGAATCGCGGTCGAGAGCTGACCTGCTTTAGCGGCGGTAAGCGGCAAAAAAGAAAGGAGAGGGTATACATGGAGCTTCAACGTCTGGAAGCTTTGGCAGAAAAGTACATGGGGCACAGAAAATCCCATATTGAGCGGGAGATCGGCCATGTGTATTTTCACGGCAAACGCGTGGCAAACGGCGTGCTGCTGCTTCGAAAAAAACTTTTCCCGGAAGATGCTTCTCACGATGATGTTCTTTTCTGCGCCGGGCTGTTTCACGATGTGGGAAAGGGGATCGAGCCCCACCCCCGTACCGGAAGCACGCTTGTGCGGGAGCTGCTTTGCGGGGAAATGACCCCGGAAGAGATGGAAGCTGTCTGCGGGCTGATTGCGGTTCACGATGACAGACGGGCGGACAGCCCCCATTCTCCCTGGGTGAAGCTTCTGCAAGACGCGGATCTGTTGGATCATTTCGGCATTCAGGGAGTCTGGCTGAGTTTTACCTACTATGCCTATATGGGACAAAAGGGAATGTCGGAGCTTCCTGAATTCTATGAGACAGAGTGGAAGCCCATGGTCGCTAAAAACCGAAAGCTTCTCAATTTCCCTTTCTCCAGGGAGATTTTCGATGAGAAAACCACCTACGAATGGTCGGTGATCCAGCGGCTCAAGGAAGAGGGAACCGGCGCTTATCTGGAACGAACCCTGCAAAGCCTGTAAATTTTGAGTTTGCTCTATAGAAAATTCATGTGCGTAAGGCGATACGATACCATTGCGGCAAGTGCCTTAAGCGCTTTCCTGTTTATCAGGCGCCTCCGCATACAGATTGTGCGGTATTGCCTTACCTGGAATCGGCAAAACCACCTGGTTTCATCCTGTTTTGCCAAAAAGTCAAGAAGGAGAGAAATGCTTATGGATCTGACGCGCTACACACGGCGTTATGTATCTCTGACTGCTGCCGCAAGCGGCAATCAGACCTTTTTTACCGGAGAGAAGAAGCCCATGGAAAGCGTGGTGTTTTATCGCCTTTCCGGAAAAGCGGATTGCCCTTTTTCGCTCCTTTTTTCGGACAGTATTGACAGCACTTTCGAAGACGGCTCTCACAGCCGGGCCGGAGAGGTTTTGGGCGGTTGGAAAATTTTGTCTGCCCACGCCGCGGTCGTAAAGGCCCCAAAGCCCGGGGAACCTGTGGAGGAAGCCCGCCTTACCTTTGAAGGAAAACCGGAAAAAGCAGCGGCGCGGGGAGAATGGTTTGCCTCCGATCCTCTGAATCTTCGGGGCGCTGCCGGAGAGTATCTGCGTCTCCGCCTGGTTTTTACGGGGAAGCGTCTGCCGTGCCTGCGGGAAACACTGCTGGACAGCTACCGGAGGCAGGGGGAAAGCTGGGTGGTTTCCCCGGAAACTCCTTTAGCCGCTATGATCGGGGCGGAAAAGCCGGCGCGAGTCAGGCTTGGTTTTTTAGGCGATTCCATCACAGAGGGGATCGGAACAGAGCCGGGAAGCTATCAAGGTTATGTTTCCCTTCTCTCTTCGCTTCTGGGAGAGGAATACGCGGTATGGAATTTAGGGCTGGGCTACGCCCGGGCGGAAGACGCCGCCGGAAACGGCAGCTTTCTTCGCAAAGCAAAGGCCTGCGATGCGGTAGTGATCTGCCTGGGGACCAATGACCTGCTGCAAACGGGAGACGCGGAGAAGCTGCGGGAAAACCTGAAAAAAATCATTTCTCTTCTGCGGGAAGCCGGCGTCCGAATCTTGCTGCAAACTCTTCCGCCGTTTGATTACGAGGGGGAACTGGAACAAAAGTGGAAAGAGACGAATGGCTTTCTCAAAGAAGAGCTTGGAAAAGAGCTTCCCGTATTTGACCCGGTACCGCTGCTGTCGCCTGACGGCGGAAACACCGGAAGGGCCCTTTACGGGGGGCACCCCAATGCGGAGGGCTGCCGGAAATGGGCGCAGGCTTTATCCGGAGAACTCATAAAATGGCTCGCATAAAGCTGCTGTTTTGACTATGAAGGGAAAAGAAAAAACACAAAAATATTTGATGGAAAAACCGCTTGAGGGCAATGTGGTACAGCTCTCAAGCGGTTTTTATCAAGAGAAGGGAAGCCCTGCTAATCTTCTGGAGTTTCGCCCTCCTCATATAGTTTTTTCCGGTACTGTGTGGGATACAGGCCGGTGATCTTTTTGAAATCCCTTGAAAACTGCTGCGGATATTTCAGCCCGACCTTGTAGCAGATATCGTTGATTTTCATGCCCGGCTCCCGCAATAGCTCAATAGCCTTTTGGATCCGGAACCGCAGCAGGTAGGCCGGAAAAGTCATCTGCGTTTTTTCGCGAAACAGAGCGCTGAATCGGCTGTAAGAAAGAGCAACAGATTCCGCGACCTCTGCCATACTCAGGCCGCTGTTGAAGTAATGCTCCTGAATATACTGTTCTGCGTATTCTATGGTATCCTTGGCCGGAACATTGGAGCTCTGCTCACTTTTTCCCCTGGGCTTTTGCTGCACCGTATACGCCTGCAGCTTTTGATCCAGCTGGCCGATCTCAATAGGCTTCAGCAAATAATCGTCGGCGCCGTTCAGAAAAGCGGTACGCACGGTATCGAAGTCATCATAACCGCTGAGTACCCAAATTTTACTTTGACATCCGGCTTTTCGCAGAGCAGCGATCAGGCTGAGGCCGCCGAAAAAGGGCATGCGGATATCGGTAAAAATGATATCAAATTTTTGATGCTTTATCTCTTCCAGTGCCTGATAAGCGCTGGAACAGGCGGTCACCCGGTACTCGATATCCGGGTAATCCAGCCGTTTCAGCTTCAATTTCAGGTTTTCCGCTACGAAGCTTTCATCGTCCACAACCAAAATAGAAATTGACAGCACCGTATCACTCCCTTATCTTTAGAAAAAATAATGCTTGCTATTCTGCCACTCATAGAATATACTCAGGTTGTCAATAAGCTCTCTGACCATAAAAACGAAAAGGGAAAGAGTGTGAGAGGGGATCATTTGGATCCCTCTCTTGCATTTCCCCAAAACTTGAGAAAACAAAGAACGGAGGGAGCGGCCTTGCGCACAGGGAAAGGTAAAAATTCTTTGTACTACTCCATGATTTTCAAAATGGTCATTTTTTTAATTCTTCCCTTTCTGGCAATAGCGGGTGTTTTCTTTGGGAAACTTCTGCAAGATGGTGAAAAAAACTATCGCAACACGCTGACTCTGGTCATGGAACAGGCGGAAAGCGCCAGAAATGAAACGATCGATGATATTTTGAGGGTAGCGGACAGGATCAGCTCTTATGAACTGCTGAAGGGCTTTTTGCTGACAAAATATTCTTATCGGAGCTGGAATTACTATTCGGATGAGGTCGTCCGAATGGTTTCAGGGGGCTTGTCTTACGAGAACCGCATTGTGCCGAAAATCTATTTTGCGAACACAACTTTACCCCGGGGCTACGATATGTTTTACCGGCTGGAGGATATTTCCAGGTTCGATTTTGTTTCCGAGTTTTTAGCCGCAGATCAAACAGAGCAGTGGATCACTCCTGCTATGGTAGAAAAGTATTCTTTCTCTTTTACACCCTTTGCTAACCACTATACCTATATGAGAAAAGTGTATTCCGAGGAAGGGCTGCTTTATTTGCTGACTCTTTCTGTAACCCAAAGAGAAATGGATCCATTTTTATATCAGATACAGGAGGGAAGCTCCGGTGGAGCTCCACAGGTGGTGGAAAGCCCGGAGAGACTTTTGCTGAATTATTCCGGAAAGGAAATCAGCAGTGAGGAAGAAGCGTTGACAAACGGTTCTGTTTTAGTAAAGACCATATCTTTTGAGAAATCGGGGTTTCCCCAAAAACTTACTTATATTTGGGGGAATAACCCTCAAAGGATCTATTTCCTGTTTGGGCTGGCCGTGGTGCTGCTGTTTGGCTGCTGCTCGATCCTGATCAATATCCAGTTCGTGAAAAGGATCTTCGCGAAGCTGCTTTCCTGTGTAAACCGATTTGAAACGTCAATCGAGACCGGAAAATATGAGTCGCAGCCGCTGACCGGGGAATTGGAGCTCAGAAGGTTTACAGCTACCTTTAACGCGTTGACTGAAAAAATAAGAGGTCTTCTGGAGCTTACCGAACAGCAGGCGGACCTGGCGAAAGAAAGCCAGCTGAAAATTTTACGCCAGGAGATCAATCCGCATTTTCTGTACAATACCTTGGAGGTGTTTGCCTATCGTATGGAACTGCATCACCATGCGGAGGAAGCAGACGCCATTGCCTCTTTTTCCGGAATGCTGCGATACAGCCTATCGAAGGAGGGAAAGTATGCTGCCATTCGGGAAGAACTGGAGCAGGTAAGAAAATATATTCAAGTACAGAAGCTAAAATATCCGTCTGTCCGCTTTGAAGCGGATATTTCCCCGGAGCTCTTGGAGAGAAAAATGATTCGCTTTCTGCTGCAGCCCCTGGTGGAGAACAGCTTTACCCATGGGTATCAGGAAAAGCCTCTGTTTATTAAAATATCCTGTACTGACCTGGGCAATGGCACCCGGTTTGAGATTTACGACAACGGGAAGGGAATCGCGAAGGAACGGCTCCAGGAGATCAGAAACAATTTGAAAGCAGGCGATGAAGGACCGGAGATCGGCATCGGGCTGGGAAATATCGACCAGCGCCTGAAGCTTTTCTATTCGGAGGCTTCCGCATTGCAGATAGAAAGCTGTGAAGGGGGGGGGACCACGGTAGCTTTTCAGATCCCCCGATAAGCGCATTTTTTCATAAATTAGAAAAAGGCGGAAAGGACAACATTGGATTGCCCTTTCTGCCTTAATTTTATCTTGAAACAGCAAAAAAATAAAGCACTATATACAAACAAAGTGAAAAATGTGAAGAAATCGTTAATTCTGTTATTTGCAAAAACGCAGATCGCTGATATCCTAAAGATAAAGAAGGTCACAATAGGTGAAATTTTTAAGGAGGGTGGAATTTTGAGATGAAAGCTGCAGGGACAAAAAAGAGCAGAAAGCATTATGGCCTGCGGGAACAAATGGCGTTGCAATCCATGATTTTTCCGGCCATATTGGTGTTGTTTGTATTTTCTTATGTTCCAATGTACGGCATTGTGATCGCATTTAAGGATTTCCGGATCACAGACGGTATTTTCGGGTCTCCCTGGGTGGGGTTGAAATATTTTCAGCAGTTTTTAGTAGACCCTTCCCTGTGGAAGGTTTTGCGCAACACCATGGTGCTCAACGTGGTGGGTACGCTGATCTGCTTTCCCACGCCGATCATTCTGGCGGTGCTTATCAGTGAGCTCAAGAATAAAAGCTTCAAGAAAGTGGCTCAGACGGTCTCTTACCTTCCATACTTTCTTTCGTGGGTTATTTTTGCCGGGCTTATTATGGAAATGCTGCGGCCCAGCGGAATTTTCAGCGATATCTGTGTGGCGCTGGGGATTTCAAAGGATCCCATCAATTTTATGGCGCATGGCTCCTGGTTTTACGCGATCTACATTCTTTCCAGCTTGATCAAGGGGTTGGGATACGGCTCTATTATTTATGTGGCCGCCCTTTCGGGGGTAGACCAGGAAATTTACGAGGCGGCTACCGTAGACGGGTGTTCCCGACTACAGCGTATCTGGTATGTTTCTCTTCCCAGCATCATGGGTACTGTGGTAATCATGCTGATCCTGCAAATTGGCTCCATTCTGAATACCGGTGTAGAGCAGATCCTGATTTTCCAGAATCCTCTGAATCTGAATTTCAGTGAAACCCTGGACACCTATGTGTATAAAATCGGTATCAGTCAGGGACGGATGTCCTATTCCACAGCCGTCAACCTGTTGAAGTCTCTGGTTTCCGTAGTGCTGCTCTGCATTGCGAACGGGACTTCCAGAAAGCTGACGGAAAAGAGCCTGTTTTGAAAAGGGGGGCCTTTGTATGACAAAAGCGAAAAAGCCGGTTGAAATTTTCGATGTGGTAAACATCATTTTGATGATCCTGATGATGGTCGTGATGCTTTTTCCCTTCTGGTATGCCGTGGTAGGGTCGTTCAATGACGGCACAGATTATTTGACCGGCGGCGTATATCTGTGGCCCCGCAAATTTACCACCTACAATTACAAAGCGGTATTTCGGGATAAAACGATCCTTTCCTCTTTCGGTATTACGGCGCTGAAGGCCATTGTGGGAACAGTGACCAGTCTGTTTGTCACCTCACTTGCCGCCTATGCTTTGAGCCGCCCGCAGCTGAAGGGAAAAAAGTTTTATATTCCCTATATGATGCTCACCATGTATTTTGGCGGCGGCCTGATCCCATATTTTATTACCATTAAAAATCTGGGGTTGTACGATACTTTTTGGGTCTATATCATTCCGGGGCTGTTCAGCGTATGGAATATGATCATTATCCGCTCCTTCTTTTCGGAACTGCCGCCCAATCTGATCGAAGCGGCTAAAATCGACGGCGCCGGAGAATATCGTATCTTTTTCCAACTGATACTTCCTCTGTCAAAGCCCGTTCTGGCAGCAATCGCTCTGTTTACGCTGGTAGGCCACTGGAATTCTTATTTCGATTCCATGATGTATACCTCGTCTGCCAGCTTGCAGACGATCCAGCTGTTCTTACAGAAGGTGATCACAGACGCCGGCACCGCCAAGGGCCTAGCAAATCAAGCTA
This sequence comes from uncultured Oscillospiraceae bacterium, assembly GCA_910589395.1. Taxonomy (GTDB): domain Bacteria; phylum Bacillota; class Clostridia; order Oscillospirales; family Acutalibacteraceae; genus Acutalibacter; species Acutalibacter caecimuris_A. The sequence goes on from CAJUTL010000016.1 coordinate 21,512, forward strand.
TGCTGCAGCTTCCGGAATCCGCGCGCCAGATCACACCGCAAACGATCAAGCTGTCTGCAATGGTGGTTACGGCTCTGCCCATTATCTGTGTGTATCCCTTCCTGCAAAAATATTTTGCCACGGGGATCATGGTTGGTTCTCTCAAAGGGTGATAAGCGGTTTTCTAAAATCGCTTGCCATATACAAAATCATACAATTTCAGTAAGGAGGAAAATCAAAATGCTGAAAAAATGGAAAACAGTGTTTGCGGTTGTCTGTATCGCGGGGCTTTTGTGCGGCTGCGCCGGTACGCCGTCCAGCACACCCAGCTCTAAAGCGGGTACATCTTCCGCCGTAAGCGCTTCCACACCGGAAAGCGAGCCTGCCTCTTCCGGAACCACGCTGGCCAGCCCCAGCTGGAAAACCGATACCTCTCCCATTACTCTGGAGTGGTTCGTGGGGTACGACTGGGCGTCTTTTACCTTTGACCCAGCCAACAACGAGTTCGATAAATGGTGCCTGGAGGAAACCGGCGTAACCATTTCTTACAGCTTCGGCAACCAGGAAAAGCTGAATGTGCTCATCAATACCGACAGCCTTCCCGATATCGTTACTTACGATGTGGTCTCCACAGAAAGATTGTCTATGGAAAATGGCGGCTTGCTTCTGCCGCTGGACGATCTGCGGGAGCAGTATGCCCCGGATTTCCGTGTGGTGCCCGCTATGATGGATTGGTACCGCAATGAAAACGATGGCCATTGGTATTCCTATGCCAGCTATTTCTATGATGTGGAGGATACGGAATCCAGAGGCGGCTATTTGACCTCCCACAATATGAACTTTGCCCGCAAGGATATTATGGAGCAGCTGGGGATCAAGCCTGAGGATATGCAGACCAAAGAGGGCATGATCGCCGCGCTGAAAAAGGTAAAGGACGCCGATATTACCTACAATGGCGTCAAGGTGGAGCCTATGCACGGCGCGGGAGGAAGTACCACACAGTTCTATGCCGAGCAGTTTGGCCTGGATCGTGAGGATAAGGACGGCAATTTCCTGAATATGTACCGCCAGCCTGAATATCTGGAAGCGCTGCTGTTCCAAAACCAGATGTATCGGGAAGGCCTGATCTCCGATGAAGAGTTCACAGCGGACAATGTACTGCGCAAGCAGAAGGTCACCTCCGGCGCTTACTTTGCCGGTACCGGTCAAGCCGATTTAGACGGAAAGGCCGATTTGTTCTATTCCGACAGTGAAGCGATGATGATGTACGTGGGCCATATCAAGGGAGACAGCGGAAAAGAGCCCATTATCACGCCTTCCACTACCGGCGGCTGGACCGGAACGGAAATTTCCAAGAACTGCAAGGATCCTGCTCGGGCCATTCAGCTGTTTGCCTTTTTGTCTCAGCCTGAAAACGCTATTTCTTACTATCTCGGCGGTGTGAACTGCTATGATCTGGTAGACGGCAAGGCAGTGATAAAGCCCGAATGCGCACAGGAACGTGAGGCCGATGCCGTGGCCTATAATAACCGGACTCGCAGCGGAATTCAGGAATACCTGCTGGACTTTGTAGATGTGCAGATCGCGACATCGCAGGACGATATGGACGCTATGCAGCAGGATGAGACCAATGGCCGGATCAAGTACATGGACGGGCATTACTATGATGACAAAATTTTCAGCAATGTGATTCCGGAGGGTGGTTCCGACCTGGCCGCGGTTTCCGCGCAGATCGAGGATTACTGGTCCCAGCAGTCCGCTCAGATCATTATGGCCCCTTCCGCGGAAGAGGCGGAAAAGCTTTACAACGACGCCATTACCCAGATGGATCAAATGGGAATGAAGGAGCTGGACGAGTACCGCAACGAAAGATTCCAGAAAAACAAAGAAAAAATGGGCGTAAAATTTGCCTGGCCCAGAAATCAATAAGCTTACTATCTGAGATCCTTCTATCAGGCGGAGCGAGGGAGAAAGGTTTCTCCCTCGCTTTTCCTAATACAGTTTATTTTTGAAAGGGGAGAAGGAAGGTCAATGAAATTTTCTGTCTTTTCCGACTTGGAATGGACCTACCCGGATACAGCGCTTACCGACCGGCGAAGCGTGGAGTTGAGCTGCGCGAAAAACGGACATACCGGGTTTCAGCTGCTGGGGGAAGCGCTGCCGGAAAAATCGGCGCTTCAGATTTCCATGGAATGGGAAAACGAAGGGGATCACCCGGCGGTGGAAAGCTTTGAATTGATCGATATCGGGGTGGAAGAGAATACCGGCGCGAAGCTTTACACCACTACAGATTACGAAAGCTGCAAGGCGTTTGTGACCAGAAAAGCTCCCTTCCGTGTGTATGACTGTCTGCGCCCGCCGGAGGGGGTATTGCAAGGAACAAGGCTTGCCTTGTATTTTCGGTTTACAGCGCCGCCGGAGCTGTCTGCCGGAGAGCACCGGGGAACCCTTACCGTTTTTGCCGGGGAGGAGAAGCTTTCCCTTCCCGTCAGGCTTCAGGTGTATTCTGCCGTTATTCCGAAGCTGCCGGAGGCGAAGCTGTCCTTTATCCATTTCTTCAGTTATCAGAATTTGGCACTACAGGAAAAGGCCCAGCCGGATACGGAAGAATATTGGGAAGCCTTTCGCCGCTATGTCCGCGCTCAACAGGAGCTGCGCTGCAGCGCGATCATGCTTCCGCCGGGAGAAGCCGTTTTCTCTCCGGAAGGAAAAATCAGCTTCGATTTTTCCCGGGCGGTGCGGGCGGCGGAAATCGCCTTTGAGGAAGGGATCCGGAAGGTTTGCGGTTGTCAAATCGCGAAACGGCGTGATGCGCCGCCCTACGGCTATACCCTGAACTGGGAAACGCCCGGCAGGAAAGCTGAAACCGCTTCGATCGAGCGATACTTTTCCACTTGGCGGCAGATCGTAGCGGAAAAAGGCTGGGAAGGCCGGGTGATGCAGTCTCTCGCCGATGAACCCCAGCCCTACAGCGCCGCCGCTTATCGGGAGCTTGCCACCTGTGCCAGGGAATATTTGCCGGGAGTCCCCTTCCTGGAAGCGGTGGAAACGCCGAACCTGGGGGACGCTTTGGATATCTGGATCCCGAAGCAGGTTCACTATGAGGAAAAAAGAGAGGACTATGAGCGCCTGCGGGCAGAAGGGAAAACGCTTTGGTTCTATACCTGCGCTTTCCCGGCAGGACCCACGATGAACCGAAGCATGGATCTTCCGCTGGTGCAGTGCAGAGAGGTATTCTGGATGGGATTTTTCTATGACTTCACCGGGTTTCTGCACTGGGGGTTCAATTACCATGAAGGGAAAGATCTGTGGAATTTCGCCTGCTGTGAGGATCCGCAAAGCGGAAAGAAATTCCCGGCTGGGGATTCCAACATTGTTTATCCCGGTAAAAACGGGCCATGGCGCAGTATGCGCTATGAGGCGCAGCGGGGCGGCGTGGAGGATTTTGAACTGTTGCGGCAGCTGGAGCGGAAAAGCCCGAAAGAAGCGCGGGATCTGGTGCGCCGCATTTGTACCAGCTTCCGGGAGTATAACACTTCAGCCTCGGCATTTGAAAGCAACAGAAGATTGCTCTTAGAAGCCTGCGAAAAACTGGAGCGCTGAAAAGCGCAAAGAGCGGGGGCCATACTGATATGGCCCCCGCTCTTTGTATGTTGTGACCGGTCTTTGCCGGAATCATGGCCGTCAGCTTCCCGGAAACAGCGGCAGCATCACACAGAAGAGCACCAGAAAGATCAAAATGTGAAAGGAGATCGTGCTCAGGGCAAATTCCCGTTCTTCCACGGCTTCTTCCTTGATCAGCAGCGCCCCCACAAAGAAAGGGGGAAGCAGAAACATGGTATAGACCGAAACGGAAAAGACCGTTCCCAGGTGTAAGATTCCCTTGATGAGGAAAGTGTCCAGCAGAAAGGCAATGGAAGATAATAGAAGCAGCCGCAGGGCGATGATGAGAAAGGAGCGACGCAGATAGTCCCTTTTGATCCGCAGTCCATAGCCGATGGCAAGGCCCATAATGGGCGTTGTCAGGGCGGAAAGCTGTTCCAATCCCTCGAAAAGCCCCTGTGTAAGGAGACTTGTCTCCAGCAGCGGGACACACCCGGCGCAGTTCAGCAGGATCGCCAGGGCAGAGGCCCACACATAGGGATTTGTGAGAAAAGCCCTGCCGATGCTTTTGGAGGAAACAGCAACGATCTCCCGGTTTAACACCCGCATGTAGGTGACGAACACCAGAGAGAAAAAGAGTGTTTGCCCCAGGTCCATGATCACAATGGGATAGATATTTGTCTGGCCCAGTGCTGCCGCCAGCACGCCATAGCCCAGCATGCCGTTTTCATAGCCGGTAAACAGGGCGGAGGCATAGGGGGTTTCCCACCGCAGCAGCCGCCCGATTCCCCTTCCCACGCATAAAAGCCCCATGCTGATGAGAAACACAAAGAGCGCCAGAACCAGATAAGAAGCTTTGATCTCCAGCCTCAGCAGGGAAAGAAAGATCACCACCGGCAAAGCCAGATTTACAGCAAGCTTTTTCATGCCTTCCATCACTTGTGAGGAAACAAAGCCGGTGTGCCGGAATACACAGCCCAGTGCGATGAAAGCGAGAATGGGGATCAGCCTGCAAAGAACCTGAAGCGTTTCTCCCATGGAGCTCACCGCGCTTTCTTCTTTGCTTCCAGCCTGACCAGGGCCCACTCCGGCAAGGCAACGTCCACATGACCCTGTGCCGCTGTTCCCTTGTGGCATTCCCTGCGGTTCCAAAGATCATACACCATCAGCTCGTATTCCTCCGCCATATCCGTGGTGAGAAAGCTGAACCCGGCAGGGTCCTCCGGGCGGCGGAAGAACAGGAGGAACAGCTCGGAGCCCTTGTGAAGGCACAGACCGCTGCTGGTATTCATCATGATGATCTCGGGCTCCATCTGATCAAAGGGCAGGCTTTTCATGATTTCTCCGAAATATTGCAGCCGAGGCGCGCTTTCTCCCACCATCTCTCCGCCATAGGCCCAGAAAATATCCCGGTTATTGCCGTTGACGATGTAGGCTTCCCCATGGCTGGCATAGCCGCCGGCCATCACGGCCCGAATGTGGCGCTCCAGCTCCTCCTCAGGGGTGCGGTCTCCCCACACGCTGCCGGTAATGTTTCCCTCATAGCCGTATTCATCGGCAATGACAGGCCGCTGAAATTTTGCCTTGAAATCCAAAACAGCGCAATAGGTATTGGAATTCTGGAACACAGTGTGGGTGAGCCAGTCAAAATCCGGTACGGCGCCCACGGTAAAATTGTGAATGGAGCGCAGGTGGCCGTAGGGGTCGGCTTCCCGCAGTGCCTTACCGATGCGGTCCCAGTTTTTCAGATCGGATAAGGACTTCACCGTGTGGTCGTTTTCCGAAAGCGGCGTCAAAAGCAGATCGTATTCGTTTGCCAGGCACCACCATACATTCCGGAAGGCGGAAAGCCGTGACGCCAGGTAGCGGACATAAAAGAGATCGTCCCGTTCACTCATGCCGGGATTGATGCCCCAGCGGTCAAAATCGTAAAAGTGAAACAGGATCACATCGGCTTCGATCCCCCGTTCCAGTAAGGCGGCCACGTCCTCCTCAAAGCGCCGGAAGTAAGCGGGATTGGGCCGGGTAAAATCCAGACTTCCCGCTTCTCCGGCAAAGGGCAGATCCGGCGGATCCTGGGCGATATCGATGGTGACCTCCGTCAGCTTCTGGGCCTTCAGGTGCTTGGGAAAAAAGCCCATGCGCAGCTTGTTGAAGCCATAGCTCGCCACAGATTCTACCGTTTTCCGGCGGGTTTCCGGGGAACTGGTGGTCCAGGCATAGGCGGTGGTGCCCAAAACGAACAGCGGGGTGCCGTCCTCATAGGCAAAATGAAACTTCTTTGCCACCCGCACCGGCCCGTGATTTCCCTGTGCGGGTTCCCTACACAGAAAGCTGCCGGTGGTTTTGTTCAGGCTGGGGAGATTGGAAAACACGGTATATTGGTATTCTCCTGTGTGCTGGGGCATAAACCGCAGCTTCCACACACCGTCTCCATCGTAAAAACCGTCTACGGTCAGCGTGTGATAGCCGTTTTGAAACCTTGCCTTCAGCTCTCCCTCGAGAAAGGGATTTTGAAAGAGAGCCTCCGTTTCCGGCAGGGAAAAGGCAAGCTCAAAAATTCCCCATTTTTCTATGGTTTGTGTCATATGCTCTAAGCTCCTTTCTGATTGCGGCTTATCCCTTTACGCCGCCCAGTACCATACCGGTGGTAAAGTACTTTTGCAGCAGGGGATAAAAGCCCAGGATCGGGATCATGGCGATAAAGATCTGAGCGCATTTTACAGTGCGGTCCGAGATCTCGCTGAGGGATTCTGCGTCCTTGATGGAAAGCATGGAAATATCCCGGTTTACCACCACTGTCTGTAAATAGCTTTGCAGCGGGTAATTGTCCGGGTTGTTCATCAGGATCAGCCCGTCAAACCAGGAATTCCAGTTGGTGACCAGGCAGAACAGGATCAGCGTGGCCAGGGAAGGGGTGGAAAGCGGCAGATAAATTCGGGCAAGGATCGTCCATTGTCCCGCGCCATCGATCAGCGCCGCTTCCTCCAGCTCCTTGGGAAGGGAACGGAAAAAGTTCATCAGAATGATCATGTTGAACACAGGCAGGGCGCCTGGGATCACCAGGGCCCAGATAGTGTCGATGAGCCCGGTATTGTAAATGGTCAAAAACCAGGGAATCAGCCCGCCGCTGAACAGCATGGTAATGACAAAATACCAGGTAAAGATATTGCGGGCACGGAAGGCGCTTTTCCCTTTGGAAAGGGGATAGGCCACCAGAACTGTCAGCAGCATATTTACGGGCACCGCCAGAAGAACGCGCTGGACGGCCACAAGGAAGGAACGGTAAAAGGCGGGTTTGCGAATCACATACTGGTAGGATTTCCAGGTGAAATCCACCGGCCACAGCGTTACCTTGTTGGCCATTGCCGCCGCGCTGGAGCTGAGAGAGACTGCCAGCACATAGACAAGAGGCAACAAGCAGCACAGCGCCGCCAGGATCAAAACGGTGTAATTGACAATGAGAAAGATCCTGCGACCAGGGGAAACATGCTTCATCGAGGATACCTCCTTAGAAAATCTGATAGTCCGCGAACTTATATGCCAGCAGATAGGAAGTGGAGATCAGGGCAAAAGAGATCACAGACTTAAAAAGCCCCACCGCCGTGGCAATACTGTACTGTACCTGCTGCAAGCCCAGCCGGTACACCATGGTGTCGATAATATCCCCGGTGGCGTATACCTGTGGGGAAAGCAGATTATAGATCTGGTCGAACCCCGCGTTCAGAACATTTCCCAGAGCCAGCACAGTCATCAAAACAATGGTGGGCAAAATGCTGGGCAGAGTGATATGCAGGGTCTGTTTGAACCTCCCAGCGCCATCTACCACGGCGGCCTCATACAGGGTGGGGTCGATCCCGGTCAGGGCGGCAAGATAGATGATGGTGCCGAAGCCGAATTCCTTCCACACATCAGTGAAAACCATGGTGTAGGGGAACCAGCCGGCGTCCCCCAAAAAATAAATGGGTTCTATTCCGAAAGCCCCTAACAGCCGGTTGACGATCCCTTCCGTTGGGGAAAGCAGATCGATAAAAACGCCCGCCAGGATCACCCAGGAAAGGAAGTGGGGGAGATAGATCAAGGTCTGTACCGTTCTTTTGATGGGCGCTATGGCAACCTCATTCAGCATGAGAGCCACCAGAATGGGAACCACCAGACCGCCGATAATTTTTAAGATGGCGATGAAGAAGGTATTGAAAATAATGTTTGGGGTGTCCGGCATGGAAAAGATGTAGTCGAAATTGGAAAGTCCTGCCCAGGGAGAGCCAAAAATCCCCAGGGAGGGATCGAAGTCCTGAAAGGCCATCACAAGGCCGCCCAGAGGAATGTACTGATAAATGAATACCACAATAATGCCTGGCAGCAGCATGAGATAAAAAGGAATTTCCCGTTTGAGCCTGCCGGCTTTCTGCATTTTCCGGTCCATACGCGATACGCTCCTTTCGTCAGGCGGAGGCAGTACACCGCCCGGTGCATATGTTTATCAGAAAAAATCCGCCGCCTTCTGGCGGCGGATCTTTTCTAAAGGAGAAAACAAAATTTAGGAGAACCCTCGATTTTATTTTTATTGCGCGGAAGCGGCGTACCACTCATTGACCTCCGCCGTGATCTGCTCGCCGCCCAGGCGGTTCCAATCGTTTACAAAGCTGTCAAAGGTGTCGATGGAAGCGCCCATGATGATCTTGGTGAATATCTCATTTTCCATTTTGCTGAGCACACCGGAATTTGCCACAATGTTGGAGCCCTTGGTCGCCATAGTCTCCGTGGGAGCGCCATAGAAAGCGTTGTAAAGGTAGGAGTTTTCCTTCTCGCACTGCTCCAGCACGGTAAAGGCGCCCTCTTCTCCGTAAATGGCGTTCATACACCAGTCGGCGCCAAGCACACTGCCGTTTAAGGTATTCACGATCTTCTCATAGTAAGAGGTCTCAATAGCGGACAGGCTGGAAGGATCGTCCTTTTCAATGGCTTCCAGGCAGTTTTTGTGGGTATCCAGGTTCTGGTACAGTTTCTCGCTCATGATAGGAGCGTATTTGAAGGCCTGGATCCCGTCCGGGGTTTCCCAATAGGTCAAAGGATCGGCATTTTCACCGAAAACCTTTTCATAGAAAAGGTTCAACATCTTTACTACTGCCTCGGGGTGCTCGCAATTCTTGTTGACCACCACGTAGTTGGATACCGGAATATCCACTACGGAAACAACGGGGCTGCCGTCCACGCTTGCCAGGGGGCAGGCGACCCAATCGGCGTTGGGGTCGTTATCCTTGCTGCTGTTTAAGGGCCAGGAGGGATTCCACATCATTCCCATTTCAATGCCGATCCGGCCGGAACTGGTGTATTCCGCTACCTTGCCGCCGTCCTTTGTACCGAATTCCGGATCGAAAATTCCCTTTTGGTACAGTTCCTGAAGCTTCAAAAGCGCGTCCTTCATCTCGGGCTGGATCGAGCCGTATACCACAGAGCCATCGTCATTCTGGAGCCACTTTCCGGGATAGGCGCCGTAGGCAAAGAAAATGCCGTCCGCTCCGGAAAAGGTGCTGAGAATGTCCTTTGTCAGGCCGATTCCGTAAGTATCGTTCTGGCCGTTTCCATCGGGATCGTTTTTCACAAAGGCCTCCGCCACAGCGGTGAGCTCGTCCATGGTAGCGGGCTTTTCCAGGCCCAGTTTTTTGAGCCAATCCTGGCGGATCCACAAAACAGGTACACGGTCCAGGCCCGTGGTGGCGTTGTGGGGCAGAGCCATCAGCTTACCGTTGAAATTCGCAGACTTGAATACGATATTGTCCAGCGGGCGGATCTCTTTCGTCAGGTCGGTGGCGTATTGATCAAAAGCGTCGTCCAGGGGGGCAATGCTCTCCTCTTTGGAATCCACCAGGCGCTGTAGCTGCTTCATGTCCACATTCATCAGGTCGGGCAGATCGTTGGTGGCGATCAAAACGTTGATCTTATCGCTGGCCTGTACCTGGGGAACGGTCCATTTGTACTCGATGTTGATGCCCAGCTCTTCCGCGTAGGCCCGGATCCAGGCGTTGTCCTCATAGCTTTCTCCTTCCTTGTATTTGATGGTGTCGTCCACTACAAAGATGGAGGAAATGCTGATGGGCGGGTCGTACTTTGCCATGGGATCAGCCGGTTCGGCCGCCTGACTGGAGGGTGCCGCCGCGGAGGACGAGGGTGTGTTTTTGCTTTCGGTCTGGCTGGAGGGAGAGCCGGGCTGCCCGCAGGCCGCCGTGCCCAGCAGCATGCTGGCGGCAAGGGCCAATCCGGCAGCTTTTTGGATCATTGCTTTTTTCATGTTGGAACCTCCTCTTGATTAGGCAGCTGGTTGCTGTCTATTGTTCTCAAAAAGAGTCTACCATATGAGAAAGAAATGATACAATATTTCCATTTCCAGATTGTTGCCCTCTGTCCAGTTCTTCTCCTTTTTTGTCGAAAAAAGGCCCCTCTATAAAGGAGCAATGAACAATTAGCAATGGAGTGCAAGGGCGCAAGCGTTGTAACCAACGCTCAGTAAATTATAGTTTATCTGCTCTTAGCCTCCCCTTATTTATAAGGGGAGGGGGACCGCCGAACGGCGGTGGAAGGGATAGTCACACGCAGAAAGTGGCATAGAACCGCTAGTTAGAATCCCCTCAGTCACGGCGCAGCCGTGACAGCTCCCCTTATAAATAAGGGGAGCCGAAAGACGCTAAATATAAATTTAGCAAACTAAGTCCTTGCCCTTAAATTGCTCATTCCTCATTGCTCATTCCTGATTTCTAATTGTCCTCCCGGTCGGAACGCAGGCTCTCCTGATATTGCAGGGGCGTCATGCCGGAAACCTTTTTGAAAAAACGGGTAAAGTAGGAAGAGGAGAAAAAGCCCACTGCCGCGGAGATATCCTTCATTTTCAGCTTTCCTTCGGCGATGAGGCGCTTTGCCTCCTCCAGCCGCTTTTCTGAAATGTAGGCGGAGAGGTTTCGCCCGGTTTGGGCGCGGAACAGGTCGGAAAGGTATTTGGGATTATAGTTGGAAAGCTCGGAAAGTCGGGAAAGGGAAAGATCTCCGTCCAGGTGGTTTCGGATATAGGACTTTACCGTTTCCACACAGCTGTGGGTTTGGGCATTGCTGGAGGCCTGCTGAAAGTCAAACAGCGCTTCTCCGAAGGCCAGATACCTGTCTTGGGGAAAAGGTCCGGAAAGCTCTGCCTGAGAAAGCTCTTGGGAAAGCACGCGGGTTTGCGCCGTGGCTTTGGCGTGGGAAATCTGATTCAAGCAGGAGAGAAACAGCAGGTTCAATTCCAGCGCCAGCTCCCGGCCAATCTCCCTGCGTTGAGAGGAAAGTTCCAAAAGCGCTTCATAAAGGGCGGAAAGCCGTTTGGAAAAGGCTTCCCGATTTCCCGTTTCCAGATCTGCCTTCAAAAGCTGCATTTCTTTTTTGCAGGCTTCCTTTGCCCGGAAAAGGCTCGATTCCTGAGTGGGCGTATCCTTTTCGCCCGGCGCCACATAGATCAGGTTTTTCCCTGTGGAAAGCTGCAGGCGAAGGACAGATTTCAAATGCTGATATTCATAAAAGACCTGATCCCAGGCGGCGGGCTGTTCCGCCAGCACAAAGCAGAAGCTGCTTTGGCATACCGTTTTCGCGGCGTCCAGCTCGTCGAAAATCAACTTGGGAAGGGCCTGGGTGATCGAGGGCGGCAGGGAGGCGCAGGGCTGTAAAAACCAGACAAAGCCCCCGCTTTCCTGATAGGCAAAGCACCGGGCCTTGTCTCTCAGCCGAATGGTCAGCAGATCGGTGAGCAGGTTCATTTGCAGCAGCGGGTCCTCTATAGGAGAAACAGGAGCCCCCAACAGTAAAGTGACCGGCTGCTCCGCCCGGAAGGGGATCTCCAGCGCATCAAAAATCTTTTGTGAGATTGGGGCGGCATCGCCGGCGATCACCCCGCTCCAGAGCTCCCGCAGCCGCAGAGCCCGAATGATTCCCAGCTGCTCCTGAGAGCGCATTCGCAAAGCTTTTTCCTTCAGTTCCTCCTCCATTTCCTGAACGCATTCCCCCACGGCCTTCAGAATGGCGTCGTGTCCTTCTGTTTTGAGCAGAAAGCGAACTCCGGGGTTTTTCAGCGCCGCATAGGCGTATTCAAATTCTTCGAAGGCGGTGAGAAACAAAATGCGGCAGTCGGGCCAGTTGACCCGTACCCGCCGCATCAGCTCCAGGCCATCGATCACGGGCATTCGAATATCCGTAAGCAGAATATCAATGCGCTGCCGGTTCAGGATCTCCAAGGCCTGGGTGGCAAGGCAGGCCTTTTGTACCTCCAGCTCCCAGGGATTGCGCTCCTCCAGTAAAGTGGATAAGCCCTCCACGATCATGGGCTCATCGTCTACGATCAAAATGCGGTACATGATTTCAGCCTCCTTTTTCGGTTTCTTCAAGGGGGTCGGAAAGCGGAATATCGATTTCCACCCGCAGGCCGCCAAGCTCTGACCTCACAACGCGCATCAGACCGGACTTCCCAAAGCGAATGGAAAGGCGGCGGTAAAGATTGGAAAGAGCGCCCGCTGTAATAAGGTCCCGCGGCTGCACGCAGTTCTGCCGAGTCGCTATGAGATCCTCCTCTTTGAGCTCTTCGCCGTTGTCTTCTACAAACAGGGTAAGGGCCTTTCCCTTTTCCTGAAAGCCAACGTGAATGATCCCATCGGAAAGCTTGTTTCGCAGCCCGTGCTCCAACGCGTTTTCGATCAGCGGTTGCAGCAGCAGGGCGGGCAGCCGCAGGGCCTCCAGCTCCGGGCGGGGCAGTTCATCGATCTGAATGGTGATCCGGTTGGAAAAGCGGATCTCCTGGATCTCAGCGTAAATGCGGGCATATTTCAGCTCGCTGGAAAGCTTCACGTTCTCAGAGGCCTCCTTGGTAACAAAACGAAAATATTCCCCAAGCTTTTGAGAAAGCCGGGAAGCCAGCTCGCACCCTTCCGCCATGGAAATGGTGGAAATGGAGAAAAAGGCGTTGTAGAGAAAATGGGGATTGATCTTCTGCTGTAAGTGCTTTAATTCCGCCTGCTGGGTCAGAATGGTCTGCTCGCTCACCTCGTTATTGAGGCGGCAGATGGTGGAGATCATGGAATTAAAGCCCTCGTAAATATAGGCGAATTCTTCCGGCCCACGGTGCTCAATGACAGCGTTCAGCTTACCGTTCTCCACCCGGCGGAAGGCCGCCAAAAGTGTGCGCAGAGGCTTGTGTACGATTGCGTAAACAATGGAGGAAAACACAGCCAGCACAAAAATGGAAAACAGGAGAAACGCGATAAGCCAGTTTCGGTAAAAATGCAAAGGGGAAAAAATATTTTCCTCCGGCGTGTAGCTGAGCAGTGTGGCATCCAGCGCCTGAGAGTGCTGATAGCTTACCACATAAGGAGTTCCCTGATAGGTAAGGTGCAGGGAGCCTGACGCATCCGCATTAGAACGTTTCGCGATTTCTCCCGCCAGGTATGGGCCGATCTCCGCCCGGACTTCTTCCTCGGCGGTCGCTTCGCCAAACTGCAAATGGGCCTGCGTGCCGTACAGGGCTTCCCCCTTGCTGATGGTGTCGGTGAAGGAATCCAGATCCAGCTGAATGGTAAGGGCGAAGGCATCGAGGCCCCTGAGGGGTCTGGCGCTCAGATCCATGAGGTAGGGAGAAAGCAGCACCATATAGGGCTTTTCTGTATGGACCGTAATGGGAGAAGCCAAAATCTCCATACTCTCCCGAATAAATTCATACTCCTCGTCTGTCATAGTGGAAACGCCGCTTTTCCCGGAAATGGCAATCCCACTGGACAGGAACCAAACGGTGGCGTCCTTTACATAGACAGAGCTGGAGCAGAGGGTATTCATCTTTTCCTGTACGGAGCGCTCTGTAAAAACGATGTCGGAAAGAGACATATCGTCATAAGAAAAGCCCAGCGTGTTCAATTCAAAATCGTTGACTAGATTCAGCTGCTGGCTGCGGATATACTGGATATCGTTTTCCAGCACCTGCATATCATTTTTGATCTGCGCCTGATGAGAGGAAAAAATATTCTCCTGGATCAAATGGTAGCTTTTTTCATAGACCAGCAGGCTCATGGCGTATAAAAAAGAAAAAAGCAAAAGAAACAGGAGCATCACGGTGCGAAAGGTGGAAGCGGTAAATACCCGTTTGACGCCGGAAAGTAGAGAGGCACTGTGCATGAAATCGCCGCCTTTTCAGAGGGTCCCGTCCCGAAAAAAGCCCTCGAATTTTCACGAAACTTGTCGGAATGTATCGCATTATAGCACTTTCTGTTCCGGCCTGACAAGGAAATTTTAACGGGCGGACTCTAAAGCCTGATCTCCACCGCCTCGTCCAGTACCATGGAATTCGGGGAAACCAGGCAGTCGTAAGCGAGAAGCTGTACGCCGTGGGAAGCGGCAAAGCGGAGGGCCTTTGCGAATTCCGGGTCGGTAACGGCGTTCGGCTCAAAATACCTTGGTCCCTTCATCTGAATGACGAACAGCGCGCAGGCACGGTAGCCCTGCTCCACGCAGCGGCAAAGCTCTCTGAGATGCTTTGTGCCCCGTTCGGTGGGCGCGTCAGGAAAACGAACCACGCCGTTTTCTTCCAGGGTAACGCCCTTCACTTCCAGAAACCATTTTTCATTCTGCCCTGTTTCGGCGTAAAAATCAAACCGGGAATTGCCGAATTTTTGTTCCGCACGCAGCAGGATAAGCTCCGGAAGCAGCCGGGGCAGGGCCTCCGCCGCAGCCTTGTTGGGGGCTTGGCTGTCCATATTGATCAGAAGCTCTCCCTTTCTCACGGCAATGAGATCATACAGGGTTTTCCTGGCGGGATTTTCGCTTTTTTCCACATATACCTCCGCTCCCGGAACTAAAAGCTCCCGGCAGCGTCCCGTGTTTTTTACATGGCAAACGCAAACCTCCCCATTGATTTTTACCTGGGCGATAAAGCGATTGGGCCGGGAAAGAAAGCTCCCGGGAAGCACGGTTTTGTAAGTCATGGAAAAACCTCCGCAAAATTTCAGGATAGGTCTTGCTCTAAACGGTAGAAAGCTTTATACTAGACAGAAAGAAGCAAGGTGATTTGTTCTTTTCCGAAAGTGCAAAAGAGCTGCCCTGGCTCCTTCGTGAATTTTAGTATAGCATATTTTTCGAGAGAAAGAAAAGAACAAATCAGAGCTCTATATTATGGTAACTTAAATTAAATATGTAAATCAAAGTAAATGCGGTGTTTGCAATAAGATAGTTAAAATTCTTTGATGTATTGCTGGGTTTTATAAACAAAAATCAGAAAAGGAGTGACCGGCTTGAAAATTTATGTAAACTCAAATGCGGCCCAAAATGGAAACGGAACAAAGGAAGCGCCCTTTCAAACGCTCTCGCAGGCGGCTGAGATGGCCAGGGCGGGGGACGAGGTGCTGGTGGCTCCCGGTATTTACCGGGAATGGGTAGATCCGAAAAACGGCGGCATGGACGAGGAGCACCGGATCGTTTACCGATCCCTGGAGCCGGGCAAGGCCGTGATCACCGGGGCGGAGCCGGTAAAAACCTGGCAGCCATACGAGGGAGAGGTTTGGACCGCCCGGATCCCCAATTCCCTGTTCGGCGGCAGCAATCCTTATACCACCCTGCTGGAGGGAGATTGGTACATTCCGGAAAAGCCCTTCCACACCGGGGACGTGTATCTGAACGGGAAATCTCTCTATGAGGCGGAAACGCTGGAGGGCGTGCTCAAACCGCTGCCTCACGCCGCCTCCTGGGACCCGGAGTTTACCGTTTACCGCTGGTACACGGAGCAGGAGGGGGACAGCACCGTGCTTTACGCCAATTTCCACGGGCTGGATCCCAACCGGGAAAATGTGGAAATCAGCGTGCGCAGCAGCTGCTTCGCCCCTTCTGAGACTGGAAAGAACTATATTACCCTTTCCGGCTTTACTGTGCGGCAGGCTGCCACACAGTGGGCGCCGCCCACCGCCTATCAGGAGGGAATGATAGCCCCCCACTGGTCCAAGGGGTGGATCATCGAGGACTGCGAAATCTCCGAATCCAAGTGCTCCGGCATTTCCCTGGGAAAATACCGCCAGGAGGGCAACGATAACAAGTGGCTGCACTGGAAATATAAGGACGGCACCCAGACGGAGCGGGAGTGTATCTGCCAGGCTCAGCGGGAGGGCTGGACAAAGGAGAGCATCGGCTCTCACACCGTCCGCCGCTGCAATATTCACGATTGCGGACAAACCGGCATCGTGGGCCATTTGGGCGGTGTGTTCTCCGTGATCGAGGACAATCATATCCACCATATCAACAATAAGCAGAACCTGGCCGGCGCGGAGATCGGCGGCATCAAAATGCACGCCGCCATCGATGTGGTCTTCCGCCGGAACCATATTCACCACTGTACCCGGGGCCTTTGGCTGGATTGGCAGGCCCAGGGCACCCGCGTCACCCGGAACCTGTTTCACGATAATACCCTGCCCAATCTGAAGCCCGATATGGAGCAGCCGGACCCCTCCCTGTTTCAGGGCCTGGGGGAGGATATTTTTGTGGAGGTCTCTCATGGTCCCACGCTCATTGACAACAATCTGCTGCTTTCCGCCCGTTCTTTGAAGCTTGCCTGTCAGGGTGTGGCGGTGGTGCACAATCTCATTGCGGGCAGCCTGGTTTCGGTGGGCATCGGCACGGATAACGGCGCGAAAACTCTGGCCTGTCCCCGTTATACGCCCTACCATGTTCCCCACCGCACGGAGGTGGCGGGTTTTATGACCTTCCTCCACGGAGATATGCGGTTCTATAACAATATTTTTGTACAGCAGCCGGTGCACCCGGCCCTTTGGGCGGCCATGGAATCCAGAAAGGAAGCGAAGGAACCCTGGGACGACTGCAACATGAAAACCGGAACCTTTCCCTATGACGGCTATCCCACCTTCGAGGAATGGGACCGGGAATTTGAAGGTTACTGCGGTATGGGTTCTGCGTCCAGCGACCGCTACTACATGCACCTTCCTGTGTGGACGGGAGGCAACGTGTTCTTTAATGGTGCCAGGCCCTGCGACAGAGAAAAGGATTATGCTGTGGCAAGCGATACGGTCACCCTGAGCCTGAAGGAGGAAAACGGCGCGTATACTCTGGAAACAGATCTGTACGGGTGTCTGCCGAAGCTTGAAACGGCCCTTGTGACCACCGAACTTTTGGGTATGGCCTTTGAGCCGGAGCAAAGCTTTGAAAGTCCCGATGGCTCCGCTATCTGCTTTGACAGCGATTATTTCGGCGTCAGCCGGGAAAATGCTCCGCTGCCGGGTCCCTTCGCTTCCGGAAAAGAAGCGGAAGCTCCGCTGTTCTAGTCGTGAATTTTCCAAAAAGGTCATATTGCTTTTTTCTGCTCAATACAGTATACTGATTATTAGAGCCGAAAAGGGCAATGCCGCCTGTTTCCGGCGCTGAATTCGAAGGGGGAGTGGCGATGCTGATGCAGTATCTCTGGCTGAGCGTAACGATCCTGGCCGCCATCGTGGAGGCTGCTGTGCCCGCACTGGTGTCCATCTGGTTTGTGCCGGGAGGCCTGGCGGCGCTGATCGTGAGTCTTTTAGGCGGCCCGGTGTGGCTGCAGATCCTGCTGTTTCTTGTGGTTTCTGCGCTGGCTCTGCTTTTCACCCGTCCTTTGGTGAAAAAATTCCAAAAGGATAAGGCGGAGAGCACCAATGCCGATATGGTACTGGGGCGTACCGCCCTGGTCACGGAGGACATCAACGACCTGCTGGGAACCGGCAGAGTCACGGTACGGGGGAACAGCTGGTCCGCCCGCTCTGTGGAGGAAGGTACGGTGATTCCCAAGGGAGAAGCCGTTCTGGTAGAGCGCATTGAAGGTGTAAAGCTTATGGTGCGCCGGAAAAAAGAAGGAGGATCTTTATGACGGGATTAGAAGCTTTTGCCGGAATTTTTGTGGTCGCGGTGCTGGTGATCTTTGTGCTGGCGGTCATCATCGCCAATATCAAGATCGTTCCTCAGGCACACGCCTTTGTGGTGGAGCGGCTGGGCGCGTTCCATGCCGCATGGGGAACGGGCCTGCATGTGAAAATTCCCTTTTTGGATCGCATCGCGCGGAAGGTGAGCCTGAAGGAGCAGGTCATTGATTTCCCGCCTCAGCCGGTGATCACCAAGGATAATGTGACTATGCAGATCGATACTGTGGTCTATTTCCAGATCACCGATCCCAAGCTTTACGCTTACGGCGTGGAAAACCCCATTTCCGCCATTGAAAATCTCAGCGCCACCACGCTGCGGAACATTATCGGCGAAATGGAGCTGGACCATACCCTCACAAGCCGCGACGTGATCAATTCCAAGATCCGGGTGATCCTGGACGAGGCCACCGATCCCTGGGGCATCAAGGTAAACCGTGTGGAGCTGAAAAACATCATTCCTCCTGCGGAGATCCAGGATTCCATGGAGAAGCAGATGAAAGCGGAACGGGAGCGCCGGGCCAAGATCCTGGACGCCGAGGGTGAAAAGCGCAGCGCTATCCTGATCGCCGAGGGCCAGAAGGAATCCGCCGTGCTCCGCGCGGAAGCGGTAAAGGAAACGAAGATCCGGGAGGCCCAGGGCGAAGCGGAAGCCGTTCTCACTGTGCAGCGGGCCAGGGCGGAAGCGGTAAAGCTGATGAATGAGGCGAACCCCGGCGAGCAGGTCATTGCCCTGAAGAGCCTGGAGGCCTTTGAAAAGGCCGCCGACGGCAAGGCAAACAAGATCATTATCCCCTCCAATATTCAGGGCCTGGCGGGCCTGGCGGTCTCTCTGAAGGAACTGATGGCGGACGGGGAAAATAAATCGCACAAAAATTAGGAGAAAACCTCCTGAAAATTTTCCCATTGGCAAGGCTTCTTACATCGGTAAGAAGCCTTGCACTTTTTTTGGTTTCATTGTATACTGAACCTTGTTCTAATGAGAAAAATCAGGTGCGGAAAGGAAGGCTGTTTTATGCCCTTTGTAGATGTGAGAATGAGCTGCGCGGTTACGGCGGAGCAGGAGTCCCGCCTGAAAGCGGGGCTGGGCGAGGTCATTTCCCTGATCCCTGGAAAATCAGAGAGCTCTTTGATGGTACAGATCGCGCCGGAATGCCATATGTGGTTCGGCGGCAGCGAGGCAGGCCCCATTGTCATGGCCAAGGTATCCATTTACGGCAGGGCCCCCGAGGGTTCCTTTGAGAAATTCGGGGAAGCGGCGGTGGCGTTGTTCAGACAGGTTCTGGGGGCGGAGCACGTCTATGTCAAACTGGACGAAACCACCGACTGGGCCTGGTAATTTTCTGTTCGGGAAAGGAAGAAGCTCAAATATGTGTGAGAAAAAAGCAGCGGTCATTATGGGCAGCGACAGCGACCTGCCGGTGGTGGCCCCGGCCATCAAGCGGCTGAAGAGCCTGGGGATCCCCCTGGAAGCTCATGTGATGAGCGCCCACCGCACCCCGGAGGAAGCGGCGGAATTTTCCAAAAACGCCCTGCAAAACGGCTTTGGCGTGATCATCGCCGCCGCCGGAAAGGCAGCCCATCTGGCGGGCGTTTTGGCGGCGCATACCACACTGCCGGTGATCGGTATTCCGGTGAAGTCCTCCACCCTGGACGGCCTGGACGCGCTGTTGGCTACCGTGCAGATGCCCTCCGGCATTCCCGTTGCCACCGTTGCTATAGACGGCGCGGACAACGCCGCAATTTTGGCGGCGCAAATGCTGGCTTTGTCCGACCCGGCGCTTCAGGGAAAGCTTTCCGATCTGAAGCGGGAAATGCGGGAAGGCGTTGCAAAAAAGGATCAGACCTTGCAGGAAAAACTGAAGGAGCTGTAACAAGAAATTCAGAAAGCGGAAGGAGAAGCGAATATGAAAAAATCGATCATGAGAAAATACGCCAAATTGGCCGTGAGAAGCGGGGCAAACCTGCAAAAGGGCCAGGGCTGCGTGATCTCCGCTCAGGTAGACCAGCATGAGTTTGCCGAAATGGTGGTGGAAGAGGCCTACCGTGCCGGGGCAAAATGGGTCATGGTAAACTGGGGCGATCAGGCGGTGACAAAGCTCCACTACCGTCACGGCACCGTGACTCAGCTTTCCCGGGTAGAGGAATGGGAAAAGGCGAAAATGCAGTATATGGTAGATACCCTGCCCGCCATGATCCACATTGATTCCTCCGACCCTGACGGCTTAAAGGGCGTCAATATCGCGAAGCTGCAAAAGTCCAGCGCCGCCAGGGGAACGATCATGAAGCCCTTCGAAAAGAAAATGGACAATAAAAACCAGTGGACTATTGTCGCCGTACCCTCCAAGAAATGGGCGAAGAAGGTGTTCCCGGAGGATCGCGCCAGCGTAGCGGTGGAAAAGCTGTGGAACGCCATTTTGCATTCGGTGCGTATCACAGCGGAGAACGACCCTGTGGCCGAGTGGGAAAAGCACAACAAGGCCCTGGCGGAGAAGTGCGAAAAGCTCAATGCCCTTCATCTGGACTACCTCCACTATGAAAGCAAAAACGGTACGGACTTTAAGTGCTGGCTGATTCCCGAGGCCCGCTGGCACGGCGGCGGCGACACGCTGCCTAACGGCATTTTCTACAACCCCAACATGCCTACCGAGGAGGTTTTCATTTCCCCCAGGAAGGGCAAGTGCGAGGGAACGCTGGTGGCCACCCTGCCGCTGTCCTATCAGGGAAACCTCATCGATAAATTCTCTGTTACCTTTAAGGACGGCAAGGCGGTTTCCGTAAAGGCTGAGAAGGGTCAGGAGCTTTTGGAGCATATGATCAAGATGGACGAGGGAGCCTGTATGCTGGGCGAGCTGGCCTTAGTGCCGGACGATTCTCCCATTTCCAATTCCGGTATTCTGTTCTACAACACGCTTTTTGATGAAAACGCCGCCTGTCACGTGGCTCTGGGTATGGGCTTCAATGAGACCGTGGAGGGCTTTGAGAACATGACCGATGAAGAGCTCAAGGAATTGGGAATCAACGATTCCATTATCCATGTAGACTTTATGGTTGGCAGCAAGGAACTGAACGTCACCGGGTACACCAGGGACGGAAAGAAGGTACAGATCTTCAAAAACGGCAACTGGGCTATTTGACCGATCTAAGGCAACACCGGGATTTTTCCGGTGCTGCCTTCCGTGTTTTTATCATCATTGTGAAAAGGAGCTGCTGCAATGAAAAGCTACAGCGATAGTTACAAGGCGGCGGGTGTGGATGTGACCGCCGGGTATCAGTCCGTGGAATTGATGAAGGAGCATGTCAGGCGCACCGTAACTCCCGGCGTGGTTTCCGGCATAGGCGGCTTCGGCGGCCTGTTTGCCCCGGAATTTTCCGGCATGAAAGAGCCGATCCTGGTTTCCGGCACAGACGGCGTGGGCACAAAGCTCAAGGTGGCCATGCTGATGGAAAAGCATGATACTATCGGCATCGACGCGGTGGCCATGTGTGTAAACGATGTGGTGTGCTGCGGCGCGAAGCCCCTGTTTTTCCTGGACTATATCGCCTGCGGAAAAAATATTCCGGAAAAGATCGCGCAGATCGTGGCGGGAGTAGCCGAGGGCTGCGTACAGTCCGGCTGCGCCTTGATCGGCGGGGAAACTGCCGAGCACCCCGGCATGATGCCGGAGGAGGATTACGACCTGGCCGGTTTTACCGTCGGCCTGGTGGACAAGCCCAGGGTCATCGACGGCTCCGGGCTTCAAGCGGGGGACGTGCTGTTGGGTGTGTGCTCCTCCGGCGTTCATTCCAACGGCTTTTCCCTGGTGAGAAAGGTGTTTGGGCTGAATGAAGCCAACATCGGTAAATATTATGAAGAGCTTGGCGGCACTTTGGGCGAAACCCTGCTCACGCCTACCCGCATCTATGTGAAAGCGGCCCTGGCCGCCATTGAGAAGGCGGAGGTAAAGGCCATTTCCCACATTACCGGCGGCGGCTTCTATGAGAATATTCCCCGCATGATGAAGCCGGGGCTGACAGCCCGGGTGGAAAAATCGGCCATTCCGGTCCTTCCCATTTTCCCGCTGCTGCAAAAGGCGGGCAATATTCCGGAGCACGATATGTACAACACCTTTAACATGGGTGTGGGCCTGTGCATGGCAGTGTCTGCGGAAACCGCCCAGGCGGCGCTTTCTGCTATCGAAAGCGCCGGGGAAAAGGCTGTGGTGATCGGCGAGGTGACAGAAGGGGAAGAGGGGGTCTTGCTGTGCTGAACATCGGTGTGCTGGTGTCTGGCGGAGGAACGAACCTGCAAAAGCTGATCGACGCCCAAAATGCCGGAGAACTCCAAAACGGCGTTCTTCGGGTGGTGATCGCCAGCAAGGCGGACGCCTTTGCCCTGGAGCGGGCGAAAAAGGCCGGGATCGAGGCCATCGCCCTGTGCAGGAAGGACTATCCCGATGTGGACGCCTACAGCCAGGCGCTGATCGACGCCCTGTGGGAGCGGCAGGTAGAGCTGGTGGTGTTGGCTGGTTTTCTCACCATTACGGGAGAAAACTTTGTCCGTGCCTTCCCAAACCGCATTTTGAACGTTCACCCGGCGCTGCTGCCTGCCTTCGGCGGCAAAGGATACTATGGGCTTCACGTCCATGAGGCCGTGCTGCAAAGGGGCGTGAAGGTCACCGGCGCCACGGTGCATTTTGTCAATGAAGTCTGCGACGGCGGGCCGATCATTCTCCAGAAGGCCGTGGAGGTCCGGGAGGGCGATACCCCGGAGACTTTGCAAAGGCGGGTCATGGAGGAAGCCGAATGGAAGCTTTTGCCCCAGGCGGTTTCTCTGTTCTGTGGAGGAAGGCTCACCGTGGAAAACGGTGTGGTTCATTGTAAGGAAGCATAAAAGGAAAGGAAGAGTTTGATGAAGCCAGTCAGTCTTTATGAAGATCTCAGCTCCAATTCTTACCCCGGCCGGGGGATCGTGATCGGCAAAAGCGAGGACGGAAAAAACGCGGTGATCGCTTATTTCATCATGGGCCGCAGCACAAATTCCCGGAACCGTGTGTTTGAAGCGGAGGGAGAAAACCTGCGCACCAAGGCTTTTGATCCCGCCCTGCTGTCCGATCCCTCCCTGGTGATCTATTTCCCCGTGCGCGCCTATCCGGGCGGCCAGATCGTCACAAACGGCGACCAGACCGATACCATCTATGACTTTTTACAGGCGGGAAAAACCTTTGAGGACGCTTTGCGAACCCGCACCTTCGAGCCGGATCCGCCGATTTTCACCCCCCGGGTCTCCGGGATTGCAGAGCTTCAAAACGGCGATTTCTCCTACAAGCTGTCCATTCTGAAAAGCACGGACGGCGACGAGGGCTTTGCCCAGCGCCAGTTCTTTGAATATGCCCCGAAGCCCGGCCTGGGCCACTTTATTCACACCTATCAGGGAGACGGGAACCCGGTGCCCTCCTTTGAAGGCGAGCCCACCCCGGTCACGCTTTCCGGCGATATCGATACCTTTACCGGAAAAGTCTGGAACGCCCTGAACGAAGACAACAAGGTTTCCCTCTTTGTGCGGTACATTGACCTTGCCACAGGTAAGTACGAAACCCGTATCGTCAATAAGAATGGTTAAATAATGTGCCGTCTGCTGAAAAGCGCCCTTGTTCTTCTCTGACAACCAATAACTAACCTCTGAAGGAGCGATCAAGATGACCGAAATGGAACTGAAATACGGCTGTAACCCCAATCAGAAGCCCTCTAAGATCTTTATGAAGGACGGCTCGGAGCTTCCCGTTACCGTCTTAAACGGCAAGCCCGGCTACATCAATTTTCTGGACGCCTTCAATTCCTGGCAGCTGGTCAAGGAACTGAAAGCGGCTACCGGCCTTCCCGCGGCGGCTTCCTTCAAGCACGTCAGCCCTGCCGGTGCGGCGGTGTATGTGCCGCTTTCCGACACCCTGAAAAAGATCTATTTTGTGGACGATCTGGAGCTTTCTCCCATTGCCTCCGCTTACGCGGCGGCCCGGGGAGCCGACAGAATGTCCTCCTATGGCGACTGGGCTGCTCTTTCCGACGTGTGCGATAAAGAAACCGCTGCTCTGCTGGCCCGGGAGGTTTCCGATGGTGTGATCGCCCCCGGCTATACGAAGGAAGCGTTGGAAATCCTCAAGACAAAGCGCAAGGGCAATTACAACGTGGTACAGATCGATCCCGAATACGTTCCCGCCCCCATCGAGCACAAGGACGTGTTCGGCGTTACCTTCGAGCAGGGCAGGAATGAGCTGAAGATCGACAGCGAGCTTCTGAAGGAGCTTCCCACGAAAAACAAGCACCTCACCGAGGAAGCCAAGCGGGATCTGATCGTGTCCCTCATCACCCTGAAATATACCCAGTCCAATTCTGTCTGCTATGTGAAAAGCGGCCAGGCTATCGGCGTGGGCGCCGGCCAGCAGAGCCGTGTTCACTGCACCCGGCTGGCGGGAAATAAGGCGGATAACTGGTATCTGCGCCAGTGCCCCAAGGTTTTGAACCTGCCCTTTAAGAAGGATATTCGCCGCCCGGACCGGGACAACACCATTGATGTGTACATTTCCGATGAATACATGGACGTGCTGGCGGACGGCCAGTGGGAGAATTTCTTCACCGAAAAGCCGGAGGTCTTTACCCGAGAGGAGCGCCGTGCCTGGCTGGATACCATGGCAGGCGTAGCCCTGGGCTCAGACGCGTTCTTCCCCTTTGGTGACAACATTGAGCGCGCCAGAAAGAGCGGCGTGGAATTTATCGCCCAGCCCGGCGGCTCCATTCGGGACGACAACGTGATCGCCACCTGCGACAAATACGATATCGCCATGGCGTTTACTGGGATCCGGCTGTTCCATCATTAAGAACTTTGCCGTGATTTTCGCGCCCAACGATCAGGGCTTTCGGGAAAAGGAGGAACGACCATGGCAAGCGCTTTGCTGCGGAATTTGACAGGAAAGGTCTGCACCGTTTCCATGTCTATCAGCCTGTCGCCTTATGTGGGAAGGATCATGGCGGTAGAAGAGGACTGGCTGGAGCTGAAGCAGAAAGACGGAACGCTGCATTATCTCAATATCCCAAGAATCCAGGAAATTCAAGTGATGCCTGAAAAAGTACAGGAGCAATGGAGAGAAAAGCTATGAAAATTTTAGTCATTGGCAGCGGCGGCAGAGAGCACGCCATCGTCCGCAAATTAAAGGAAAGCCCCAGGGTGGAAAAGCTGTACTGCGCTCCCGGCAACGGCGGCATCGCCATGGACGCGGAGTGCTGCCCCGTGGGGGCCATGGACAAGGAAGGGATCCTTGCCCTTGTGAAAGAAAAGCAGATCGATTTTGTGTTCGTCACCCCGGACGATCCTTTGGCCGCCGGTATGGTGGACTGCTTAGAGGCCGCCGGGTTTCCCTGCTTCGGCCCCAATGCCAGGGCGGCCCAGCTGGAAGCCAGCAAGGTGTTTTCCAAGGGCCTGATGAAGAAATACGGGATCCCCACGGCGGAGTATGAAGTGTTTTCTCAGGCGGAGAAGGCCTTGGCCTACATCAGGGAAAAGAATACTTATCCCATCGTCATCAAGGCGGACGGCCTGGCGCTGGGGAAGGGCGTTATCATCGCCCAGAAAGAGCAGGAGGCACGGGACGCCCTGCGCTCCATCATGGAGGATAAGCTCTTCGGCGATTCCGGCTCTGAGGTGGTGGTGGAGGAATTCCTCACCGGCCCGGAAGTGACCGTGCTGGCCTTTACCGATGGCGAGGCCATGTGCCCCATGGTTTCCTCCATGGACCACAAGCGGGCTTACGATGGGGACAAGGGCCCCAACACCGGCGGCATGGGCACCATAAGCCCAAACCCCTTCTATACGGAAGCGGTGGCGGCGGAGTGTATGGAAAAGATTTTCCTGCCCACCATGAAGGCCATGAACGCGGAAGGAAGAAAATTTAAGGGCTGTCTCTATTTCGGCCTGATGCTCACTCCCGGCGGCCCCAAGGTCATCGAATACAATTCCCGCTTCGGCGACCCCGAAACCCAGGTGGTGCTGCCAAGGCTTCAAACAGATCTTGTGGAAATCATCACCGCCGTGGCGGAGGAGCGCTTGTCAGAGCTTACCATCGAGTGGTCTTCCCAGCCCTGCGCCTGCGTGATCCTGGCAAGCGGCGGTTATCCCGGCAGCTACCGGAAGGGCCTTGAAATTCACGGCCTCCTGGAAAACGGCCAGGTGGACGGCGCAACGGTCTACCATGCCGGAACCAGGCTGGAAAACGGAAAATTCCTCACGGCCGGCGGCCGGGTGCTGGGCGTTACCGCAAAGGGTGAGACCCTGGAAAAAGCGCTGCAAAACGCCTATGCCGCCGCAGAAAAAATCAGCTTTGAAGACGTCATATACCGAAAAGATATCGGCAACCGGGCGCTGGAAGTGAGGTAGCAAAGGAGAACGATCGTTATGGATAAAAATTTGGCTTGGGAAAATGTTTTGTTGACGGATTCCGGATTTTTTGATCCATTTGATTTGAGCAGGCCGCTCGCCCCTATTGTAGAGCGCTTTACCACTATGGTAGCAAAACCTTTTTCCAAGGCACGTATTTTATTTATTCCTGCTGCTGCTTGTGATGAAGAGTCAAAAAAGCTTGCTTCTATTCTGTATTCTGAGCTTATCTGGCTAGGCTTCTCTTCGAAAAATATAACTACGTATATGCTGGATAAACCCCTTCCCTTGGAGGAAGCTTTAACCTATGATATTCTGTTTTTGACAGGCGGCTGGTGTGAACATCTCCTTAAACTTATCAAAAAGACTGAATTTGTAGATGTTGCCAGAGCCTTTGTGTTTGCTAATAAGGTTTACGTGGGGGTAAGCGCTGGAAGTGTCATTGCCACTCCCAACATAATGGGGACTTTTGAGCAACGACCTAGCCTTGATACGAGCGGCCTGGGTTTGGTTTCCGCATACATAGATTGTCATTGTGATATGCAGCCTGGCCTAGTGCAAAAGACACTTGCTTTTCCTCATATATTGCTCCACTTTAACCAGGCGCTGGCTGTCAATAGCAGTTCCTATGAGCTGATAGAAGCTCCTGCGACTTCGCAGAATATAAACTGGTCCTCACCGCCAACTGTTGGTGAAGAGATTTTTCAACTGAATAACTCTACGGAGCTGTATCAATACAACTAAAATAGGGAGAGAAACTAACATGAAAGCACCCATCACATTTGCTATTTGCGGCTTTGGAGACAGGGGAAGCACCTATGCTTCCATGCAGAAGCTGTTTCCCGATAAGATGAAGGTTGTCGCCGTGGCGGATCTGAATCCCCGGAAGGTGCAAAAGGCAAAAGAGCTTTACGCTATTCCGGAGGAAAATTGTTTTTCTTCCGGGGAGGAAATGCTGGAGCACGGGAAGCTGGCGGACGTCATGGTGGTTTCCACCATGGATCGCCAGCATGTGGGCCACGCCATTCCCGCGCTGAAAAAGGGCTACCATATTATGATGGAAAAGCCCATTTCCCCGGAGCTTTCCAAGTGCCGGGAAATTTTGGAGGTGGCAAAGGACTGCCCCGGCAAGATCATCGTGTGCCATGTGCTGCGCTATACCACCTTCTATAATACCCTGAAGGATCTGATCTCCGGCGGGCGGATCGGAGATGTGGTTTCCATCTGTGCCAACGAGAATGTGGGATATTGGCACCAGGCTCATTCTTTTGTGCGGGGCAACTGGCGGAATTCCAAAGAAACCAGCCCCATGATCCTGCAAAAATCCTGCCATGATATGGATATCCTCACCTGGCTTTTGGGGAAAAAATGCAAAGCGGTCTCCTCCTTCGGCGGTATTCAGCTGTTCAAAAAGGAATGCGCTCCCGAAGGGGCTACCCCTTATTGCCTGGGCGGGTGCAAAGCAAAAGAGCACTGCGTTTTCGATGCGGAAAAGATCTATATCACCAGCCCGAAAACCGGCAGAGCCACCCATAACGACAACTGGATCACCTCGATCCTCAGTGTGGAAAACACGGTGGAAAGCACCTATGAGGCGCTGAAAAACGGCCCTTACGGCCGCTGCGTCTATCACTGTGATAACGATGTGGTGGATCACCAGCAGACAATTCTTCTCATGGAAGACGGCTCCACCATCAGCTTTACCATGTGTGCCTTTACCGAAAGCTGCTACCGCTATTTTAAGGCCATGGGAACAAAAGGGGAGATCGAAGCGGATATGATTTCCAACGTGATCCATATCCGGGAATTCGGCAAGCCGGAGGAAGTGATCGATGTAGGGAAGCTGGCTTCCGACCTGAAGGGCCATGGCGGCGGCGACAGCGGCATCGTTTCCGACTTTTTGGAAATGCTCTTAAACGGCAGCGAAGCCACCGAGCGCACCACCACCCTGGAAAATTCCATGGAAAGCCACTTTATCGCCCTGGCGGCGGAGGAGTCCCGCTTAAACGGCGGAAAGGCCATCGAGCTGGAAAGCTTTAAGAACGGAAAGTAAAAAACAGCCGGGAACCTCCATGGCAAGGTATGCTTTAGAAGTTTCCGGCTTTTGCTGTAGAAGGGAGGGAATCATATGGAAGATACTGCCGCCGGAAAGGGTCTGGGTTCTTTCCAGCTGAAGCTGATTGCCATAGCCGCCATGCTGGCCGATCATTTGGCCTTTGCCTTTTTGCCTGCCGGAACGGTTCCGTATTTTATCCTGCGCTTTTTCGGCAGGCTCACCGGCCCGCTGATGTTTTTCTGCGCGGCCCAGGGGTACCGCCACACAAGAGATCTGAAGCGGTATCTCCTTCGGCTTTTCCTTTTCGCGCTTCTCAGCTATGTGCCCTTTGTTCTCTTCAGCGCTCAGGGGGAGCGTGCCAATCTGAATTTTCTGAGCCTCAGCGTGATCCACACGATCCTTCTGGGCGTGCTGGGAATTCATGTTCGCCACAGGGTGGAAAATCCGGTGCTGAAGGCGCTTTTGCTGGCGCTGCTGTTGACGCTCAGCCTTCCGGGAGATTGGGGCGGGATCGGCTTTGTGATAATCCTTGTGTTTGATTTCTTTTACGAAAGCCCCTCCGGCCAGAAAATGGGCTATTTCCTGATCGTTCTGTTTGGCGGCGGTGTGCTGTTCTTTTTAACCTCTCCCATCATCGACCTTTTGACCACGGGCATCTGGCTGACGGATTTTTCCTATTTCCTTTCCGGGGGCATTAACCTGGGAATGCTTCTGCCCCTTTGGTGCATTTCCCGCTATAACGGAAAACCGGGTACCGATAAGGCCTGGACAAAATGGCTGTTCTATGTGTTCTATCCCGCCCACCTGCTGCTGATCGCCCTGATCCGGTTTTGGATCGCCCGGTAGGATCACAGGAACCAAAAGCGGCCTTCCTTTATAAACTGAGAAGGAAGGGGAAAAGTCCCCTGAAAATTTCCAGTTTCTTGATTAAAGCTCCCAAAGTCAGGCAAAACTAGAAGTGAAAACGCCTGAACCGGAGAGAGGAAGGTCAGAATTGTGATAGTCCATCGAGGAGATATTTATTATGCGGATCTGAGCCCCGTCGTGGGCTCAGAGCAGGGCGGCGTTCGCCCGGTGCTTATCGTGCAGAACGATGTGGGCAACAAATTCAGCCCCACCGTCATCGCCGCGGCGATCACCAGCCAGCACGATAAGGCGAACCTGCCTACTCATATTGAAGTAAACGCGGAAAATACCGGTCTCTTAAAGGATTCCGTAGTGCTTCTGGAGCAGGTGCGCACCATCGATAAGCACCGCCTCAAAGAAAAAATGGGCCGCCTGGATACCGGCTCCATGAATCGGGTAAACCAGGCCCTTTCCATTAGCTTCGGCCTGCCTACATAGGCCAAAGCGAAGGAAACGGAAAACGGTTCCCCAAAAGCAAGGGCGCGCAGAGCTTCTGCGCGCCCTTGTCCTTTCGGAAAGCTTCTTCCAATGGGAAATTTTCGGCATAAAAAGAGTTCCTGAACCAAAAAGATTTCTCTTGCAGTTTCCCAGCCGGTGCATTATAATAAACAGGTCAGCCATCAGGCTGATCCCCTGCGGGTATGGCGGAATTGGCAGACGCGCCAGATTTAGGTTCTGGTGGTACCCCCGTGCAGGTTCAAATCCTGTTACCCGCACCAGACCACTGTGCCGAAAGCTCAGCGCAAAGCGCTGAGCTTTCGGCAATTTGCGAACCACAGGTTTTCTGAAAAAGTTGATCGAGGAAAAGAAAAAAGAAAGAGAAAGGAAACTTGCAATGAAGATCGAATTTGAAAATATCAGCCTTCGGGATATGGAGGAGTCCGATATTGAGGATTATGTGCGCTGGTTTACCACTGAAACAGAATGGTCGAAAACGGATGCCCCGTGGGAGCCGGTTGAATCGGACGAAGAAACTGAACGCGCGTCCTGGCGTGACTATTATGAGTCGGTAAAAGACCTTTCCGATGAGACCCGCCGCTGGAGATTTGAAATCGAATGGAACGGCAGGCATATCGGGTGGGTAAGATCCTACTCGATCGACGAGAATTACAACTGGATCGGCGAGGTTAGAGAAGGGCAGACCGTTTACCGCACGATTGGCATTGATATTTGCGAGAGCGACGTTTGGGGAAACGGGATCGGCACCAACGCCCTCCGTGCTTTTATCAAGTACAACCTGGAAAACGGCGTGGACGAGCTTTACACACAAACCTGGTCAGGCAATGTCCGTATGCTCCGCTGTGCCGAAAAGCTGGGCTTCCAGGAGTGCGGCCGCAGCATCGGCACACGGGAGGTCAATGGGCGGAAATACGATGGGCTGACCTTTCAGCTGAAACGAGAGAAATAAAATTAAAAAAGCCAGGAAAAAGGAACTGCTGCAAAACACTCAATTTTGCGGCAGTTCCTTTTTTAGAAATACAATGAGCAATTAGCAATGTAGGGCAAGAACGGGTCGCTAAATTATAGTTTAGCGTCCTGATTCCGCTATCACTATTGTCATTCTGAGGAACGAAGTGACGAAGAATCTCGTCCTTAACACCAGGGTAAAAGGGCAAAGGACGAGATTCTTCACCGAGAAAGCAAGGCGCGCCTTGCTTTCTGTTCAGGAATGACAGGTGGAAAGCGAGCAGCGTACTCACTAAATTCCAATTTACCTGCTTGCTTGTGGTCGGGCCGGAAGCTATCCTCCCACACCAGGCAGCTTCACGGGTTGCCGCGACGCCTCGCCGCTAAATTCCAATTTATCGGACTGGTTTCCCTCCTTGTCATTGCTGAGCAAAAAGCGAAGTAAATTTCGCTTTCCCAGCGAAGGATCTTGACCTTATTTTCTGGGAAAAAGCCAAAGGACGAGATTCTTCACTTCGTTCAGAATGACAGGAGGGAGGTGAGTAGATAACTGATAAATTCCAATTTAACAGGCATTACAAGCATTGCTTACACCGCCTGTGCTCTTGCCCTTCATTGCTCATTTCTCATTGCCTTTCCTGCAATTCCTGCAAAAGCTGCCACAGCTGCTCGGGGGTAGCGTCGGTGCTCAGGCGGGCCGCAATCAGATAGCCGTCCCAGGAAAACGGAAAGCAGTGCTGGAACTGTACGATGCCCCTTTTCCAGTATTCCCGCAGGTCCTGCTCTGTCAAATTGGAAATATCTCCGGCAAAATTGTACTCCTCCCAGAGGTCCAGGCCGAAATCGGGATTTTCCCGGTAGATATCCCAGCCGATGACCGCATGGCCGGAGGCGGCTGTATCGTAAGCCAAAAGCACCGCGACAGGAACACCGTTTTGCAGCCTCACTTCACTGGCGGTGGGGATCAGCGATGGGCAAAGCTCCGAATCCACAGGGTAATAGCCGGCAAACGCATTGGGAATTTCCGCCAGCGTTGCCCAGGTATATTCATCGCCCTTTTCCTTCGCGAAGGCTTCTACCTCAATCGGGCGCCGCAAAAAATGCTCCAGCACGGCAAGTATATCCTCCGCGGGAATCTCTTCACTGCCGTAAATGCGGTACCAGAGCTTTTCTTTTTGGAAAGTCAGGCATTTTTCCGTTTCCGCACTGCCAACGGCGACGATCTCGGTTCCCTCCTGCCGGGCGAGGTACTGCCCAAAGTGAGAGGCGTACTCGTCCACACCGGGAAAACGATTCAGCTTTTCCGAAACAGAAACGATCAGGAAATTTTCTCCATAGCCCCAATCCGTCGTGTGAACTAGCTTCCAGCTTAGGGAGAGCTCTTTGAGCCGGTTATCCTCTTCAAAAAAAGCGCCGCAGGTAAACTGATAGCCGCCATGCAGGGCGGGGATTACCTCGGCCTCTTCCAGCTCCTGCCGTTTTGTGCTGAAAAAGCGCTCTCCTGAGGTAACGGTTTCGCAGATATCCCGGATCATGCCGAAGCTCGGTTCCTCTTTGGGGGAGGGAGCATTTTGAAAATATTCCCGAGGTGTGATCGCCGTTTCCCCTTGGGAAGAGACAGCTTCGCTGCTGCTGACTTTCGGCGTACTGGCATTGGGAAGGCCCGCGCTGCCGCAGGCGGCACAGCAGCAAACCATGGCGGCGGCGGTCATCAGGCCGAGAATCTGTACCGCAATGCTTTTGATTTTTCGCATGACATTCCTCCTGTGACTATTTTATCAATTATACAACGCAAATGGAAAAATCACTGACCTTTTCTGAAAATAATTTTCCTATTTTACATGTCCTGTGGAGGACAAGAGGCCGTATGCTCAATATCCGCCCGTATTGGCTTGTCCCTGAAGAGCTTGTATTAAACTTTGTGATTTTCAGATTGACAAACAACATTTTTTGCGTTATATTTTGGCAAAAGAACAATTTTTATCAAAATGATATTTTTGAAATGGAAAATTGTCTTAGAAATTCATCTTGGAAAAGCTTTTGTATGGATTCTTGGGATTTGCTATAGTGAAAAAGGAGAATGAGAAGTATGAAAAAATTTCAAAAAGCTCTGGCTGTACTGCTTTCAGCGGCGCTGCTTCTGCAGGCGGTTCCCCTGCGGGCCATGGCGGAGGAAGCTGTCTCTTCCGCCGCAGTGCAGGAAGCAGAGAAAATAGCGCTTCCTACAGATTTTGTAGAGGAGAAGTCCCTCGAAGCCCAGGTGGTGTACGAGGAAACCGAACAGCGGAGCGCGGCGGAAAAGCATTTCCGTTTAAGCGACGGTTCTTTTGTCGCAGCTTCCTATCCCGGCCCGGTGCATTATGAAACCGGGGGCGGCGCCTGGGAAGAGATCGATAATACGCTGTCGCTCTCTCAGGCAAGCAGATATTCCCTTGGGAGAATCAATGCTCCGGGTATGTACGAGGCTAAAAATGGGGAAGAAACAAAGCGCTATTCGTCTGTTCTGCGTCCTGACGAACCCCTCTTTTCTCTTGCGAATCAGGACTATAGCTTCGGATTGGCGCTTTTGCGCCCGGATACGGCACAGACACTTGTGACGGATAAAGCGGTAAAGCCGGAAGAGGGCACCGCGGAGGATAGCGCGGAAAGCTCTTCCTCCTCAGAGCCGGAAGAAACCTCCGAACCAAGCGAAAGCTCAGATGCGAGCTCCATGATATCAGAAGGCGAGAGCGTTTCATCACAGCCCGAACGCTCAGAACTGCCCGGCTTCGATCAGGATTTGAACAGCGAAGAAGAGATTCAGGAAGAGTCTGTTTCCACTTTTGCCGAAGAAAAGGACTTCCCGGTTTCATCCGCTCCGTCCTCCCTGGAGGAAAAGGAGGAAACGGAATCCTCTGCGCCTTCTGCCGGCCAAGGCGCTTTCGATGAAGAAACTTCTCTTCCTTCTGATGCTCCGGAAAGCACCGCTCCGGAAGGCTCTGAGCCTGTGGCTTCCGCTCCGGAAGAGGACAGCGCCACCGAGCTGCCGCCTGTGGAGAGCGGCAAGGAAGAAACCACCGCTGCCGCTATGGCGGCCAGCGTTTCCGCGAAAATCGAAAATCCGAAAGGCGCAAAGCCCGGCGCGGCCCTTGCCCCCGGAAACCAGATCAACAGTGTTGGAGTAACTGACGATACCGAAGCCGCGCCTTCCCTGGAAGACCAGCTGCAGCCGGAAAAAATATCCTCCCGGGTGACCTATGAAAACGTCTGGCCCGGGGTGGATTTGCAGTATTACAACTACGGCTATAACGTCAAGGAAAGCATCATTGTCAGGCAGCCGCAGAAAAGCTACCGGTACAGCTTCCTTTTGAATTTAGAGGGCCTTACTCCCGTTCTGCGGGAAAGCGGCAGTGTTGACCTGCTCGATGAGAACGAGAAGATCCTCTACCAAATTCCCGCCCCTTATCTGGTGGACGCCGGCCAAAGCGTTTCTTACGACGCGGCTTATGAGCTGGTCCACACCACAGAGGGCTATGTGCTGACGGTAGAAGCCGCCGCGGAATGGATCAACGCCGAGGACCGGCAATTCCCCGTTACCATAGACCCAACGCTGATCCTGTACGGCAGTGATTTCGGAAATTCCTTTACAGCTACCTGTGTAACCACAGAAAAACCGAATACTCCAGGTTCCGGTGTGGAAAGCCTGTACATAGGCCATAGGACCACCGGTGATGAAATGCAGGTCTTTTTCCAGTTTGCTTCTCTGCCTACCATACCTGCCAACTGCAATGTGGTCAACGCAACTCTGAACCTGTATCAGCACACCTATAGCCAGGTGGGGCTGAACCGTATTTTTGTGCAGGCCCATGAGGTGACGTCCGCGCGGCCTTCCAGCTATGGGTCAAACGCCGAGTGGATCAGAAACATAACCTGGAACACCAAGCCGTCCTTTAACCAAAACATTACCGAGGCTTATGCCCGCATTACAGAGGCGAGCGAAGGCAAATATATCTCCTGGGATATTTCCCGCCTGGTAAGCAAGTGGTATCATGATCCCGCGGCAAACTGTATGCTTGCCATGGACGCTATTGGGCCCGATAAATTCAGCGCTACCCAGTGCGGCACCGGCATTTTCTGGATGAATATCAATTTCAGGCCGCTTTTTTTGATCCATTATCGAAACAATGTGGGCCTGGAAAACAGGTTTACTTATCAGACCTCTTCTGTTGGCAGAGCGGGTACAGCCAATATCGGCGATTATTCCGCCCAGCTTACCCTGGCAAATACCCTGTTTTCCAGCAACAGCGAAGCCATGCCGTTTTCCCTGGCGGCGTATTACAATTCTCCTTACCGGGGCAGGTATTTTACGGCCAATAATGGCTTTGGCGTCCATACCGCCAACTATGCCAATATGTGCGTGGGCTCCGGCTGGAAGCTTTCCGTGCAGGAAACCGTTGTAAAAATCACGGTAAAAACCAATAACGCTTCTACAGACTACTATGTGTATACCGATGCCGATGGAACCGAGCACTATTTTGAAGCCCCTTCTTCGCTGAGCACTTATAAAGATGAAGACGGGTTGGGCTATACCCTGTCGGTTTCCGGTGCCATTTCCACGCTGAAGGACGAAAAGAACAACCAAAAGGAATTTTATAACGGCTACCTGACGAAGCAGACCGATAGAAACGGCAATGCGATCTATTACCTTTACAACGACAATACGGCCTACAGCTCGTCAAGCCCTTTCAGCCCGTCTTCCACCGCCTGGAAGCCGAAAGCGGGGCAAGCCAACCGGGTCACGCAGGTTTGGCAGGTAAACGATAACGGCAGCGCCGCCGGTGTGCAGAGCCTGGTCTGTAAGCTGACGTACTCCGGGAATTTTGTGAATAAGATCACCGATGCCAGCGGGCGGGCGTATACCTTCCAGTATGCCGCCCCGGCCTCCGGCGCGCAGCTGCTCAGTAAAATCACATTCCCGGACGGGCATTCCGCCCAGTACGGATATTCCACCGACACGGATCTTCTTATAAAGATCTATGATGAGGAATCAAAGTCCGGGTTGGAGCTTGCCTATGGATCCAGCTTTAAGAACCAGTATGTACACAAGGCTCACGAATATATCGCCTCTACCCTGAACGGCACGCAAACGGTGGGAAGCACCTGGCACAATTACTCTCCCAGCCTGCAGCAGAGGCTGTATCGGTTTTACGGGCAGGATCGTACCGAGAATACAAACGATGACATTACCACCCGCTATACCTTTGACCTGGCAGGCCGAACGGTCAATGTGGTAAATTATAATTCCAACTGGACAGAAATTCTGGGAACCTCCGCCCTTACCTATACCAAAAACCAGGGAACCAATAAAACCAACAACCGTGTGACCGGCGCGGCGGCTTCTGGTATTGCGGCGGTGAACCAGCTTCAAAACGGCGGTTTGGAACAGGTCAATTACGGTTGGGTACATCAGGCGAGTACTGCCAACTCAGGCTCATTGATTTGTGAGAATATAAGCGAAACAAGCAAAACGATCCTCCCCCGAACCGGTAAATATCTGATGAAGCTGCGCCACTCTCCGACCGCGGTTTCCACCACCGGTTCCGGTTCGATATCCTCCTGCTTTCAAAGCGTGTATCTGAAGGCGAGAACTACCTATGTGTTTTCGGGTTATGCCAATTCCTCCGGGATCACAGGTTTTGGAAAAGACGGAGGAATGACGCTCAGCTTCAATGATTCCACCGGAACGGAAGTTCTTGCCGAAAGCAAACTGCTTGACTATGCCACTTCCACAAAGATCGAATCAGGGTGGACCCGCTTGCAGGTCAGCTATAGGCCAAAAACCAGCGGGAACTATCGGATCTGTGCAACTTTAAAGAATGCGTCTGAATACGGGGCTTTTGACGATTTTCAGCTTGAAAAGGTTGTCATTCCATTTGGCAGCGTGCTGTTAGAGAAACAGGGGGCAGCCACCACTGTAAATCTGGTGCAATTTGGAGGCTTGGAAAAGTGGGTTTCCTCCGATACTTTGTCAACAGTCCCCATTTCAAAATATTGGACTTATCCGGATTCCCGCGTGTCTCCTGTCACTTTAAGCGGCGATGACGCCCGCCGCGGCGTTGCGCTTCAGATGCTGGGGCACCCGGACGCCAAAAGGCGCGCTTATCAAACGGTTTCCATCAATCGAAGCTCCAATACCACCTACATGCTGTCCGCGTGGGGAAAGGCGCGCTCGGTAACAGACGGCGCGCCGGTCAGCGACTTGTCCGGTGACAACGATACGCCACAACGCTTTTTCGGCATGATCGCTAAAATTCTGTATTCCGATACCACCACGCCGGAATATCAGTATGTTTCCTTTAACCCGCAGTTTGACGGCTGGCAGTATGCCTCCGGCTTTATCGTACCCAAGCGCGCCAATAAAACGGTAACCAGCATTACCGTTTCTCTCGCGTATGATTACAACGTAAATACCGCCTGGTTCGATCAGGTTTCTTTGACCGAAGAGCCCGCGCAGACCTATACCTATGACAGCAACGGCAAGCTGAAAACCGTTACCACCTCCGCGCAAAGCACCGATACCTATACCTACAGCGGCCCGAATCTCACAAAGCTGGTTTCCGCGTCCTCCGGCACGTTCAATTATACCTACGACAGCAGCCACAACATGACAAAGGCCACGAACGATGGTGTGAATTTGACCGCCGCCTACGACCCGGCGGGAAACAACACCTCCGCCAAGCTGCAAAAGGGAACAAGCGGCGTTTATATGCAGAGCAGTGCCGCGTATACCTCCAATAAAAATCACCCGTCCTCCATTACAGACGTAAACGGTATCACCACCGGCTATACCTACGATGGCCTGGGCAGGGTGAGCACGGTGAAAACGCCCTATGCGGGAGGCACCCTGACCGTGAACCAGCAATATGTGGCCGGAACAAACGATAAGGTCAGCAATACCTATGTTTCCGGGGCGATCTCTCTGTCCAACCAGTATGATAAAGGGCAGATATCCTCCGTCATGCGGAAGAGCTTCCAGGGAACCACGCCGCAGTGGCAAAAGTATCTGACGCCCAGAGACGACTGGGGAAATGTGACGAAGGTACAGGTGCAAAGCGGAAATCATGCTTCTCTGGAAGGTGATGTAGTGTGGGAGTCTCCAATCACGCTTGCGTCGTACTATTATGAGCCGAATAACGGCCCCCTGTTTCAAACGGTCTACGGAAACGGCGATATAGATGAGTACTATTATGATATCTTGGGCCGCCTGGAATCCATATGGCATTACACAGATGATTTATTTGATTATGAAGAAGCGCTCGGCTATGATGCTTATGGAAATGTCGCCCGAAGCACGGTGTTTGATGAGCTGGATAATTTAAGTGCGGAATATTTCTATGAGTATGACAGCCTGGGCCGTTTGATCCGAAGCGAGCAAAGCGGGTATCAGGTGACAGCCCTCAGAACCCAGCATAAGTATGACGCGCAGAACCGCCTTTCCTCCCAGTCCTGGCAGCTTCCCGGCTATACGCTGTGGGAAACCTATGCCTACAATAACGCCAACGGCACCCTGAAAAGCATGGAGCTGGGTACAGGCCGCTCATTGACCTTCGGGTATGACAACCTGCTCCGCCTGCAATCGGAAACCCTGGAGGGGATCTACCAGCGGCGCAGGAACTACGGCGAAACCACCACCGCAAATAAGGAAACCAACCGGCCCAACTACTTTATCTATTACAAACCGGACGGAACCACAGTGAAGCTGGGCTACCGCTACCTCTATGACGCCGCCGGGAATATCAAGCAGGTCTACAGCAGAGTAGGGACGAATGCCCTTGCGTTGGAATCCAGTTACGAGTATGATAAGTTCGGGCAGTTGACTTGGGCGTATACCCTCTCAAGAGCTGAGTCCTACACCTATGACACGGCAGGAAATATGCTGAGCCGTACACAGGGGAGTACCACAATAGATTATAGCTATGAAAACAGCCAGTGGGGGGATCTGCTTACTTCCTACAGGGGTCGGAAGATAGCCTATGAGGGTCAAAGCTATGACATGGCTACTAACAGTGTTACCGGAACGCCGGTCAGCGGAAACCCCGTCAACTATTGTGGATCCGATGCTAAGCGTTGGGAGATGACGTGGAAAAACGGCAGATACCTGTCGAAAGTAAAATCTGGCGCAAGAATCGCTACCTATGAGTACGATAAGAACGGCCTGCGCACCAGCAAAACGTACAACGACACAAGGTACGATTACGCCTATGCCGGGGACAAACTGGTGTGGCAGGGCTGGGAAGGCAATGAGATGTATTTCTTCTATGACAATACAGGCGCCCCTATTGCTTTCTGGTATTTTCCCGATGGAGGAAGCCGGGTAACCGGGTATTATTTTACGAACGCTCAGGGAGATGTGACCCGCATAGAAGACCCCAACGGCAATGTGCTGGCGTCATATTCCTATGACGCCTGGGGCAAAGCATATAAAAGCTCAGGGAGTATGCGAAATATCAATCCCCTGCGGTTCAGAGGATACTATTACGATACCGAAACGGGCTTTTACTACCTGCAAAGCCGCTACTACGACCCCGTTGTTTCCCGTTTCATCAATGCAGACAGCTACGCCTCCACCGGCCAGGGTTTCCTGGGCTACAATATGTTCGCCTACTGCGGCAATAACCCGGTGAGCAGGGTAGATGCTGATGGGAATAAATATACGATGGTCAATGATAATGTATTCGGTGGAGGCGGTGCCGGTTTAATTGGAATTTTTGGACTTTGGGCTCTTGCTCAGAGTGCACAGAATGTAAAATCTCAGCCTTTAGCAAAAGCAACAACTGATAAGCCACCTGAGGAGAAATCAAAGACTTACTACCATGTGACCACGGCTGGGAATGCTGCTGCTATTATAGCAAGTGGGCAGTTAAGAGGTAGTGGTTGGGAAGGAGGATATGTTTTCGTCTGGGAGAAGTATCCTAATGAGCAAGCTATCAAAAATAGTGGCGCAAATTATGGTCAAGGAAAATCGGGTGTTATCATTTCCATTGAAACAAATGCGGCATTTGAAGAAGATAAAGGCATAACAGATAAAAAAGCAAAATCATGTGGACCGCTTAGAAGCGTTTTAATTGGGCCAGTTTCAGTTCAAAATACGAAAATTGTAGGGTGGTATTAGTGAGAATTGAGAGTGTTGAGATAAGCAGCAGTGGATATATGCGCTGTAAGTCAGAATTCTACACAGTTGAAGATGTAACAACCAGGGCAAATACCTACCATTTCTTTCCTGGTATCAATGCTTTATATGGAGAATGTGATTCCGGTAATTGGGGAATCAGTTATTTGTTGTCTATGTATCAGCACGAGCGATATAGTCGGAAGCACATTATCAATTCACCGCTGATTGCCAAAGTAAACGGCGAAACCGTTCCCCTGGAACAGATTTGGGATATATCCTGTTACATGGTTTCCGGCATGGATCCCTTGTTTGCTTCCAGAAAAACAGTGCGGCAGCTGGTACAGAAAGCCATCAACAAAAATCATCTCTCGGAATCTGTAGAGGATATTCAAAGGATATTCCATATAGAAAATGTTAGATTTGATCGTCGTATTCAGTACACAGGGCATGAAGTGTTTCGAATGATGGCGGCAATAGGATATTGTAATGGGAAAGAAATCTTTTGCTTTCCGTGGATGAGTGAAAGCCGGTTTGATGCTTTTACCGGTCATCTTGCTGATACGCTTCGCATTTTGGATTCCCTGAATAAAATTGTAATCCTGCCAGTATCAGAGGCTACTGATATTGATGCGTTTTGGCGAACTTCCTCCGGTAGTGAAATTTTTCAAAAGTACTGGAACGACAGCAGATTTCAGGATTTTTATACCCATACTGAGGCCAAATAATCTGATCAATACCAGCCCAATAACGGTTCCTTGTCGAAGCTGATGCCTACAATAACGCCAACGGCACCCTGAAAAGCATGGAGCTGGGTACAGGCCGCTCATTGACCTTCGGGTATGACAACCTGCTCCGCCTGCAATCGGAAACCCTGGAGGGGATCTACCAGCGGCGCAGGAACTACGGCGAAACCACCACCGCAAATAAGGAAACCAACCGGCCCAACTATTTCATCTACTACAAGCCGGACGGAACCACAGTGAAGCTGGGCTACCGTTATCTCTATGACGCCGCCGGGAATATCAAGCAGGTCTATAGCCGGGAAGGGGAAAATGCCCTTGCATTGGAGTCCAGTTACGAGTATGATAAGTTCGGGCAGCTAATTAAGGCCGATACGGGGAACGGGCTGGAAACCTATACCTATGACACGGCGGGAAATATGCTGAGCCGTACCGTAGCCAGCACGGTCAAGAGCTTTGGTTACGAAAACAGCCGGTGGGGAGACCTGCTCACCTCCTATCGAGGCCAGAAGCTCGCCTATGAAGGGCAAAGCTATAACAGCTCAACTAATACCGTAAGCGGCAATCCGGTCAGCGGAAACCCTGTCAGCTACTATAACGGCAGGCGCTGGGATATGACGTGGAAAAACGGCAAACAGCTTGCCAGCGCCACCAGCAGTGGAAGAACCGTAAGCTATGAGTACGATAAAAACGGCCTTCGCACCAGTAAAACCTACAACGGCACAAGGTACGACTATGCCTATGCGGGGGACAAGCTGGTCTGGCAGGGCTGGAGCGGCAATGAAATGTATTTCTTCTATGACAATACAGGCGCTCCCATTGCTTTCTGGTACTTCCCCAAGGGCGGCGCCCGTGTTACCGGCTACTACTTTACGAACGCTCAGGGAGACGTGGTACGGATAGAAGATCCAGACGGGAAATTGTTGGCCTCCTATGGCTATGATGTCTGGGGAAAGGTTATTGTCTCCTCCGGTAGCGTGTCAGCTATCAACCCGCTAAAGTACAGAGGGTACTACCACGATACCGAAACGGGCTTTTACTACCTGCAAAGCCGGTATTACGACCCAGTTGTTTCCCGCTTCATCAACGCAGACAGCTACGCCTCCACCGGCCAGGGCTTCCTGGGCTATAACATGTTCGCCTACTGCGGCAATAACCCGGTGAGCAGGGTAGATGCTGATGGAAATAAATATACGATGATGGAAGATGTAGCAGCATATCCCGCAAACACAAATCTTCTAAAGTATTACGATCCGAGAACCGGCCTCATTCCTGGTGTTGCCCCTATAAACGATCCAATAAAAGCTCCCTTGAAAAAGGCAGAAAAGAGACTTTGGCAAGTAGTTGTACCGGGAACGGCAAGTATGGGAATTACCTCATCTGCATTCTTCGGTGTAGGCGGATCGGCTTCTAGTGGAATCATTGTGGATCGTGAAGGAAATATTGCCCATATCTCCTCAATTTCGGCAGGAGGTGGTAGTCCATCGGCATTTGCAGGAATGTATTTTAGTGCTACCTCTGCCCCAACAATTAAACAAGTCGAAAATAGTGTGTCTTTGCAAACAGGCGGATCTGTTGGTCCTGTTGGATTTGAGTATATCGTTTTGCCAGATAAGCAAACTGGAAATCTTTACGGAGGTGGAACAATAGCCTTTGGTCTGGGTGTGCTGGCAATTCCTGCTGAAGTTCATGCAACTGTGCCAGTGTGTACAGATGTAATTTATCTCGGTAATATTTTTGATTGATAAGAGGGAGTCAAAAGATGAAATATAAAATTTCAAAGATTGAAATCATATGGGCTGTTCTGTCTTTCCCGCTTTTTCTGTTTATTTTGACTACTGTCCTTTCGGGCGCTGGTAATATATCTTATCAGGGATTTGCCTATGACAGGGAAGGAAATTTGTATCTTGGCAGAAAATACAGGATCGATGTTTTTGCTCCAAACGGAGAGATGGCGCATTCTATTCCGGTGGAATCAAACATGAGTTACGATTTTACACTTAAAGATGAAACTGTCATTGTGCACGCCGGTTCTTTTCTATATTGGATAGACCTTTCGGGCAATGTCCTAACAAAAAAACAGGAAACTCGCGAAGGGTGGGAAATAGTTCCGCCAAACCAAGAGAATATATTTATCAGCGATGACGGAATAAAATATACCATGGAGTATTCTGGCTTTTTTTCTTCAAGTATCTATCGGTGGGACGGAGATCAAAAGACAAAGATCTTCACCATGCCTTGGTTTGATTATCTGACTAGATTGATTACTGTCTTTACTTTCGGCGGCATGATCGTAATGGTGTTTTACTGCCTTAATAAGGCGAATAAGTTGGGTCTTGTATCCAGTCCATTTGATTTTTTTCAGAATCAACATAAGCTCAGATAAATTGCTCTGCACCTTTCTGGATTTTGCAGCTATAACAACAAAAGCGTATTGAAAGCAGGGAGATAAGCAGCTACCAAAGCCGATACGGCGCGGGAAATGAAACCTATACCTATGACACGGCAGGAAATATGCTGAGCCGTACACAGGGTAGTACCACAATAGATTACGGCTATGAAAACAGCCAGTGGGGGGATCTGCTTACTTCCTACAGGGGCCGGAAGATCGCCTATGAGGGTCAAAGCTATGACATGTTCTCCGACAGTGTTACCGGAACGCCGGTCAGCGGAAACCCCGTCAACTATTGTGGATCCAACGCCAGACGCTGGGAGATGACGTGGAAAAACGGCAGATACCTGTCGAAAGTAAAATCTGGCGGAATTATTGCTACTTATGAGTACGATAAGAACGGTCTGCGTACCAGCAAAACGTACAACGACACAAGGTACGATTACGCCTATGCCGGGGACAAACTGGTGTGGCAGGGCTGGGAAGGCAATGAGATGTATTTCTTCTATGACAATACAGGCGCCCCTATTGCTTTCTGGTATTTTCCCGATGGAGGAAGCCGGGTAACCGGGTATTATTTTACGAACGCTCAGGGAGATGTGACCCGCATAGAAGACCCCAACGGCAATGTGCTGGCGTCATATTCCTATGACGCCTGGGGCAAAGCATATAAAAGCTCAGGGAGTATGCGAAATATCAATCCCCTGCGGTTCAGAGGATACTATTACGATACCGAAACGGGCTTTTACTACCTGCAAAGCCGCTACTACGACCCCGTTGTTTCCCGTTTCATCAACGCGGACAGCTACGCCTCCACCGGCCAGGGTTTCCTGGGGTACAATATGTTCGCCTACTGCGGTAATGACCCGGTGAGCAGGTCTGATGTAAGTGGCGATAAGTTTACTAAGCTTGAAAATTTTGGGAAAAAAGTGTTTATGGGTATGCTAACTTTAATGGATATTACTCAGATGATAATGGAACGTATTATTCTTGGGGAACATATACAAAAACTACATCGTCCAATGTTACCTTTGATGTCTTTTCGAGTGAAACTTCCCGCAATAAAACCAAAGATGAATCCTTCGGATTGAATCTTGGAGGAATAGAAGGCGGAATTGGTGCAGTAGGAGGAGAATACAAATACGGTGGTTGGCGATTAGAATGCGTTACGGGAGAGGTGCAAGCATCTGTGTCGCCTGAATTTGTCGGAATTAAAGTTGGTGGCCGACTAATTAGAATGTCAGGCAATGGAAAAATTCCATTGCCATTCACAACGAAAAAACTAGTTATAAATGGTGACGTTGATTTATTCGGTTTCGGTTTTGAATTGTATTACGATGTTGAGGAGAGAAAATTTAAGCAGGGATTTACCCCGATAATTGGTTCTGGCCTCAGTGTATCCTTTGTAGATTAAGGAGCCACCTATGAAAATTTACAGAAAACAAGAAAAACATGCGTGGTGTTATACTGTATCAGAAAATTCCAAAATCAGTGGAACCAGTCGCTATACTTTGGGCTTCCTGTTTCACAATATAACTGTACGATCAGAATCTGGCGACACCCTTTGCTTACGTCAAACCAATTTTTTCTTGCAGATTTTGGACAACATCCCTCTTATCGGTTGGTTTGTTTTTGTACCTTTTCAAGCGTATGTAAATGGAGTTTATGCTGGAAGCTCAAAAAGGAAATATGGCGCTGCAATGTATACGTTTCCTATCGGAGAAGATATTTATGAAATGTCATTACACAATCCAAATAAAGCTGCGCTGCTGAAAAACGGAAAGCAAATTGCCTTATACAGAAGAGATGATGAAATCTGGCTTGAACAAACTGTTTATAGGGTACAGCACTCTGCCGACGCAGTTCCCGAAATACTGCTTCTATTTGCTGTATTTGCAGATCAGGTTTTGTTTTCTCTCTCCGGTAGTCAGGTGGCTGTTTATCGCAAGGAGAGATATTATCAGTTGCGAGATAAACATCCGGAACGGGGAAATTGGAAACCGGAAGTAGATGAAAAATAGGGAGGAATTTGTTATGTGGATCAAAAAGAATTGGATCGTAAGCAAGCTTTCACGGTTGAACCCAGCGGTACGTGTGCTGATCATTGTTTTTTCCTTTCTCCTGCTCGCGGCATTGCTGGCCTGGGGAATGTGGAACTTCCTGCTTTCCGGGCGCACGCCGTTTTTTGTCCCTCGGTATCAGCTGTTTCTGTACGGTACGGTGCTGTGGGGAGTGACCGCGTTTGCGGTTCATGGAATTGTGAGCTTGGGGAGAAAGATGTCTCCATCTGCCAAAAACCTTGTGGCAAATCTCTGGTCTATGATCACA
This sequence comes from uncultured Oscillospiraceae bacterium, assembly GCA_910589395.1. Taxonomy (GTDB): domain Bacteria; phylum Bacillota; class Clostridia; order Oscillospirales; family Acutalibacteraceae; genus Acutalibacter; species Acutalibacter caecimuris_A. Next base: position 66,427 of record CAJUTL010000016.1, read on the forward strand.
TGTGTTGCGATGGTCGCAACAATAGGTGCTTTGTGCTTGATCAGTGCGATATCCAACAGCTTTATTGCCGGGGATATTTCATCAAGGGTAGATCAGGGCCTTGTCTGGTGCAGTTCTCCCAGCGATAAATACTGTACTGTTTATTGCTATAAAACCTCCGGGAATAGGATAGAGGGAATGGATCTGGATATAACGCTAGAACTGACGGACGAACCGGGAGTGGAATATCCAGTATGCTGCCTGGAAGACGTTACCACTATCGGGATCGCTTGGAAGGGAACCAGGTCGTTTCTGGTAAACGGAAAATATTATACCGTCCAAAAAGTAAAAGCGGCAGTTGAGTAGCTTTTCTGCCTTTACTGTTTGAAAGGAAAGAACTGTGAATAAAAAATATATATGATATTTGGAATTGCCTTATTTTCTATCCTTTTTCCTTCTGGTACTTCCCCAAGGGCGGCGCCCGCGTTACCGGCTACTACTTTACGAACCAGCAGGGAGACGTGACCCGAATAGAAGATCCAGACGGGAAATTGTTGGCCTCCTATGGCTATGACGTCTGGGGAAAAGTTATTGTCTCCTCCGGTAGCGTGTCAGCTATCAACCCGCTAAAGTACAGAGGGTACTACCACGATACCGAAACCGGCTTTTACTATTTGCAAAGCCGCTACTACGACCCCGTTGTTTCCCGTTTCATCAACGCGGACAGCTACGCCTCCACCGGCCAGGG
>CAJUTL010000017.1 GCA_910589395.1 uncultured Oscillospiraceae bacterium
AAAGGGAAAAGGCTTCCCCTTGTCATTCTGAACGAAGTGAAGAATCTCGTCCTTCTTCCTTTTCCCGGAATAAAGGTCGAGATTCTTCGTCACTATGTTCCTCAGAATGACAGTGGGGAACTGTTCGGTAAATTGGAATTTAGCGTGTTAGTCGTTAGTTATTAGAAAGGGAAAAGGCTTCCCCTTGTCATTCTGAACGAAGTGAAGAATCTCGTCCTTCGCCCTTTTCCCGGAATCAAGGACGAGATTCTTCGTCACTTCGTTCCTCAGAATGACAAGGGAGAATTATCCGCTAAACTACAATCTAGCGGCGAATCGTTCACTTTCCTTCTGTCATTCTGAGCCGCTGAAGGCGGTGAAGAATCTCGTTCTTTGCTCTTTTACTCAGAAATGAAGAACGAGATTCTTCAAGAAAGTGCAAAAGCTATAGCTTTTGCACTTTTTGCTTAGCAATGGCAGTGGAGAACTAACCGCTAAACTATTATGCCTCGTGGTTGCCACGGCAGAAACCGTATTTACAAATTTCGGAATTTGGAGTATGATAAGCTTTAAGGTTTATTAAGTATGTGGGAATACAGTGGTCGGTAGGGCAGCGCCCCTGCGGCGTATGCTTTCAGGAGGATCAAATATGCTGTATTGCGAAAAATGCCGTTCCATTTGTCCTGATTCCACCGAAAAATGCCCTGCCTGCAAAAGCGTCAGGCTGCGGGCAGTAAATGGGGAGGATATGGTTCTGCTGCACCGGGCGGATCAATACACCGCCGGGCGGCTTGCGGAACAATTCGATGAAGCGGGCGTCTTATACCAGCTGGAGCCCTTCAGTAAGGGCAAAACCAGTTATCTTTATGATTGTGAAGTGATGCCCACCGACAAAAATATCTATGTGCGCTATGAGGATCTGCCCGCGGCAAAGGAGTTTTCCGCTCAGATGAAGGCGGAGCTGGAGCAGCAGGCCGGGGAAGAGGAGTTCGAGGAAATGCCCCGGAAAAAGCGAATCCTTGTGCAGGTTTTATCTCTTCTGGGCTTTTTCCTGCTGGTGATCCTGGCCGTGTTCGGCGCGGACGCCCTGGCGAATTGGCTGAAAAGTATTTTTTGAAATCTATTTGGCAGGCAGTTGAAGGTAACCTTGTAGGGACCGGCCTCCGGACGGTCCGCTATCATTTACAGTATCCACGGACCGTCCGGAGGCCGGTCCCTACATAAATAACAGAGAAAGGAACGAAAAAGCATGGCGGATTACAAGCTGGACACGTTGTGTATTCATGCGGGCTACAAGCCCGGAAACGGAGAGCCCAGAGTGGCTCCCATTGTACAGAGCACCACTTATACCTATGAAAGCTCCAAGGAGATGGGAGACCTTTTTGATCTGCAGGCGGATGGCTTCTTCTATACCCGTCTGGGGAACCCCACCAACGATGTGGTGGAAAAGAAAATCGCCGCGTTGGAAGGGGGCGTGGGCGCGCTGCTCACCTCCTCCGGGCAGGCCGCTTCTCTGATGGCGGTTTTAAATATCTGCACGGCTGGAGATCATGTGGTAAGCTCCAGCGCCATTTACGGCGGCACCTTCAATTTGTTTTACAAAACCATGAAGGAAATGGGCATTGAAACCACCTTTGTAGCTCCCACCAGCACGGTGGAGGAGATCGGCGCGGCGATTCGGGAAAATACCCGCTGCGTGTTTGCGGAAACTCTGGCGAACCCTTCTCTGGCGGTGGCGGACCTGGAGACCTTTGCCCAGGCGGCGCACCGGCACGGCGTACCGCTGATCGTAGATAATACGTTCCCCACGCCTATGAATTGCCGGCCGATTTCCTTCGGCGCGGATATTGTGGTGCATTCCACTACAAAGTACATGGACGGCCATGCGGTGCAGCTGGGCGGCGTGATCGTGGATTCCGGCAAATTCAACTGGGAAAACGGCAAGTTCCCCGCACTGACTCAGCCCGATGAATCCTATCACGGTGTGATCTATACTAAGCAGTTTGGCCCGGCGGCCTATATCGCCAAGGCCCGCTGCCACCTGATGCGGGATATCGGTGCCCAGGCAGCCCCCATGAACGCCTTCCTGCTGAACCTCGGCCTGGAAACACTGGCCCTGCGCATGGAACGCCACTGCGCCAACGCCCAGGCTGTGGCGGAATATCTGAAAGCTTGCCCCGATGTGGCCTGGGTCAATTTTCCGGGCTTAGAAAGCAGCCCGGATCATGCCCTTGCCGGGAAATATATGCCTCACGGCATCTGCGGTGTGGTATCCTTTGGCTTAAAGGGCGGCAGGGAAGCGGCGGTGAAATTTATGGACAGCCTGAAAATGGCCTCCGTTGTGACCCATGTGGCGGACCTGCGCACCTGTGTGCTGCACCCCGCCAGCACCACCCACCGCCAGATGAACGACCAGCAGCTGAAGGAAGCAGGCGTTCCCGCCGATCTGCTGCGGCTTTCTGTGGGCATCGAGAACATCGAGGATATCCTGGCCGACTTAAACCAAGCCATCGCGGCGGCGAAGTAGCGGCAAAGAGCTGCGAGTTCATGGCACACTGCCGTAAAGGCGTTTTGACCCGATTGTAAGGCAGCGGATAAATTGGAATTTTGCGGACTAGCGAATAGTACTAACCACCTTGCCTCCCCTGAAAGGGGAGGGGGACCACCGTCAGGTGGTGGAGAGGTTCCAACTCGCTGGAAGCCCGCATAAAACCTGTGCTTTTTTGCCCTTCTTCGGAACCCCTCAGTCACGGCTTTGCCGTGACAGCTCCCCTTTCAGGGGAGCCAAGGAGTGTCATATAAACTATAATTTAACAGCAAGCCGCTTTCTTTCCTTTTGTCATTACTGAACAGAAAGCAAGGAAACCTTGCTTTCTCTGTGAAAAATCTCGTCTTTGTCCTTTTGCTCTGGAATTAAGGTCGAGATTCTTCGTCAAGAAATCTATAGCTTTCTACGTTCCTCAGAATGGCAAAGGAGGTAGCTTGCCCTTCTCTAACGACTAATAACCAACAGCTAACAACTAATTCGCTAACCTATCATTTACTGTGCCCTACCTTTTTCCTTCACTGCGCCGCATAACCGAGTATCGCTCAGTTATTTTTACACCACTATTATCCGGAGTCCAGTATTTGACCCATAAAAGCAAACAAAAGCCTCCCCGGCTGGCGTACTGCTGGTTTTCAGCATACGCAGCCGGGGAGATTTTCTGTTTTTTTATTTTTCAGAACCCGAAGGCTGCTCAAAACCACCGGGCCCAGCAGGGCCGTCAAAATGATTTGGCAAAACCGGCGGCGCTTCCCGGGGGGTGGGAGACAGGCCGGGAATCTCCTGTGAGCTTGGTTTCCCCGGTACATGTTCCGCCGCGGGGACAGCGGTTTGTGCCGGGGAAACAGGCAGGGGAGCCGGAGACACCAGGGGGAATTCCACCACAGTGATAAACAGGTCTCCGTCCGTATGCACGGTAAAGCGCCCGCCGCAGGCTTCAGTAAAGCTTTTGGCGATGGAAAGGCCCAGGCCGCTGCCCTCGGTGGTGCGGTTCTGGTCGCCCCGGACAAATCTTGCGGTAAGGTCCTCGCCGTTCATGGTGATCTCATTTCGGGAGATATTCCGAATACTTACCACCGCGTTTCCGTTTTGGGCGATCAGCTGCAAATAGACCCGGGAACCCTCCAGAGAATATTGAGTGCAGTTGCGGATCAGGTTTTGAAACACCCGGTACAGCCGCTGTCCATCGGCGTGGACCAAAAGGGGAGCGTCCGGGATCTCCACCCGCCAGGTCAGTTGGGCGGGCTGCAGGGTCTCCTCCATTTCCGCCAGGGTCTGTCGCAGCAGCTTCCCCAGATCCAGATCCTCCAGATCCAGGTGAATGTTTCCGGTAGCCGCCTTGGAAACCTCAAACACGTCCTGTACAATGGAGCTGAGACGATCTGCCTTTCGGGAGATCGTGTTTACATAATCCATGACAAGCGGCGGCAGATCAGGCTCCTTTTTGATGAGCTCAATATAGCTGATAATGGAGGTCAGGGGCGTTTTGATATCGTGAGATACGTTGGTGATCAGCTCCACCTTGGTGCGGTCCGCCTTAATGCCCTCCTCCACGGCCTTTTGAATGCCGATGCGGATCATATTCAGCTGCATGGCGCAGTCGTATAAATTGGAGGTGGGGGGCACATGGTTCACTGCGTCCAGATTCCCGCCGTACATTTCGGCAATCTGCGCCATCAGAAAGTTCCAGTCCCGCAGATCCTGCTTTAAGGCGAAAACATACCAGAGAATGGTGCCTCCCACGCCGATCACCGCAAACAGCAGTGTGAAGAAAAGCAAAGCCTCCTGGAAGGAGAAGTATCGGTCGGAGCTGTTGATCCATAGAAAAATCGTTCCAGACAGAAAGATGATCCCGATCACCACGCCCAGGCAGGAATACAACCGCCGCAGGCTGCGCTGCTGGAAGGTGGACATTCCCCGGTAGCCGTTCAAAGCCTTCAAAACAGAATGGATAATATTATGCCGGAACAAGCTTTTGTTGTAGCCGATATCCAGGCACAGAAAGTACAACAGAAGAATACCGGTGCACAGGGTGACAATGCCAAAGGGCGTTACCGCGGTGCTGGCGTCGATCGCCAGGCTGAACAACAAAAGTAAAACAATGCACAGAAGCTTTACCTCGATCCAGATCTTGGAAAACCACCTGGCCAGATCGGCCTCCAGCTTTTGCCGATCCTTCCGAAAAAGAAACACCGGAAGGATCACGGCAATGGAAAGAGCGAGAATGCTGAGAATTTGAACGGTAAATTCATAGAGCGCCTGCTGAGAGTGCTGGGCGGCCTCGGCAGAGGCTTCCAAAGAGACCGAGGAAGAGGAAAAGCCGCTGAAAAACTCGGCGATACGGGCCTGCAAAAAGGGATCCACCGCTACCATGACCAGGCCTACGGTCCCCACGGCGATGCCGCACAGCATCGTGATCAGGCACAGCCAGGAAACGACGCCCTTGAGGGTATTAGTGCTTTTCGATTTTGTAGCCAATGCCCCACACCACCTTTAAGTATTCCGGCTCGCTCGGGTTGAGTTCAATTTTTTCCCGGATACGGCGAATATGCACCATCACCGTGTTTTCCGTGGAATAGGCGGATTCGTTCCAGATTTTGGAATAAATTTCCTCGGCGGGGAAAATGCGGCCGGGGTTTCGCATCAAAAGCTCCACGATCTTCGTTTCCGTGGCGGTAAGCTTTACGGGCTCTCCGTCCGCATACAGCACGTGTTCGTCCAGGTTGAAGGTGAGTCTGCCGTTTACAATGGTATTTTCTCCGCTTGCGTTGATATCTCCCAGGCTGGTGTACCGGCGCAGCTGAGATTTTACCCGGGCGGTGAGCTCCATGGGGTTAAAGGGCTTTGTGATATAATCGTCAGCGCCCATGGAAAGGCCGATTACCTTATCGCTGTTCTCGCTTTTGGCGGAAAGCACAATGATGGGCAAATTTTTCCGTTCCCGGATTTTCATGATCGCAGAAAGGCCGTCCAGCTTTGGCATCATCACGTCAATGATGACGAGATGGATCTCCTTTGTCATGGCAAGATCCAAGGCCTCCAGGCCGTCATAGGCCTTGAAAACCGTATAGCCCTCGCTTTCCAGGTTCAGGGCGATGGCCCGCACGATCTCTCTGTCGTCATCGACCACCAGAATGTTTTTATTGTCCAACGCGTCCATAGCAGGAGCTCCCTTCAAATAATATTGGAAAAATCAGACCGCGCAAGGCCCGTATCGGATTTGGAATTTGATAAAATCAAGGCAGCACCTCACAAAGATTGTGCGCAAGAGTTAATCGTGTACAAAGGCCTCTGGCCGGTCTTTGTGCGGTGCTGCCTTAAGTATACCGGCGCTTCCTTAAAAGTCTGAAAATGAATCCTTACAAAAATCATACAGTATTTTGGGCGCGGACGCAATGGGAAGGTGATATTTCCCTGGAAAAAAACATAAAATGGCACAGGCTTTGCAGGAAAACAGCCGGAGAAAAGCGGGAGGAACGCATATGAAGGAATTTTTAAGGCTGCTGAAACGGCGCAGGGGCGTACTGATCTCCACCTTTGCGATTTTGGTGATCTGCGGGATCGTCACCACTGTGGCGGCGGGAAACGGCGGCGCGCTGTTCACCTCCGGTGAGATCACAAACTGGGGTCTGAGCTTTCAAAAGCAGGGAGAAGCACCTGTGGGAAACGCCTCTTCTGAATATTTGGCGCAGTACGACGCTCTCTACTGTAAGGATCCCGCTGAAAAAAAGCTTTATATCACCTTTGACGCGGGCTTTGAAAACGGCAATACGGAGAAGATCCTGGACGCTTTGAAAAAGCACGGGGTAAAAGCCGTCTTTTTTCTGGTGGGAAATTATTTTGAGACCCAGCCGGATCTGGTAAAACGCATGGTAAGCGAAGGCCATACGGTGGGGAACCACACCTACAGCCACCCCGATATGTCTGCCATCGCGGACGAAGCCAGCTTCCAGAATGAGCTTGAGAAAAACGCCCGGCTGTATCAGGAGCTGATCGGAACGGAAATGCCAAAGCTATACCGCCCGCCCCAGGGAAAATTCTGCGAAAATAATCTGCGAATGGCACAAAAGCTGGGGTATCATACCGTATTCTGGAGCCTTGCCTATGTGGATTGGTACGAAAACGACCAGCCCACAAGAGACGAGGCCTTTCAAAAGCTGCTGCCAAGGGTGCACCCCGGCGCGGTGGTGCTGCTGCACAGCACCTCAAAAACCAACGGCGAAATTCTCGATGAGCTTCTCACCGAATGGGAAAAGCAGGGCTATACCTTCGGAGACCTGGCCGGAGAGCTGCTGGGCACATCAGCTCCACAGCAGCTTCCCTTCGGGCTGTGGCAATAAGCTATCGCCGGAAAACCCGTTGTTTGTCAAGGAAAATCAGCGGCAAGATGGGAGTAATGCTTCAGCCTCTACCGGAAAAAATGAAAACAAAAAAGAAATTCAGGAAATAATTCCCAGGGAGAAATATCTTCCTGGGAATTCCTTGTAAAATGGAAAGACTATAAGGAAAAAGAAAAGGGAAGTGGTCATACCATGGAAGGGATCGTTCAGGCGCTGGTCAATTTTTTCAGTGAAACCATTCCGGCGGAGCTTACGGTGTTTCTCCTGTCTCTCATGCCGATCATCGAGTTGCGGGGCGGCATTCTGGCGGCAAAGCTTTTAAGCGTAGAGCTGTGGCCTGCCTTTTTTATCTGCCTGGTGGGCACCTTGCTGCCCACGCCCTTTATTCTGCTGTTTATCAATAAAATTTTTGATTGGATGCGGAATACCCGGCTTGTAAAGCTGGTAAACCGCATGGAGGAAAAGGGCAGGAGTAAATTTGATAAAATCAACCGCTATAAAACCCTGGGGCTTATGATCTTTGTGGCCATTCCCTTGCCCGGCACTGGGGCGTGGACAGGCTCTCTGGCAGCGGCGCTGATGAAGATGGATCTCAAATCCGCCATGTTGTCCGTAGCCCTGGGTACGCTGATTGCCGATATTATCATGTGCGTTCTCTCTTATGGCGTGCTGGGACTGGTGATTTGAGATGAAGCGGGTTCAAATTGCCGTAGTGGGGGCGGGAGCCTCCGGCTTGATGGCCGCCGGGAAAGCCGCCCGCTGTCTGCGGGAGCGGGGGAAAGCGGGCCAGGTGATTTTGCTGGAGGGGAACCCCCGCCCCGGCAAAAAGCTTTTGGCCACGGGGAACGGACGGTGCAATCTGACAAACCTTCACATTTCCCCGGAGCGGTATCACGGCGACGCGGAGGCGGCAAAGGCGGCGCTGGCCCGGTGGCCCTCCCGGCAGGTCATGGAGGAATTCGGAAGCCTGGGGCTGATCTGCGCCAGCGACAGCGAGGGCCGGGCATATCCCAACAGCCTCCAGGCCGCGGCGGTGCTGCAAGTCCTGTGGAGCGCCTGCGAGGAGGCGGGTGTGGAAACAGCCTGGGGCTTTGAAGTGCGCTCTATTGCTCTTAGGCAGAACGGATTTTTGCTGACTTCAAAAAGCGGCGAGACCCTGTTTGCGGAAAAATGTATTCTGGCCTGCGGCGGTATGGCGTCCCCCAAGCATTCCTGTGAGGAAAAGGGGTATGGGCTGGTAAAAGCCCTGGGGCATACGGTAACGGAGCTTTCTCCGGCGCTGGTTCCGCTGAAAACCTCTTCCAGGCTGTGCCGTTCTCTGAAGGGAAACCGCTGTAAGGCAAAGGCGGCTCTGTACCGGGGAGAGGAAAAGCTGGGAGAAGAGCAGGGAGAAGTGCTGTTTGGAGACGGTCAGCTTTCCGGTATCTGTATTTTTGATCTTTCCTCCCGGCTGGGAAAGAAATGGGAACATACAGAACTTCGGTTGGATCTGCTGAGCAGGTTTTCCGTGCAGGGGATCACGAATTACCTGAAGCAGCTGCGGAAAAACCGCCCGGCACTGCCTGCGGGCGAGCTGTTTTCCGGCGCGCTGAATTTGCGGATCGGCCAGGAGCTGGTAAAATGCCTGGGTTTCTCCCGGGAAATGCCGATCAGCAAGCTGTCTCCCCAGCAGCTGAAGCAGGCGGCGGAAGCGGCAAAGGCGCTGCGGTTCCCCATAACCGGCCTAGGTTCCTGGGAAAGCGCCCAGGTAACGGCAGGCGGGGTGCCCCTCAGGGAGCTGGAGCTTTCCCGTATGGAATCGAAAAAATGCCCCGGCCTGTATTTGACAGGGGAACTGCTGAATGTAAACGGCGACTGCGGCGGCTTTAACCTGCATTGGGCCTGGGCGACCGGCCTGACAGCGGGGCAAAGCGCGGCGGCCTCCATCAAATAAAAGTCCATTATTAACAACCGGAAGGGGTGAACAAAATGCTGAAGCTTACCGGCCTTTCTCTGGATCTGGATTTTTCCGGGGACGATCTGAAGCGGGCGGCCGCTAAAAGGCTAGGGCTGCCGGAACAGGGGATCAGGGAAGTGCGGCTGGTGAAAAAGTCTCTGGACGCCCGGAAAAAAGAACAGCTTCACTTTGTTTGCGCCGTGGAGGTCTCCATTGAGGGAAAGGAAGCCCGCGTTCTTTCCAGGGTGAGGGATCAAAGCGTGCAGCGGGCCGTGCCCTATTGCTATCAGCTGCCGGAAAGCAAGCCGCTTTCACAGCCTCCGGTTGTGATCGGCTTCGGCCCGGCGGGGCTTTTCGCCGCATTGATTCTGGCTCAGTGCGGCCAGCGCCCCCTTGTGTTGGAGCGGGGCCTTCCCGTGAAGGAACGGGAAAATTCCGTGAAAAGCTTTTGGGAAAAGGGACAGCTGGATCCCGAATCCAACGTGCAGTTTGGTGAGGGAGGCGCGGGCGCTTTTTCCGATGGCAAGCTCACAACCGGTACCGGAGATCCCCGCATTCGCAAAGTGCTGGAGGAGCTTGTAAGGGCGGGCGCGCCGGAGGAAATTCTATTTGAAGCAAAACCCCACATCGGCACAGACCGTCTGCCCGGAGTAGTCAAGGCTATTCGGGAGCAGATCATTTCCCTGGGCGGCCAGGTGCGCTTTTCCACAAGAGTCACCGGTTTTCGGCTGCGAAACGACAGGCTGTGGGGACTGGAACTGCAAGGCCCTGGCGGTCCGGAGGTTTTGGAATGTGACCGGGCGATCCTGGCGGTGGGCCACAGTGCCAGAGATGTGTTTGAAGAATTGGAAGGCCTAAAGCTGCCGCTGGAAGCCAAGGCGTTTTCCGTGGGGGCCAGGATCGAGCACCCGGCAGCTTTGATCGACAAAGCCCAGTACGGTCTCTTTGCCGGACACCCAAGACTCGGCGCGGCGGATTACAAGCTTTCCTGCCATTTGGATAACGGCAGGGGCGTGTATACCTTCTGTATGTGCCCCGGCGGCACTGTGACCGGGGCGGCCTCCGAGCCCGGCGGTGTGGTGACAAACGGCATGAGCGCCTGGGCAAGAGACGGAGAAAACAGCAATTCCGCCCTTCTGGTAGGCGTTTTCCCGGCGGATTTCGGCGGGGCAGGGCCCCTGGCCGGAGTGGAATTTCAGCGCCGGATCGAGCGGGCGGCCTTTCAGCTGTCAGGGGAAAGCTATCATGCCCCCGCGCAGAGAGTGGCGGATTTTTTGCGGGGAGTTCCCACGAAAAGCTTCGGCAGGGTGCTTCCCTCCTATCAGCCCGGCGTAATCCCTGGCTCGTTGGACGATTGCCTGCCGGAGTTTGTAACGGCTTCCATGCGCCAGGCCCTACCCCTGCTGGGAAAGCGGCTTTCCGGCTTCGATAACGGCGACGCGGTGCTCACCGCCCCGGAAACCAGAAGCTCCTCGCCGGTTCGCATTCTGCGAAATGAAAAGCTGCAATCCCCCCTTGCCGCAGGCCTGTTCCCCTGCGGCGAAGGCGCTGGATATGCCGGAGGCATCGTCTCCGCCGCCGTAGACGGTATCCGCTGCGCGGAAGCGCTGCTGCGGGAAATGCGATAAAATAGAATGAGGAATGAGCAATTAGAAATGAGGAATTGAAGGTCAAGGGTAAGGTGTTGTAACCAACACAGGCGTTGTAACCAACGCCTGGTAAATTGAAATTTGGCGGCGAGGCGCCGCGGCCACTCGTGAAGCTGCTTGAATAGGAGGGATCATATGTCCAGGAGAAAAAAGGCGAGGCGCCGCGGCCACTCGTGAAGCTGCTTGGTGCAAACGGACAGTTTCCAGCCCGACCACAACCAAGCAGTTAAATTGGAATTTGTGAGACTGACAAATAGCAGTAACCCTTGCCTCCCCTGAATAGGGGAAGAAGGTTGCTTTGCAACCTTCTGGGACCACCGTCAGGTGGTGGAGAGGTTCCAGCTCGCTGGAAACCCGCACAAACCTGTGCTTTTCTGCCCTTCTTCGGAACCCCTCAGTCACGGCTTTGCCGTGACAGCTCCCCTTTCAGGGGTGAGCGCGTCCCGGTGGGACGCTGATGCGAACCGACCGAGCCGACAGGCGAGAAAGCCAAGAGTAACTGCTAAACTATAATTTAGCGGTTATCCACCTGCCTTCCTCCTGTCATTCTGAACGAAGTGAAGAATCTCGCCCTTTGTCCTTTTCCCGGAACCAAGGTCGAGATTCGTCGTCATTTCGTTCCTCAGAATGACAGGGGGAACTGCTCGTTTACCGAGCGTTGCAAGCATCGCCTTGCCCTTGCTTTTCATTGCTCATTTCTCATTGCTAATTGCTCGTTATATCTCTCTCCGGCACCTGAATGTAATCTAACAACTCCATGTTTCTTCCGCCGTCTTGCGCTTTTTCGAGAAAAATGCTATACTAGGGCGTGTTCACATAAGATAAGCGCACGGATTTTCGAGCAAAATTTTGCAGGATACAAGGCAAAAGAACCGCAGGATTTTTAACATAGAAGCCTGTAAAATTTGCCGAAAAGGCGTGTGTGTTAGCTTCATGGGAACACGCCCTAGTGTTCCTTTATCAGGTATTGTTCGGAAAGGGGGAGATGGTATTGGATCTGAAGCTGTGGAAGATAGCCTCGCTGGATAAGGACAGAGCCGCACAGCTTGCGGAGCGGTATTCCATTCCTTTTTTTCTTGCCATGCTGCTGGAGATCCGGGGCTGGAGCAGGGAGGAGCAGGTTACGGAGCTGCTGGGCGGTGAGACCTCACTTTCCGATCCCTTTCTCATGAAGGATATGGAGAAGGCCGCGGGGCGCATTCGCCGCGCCATTGACGGCTTTGAAAAAATCGCGGTTTACGGCGATTACGATGCCGACGGCGTCACGGCCACGGCCATGGTTTTTACTTATCTGGAAGCATTGGGCGCCGATGTGATGTATTATATTCCCCAGCGGGAAGGGGAAGGCTATGGAATGAACCGCCATGCGGTGGAATATTTGCACAGTCAGGGAGTCAAGCTGATCGTTACGGTGGATAACGGTATTTCCTCCGTGGAAGAGGTGGCTTTAGCCAACAGCTTGGGCATGGACGTGGTGGTAACGGATCACCACCGGCCCCAGGAGCGTTTGCCTGAGGCGGTAGCCGTAGTGGACGCTTACCAGCAAGGGGAGGAAAGCCCCTACCGGGATTTTTCCGGCGCGGGAGTCGCCTTGAAGCTTCTGATCGCTCTGGAGGAAGGCGACAGTCAGGGAATTTTAGAGGAATACGCCGATCTGGCAGCCCTGGGAACCGTGGGTGACGTGGTGCCGATCACCGGAGAAAACCGGGTGATCGTTCAGGCCGGGCTCAGAAGCCTTTCTCAAAGCGACAGGCCGGGGATCGCCGCTTTGCTGGAAAGGTGTTCCGCCGGGAGGACCATCGCGGCCGGAAATCTTTCTTTTACGCTGATCCCCCGCATCAACGCCACCGGGCGAATGGGTACGCCGGAGCGGGCAGTGCGCCTGCTCTGCTGCGAATATGAGGAAGAGGCGGAGGCGCTGGCGGAGGAGATCTGCCAGGATAACGACCGCCGCCGTCAGGAGGAGGCTGTCATTACCCAGGAAGCCATGGGAGTGATCGAAAACGATCCTGCCCTGCGGTACAGCAGGGTCATCGTGGTCAGCGGCCAGGGCTGGCACCATGGAGTGATCGGTATTGTGGCGGCAAAGATCACAGAGCGCTTCGGAAAGCCCTGCTTTGTCATTTCCGAGGACGGAACCGCTGCCAAGGGCAGCGGGCGCAGTGTAGAGGGCTTTTCTCTGTTTGAAGCGGTGTCTGCCTGTGCGGAGGTCCTGGAACGGTTTGGGGGCCACCCCATGGCGGCCGGCATTACTCTTTCCGCTGGAAATATTGAGGCTTTTCGAAATCAAATCAACGCTTATGCAAGGGCTGTCTGTCCGGAAATGCCGGCGCCGGTGCTGTCTCTCGACTGCCGTCTGAACCCTGCTTCGCTCAGCCCGGATCTGCCGAAGGCCCTGCGGCGGCTGGAGCCATTTGGAAGCGGGAACCCCCAGCCTCTGTTTGGGCTGTTTGGCATGGAGCTGCGGGAAATCGTGCCGGTAGGGGGCGGGGGCCACCTGCGCCTGGTCTGCCAGAAGCACGGCGCTTTTGTAAATTGTATGCGGTTTGGCGTAAAGCCGGAGGAATTCCCCTATTCTATCGGAGACCGGCTGGATCTGGCGGTTTCTTTAGAGCTGCGGGAATACCGGGGAGAGGAACGGCTTTCCGTAACGGTGCGGGATATCCGCCTTTCCGGCCTGAACGGGGAAGAAAGCCTGCACTCTTACCGGCTTTATGAGAAATTCCGGCGGCGGGAAGCGATGCCGGCGGCGGAAAAAGCGGTTTTAGCTCCCAGCAGAGAAGAATTGGCCGCCCTTTACCGGCTTTTGGCTTCCTTCCGCGGGGCGGTCTTCGGGGTGCAGAGCGTGCTGGGCGTTCTCTCAAAAAAAGGTTTTACTTTGGGAAAGCTTCTTTTCAGCCTGGATATGCTGGAGGAACGAAACCTGATTCGCTGCGGCCCCAGGGAAGAATGTATGACAGCTCAGCTTCAAAAAACAGAAGGAAAAGTGGATATGTTTGCGTCTCGTGTCTTTTTAGAGCTTCAGGTACTGCCAGAGAGATAAGGGGCAAGAAGGAAGGAACTCTATGGAATTGGCAATGCAGATCAGCTCCTATGAGGAGCTGGAAAAGATCATCGCGGAAAGCGAAAAGGAATATGATACCAAGCGGATCGCCCAGGCGTATTGCTTGGCGGAGGAAAAACACCGTCCTCAAAAGCGCAGCTCCGGCGAGCCTTATATCATTCACCCGCTGTCTGTAGCGGCGATCCTGGTGGGCCTGGGCATGGATACCGATTCCGTGATGGCGGGCCTGCTCCACGATGTGGTAGAGGATACCGATTGCACTCTGGAGGAGCTTTCCCGGCAGTTCGGCACGGAGATCGCGCAGCTGGTGGATGGCGTGACAAAGCTCGGCAAGATTCCCTTTTCCTCCCGGGAAGAACAGCAGGCGGAAAACCTGCGGAAAATGCTGATGGCCATGGCGGAGGATATCCGGGTCATCATCATTAAATTCGCGGATCGCATGCACAACCTGACCACCCTGGAATATGTTTCCCCGCAAAAGCAGCGGGATAAGGCACTGGAATGCGTGGAGGTGTATGCTCCCATCGCCCACCGGCTGGGAATCCGCCGGGTCAAGGAATTTATGGAGGACGTGTCCCTGCAATATCTGGATCCCACGGCCTATCACGAGATCGAAAAGGATCTGGAGGCCCGCAGCGACAGCAGAAAGCAGTTTATTGAAACTACCAAGGCCCAAATTCGCGGCAGGGTAGAGCCCTCTATTCCCAATGTGTATATTGAAGGCAGGGTAAAAAGCGTATACGGCATCTACCGGAAGATGTTCATTCAGGGAAAAAGCTTTGAAGAGATCTACGATGTGTTTGCCGTGCGTGTGATCGTGGATACCATTGAGGATTGCTACAATGTGCTGGGTATCGTGCACGATATGTTCCAGCCTCTGCCCAATCGCTTTAAGGATTATATTTCCACCCCCAAGCCCAATATGTACCGTTCCTTGCATACCACTGTTATCACCAAGGCGGGGGTGCCCTTTGAGGTGCAGATCCGTACCTGGGAAATGCATCATACGGCGGAATACGGCATTGCCGCTCACTGGAAATATAAGCTTGGCATGTCCGCCAAGGAATCGGAAAACAGCATTTTGGACGACCGGCTGGCATGGGTGCGGCAGATGCTGGAAAACCAGGCGGAAAGCGAAGACGTGACCGACCTGGTGCACTCCATCAAAAGCGATCTGATGCCGGAGGAGGTCTTTGTGTTTACGCCCAAGGGCGATGTGGTGAACCTGCCCATGGGCTCCACGGTAGTGGATTTTGCCTATGCCATTCACAGCGCTGTGGGAAACCGCATGATCGGCGCCAAGGTGGATAAGCGCATCGTCCCGCTGGATTATAAGGTAAAGACCGGCGAAATCATTGAGGTGCTCACCACCAAGGAGGCAGGGAAGGGCCCCAACCGCGACTGGCTCACTATGGTACGCACCAGCGAGGCCAGAAATAAGATCCGCACCTGGTTCAAAAAGGAAAAACGGGACGACAATATTTTGGAGGGCAAGGCCGAGCTGGAGCGGGAGTTCCGGCGCAGCGGCATTTCCCTGGTTCCCGGCTTAATGGAGTTTATGCTGGAAAGCATTGGAAAGCGCTACAGCTGCGTGACCGCCGATGATTTTTACGCCGCTATCGGCTATGGCGGGATCCAGCTGTGGAAGGTGCTGCCCAGAATTCGGGAGGAATATCTGCGCCTGACAAAAACAGGAGAGGCGGAACCCCCTCAACGGCAGAATCCCCCTGCGGAGCCCAGGCACAAGGTGGCAAGCGGCGTTTTGATAGACGGTATGGATAACTGCCTGATCAAATTTTCCCGCTGCTGCAATCCTCTGCCCGGAGATGAGATCGTGGGCTTTATTACCAGGGGCTTCGGCGTTTCCGTTCACAAGCGCACCTGCTCCAATGTGCCGCAGGATCTGACCCTTTGTCCGGAGCCGGAGCGGTGGGTCAACGCCCATTGGGAAGGAGATGTGAAGGACGATTTCAAGTCCACCCTGCACATTGTGGCGGTGGACCGCGGCGGCCTTCTGGCAGACGTGACCCTTCAGCTTTCCAACATGCACATTTTTATCCACTCCCTGAATTCCAGGCAGGAAAGAAACAGCGAAAACGCTTTCATTTCCGCCACTATCTCCATAAACGGCCTGCCCCAGTTGCAAAGCATTATCGAAAGGCTTTCCAAAATCCCGGGGGTCATTTCCATTGACAGATCTTAAGGAATGGGCAATGAGAAATGCGGAATGGGCAATTATTAACGAAGGAGCATAGTTCGATAAATTAGAATTTAGCGGGTAACTGCTTGTTTTCCTCCTGTCATCCTGAGCAAAAAGCAAAGCAGGCTTTGCTTTCTCAGCGAAGGATCTCTTCCTTCGCCCTTTTCCCGGGAATTGAGGGCGAGATTCTTCGCCTGCGGCTCAGAATGACAGTGGGGGGAACTGTGTACTAAACTATAGCTTACCAAAATTGCTTTTCGGTTGGGTCAAAAACTGCCCATTTGCACGAAGCAGGGACACGAGTGCCTGCGGTGCAACCGCCTAATTGCTCATTTGTTTTTGCCCGCTATCTAAAATATCTAACAACTAAAATTCTAAAAGAAAGGCGGTGAACTCATGCTTCTTACCTTGTCTGGACATTTTTTTCGGTATGAATGTGAAAATTTGTGTCGGCTGTTTTTTCCCTACAGTCCTGTTCGGGTGGAAGAAGGGGGACAGCCCGAGGCGGGAGAGCCCTGGGCGCTGGCCGCTGTGGAACCGCAGGTGGCGGGCATAGAACCGGCGTGCGGAAAATATCTATATAGGGTCAAGGTTTCCGATGGGAAGAGGGATCTGGAAAAACAGGAGCTTCGGGAAGCCTTGGAGGAATACGGGATAACCGACCTTTTGTATCGGGCCCTTTCAGAGCTGACAGGCTATACGCCCGCCTGGGGAATGCTTACCGGCATCCACCCGGTAAAGCTGCTGCGCCAGTATTGCGAGGAGCTGGGAGAGCGGGCCGGGCTGGAAAAATTTCGGGCAAGGGGCCATGTCAGCCTTAAAAAATCAGAGCTGGCCCTTCGTGTGCTGCATGCTCAGGAACCTGTAGTCAACGCCCTTTCGGAAAACGATTTCAGCTTGTACGTTTCCATTCCCTTTTGTCCCACGCGCTGTTCTTACTGTTCCTTCGTCTCTCAGAGCATAGAGAAAGAGAAAAAACTGATGGAGCCTTATTTTGAGCTGCTTCTGTTGGAACTGGAAAAAACGGCCCGGGTCACTGAAGCGCTGGGGCTTACCCTTCGTTCGGTCTATATCGGCGGCGGCACGCCCACCACCCTTTCCGCGGCCCAGCTCTCAAGGCTCTGTGAAAAGATCCATCGGGAATTTGAGTTTTCCCGGTGCCAGGAATTTACCGTGGAAGCCGGCAGGCCCGATACCATAGACAAGGAGAAGCTGCGTGCCCTGCGGGAGGCGGGCGTCAGCCGCATCAGCATCAATCCTCAGTCTCTTTCGGATCAGGTGCTGGAAAACATTGGGAGAAAACACACCGTACAGGACGTGATAAACGCTTTCGCCATGGCAAAGGAAGAGGGCTTCCGGGAAATCAACGCCGATCTGATCGTAGGACTGCCGGGAGATGATCTTCCCGGTTTTCAAAGAACGTTAAACGGCGTGATCGGTCTGGGCGCCTCCAATGTGACAGTCCATTCCCTGGCCTTAAAGCGTTCGGCCCGTCTGGTTTCCGAAGGCGGGGATCTTTCCCTTC
The DNA here is from genome assembly GCA_910589395.1 of uncultured Oscillospiraceae bacterium. Taxonomy (GTDB): domain Bacteria; phylum Bacillota; class Clostridia; order Oscillospirales; family Acutalibacteraceae; genus Acutalibacter; species Acutalibacter caecimuris_A. Next base: position 17,239 of record CAJUTL010000017.1, read on the forward strand.
ACAGAAAAGGGGAGGTGACCGCTGTCATGGTAGAGTATTCCATCGAACGCCTGACAGAGGAGGGCTATGAGCCCTACTATCTCTACCGCCAGACCAGAATGGCCGGAAATCAGGAAAACACAGGCTGGGCGAAACCGGGAACCCTGTGCGCCTACAATATCTATACCATGGACGAGTCCAATTCCGTGATCGCCTGCGGGGCCGGGGGCGTTACCAAGCTGAAGGATCCTTACAGCAATCGGCTGGAACGAATTTTCAATTTTAAGTACCCGCAGGAATATATTTCCCGGAACCAAGAGATCTTAGACAGAAAGGAGGGTATCATAGAACTGTATGAGCAATTTCGCCAGCGGCTACATGAAATATATTAACCACCTGGAGCAAATCAACGAAGGGGCGGTGACCTGCCCTCAGAAAATGATCAACGAGGTGGAGGACGCCTACCATGAACATCTGAAAAACATTGCCCGGAATATCAGAGAGCAGCATCGGCAGGTGCGGGTAGTCATGCTTGCCGGGCCCAGCAGCAGCGGAAAAACCACCACGGCCCATTTGCTGCGGGCCTATTTGTCGGAATTCGGGGGAAAGGCCCATATCATTTCTCTGGATGATTTTTATCTGGGCTCCGGTTTAGCGCCCATACTTCCCAATGGAAAATACGATTATGAATCGGTGGAAGCCTTAAATGTGGAAAAGATCAGGGCCTGTTTAAAAGCGGTCACAAGCACAGGTCGCTTCAGCGTGCCCCGCTACAATTTTACCCTGGGCCGTCCGGAAGCGGAGGAAAGACAATACGAGATCAGCCCCACCGATGTGGTGATCGTAGAAGGAATTCACGGGCTGAACCCCATTTTTACCGGAGAGCTTTCTCCGGAGGTGTGTGTCAAGCTCTATGTCAGCGTCAAGCAGCAGATCAAAGATGCCAACGGTGAGGTGATCTCTCCCATGGATCTTCGGCTGGTGCGCCGGATTGTGCGGGATATCCAGTTCCGAAGCACCACGGCGGAGCATACCATTTCCATGTGGCCGGAGGTGGTCTCCGGGGAGGATAAATATATCCGTCCCTATCGGATCAGCGCGGATTACACCGTAAACTCCATTCACATTTACGAGCCTTGCGTGCTGCGAACGGTAGCGATCCCACTTTTGCGGGAGATCGCAGCGGACAGCCCCTATTACAGGAAAGCCAGAGACCTGGAATCCCGCTTGATGCGCTTTGAGCCGGTAGATGCCGCCTTGGTTCCGAAAGCCTCTATGCTTCGTGAATTTTTAGGGTAAGAACGTGGAGAGAAGGGCTTCTGTTTTGCAAAACAAAGAAGATCAGAAAAGGAACGTAAGGGATTTTTAAGTGTTTTGAAAGGGAAATTCTCTTTACATTCCTGAAAATTCCTGTATAATGAAGCATATAGGAAGCAAAAGCTTCCCCTAAAATCTTATCGAAAATCAAAAAAGGAGGAATACCAATATGGGAATTCTGGATGATGTGGTCATAAACGCGAAATCTGCCGCAGAGGCTGTCGGCAAAAAGGCCGGACAGATCGTAGACGCTTCCAAGCTGCGCATCAATGTGGCGGAGCTGAGCGCCGAGATCAGCAAGCGCTACGAGGCCTTGGGCCAGTATGTGTTTGAATCCTGCCGCGAAAAGCTGGCAGAGGACGCAGAGGCTGTTGGCAAAATGGCGGAGATCGACGAATTGAAGGCGCAGCATGCCGCTGTGCGCAAGGAACTGAACGACAAGCAGAACAAGGTGGTTTGCCCCAACTGCGGCAAGCAGAGCCCCAACTCCGTTCAGTATTGCAGCAACTGCGGCACCAAGCTGGGCGAGTAAAAAAGAAAAAACGACGGAAAAAAGCCGGCCCATTTGGGTCGGCTTTTTTTGCGCTAGAAACTTTAAGGCAGCCCCGCACAAAGACCGGCCAGAGGCCTTTGTACACAATTTGCTTGCATATTTTCCGTCATAGCGCACAGTTTTCGTTTGTCAATCACGAGATAGACCGCACTCAATCTGTGCACTCTAACGAAAAATCTGAAGAGTTAATCGGAGATTAACTCTTGCACAACTTCTTGCGCACAATCTTTGTGCGGTGTGCCTTAGAAATTTTCGCAAAATATTGGCGGCGCTTCTCACATATGAATCAATAGAAAACTTATGTGAGGAAGGGTACGCTTGAAAACAAAACGGGAAGCAATGGAACGAGGAAGGCAAAGCTTTCTCCACGGGGCGCTGATCCTTACCGCCGGTATGGCAGCGGTAAAACTTATCGGCGCGCTGTTTAAGATCCCGCTGAAATATTCGGTGGGCGAGTACGGCATGGGACTATTTAACGTGGCCTACAATTTTTACGGACCGGTGTTCAGCCTGGCTACCGCCGGGTTTCCGGTGGCTGTCTCCAGAATGGTATCGGAAAACCGTTCTTTGGGCCGGTGGAATGATGTCAGGCAGGTTCGGCGGGTGGCCTTTCCCTTGTTTTTTGCCCTGGGAGGCGTTGGCATGCTCCTGTTGACGCTCCTGGCGCCTTTTTACTGCACCCGGGTGATCGAAACGCCTCATGCTTTGGTTCCCGTGCTGGCGCTGGCCCCCGCGATCCTTTTCGCCTGCCTTGGCTCTGTGTACCGCGGCTATTATGAAGGCCTTCAGAACATGATCCCCACGGCGGCCTCGGAAGTGGTGGAGGCGGTGGTAAAGCTGGGGCTGGGCTTATTCGCCAGCTATTGGGTGGTTTCAGCCTGCACCACGGAATATGCGGAGCTGGGAACTGTTTTTTCACTTTCTCCGGCGTCTCCCGATGAAGCGATGTTTTTTACCCTTTCCTTCGCGGCGGCCGGGGCTGTGCTGGGAGTTACCTTCGGCTCTGCCTGCGCACTGCTGTATCTGGCGCTTCGTCACAAAAGAAGAGGGGACGGAATCTCGCCCCGATTGTACAAAAGCGCCCCAGTTCCGGAAAGCCGCAGGCATACCGTAAAAAGGCTGCTTGCCATTACCCTGCCGGTCGCGATAGGCTCTGTGGCTATGAATGTGACAGGGCTGATCGACGCCACCTTTCTGCAAGGCCGGCTTGCGGGAATTCTGGAACAGGCTCCTGAAAGGCTGCTTTCCGGCTTTTCCGGTATGATCCCGGAAATGTACCTGGAAAATCCGGAGACGATTCCAACCTACCTTTACGGCTGCTATACCTTGGCAATGACGGTGTATCTGTTGGTTCCGGCGTTGACCCAGGCCTTTGGCATCAGTGCTTTGCCGGCTGTAACGGAGGCCTGGGCAAAAAAGGACCGCGGGGAAATCAGGCAGCGGATCGAAGCGGTGGCAAGGATCACGGCACTGTTCTGCTTTCCCGCAGGACTGGGGATCAGCGCTGTGGCGGGGCCGATTTCCCGGGTGCTTTACGGCGAAGACAGCTCTTCTCCCATCATTGCCGGGGCGCTGGCGCTTTTGGGGGTCGCCTCCCTTGCCGCCGCCATGTGTACGCCTTTTTCCAGCATGCTTCAGGCTGTGGGCAGAGCAGACCTGCCGGTAAAGCTGTTGATTGGGGCTATGATCCTCAAGCTCATGGTGAACTGGGCGCTGTGCGGTATTCCGGAGATCAATATTTACGGGGCAGCGCTGGGAACGCTTATATGCTATCTCTTTTTGGCGGCGGCACAATTTTTCTGCCTGCGAAAGGAAAGTGGCGTGAAGCTTTCTGCGGGAAAGCTGTTTTTGCGGCCGCTGTTCTGCGCCGTTTTGTGCGGGCTTTCCGCCCGAGTGTGTTTTCAGGGGCTTCGTCCGATATTACCTGACGGAACCGCTGGAGAGGCTGTCTGCCTGGGGATTTCCATCATTTTTGGGGCTGCGATCTACCTTTTAGGACTGCTGATTTTGGGTGCTGTGGAGGGAAATGATATCAGAATGCTCCCAAAGGGACAAAAAATTGCAAAAACGCTTGAAAAATGGGAATGGATATGATATTATTGCAAATGTTACAAGCTTTGCGGTGAATTGCCGCGAATGTATCTTGATTGGCGGCACTACGATGAAAAGAAAATTCGCCGCACAAAAAAATGGAGGTTATCCCAAAATGAACAAGTCTGAACTGATCGCAGAAGTTGCCGCTAAGGCAGAAATCACCAAGAAGGACGCCGATGCTGCTGTTGGCGCAGTCATCGAGTCTATTACTGAGGCTCTGAAGAAGGGCGATAAGGTCCAGCTGGTTGGCTTTGGCACCTTTGAGGTTCGTGAGCGCGGCGCCCGTACCGGCCGTGATCCCCGCACCAACAAGGAGATCCAGATCCCCGCTTCCAAGGCTCCCGCTTTTAAGGCTGGCAAGGCCCTGAAGGAGACTGTAAACAAGTAAGCAATGCGCTACTATGCGGGCTCGGAGTTTTCCGAGCCCGTTTTTCTATCTCCGCGAAAGAGCGTTTGCGGAAGGAGGTGAGAACCATGCGGTTGGATAAATACCTGAAAATTTCCCGGCTTATCAAGCGCCGCACCGTGGCAAACGAAGCCTGCGACGCCGGGCGTGTGCTGGTAAACGGCAAGGCGGCCCGGGCCTCTTATGAAGTGAAGGAGGGAGACGTGCTGGAGATCTCTCTGGGAGAGCGGGTGCTGAAGGCGCGGGTGCTTTCCGTATCGGAATACGCCAAAAAGGAGGAAGCCTCCGGTTTGTATCAAATACTGGAGGAATGATTTTCGGCTTTGGGGCATATCCATTTCTTGAAACTAAGAAAGGAATGGAGTATATGGCTGAAAACCAAAGACCCCTGAAAAAGCATACCTTTACAGTGGAAGCCAGAGAAAAGCTGACCGCCACGGGGATTCGCCGGGTGATTTTTTGCAGCGATGAGCTGATCACCGCGGAAACAGATCTCGGGCAGTTTAATATGAAGGGAGAAGCCCTGCATATCGATACCCTCAGCTCCGAAACGGGAGATATGCTGGTGCTTGGAAAAATCACTGCCGTTTCCTATACGGAAAGTAAATCGGCGGCGTCTCTTTTCGGACGGATCTTCAAATGAACGGCGGCGGGGGAGCGCTCGTGTTTTTCTGCCTGGCAACGGGGGCGGCCCTGGGCTGCCTTTTTTTGCTGTTCTCAGCGATCTGCCTTGCGTTTCACGCAGGAAAGCCGGTTCGTGCCTTGCTGGATATTTTATACTGCTGTTTGTGCGCGGGCGTTGTGTTCCTTTGCGCATTGGCTGTAGATCACGGCAGGCTTCGGCTGCTTCAGGCAGTGTGCCAGCTTTTGGGGGGCTGGGCGGTGGTCACCGCCCTGTCGCCTTTTGTGTCCGGCGTGGCAATGCGCCTGAGAAAAATTTTTTGTAAGGTTTCCGCTTTTTTCAGGAAAGGGTGCGCCTTTCTGACGGCGCATTTTCGGCGGCAAAAGCCAAAACCCGCAAAAAAGCGGAAAAAAACCGGAAAAAGGCCGAAAAAAGCGAAAAAAAAGACTTGAAAAACTTATGTAGACCAGTATATAATAGACTATATAGGCAAGAGCTGGAAAGAGTATGCTCAAAAGCGGAAAGGAGGCGGCCTTGTTGCGTGAAATCAAAACAGAACGATATCGCGGCTTTGTGCCGCTTCGGGTCGCTTTATTCGTAGTGGCGGGAGCGGCGCTGGTCACTTTGGTTTTCTGGCAGATGCGTATTGCGGACAAACGGGCGGAGCTTGCGGAGCTGCAAACTCAGATCCAGGCGCAGAATACCAGAAACGAAGAGATCCAGAAAACGGTAAGCTCTCTGGAAAACGACAAGGGGCTGAAGGAATACGCGGAGCGGAAGGCCAGGGAAGAGCTGGACTACGCCAGGCCCAATGAGCGGATCTTTGTGGACGTGGGCGGCAGTGACTGACCCTGTACCAATATGATATCATAAGCACCAAGGGTGCGTTGATATAATGTGCCGATCGCCCGTCTGAGCAAAGCAAAGAACTGGGCAAGGCAATTGAAATCCATCATATCCGCACCTTTTGCGGATATGATATCTTAGTGCGGCAAAACCGAGGAGGAAATTGCAGCTTATGCAGCTTGAGGTTGGCGGGATCTATGAGGGCAAGGTGACCGGGATCACCAAGTTCGGCGCGTTTGTAAGCTTTGAAGGCGGTCAAACGGGAATGGTACATATTTCAGAGGTGGCTCCTACCTTCGTGAATGAGATCAAGGATTTTCTTACAGAAGGGCAAAACGTAAAGGTGAAGGTGCTCTCCATCAGCGAGGAAGGAAAGGTCAGCCTTTCCATCAAGAAGGCTTTGCCGGAGGAGCAGCGCCGTCCTCAGCGCCGTCAGGAGGGCGGCCCCCGCAGAGAAGGAGGGCGCGGTCCCAGGCAGCCCAGATTTTCCCGTCCCGCTCCTCAGCCCAGCCCCGGCAGGCCCGGAGATTTTGAATGGCAAAGCCGCCGTAACGACAGCGGCAGCTTTGAGGATATGATGTCTCGTTTTAAGCAGACCAGCGATGAGAAAATGTCTGATCTGAAACGCAGCGGCGTGGATCTCCGTAAGGGTTCTTCCCGCAGAGGACAAAAATAAATTAGAAAAGGCCTAAAAGGGTCTTTCAAGGCCCTTCGGGGCCTTTTTCTTTGTGAAGGGAGAGAGCTCTATGCGGGAGATCACAGTGGAAGCGATCACTGCGGCGGTCAGTAAGGCCTGTGTGAGAGCCAACCGGGAGCTGCCGCCGGACCTGGAGAAACATCTTCGGAACAGCACCGATTGGGAAGAAAGCTCTGTGGGAAAGGCGATTTTGTGTGATCTGTGCCGGAATTTAGACGCCGCCAGGGAAATGAAAATTCCCATCTGTCAGGATACCGGAATGGCGGTGGTGTTTGCAGAAGTAGGCCAGGAGCTCCATATCCTCGGCGATTTTGAAGCCGCCGTAAACCGGGGCGTTCGGGAGGGGTATCTGAAAGGGCTGCTGCGCTGCTCTGTGGTAAGGGATCCTTTGCGCCGGGAAAATACGGAGGACAATACGCCGGCGGTGCTGCATACGCGCCTGGTGCCGGGGGACAAGCTCCGGCTGACGGTAGCCCCCAAGGGCTTTGGCAGCGAAAATATGAGCAGGCTCAAAATGCTTACCCCAGCGGCAAAGAAGCAGGATATTCTGAATTTTGTCGTAGAAACCGTGAAACTGGCTGGAAGTAACCCTTGTCCGCCGGTGGTTTTGGGCGTGGGGCTCGGCGGGGATTTTGAGCTCTGTGCGTATCTGGCGAAAAAAGCGCTGTGCAGGGAGGTTTCTGTGCGAAATCCAGACCCCTTTTATGCTGGGCTGGAAGCGGAGCTGCTGGAGGCGGTCAATGAAACCGGGATCGGTCCCCAGGGCTTTGGCGGCAGGGTAACGGCCCTGGCGGTGAATCTGGAAGCGTTTCCCACTCATATCGCCGGCCTGCCGGTGGCAGTAAACGTGGGCTGCCATGTGACCCGCCACGAAACGATCGTTCTTTAGGCGGCTGCTATGCCCTGTATTCCAGTAAAAAGCGGTATACTGAAAATAAATGGATGCTTTATGGAGGATATGAGTGAAGACATTTGATGAATTGATTCTTGTGAACTACTGTTACCCAGATTGTGTTCCGTTAAAGAATATCATGAGACTTCCTCAAAAAGAAGCATTTGCATTGGCTTCCGCGTTTGCAGAATCACATCCGGAGACTACAGCTTTTTATCGCTTTGCAGACTTTGAAAATTACTACACATTGCGAAAAAGCCAAGACGAATATTTATATTCACGGTTCATTGAATTAGGCGGCACACCGGAAGAAAAACACCCACTCTCCTTTGTAATGGAAGGAAGCGAGTATCTTTTTGATTGGTTTGGAAAAGGAATAGAATCAAGATTGCGTTTGCGGGATATTCTGCCTTGTCATATCAGCTTCACAATAGGGGACAGCGGGGCTGATTACGGGAAATACGGAAAGATAGAATTACTGACAATGGAGGATATAAAAGAGCAGCTACTGAAGTATGGCGGCAATTTTGATGCTTTTGTGGAAGCGGTAGGCAGGCATTATGTAGAAGCGCAGCTTTGGACAGACAAATATATTACAGAGGAATACTTGATAAAATAGAAAGCATAGAAAATACCACAAAAACGCTATTCCAATACCGTGAGATCGACCGTACTCAATTTGTACTCTGACGAAAAATCTACTGCACAAATACAGCGCTTAGAATTGCGCTGTATTGCCTCCACGCAAATTTCCTGGCTTGGAAAACACTTCAAAAGGCTTTCGCTTTTTGAACAACCTTGAAAAGAAAATGTTGATTATTTTAGAGGAATATGCTAAAATAGTAGCACGGAGGGAAGCTGAGCTTCTTCTCTGAAATTCTGGCGAAAGGAAGCTTGCCACGAAGAACCGTGGCAACGGGTACAGGTCATGAAGATCAATGTTATCGGAAGAAAAGTAAGCCTGAGAAACAATTTCAAGGAAATGGCGGAAAGAAAGCTTTCGAAGTTTGACAGGATCTTCGATGAGGACGCCGAGGCCACTGTCACCGCGACAGTGGAAAGAAATTGCCAGCGGGTGGAGATCACCATTCGGCAGCGTGGCATGATCTATCGGGCGGAGGATACGGCAAACGAAATGAACGAGGCGCTGGATCACGCTATTTCAGCCCTGGGCCGGCAGATCCGCCGGAATAAAACGCGCCTGGAAAAAGCAAAGAAGATGGCTCCTGGCATTGAGTTTTCCGAGGATTATTATTACGATGAGCCGGACGAGTCCCTGGACGTTGTGCGCACCAAGCGATTCTTTGTGGAGGTCATGACTCCAGAGGAGGCCATTTTGCAGATGAACATGATGGATCACGAGTTTTTCCTGTTCCGGGACGATGAGAGCGGGGAAATCAACGTGGTGTACCGCCGGAAGGATGGCGCCTATGGGCTGCTGGTACCGGATGCCGGATAATTTTCTGTGAACTGTATAAAAAAGCAGAACGGCGGGGAAGACCGTGACGGTTTTCCCCGCTTCTCAATGGTTGAAAATCATTTTTAGAGCCCGTCCCGAAATAAGAGGTGCGCAGATTGCGCCGTCAGATTTTCAGCCAGACAATGTATGGTTGAAAATATGCAAGCAAGTTGTGTGCCGATTACTTTGGGATAGGCTCTTACAAAGCAAGGGAAGCGCTGGTTCCATTTGGCGCGCGGAATACACGCCAAACCGCCGGGTGTGATCGAACCGGTGCTTTCCCGGAAAAAGGAGTTGGAAGCATGCCTGATAAAATGACCTTTTGCGCTCCCTGCCTGCTGGGGATCGAGGGCCTGGCGGCAGAGGAATTCCGGGAGCTGGGGTGCGAAGCGGTACGGGCGGAAAACGGCAGGGTGGTTTTTGAAGGGGATTATTCCACTTTGGCCCGCGCCAATTTGAACAGCCGCTATGCGGAGCGGATCCTGATCCTGCTGGGCGAATTCCGGGCCTTGAGCTTTGAGGAGCTGTTTCAGGGAGTAAAGACCTTGCCTTGGGAGGCTTTTCTACAGCGGGAAGATACTTTTCCTGTTACCGGAAGCAGCCTTTCCAGCCAGCTGCACAGCGTTCCGGATTGCCAGGCGATCATCAAAAAAGCGGTGGTCGAGCGGCTGAAGGAGCGGTACCGGCTTTCCTGGTTCCCGGAAACGGGCCCCCTCCACCGAATCAAGTTTCGTATTTTGAAGAATCAGGTCAGCGTGATGCTGGATACCAGCGGCGAGGGGCTTCACAAGCGGGGCTATCGCCGGGAATCCACCGCCGCGCCTATCAAGGAAACCCTGGCCGCCGCCCTGTGCAAGCTGGCCCGTGTTCGGCCGGACGGCAATGTGATCGATCCCTTCTGCGGCTCCGGCACGCTGCTGATTGAGGCTGCCTTGCTGGCTTCTAACCGGGCCCCCGGCCTGGGCCGCCGTTTCCTGGCGGAAACCTGGAAGGACGCGGAGCCGGGCCTCTGGAAAACGGAGCGGGAGCGGGCGGAGGATCTGATCCGCCGGGACGCCGTCTTCCATGCCTCCGGCTATGATATCGATCCCGCCGCCGTTGCCCTGACCCTGGAAAACGCCAAAAAGGCCGGGGTGGCCGGTTTCGTGAAGGCGGAGGAACGGGAGATCGAAGGATTTTCCTCAGAGGATAAGTACGGCTGCGTGGTGTGTAACCCGCCCTATGGAGAACGGCTGCTGGATCTGGAGGCGGCGGAAAAAATTTACCGCACCCTGGGCCGGGTGTTCCAGCAGAAGCCCGGCTGGAGCTATGGGATCATTACGCCGGACGAGGACTTTGAAAAGCTCTTCGGTCGGAAAGCCGATAAACGCCGTAAGCTTTATAACGGTATGATCAAATGCCAGTTTTATCAGTATTTCAAAAACCGGTGATCGCCGGTCTTTTTGTGGAGGGTAGCTTATGAAGCTGCTGCAAAGGCTGAGAGGAGAAATGGAAACCGCCCGCCTGCTTTTAAGGCGCTGGAAGAGGGACGATTTTCAGGAGTATGTACAGCTTATGTCCGATCCGGAGGTCATGCTTCCCGCCGGGGCAGAGCCTGCTTCCACCCTGGAAAAGGCCATGACCGCCTTTCACCGGGATCAGCGCAATGAGGGGTGCTTTGCCATTGCCCTGAAGGAAACGGGTCAGGTGGTCGGGCGGATCAAGTTCCAATCCGATCTGCGCCGGTTTCATGTGAAGAGCCTGTCTCTGGGGTATGAGCTGCGGCGGGACTGCTGGGGGAACGGCTATATGCCGGAGGCCCTGCGGGCCATGATTGTGCGGGCCTTTGAACGGGAAAAGGTAGATGTGCTGGGGATCAGTCATTTTTCGGAAAACACTCGTTCCCGAAGGGTCATCGAAAAATGCGGCTTCCGGTATGAGGGTACCATTCACCATGCCGTGCGCCGAAGCGATGGAGAGATCATGGACGACATGTGCTACTGTATTCTGCGGGAGGATTACCCGGCCTGGAAAGAGCTCTACGGCAGCGGCGTGGAATCGGACCAACCGCTTTTGGAGCAGGAAAATCTTTCATACCGAAGGGAGAAGTGAGCATGTGGCAGCAAACCTTTTTTGAGCCGGATCCCCAAAGCGTTCCGCTGGCCACCCGCCTGCGTCCCAGGGATCTCACGGAATTTGTAGGGCAGGAGCATTTGCTGGGGGAGGGCAAGGTTCTGCGGAGGCTCATTGACCGAGATCAGGTTACCTCCATGATCTTCTGGGGGCCGCCTGGGGTGGGCAAAACCACCCTTGCCCGGATCATCGCCGGAAAGACCCAGGCAAATTTTATCAATTTCAGCGCCGTGACCAGTGGAATCAAGGAGATTAAGGAGGTCATGGGCGAGGCGGAGAAAAGCCGCCTGCTGGGGGAAAAGACCATTCTGTTTGTAGATGAGATCCACCGCTTCAACAAGGCTCAACAGGACGCCTTCCTGCCCTTTGTAGAGCGGGGCAGCATCGTGCTGATCGGCGCCACCACGGAAAATCCCTCCTTTGAAGTGAATTCCGCTCTGCTTTCCCGGTGCAAGGTGTTCGTGCTTCAGGCGCTGACTGTGGCGGATCTGACGAAGCTTTTGCACCGCGCTCTGGGGGACGAGCGAGGCTTCCCGGGCATGGAGGTGGAAATTTCGGAGGATATGCTGGAAACCGTGGCAAGTTTCGCTAACGGCGACGCCCGCACGGCCCTGGGCACATTGGAAATGGTGCTGCTGAACGCGGAGCATACCGGGAAAAAGGTAGTGGTGACCCCGGAGCTTTTGGAGCAGTGCGTCAACCGGAAATCCCTGCTGTACGATAAAAAGGGGGAAGAGCACTACAATCTTATCTCCGCCCTGCACAAATCCATGCGAAACAGCGACCCGGACGCGGCGGTCTACTGGCTGGCCCGTATGCTGGAGGCCGGGGAGGATCCCCTGTACGTGGCAAGGCGCCTGATCCGGTTTGCCAGCGAGGATATCGGCATGGCGGACAGCCGGGCCCTGGAGATCGCCACGGCGGCCTGGCAGGCCAGCCATTTTATCGGTATGCCGGAATGCACCGTGCATCTCACCCACGCCGTGGTGTACCTTTCTCTGGCCCCGAAATCCAACGCGCTCTACATGGCCTATGAAAGCGCCAAAAAGGACGCGCTGGAGATGCTGGCGGAGCCGGTGCCCCTTGCGATCCGCAACGCCCCCACCAGGCTGATGAAGGAGCTGCACTATGGCGAGGGCTATCAATACGCCCACGATACGGAGGAAAAGCTGACAAATCTCCAGTGCCTGCCGGATTCCCTTCAGGGAAAAAGCTATTATCACCCCACCGACCAGGGCAGCGAGGCCAGAGTAAAGGAACGCCTGCGGCAGATCAAGGAGTGGAAGCGGCAGCATTCGCCGGAGAAAAAGGAAAAATAGTTGTAAACAAAAAAGCGGCCCTTCCGCACAGTTTAACGCGGAAGGGCCGCTTTTCTGTGCCGCCTTAGGAAACCAGACGGTGCTTCAGCGTGCGAAACCGGAGAACTCCTACAAGATCCGCCAAAAACCAGCCGATGGGAACCGACCACCAGATGCCGGTGATGCCGATCCAGGGTACGGCGGAAAGGGTATAGGCCAGCAGGACCCGGGTACCCAGAGAGATCCCGGTCAAAATCAGGGACATGCCGGGGCGCTCAATGGCCCGGTACAGCCCGTACAGCAAAAACAGCCCGGCGATCCCGCAGTAAAACGCGCCCTCGATCCGCAGATAGGAAATGCCGATGGAAAGGATCTCCGTTTCCTGAGGCTGAAGAAACAGCAAAAGCAGCTGCCGGGCAAACAGCACCACAAGAGCGGAGACGCACAGGCTGAAAAGGAGAGACACACGCAGAGCGGAGCGAATTCCCCGCCGAATACGCTCCGGCTTTTTTGCGCCGTAGTTCTGGGCAATAAAGGTGGAAAAGGCGTTGCCGAAATCCTGCACGGGCATATAGGCAAAGGAATCGATTTTCACAGCGGCGGCAAAAGCTGCCATCACTCCGGCCCCAAAGCTGTTTACCAGGCCCTGCACCATCAGGATCCCCAAATTCATCACGGATTGCTGTAAGCAGGTGAGTACAGAGGCCGAGCTTAATTCTCTGACCGCCTTTCCGCTGATTTTCATAGCGCCCCGATGGATCCGCAGCCAGGGACAGCGTAGCAGCGTGTACAAAAGGATCCCCAGCCCGGAGCACCATTGTGCGATCACCGTAGCCCACGCGGCTCCGGCGGCGCCCCGCTGAAGCACCAGAACAAACAGAAGATCTAGCCCGATATTCAGAAACGCCGCGCCGCCCAGAAACAGCAGGGGAGCCATGGAATTTCCCACAGCCCGCAGAAGGGAGGCGTAATAATTGTACAGGAAAGTGGCGCCGATCCCCCAGAATACCACCCATACATATTCCCGCATCAGGGAATACACCTGGGCAGGCACGGAAAGCGCGGCTAAAATCTCATCCAAAAAGAGAAAGGCCGCGGCGTTCAGCGCCAGGGTAAGGACAAGGATCAAAAGAAACGAAACAAACCGGTCAGACCGCAGCCGCTCCAGATCTCCCGCCCCGTAGCGCATGGAAAAGATCGCGCCGCTTCCCAGGCACAGCCCCAGCAGGATCGAAGTGAGAAAGGTCATCAGCGTATAAGCGGAGCCCACCGCTGCCAGCGCGTCAGAACCCAGATAACGGCCCACAATGAGAGTGTCCGCCACATTGTAAAATTGCTGCAAAAGATTACCGCAGATCATAGGCACCGCAAAGCGCAGCATAGTTTTTGTAACAGAGCCCTGTGTCAAGTCGTGACTCGCCATGGCTTGTGACCTCCCTTCCGAACATTGAAACCGGAAACTATCATACCCCAAAACGTGAAGAAGGTCAAATCGGGGTTAAGCGGCGATAAGCAATGAGAAATTAGCAATTAGCAATTAGCAATTAGCAATTAGCAATTAGCAATGAAAGGGCCCAAGCGTTGCAGGCAGCGCCCGATTGTAACCAGCGCCCGCTGGATTGGAATTTGCAGCGTTGGTTACAACGCTTGGGCCGCCGCACTCACTCGTGAAGCTGCTTAGTGCAAACGGACAGTTTCCGGCCCGACCCTTAGTAAGCAGATAAATTGGAATTTAGCGGCGAGGCGCCGCAGCCACTCGTGAAGCGGCCGAGTGTAAGAGAACAGCTTCTGGCCCGACCGTTAGCAAGCAGATAAATTGGAATTTGTAGCGTGCCGCTACACCTGCTTGTGAAGCTGTTGGGTGCAGGAGACTGGTTTTCGACCCGACCAACGGCGAGGTGCTCACTTCCCACCTGTCATTCTGAACGAAGTGAAGAATCTCGTCCTTTTGCCCTTTTTACGTAGGAATCAAGGCCGAGATTCTTCACCTACGGCTCAGAATGACGGTGAGAGACCTGTGTGCGAAACTATAATTTAGCGGTCTCCCTGCGGTCGGGTCAGAAATCATTTTCCTGCACCAAGCAAGGGCACGAGTGGCCGCGGCGCCTCGTCGCCAAACTATAATTTACCGCATTCAATTTATTGTTTTGTTGCCCCCTGCTAATTGCTCATTGCCAATTCCTAATTTCTCATTCACATTTGCGCCCCCAAAATATGAAGGATTTGTTAAAAGTCAAATTTTTCTAAAAACCTATTGACTTTTCCTGACCATGAAGCTAAAATAAGTTTAGCACTCAGGGGTAAAGAGTGCTAAAATCCCCTGAGAACGCCAAAGCGGTGAAAGCCTTCGCCTGCTTCGGCGCAAAGGAAGGTAATCCTCTTTTTCGCGCGGCTTCGCGCGGTTTTAGCCCTCTTCCCCGGAGAGAGCGAAAACAGTTGAGATTTTTTACCGGGGAGAAAGGAACGGCCCGGAAAACGGAAAATCAAAAGGGCCGAGGGTGTGTGTTTATGACCATTAAACCACTGTTGGACAGAGTTCTGATCAAGGCTGAGGAAGCGGAGGAGACCACGAAGAGCGGCATCGTACTGGCAGCCAAGTCTCAGGAAAAGCCCCAGATCGCCCGCGTGATTGCGGTGGGCCCCGGCGGCGAAGTGGATGGCAAGGAGATCAAGATGTACCTGAAAGAAGGAGATCGCGTGATCTCCGCCAAGTACAGCGGCACGGAAGTAAAGATCGATGGGGAAGAGTATACCATCGTAAAGCAGTCCGATATCCTGGCTGTGGTTGAGTAAGCTTGTAATCTGTTCTTCACTATTCAAGTATTTTTAGAAAGGATCGATATACTATGGCAAAGCAGATCATTTACGGCGAGGACGCGCGCAAGGCTCTTTTGAGCGGCGTAAACCAGCTGGCCGATACGGTAAAGATCACCCTGGGGCCCAAGGGCCGCAATGTGGTGCTGGATAAGAAATTCGGCGCTCCCCTCATCACCAACGACGGCGTGACCATCGCCAAAGAGGTAGAGCTGGAAGATCCCTATGAGAACATGGGCGCTCAGCTCGTTAAGGAAGTGGCCACAAAGACCAACGATATTGCCGGCGATGGCACCACCACCGCCACGCTGCTGGCACAGGCTCTGGTTCGCGAGGGCATGAAGAACGTTACCGCCGGAGCCAATCCCATGGTGCTGCGCAAGGGCGTACAGAAGGCCACCGAGGTGGCTGTCGAAGCCATTGAGAAGAATTCTCACAAGGTTTCGGGCACCAAGGATATTGCCCGTGTAGCGGCGGTTTCCTCCTCCAGCGATGAGATCGGCGACCTGATTGCCGAGGCCATGGAGAAGGTCACCTCCGACGGCGTGATCACCGTGGAAGAGTCCAAAACCGCCGAGACCTACAGCGAAGTGGTAGAGGGCATGATGTTTGACCGCGGTTATGTGACCCCCTATATGGCCACCGATACCGATAAGATGGTAGCGGATCTGGACGATCCCTACATTCTCATCACCGATAAGAAGATCAGCAACATTCAGGAGATCCTGCCCCTGCTGGAGCAGGTGGTACAGTCCGGCAAGAAGCTGCTCATCATTGCCGAGGATATCGAGGGCGAGGCTCTGACCACCCTGATCCTCAATAAGCTCCGCGGTACCTTTACCTGTGTTGCCGTCAAGGCCCCCGGCTTCGGCGATCGCAGAAAGGAAATGCTGCTGGATATCGCCACCCTCACCGGCGGCCAGGTCATTTCCGAGGAAGTGGGTCTGGAGCTGAAGGACGCTCAGGTTTCCCAGTTGGGCCGTGCCCGCCAGGTCAAGGTGGATAAGGAAAACACCATCATTGTAGACGGCGCCGGAAATTCTGCTGATATCAAGGCCCGCGTCGGTCAGATCCGCGCCCAGATCGAAACCACCACCTCCGATTTTGATCGGGAAAAGCTGCAGGAGCGCCTTGCCAAGCTGGCCGGCGGTGTTGCCGTGATCAAGGTGGGCGCCGCTACGGAGATCGAAATGAAGGAAAAGAAGCTCCGCATTGAGGACGCTCTGGCCGCCACCAAGGCCGCCGTGGAGGAAGGCATCGTAGCCGGCGGCGGTACCGCCTGCATCGACGCGATCCCCGCTGTAAAGGCCTATGTGGAATCCGCCGAGGGCGATGAGAAAACCGGCGCGGCTATCGTGCTGAAAGCTCTGGAGGAGCCCGTGCGTCAGATCGCCGCCAACGCCGGCATTGAGGGCTCCGTGATCGTGGAGCAGCTCAAGGCGAAAAACAAGGTGGGCTATGGCTACAACGCCCTGACCGGTGAATTCCAGGATATGGTCAAGTCCGGTATTGTGGATCCCACCAAGGTGACCCGTTCCGCCCTGCAGAACGCCTCCTCCGTGGCCTCTACCATTCTGACCACGGAATCCCTGGTAGCGGATATCAAAGAACCCGCTCCCGCCCCGGCCCCCGCCGCTCCCGATATGTACTGATTTAGTTGTTAGGAGTTAGCAGTTAGCAGTTAGAGAAGGGCCTTTCATACAACGAAAAGAATCTCCTTAACGGTACGATCCGCTAAGGAGATTCTTTTTTATGCCCGTATTCAGTTATTTTAAGGTTACTTTTAGTACGGTGTCGATGGGATCGGGTAAATCGGGGTCTTCTCCCAGGTCGATAAAGGCGTAATCGGCGTCCAGTCCGATGGTTACCCAGGCATCAGAAATACGCACTTCAGAACCGCTGGCCAGTTCCCGGATACATTTGATCTCCTCTCTGGAAACGCCGTGCAGCGGCAGGGGGCCTACTGTGTTTTCATACACGTGCAGGTAGAGGTCCTTCCCGTTTTGAGTGATCCTGCCCCAGTCCGGCTTAGGAAGCTCAGACTTTCCGCAGCCGATGATGCTGTCCTTGTTTTTCTCCATCCATTTGCCGATTTCCTCCAGAGCCTTTACAGATTTCTCCGGGATATAGCCGTTGGCGTCCGGCCCCACATCCAAAAGCAGATTTCCGCCTTTGGAAACGATCTCCACCAGCTTTTTGATCAGCATGGGGGTGGACTTGAAAAAGTGATCGTCTTTGGCATAGCTCCAGTGGTTGTTGATGGTCACGCAGGATTCCCAGATCAAATCGTTTCCGTTGACGTCTTTCATGCCGTCAGGCGGGATCACCTGTTCCGGGCAGCAGAAATCCCCGTGATAGGGGGTGGGTTTTCCCAGAGACATGGAGTCCTTTTTGGCGGCGGAGGTCTCCAGGCGATTATCGATAATGATCCCAGGCTGTAACTCCCGCACCATGGTCACCAGCTCGGTGGCCCTCCAGTCCTCTCCGTTGATGTCATCATAGGAGAAATCAAACCACATGATATCGATTTTTCCGTAGTTGGTGCAAAGCTCCCGTACCTGGTTGTGCATATAGGTCAGGTATCTGTCAAAATCCCGGTCGTCATTGGGGAAGGCGGGATCATTTCCCTGGGGATGGCGGCTGTTCCCGTAATGGGGATAGTCGTCATGGTGCCAGTCCAGCAGAGAATAGTAAAGGCCGACCTTCAGGCCCTCCTCTCGGCAAGCCTCCACGTATTCCCGGATCAGATCCTTTCCATAAGGGGAATTTGTGATCTTATAGTCGGTATACTGGCTGTCAAACAAGCAATAGCCTTCATGGTGCTTGGCCGTCAGAACCATGTAATTCATGCCTGCCTTTTTGGCAAGTCTGGCCCATTCCCTGGGGCAGTTGGGGGCGGGGTTGAATTCCTTGGCATAGGGAGTATACTCCTCGTCCTGGAACCGCTCGGTTTCCTGCACCAGGCACCCTCTGCCGATAAGAGAATACAAGCCGAAGTGGATAAACATGCCGAACCGGTCATGCACAAACCATTTCATTCTTTCTTCATACTTTTTTCGATCAAACTGATACATTGCTACAACTCCTCTTACAGACGTTCTTTTGAAAACGCCTGACAAAATTGACCCGTACTTATTTCGTAAAGTACGTTCCTTGGACAAACCATAATGAAAAAAGGGTGAAACAGCAATGCAAAAAGTAATTGTCTTTTTATACATTCCTTTTGAATTGCCTTGTAAATTCGTTTTCTGTGATATAGTGAAATAATAGGGAGGATGTTGCAAAAAATCAAAATAGTGGCTGAAAGAAACGAAAAATCCGAAAAAACGGCTTTTCAGCGGAGTGAAGAAAGGAATGAGATCAAAGCTATGTTTTGTGTGCAAAACCTGGGTTTACAAGCGCAGCATGAGAAAGATTCTGCCAATATGGGTCAGGATCTTGAGAACCTCTATGTGATCCGGTGTTTCCGTACTCCTGCGATGGTTTTGACAAAGCGGGGGCTGATGCGTGCGGAATCCGGTGCGTGTTTTCTGAAGTCTCCGGATTTTACTCAGCAGATCTCCATGCCGAAGCAAGGGAGAAGCAGCGTGGTAAGCGATTGGCTTTCTGTTTTTCCCGAGGCGGAGTTTGAAACCACGTTGAATCAACTGGAAATTCCCACTAACGTGCTGATCCGGGGAAACAGAGTGGATCTGCTGGAGCGGGATATCAAGCGGATCCTCGATGAAAGAAAGAAAAAGCTGCCGTATTATGAAAATGCGATCCACATTCAAATAGAAGCACTGTTAATCAAATTAGCCAGAGCCGCGAAACAGGCGCAGATGACCGCCTATGAAAGGAAATATGAGGCGGAGCTGATTTCTCTGCGCAATTACATGTACGATACTTTGGAAAAGGATTGGTGTTTGGAGGAAATGGCCCAAAAGCTGAATATCAGCCAAAGCCGTTTTTCCATTATGTACAAAGAATATTTTCAGGTAAGTCCCATCAAGGATCTGAACAAAATGCGCGTAGAAAGGGCCAAGGTGATGCTTCTTACCAGCGATATGAAGCTGGGGGAGATCGCGCAGATCCTCGGGTTTAAAAACGAATACTATTTTTCCAAGGTTTTTAAGAGAACAGAGGGAATTCCGCCGGGAAAATACAGAAATGAGGGCTGATTCGACAAAAGGAATGTATAAAAAGGCAAAACGAAAAGCGATTGTTTTTTATAAAAAATCGAAGTACGATAATGAAAAATTAGAGAAATTCACCAGCGCGTAATGAGAAGGAGGAGAAAAATCTATGGGAAAGAAACTTAAAAAGGGGTTTAAAAGCAGCTGGCAACTATATCTTCTGCTTCTGATCCCCGTAGTTTACGTTTTTATTTTCAGCTATATCCCGATGTATGGCGCTACCCTGGCGTTTAAGAACTTTAACCCAATGAAGGGAATTATGGGATCTGAGTGGACAGGTCTTAAGTATTTCCAGCGTTTTTTCAACTCCCCTTCTTTTGGGAACATTCTTTCCAATACGCTCCTTCTCAGTATTGAGAACCTGATCTTCAGCCTTCCGCTGCCCATTCTTTTGGCGCTTGCGCTGAACGAATGCAAAAGCAAGGCGGTCAGTAAAACCGTGCAAATGGTGACCTATGCTCCCTATTTCCTTTCTACAGTCATCATGGTTTCCCTGCTGATGCAGTGGTTTTCCGTAAACGGCGGGCTTTTCAATAATATTTTGGCCCTGTTTGGGAAGGAACCGGTCAATCTGTTTAGTGACGCGGCCTATTTCCGGCCTACCTATATTATTTCCAATATCTGGCAGTTTACAGGCTTTAATTCCATTATTTATTTAGCGGCTCTTTCTTCCGTAGATGTCAGCTTGTATGAAGCGGCGAAAATGGACGGTGCCTCCAAACTGAAAAAGATCTGGCATATCGACTTGCCCTCCATTTTGCCTACCATCATTATTTTGCTGATCCTGAACACCGGGCAGATCATGAATATCGGTTTTGATAAGGTCTACCTGATGCAGACTGACTTGAACCAGCAGGCTTCGGAGATCATTGCGACCTATACCTATAAAATCGGCCTCTTGGATATGGACTTTTCCTATTCCACAGCAGTGGGACTCTTTAACTCCGTTGTGAATTTCATTCTGTTGATCTCCGTCAATCTTTTGTCACGTAAATTCAGCGAAACCAGTTTATGGTAAAAGGGGGGAAAGAAAATGACAGTAACAAAACAGAAGAAAATCAGGGAACCCTTAGGAGACAAGGTGTTCAATGTGATGAACTACATTTTTCTGGGCTTTTTCTTCCTTGTTGTGGCGTATCCGCTGATCTATGTGGTAAGCGCTTCCTTCAGCGATTCCAACGCGGTGATTTCAGGCGAGGTGTGGCTGTGGCCCGTGGGCTTTAACATAGAAGCTTATAAAACGATCTTCCAGGAAAAAAGTATTATGACCGGCTATATGAACACCATTATTTACACGGTGTTTGGAACGATTTTCAATTTGATTTTAACTACCTTGGCGGCTTATCCGCTTTCCCGGAAAAAGCTGTTCGGAAAGAGGATCATCACCTGGTTTTTCATGCTCACCATGTTTTTTTCCGGAGGACTGATTCCTCTGTATATTCTGGTAAAAGATCTGACCCTGTTAAATACCAGAACAGCCATTATCATTTTGGGCGGTATTTCTATTTACAACATGATTGTCATGCGCAGCTTTATTACCAGCTCTATTCCGGACGATCTTTACGAAGCGGCAGAGCTGGACGGCTGCAGCGATATCGGGATCCTGTTTCGGATCGTCCTGCCGCTGGCCAAGCCGATCCTGGCTGTTATGGTGCTCTATTACGCGGTAGGTCATTGGAACGATTTCTTTACCCCGCTGATCTATACTTCCGCCCCGGAGCTGAAATCTCTTCAGCTGATCTTAAGAGAGCTTTTGATCCAGAATAAAATGGAGACTCATATGGGCTCCCAATCCATGGCGTCTGTCATAAACCGCATGGGAATGTACGAGCTGCTGCGGTATGCCATTATTGTGGTGGCGAGCGTCCCGGTCCTTTGTATTTATCCCTTTGTACAGAAGCACTTTGTCAAGGGCGTTATGATCGGTTCAATCAAGGGATGACCCTTTTTTGATAATAATTTATGTTTGGAGGAGAACTAAATGAGTAAAAAGATCACAGCACTAGTCCTGTGCCTCATACTGTGCGTCAGTGTTTTCGCCGCTTGCGGAACGCCAAGCCAAAGCTCAGGTACGGACGATCCCGCTTCCTCAAAGGTTGAAAGCGCAAGCGCTCCCGCTTCCAGTACAGTGGGAACCAATGAGGAACACCCCAACTGGGTCACGGACACCCCGATCACACTAAAGGTTTGGACGTCGAAGCCTACCAGCGTGGAGGATTTCAACACCAACAAGTACATCGTGTGGCTGGAGGAGCAGACCAATGTAAATCTGGAGTTTGATCAGTCCGCCACCGTGGAGCCCGAGCAGAAGCTGAACCTTTCTCTGGCCAGCGGCGATTATCCGGATATGTACTGGACCGCAGGTACCGGCATCACCGAATCCAATTTGAGCAAGTACGGCAGCGCGGGCGCGTTCGTTCCGCTGAACGACTACATTGAGCAGTACGGGAATAACGTCAAGCGCTGGTTCAATGAAATTTCTTTCCTGGAGGGGGCCTCCACCTCTCCCGACGGCAATATCTATGGTATTCCCAACTATTCCGGAATTTATCATGTTGCCTACGGCCAGAAAATGTGGATCAATCAGGCGTGGCTGGATAATCTGAGCCTGGAAATGCCCACTACTCTGGACGAATTCCGCAGTGTTTTGACGGCCTTTAAGGAGCAGGACGCCAACGGAAACGGCGATCCCAACGATGAGATCCCGCTGACCGGTATCAACGAATACTGGCATGGTGATTTCACCAGTTATCTGATGTGTTCCTTTATCTATGATGACGGTGATAAGAGGCTGAATGTCCAAAACGATACCGTTGATACCATCGTCGATAAAGATGAGTACAAGGCCGGCTTAAAATACATGGCTCAGATGTATAAGGACGGTCTGATCAATCCCGAATCCTGGTCCTCCAACAGCGAGCAGATCAAGAATCTGACAGCGCAGAATACAGTAGGCTGTGTCTCCGGCGGTCATCTTCTGGGTTGTGCTGATCTCAGCTCCGACATTGCCCAGAACTGTGAAACTGTACCTCCGCTGAAAGGGCCTGATGGAGTGCAGACCTGCGGCTATTATGGAAATACTGTCGTCAGCGGAACCCGCGCGATCATCACCAGCGCCTGTGAGTATCCGGAAGAGGCCTTTAAGCTGATCGACTTCATGTTCTCCGAGGACGCTTCTTTGAGAGCTCGTAAGGGCGAGTACGGTGTGGACTGGGGCCTTGCGGAGGAAGGCGAAAAAACCTGCGATGGCAGAGAGGCCAAATATAAGGCTCTGTCCGAGTATACCGGCGCGGGCAATGTAGAGCAGAACCAGCATATTGATAATAACGGCGTGTGGGCCGAAACCAACGACCAGTTTATGGGCCTGTGGACCACTCCGGAGAATTTTGATATGCGCGATTCCAACTATTTTGAGCAATTCCTGTTTGTTCAGACGAAGAAATATGATGGCTTTGAGCCCGAACAGACTTTGCCTCCCATTGTTTTTACCGATGAGGAAAACGCCGAAGTCGCCGATATTGAAGTCGATGTGAAGAAGTATGCGGATGAGCAGAGAGCGCTGTTTATCAGCGGCCAGAAGGATATCGACGCGGAATGGGACGCATACGTGCAGCAGCTTGAAAACCTTGGTCTGAGCAAAATGGTTGAGCTGTACGATAAGGCATATAAGCGCCAGTATGTAAAGTGATCCTTTGAAAAGCGATCTCCTAAATTGAAGCAATACAGAAAAGTGCTGACATCTATGCTCTTTTGCGGATATCAGTACTTCTGTGTTGTAAAAAGGGAAGGGAAATTATGAAGCGTTCTACCATAAACAAGATCATTCGGGAAAATATTGAATTTCTGAAACAGCAGGGCTTCCATTTGCCGCCCTTTGCGTTTTTCACGCCTGAGGAGTGGGCGAAAAAGGGAAGCGAATATGATGAAATACGGGAAAACTGCCTGGGCTGGGATATTACGGATTTCGGTTCGGGTGATTTCCGGAAAATCGGCCTTTTCCTGTTTACCCTGCGTAACGGTAACCAGCAGCTGCCGGAGAAATATCCCAAGGTCTATGCGGAAAAGGTGATGGTGGTGGAGGAAGGCCAAATAACGCCCTATCATTACCATTGGTATAAAATGGAGGATATTATCAATCGGGGCGGCGGTACGCTGGTCATTCAAATGTACAACAGCCACCCGGAAACCGATCTTTTGGATCAGGAAAGCCCCGTAACCATTCATTCAGACGGCCGCGTTTATACAGTACCCGCCGGAAGTAAGATCCGCTTGCGGCCGGGCGAAAGCATTACCGTATATCAGGGGCAGTATCACAGCTTCTGGGCGGAAGGCGGAAAAACCATGGTCATTGAGGTTTCCCAGTGCAATGATGATTCCAAGGACAACCGGTTTTTGGAGGAAACCGGGAGGTTCCCGGAGGTGGAAGAGGATACTCCGGCGGAATTCCTGCTCTGCACGGAATACCCGGTGGTGTTGTAGCTATGGAGAAAAAGGTTATAGTAGCGGGCCATGTGTGTATGGACATCACACTGCCGTTGGGTGGGAAAAAGGTTTCGGAAATCGGCCAGCTGCTCCGCCCCGGCAAGCTGTTCAGCGTGGGGGAAGCGGCGGTATATCCCGGCGGTGTGGTGGCAAACACCGGGCTTGCCCTGAAGCTGTTTGACGTAAACACGGCTTTGGTGGGAAAGCTTGGCTGCGATCCCTTTGGAGATATCATCTATTCGAATTTTGCGGAACGGGACGCGGAAAGCTGGCTGATTCGCGAGAAGGAGGAGACCTCTTCCTATACGGTGGCTCTGGCAGCCCCCGGCATTGACAGGATCCTGCTGAACCACCCCGGCGCCAACGATACGTTTTCCGCCGCGGATCTCTCTTCCGAGCTTTTGGAAGGAGCTTCTCTTTTCCATTTCGGATACCCGCCGTTGATGCGCAAAATGTACGAGAATACCGGAGAAGAGCTGGTAGCGGTGCTGCAAAAGGCAAAAGCCGCCGGGGCGGTCACCTCTCTGGATCTTTCCATGGTAGATCCAGATTCTCAAGCGGGAAAAGCAAATTGGAAAAAGATTCTGGAAAAATCCCTTCCCTACGTGGACATCTTTGTACCCAGCGCCGAAGAGCTCTGTTATATGTTGGACAGGGAAAAGTATGAAGCCTTGCGGAAAAGGGCAGGGGCTGCGGATCTCTGTGAGCTGATCAGCATAAACGAGGATATTCGCCCGCTAGCGGAAACCTGCATGCGTCTGGGAGTAAAAATTCTCCTGATCAAGTGCGGTGCGCCGGGACTGTATTATCGAACTGCTTCCACCAGGCAGCTGGAGCGGATCAGTAAGGTGCTTGACCTGAAAAAAGATGATTGGGCGGAAAAAGAAGGCTTTGAAGCAAGCTATATCCCCGAACAAGTCCTTTCGGGGACGGGTGCGGGTGATACCAGCATTGCAGCCTTTTTGGCGTCACTTTTAAAGGGCTGCGGGCCGGAGGACTGCGCGCGGTTCGCGGCGGCAACAGGCGCCTGCTGCGTTTCGGCCTATGACGCACTCAGCGGCTTAAAGTCCTTGGAGGAGCTGGACAAAAAGATCCAAAGCGGGTGGAAAAAGAGAGAAAGCAAAGGAGAAGCATCATGCTGATAACATTAAAAGAAATTCTGGAGCTTGCCGAAAAAAAGAAAATTGCCGTAGGCGCCTTTAACGCCGCAAATTTGGAAAGCCTGCGGGCAATCATAGACGCGGCGGAGGAGCTGGCGCTTCCGGTAATCCTCCAGTTTGCTCAATGCCATGAGCCTTGGGTGCCTCTGGCATTGATCGGGCCGGTGATGGTCGATGCGGCCAAAAAGGCTTCCGTGCCGGTTTGTGTCCATCTGGATCACGGAGAAACCTTGGAATACTTGGAAGAGGCTTTGAAGCTCGGTTTTACCGGTATCATGTACGACGGTTCCACCCTGCCTTATGAGGAAAATCTGGAAAATACCGGAAAAGCAGTCGCTATGGCGAAAGCCGCCGGAGCGTCCGTGGAAGCGGAGCTGGGCAGTATGGGGAAAAGGGAATCCGGCACAGGAGAGGAAAGCGGGGAAAAAGACAACACGAAAATCTATACGAACCCCCAGAAGGCTAAAGAATTTGTTTTGTCCAGCGGAATCGATGCTCTGGCCTGCTCCTTCGGAACTACCCATGGGATCTATTTGTCAGAACCGAAGCTGAATTTCAGCATTGTGGAAGAAGTGCGCGCGCTGACCGGTGGAATTCCGGTGGTGATGCACGGCGGCTCCGGGATCGGCAAAGAAGATTTTCAAAGAGCGATCCGCGCGGGTGTACGCAAAATCAATTACTTTACTTATATGGATAAGGCCGGTGGAGGAGCGGCGGAGGACTATTTGCAGCACCTTCAGCGTGAGCCCAGGTTTTTCTCTTCCATCTCCGCTGCCGCGAGAACCGCCATGCAGGAAAATGTAAAAAGCGCCATGAAAATATTTTCCTTTCAGGAATAAGCTAGCTTGGAAGGAGGCGCTTGTATGAGAAAGACCATAGAATCAGCCTGCCGTAAGCTGATCGTTTCCTGTCAGGCCCTGCCTGAGGAGCCGCTGCACTCCTCCTTCATTATGGGGAGAATGGCTCTGGCGGCCTGGGAAGGGGGCGCGGCAGGGATCCGCGCGAATTCCAGGGAGGACATTTTGGAAATTCAGAAAACCGTAGATCTTCCCATTATTGGGATCATCAAGCGGGATTATCCTGGCAGCTCGGTACGCATTACGCCTACTATAAAAGAAATTGATGAGCTTATGGAGGTACAGCCGGAAGTGATCGCTGTAGACGCCACCTGCCGGCCGCGTCCGGACGGGAAAACGCTGGATGAGTTTTATGAGCTGATTCGGAAAAAATATCCCACGCAGAAGCTGATGGCCGATTGTGCCACGCTGGAAGAAATGATTCATGCGGATCAGCTGGGCTTCGATTTCATCGGGACTACCCTGGTTGGCTATACGGAAGAAAGCCGCGGCCAGCAGATCGAGACAAACGATTTTGAGTTGATTCGTACATTGGTGAAGCACTGCAAACATCCTGTTATCGGCGAAGGGAATATCAATACTCCGGAAAAGGTCAAACGAGTGATGGAACTGGGGGCATACAGCGTAGTTGTGGGCTCCGCCATTACCAGACCGCAGCTGATCACAGAAACCTTTGTGAAAGCGCTGGAAGAGATATGACGGGGAAACGATACGCCGCCATAGATGTAGGCGGTACGGAGATCAAATACGGAATTTTGGAGGAAACCGGCCGCATTTTGGAAAAAGGATCAGTTCCCACCCCCACCGGAGAAGGTGGCAGCGGGATACTTCGGAAAACCCTGGAAATCGTGGATATTTGCCGGAAAAGCTACGAGATTTGCGGTGTTCCCATTTCTTCTACCGGTGTGGTAGACTGTGAAAAAGGCGAAATTATTTATGCCGGCGAAACCGTTCCGAACTTTGCTGGAACAGCGTTCAAGAGTGCGATAGAAGGCGCTTTTCAGCTCCCCTGCGAGGTGGAGAATGATGTGAACTGCGCCGGACTGGCTGAGTATATCAGCGGCGCGGGGCAGGGCAGTCAGACGATGGTCTGCTTTACGGTAGGAACAGGCATCGGCGGCTGTGCGGTAATTGACGGTAAAGTACTGCATGGGGCCTCCGGCAGCGCCATGGAAATAGGATATTTACCGGTGGGCGGCATCGAATTCCAGCAACTGGGGGCGGCCAGTGTCCTTTGTGAAAAAGTGGCGGCCCGAAAAAAAGAACCGGTAAAACAGTGGGATGGAAAGCGGATCTTTGTCGAAGCAAAGCAGGGGGATCCGATATGCGCCGAAGCGATCGATCAGCTCTGTCTGGCGCTGGGAAAAGGAATTGCCGCCGTCTGCTATGTTCTGAACCCGGATACAGTGGTGCTGGGCGGCGGGATCATGGTCCAAAGTGGTTATTTGGAACCGAAACTCCATCAGGCACTGAAAGCTCATCTTCGCCCCGTTGTCCATCAAGCCCTGCGTTTGAAGTTTGCGGAATACGGAAACGATGCGGGACTCATTGGCGCGCTGTACCATTTTCAGTCGCGGCAAAAGCGTATATAAGTTTGCTGAAAAAATTTGCGTGAAAAAGGGACCTTCTTGTGGCTTATGCGGCACAAGAAGGTTCCTTTTTTGAAAAAATTTTTTTCCCAGGCACCACGGTGGCCTTTTTTTCGTCTAATAACTATCAGGATAAAGGTGCCGGGCTTTTATCGATTTTCGGAAAAGGAGCGAGAACTATGGCTATCTTGGCAGCGGAAAATGTGGAATATATCTACCAGAGCAAATACCAGAAGGTCCATGCGCTGAAGGGGGTAAGCTGCGAATTTGAGGCGGGAAAGTTTTACGCCATCGTAGGGCATTCCGGTTCGGGTAAGACCACGCTGCTCTCCATGCTGGCGGGTCTTGGCACACCGACAGAAGGCAGGGTGCTGGCGGGGGAGCAGGGAAAATCCCTGAAGGAGCTCGGTACGGAACGCCACAGAAGAGAAAATGTATCGGTGATCTACCAGTCCTTCAACCTGTTTCCCACGCTGAATATTCTGGAAAATGTCATGTACCCCATGGAGATTCGGAAAAAGCCCGCCAGAGAGGCAAAAAAGCGGGGAAAGGAGCTGCTCGGCGCGGTAGGTCTGGGAGACGTAAGCCCCAAAAAGCTGCCCGCCATGCTTTCCGGCGGTCAGCAGCAGAGAGTGGCTATCGCCAGGGCCCTGGCTTCCGATGCGAAGATCATTCTGGCGGACGAGCCCACGGGAAACCTGGATACGGAAAACGGAAAAATCGTCATCGACCTTTTGAAAAGTCTGGTACGGGAAAAGGGCTACTGCGTGATCGTAGTCACCCACGACCCCGGCATCGCCGCCCAGGCAGACGTAGTTTACGAAATGACAGACGGCATGCTGGAGGTCAGAACAGGGTGAAATTAGTAATTAGCAATGAAAGGTAGAGCGCGCTAAATTGGAATTTAGCGGTTATCCGCTTACTTCCCACCTGTCATCCTTGACCTTTTTCAGGGAATTTAAGGTCGAGATTCTTCGTCACTTCGTTCCTCAGAATGACAGTGGGGGAGCTGAGTGCTAAACTATTATTTACCTTCCTGCCCTTGCCCTTCCTTGATTGCGCCGAAGGCGCCACCTTCTTCTAGCTTCTAGCTTCTAGTATCTGAAACCCTTTTCTCTAACAACTCCCCAATACCTGTTTGAAAGGACGTGACTTGCCGTGTTTATTTGGAAGGAAGCAGGATATCAGCTGTTTCGAAATCGGGGCAGAACGGTGCTGCTTTGCTGTGTTTCCGCAGTGTTGTGCGGGTGTGTTGCCTTTTACCTGGGAAATATTGAAGCGAACAGAAAGGCCTTGGATAACCTGAATGAAAGCACCCCCGCGGTGCTGCATCTTACCAACATGACCATGGATTCTCTGGACGAGCTGAATATCAATACGGATCGCTTCGATGCTCTGGAACGTCTTGGGCTCCGCAGCGTGACGGCCACCAGCCGGGAAAAGGGATGCCTGGAAACGGCTTATGATTATAACAACCCGGAGTCGGCGGACACGGAGGTTCGGGGACTTAGTTCTTTGGAGGCCGCCGAAATGGATTCGGAGGAATTTATTTCTTATGCGCCGGGAATGGATCAAGCTTGCCTGGAGGGCGAAGAGCCCCTGTGCCTTTTAAGCGAGGACTACGCTGGGGAACACGGCTTTTCGCTGGGCGATACGGTTTCCCTGCAGCTTTGCCAGGTCGCTTATGATATTTACCGCGCCCCGCTGGTTCGGCCGATCTCAAAGGAAAAGGTGGAGCTGCGGGTAGCGGGGATCTTCTCCAAGAATTGTAAGCCGGAGGTCTTTGCCGATTTGTATTTGCCGGTGAAATGGGTGCGCTCTTATGCGGAGCAGGCTGGGGCCGATTTCTATTACGCCAGCATGAGCGCCTCTCTTTTGGATTCCATGAATCTGAACGCCTTCAAGGAGAAGCTGAAGGAGATGGGATATTACCAGCCCATTGTTATGGGAATTCCCACAGATAAAAGCCCCGACCTCAGTGCGGCAAATACCGTTTTTTTCGAAGATCAGAACTTCATCAAGGCCGCGGAAAAGCTGGGAAGCGCGGTGCGCTACTATCGTTTCTTCCTGCTTCCCTTCCTTTTTGTGGTAACAGCGCTGATCACCCTGGCGATTTTTCTGGTGCTGCGAAGCACCCGCAGGGATATGGCCATCGCCTGCTCTTTGGGGCGGCCCAAGGGCAAAACCGCCCTGGCAAATTTACTTGCCGCCCTTTCCGCCCAGCTTGTGGGCTGTGTGCTGACCTTGCCGGTGATCCTGCTGCTGGCGGGGCTTTCCCTGCCAATGGCCCTTACGGTGTGCGGAGCCTTTTTGCTCTGTGCCCTGCTGGGCGATCTGGTGGGGCTGATGGTGCTGCTTCGCTTTGACGCCATGAGCCTGCTGCTGCAATCGGAATAAGGGAGGGAGCTTTATGAAGAACGGTTTCAAGCAATTATTTCGGCGGCCTGTCCGGGTGGCGCTGTTCTTTTTCCTGATGACAGCTGCCTCTATGCTTCTGATTTTCGGTGCGGCCATGTATCTGCAAAACGCCATACGCCTTCAGAAGCTGGACGAGGTGTTTATCACGGTGGGCACGGTGGAGCAGCCGCTGCTTTCCACGGAGTATGTGAACGTCGGCGGGGAATGCGTTTCCTCCGGCTATACGGTTCAAAATTACGGGGAACTGGTCTCCCCACAGGAGCTGGAGTTTCCCGGCGCGGACTATGTGATCCCGCCGGAGCAGCGGCCCTTTTATCTTGCGCATCTGCCGGAAAGCACAGTGGCGATTCAGCCGAACTACTCCAGCATTTTGGAATTTAAGGCCTTGGAATCCTCCCAAACCGGGGGAAAGGCAAAGGTTGTTATTACAAAGGTGCTGCTGGACGGCCAGGTAAAAGCGGAAGAGGAATATTATGACTATGCCAAAACGGAGCCTCTGAAGGTGGGGGAGGAGATCACGGTCTGCCAGCATGAGCTGGAGGGCGCTTTATCCATAGAGGCGGGAAAAACATATATCGGCTGCCTGGAGAAAAAAGCCCCGCCGCTGGATCTGGATTTTCTTCCGGATTTTACAACAATGTCCCCGGAAGAAGTGCTGGCGTGGCAGGAGCACTTTCAGAATCAGGCCGGTTGGCAGGAACCCAATCTGGAATTTTCTCCGGCAGCGGGGCCCTTTACCACTCAATGTGATCCCAGTGGAAAAAAACTCAGTACCTCCTATTATCCCGCCGGCCTGAACGGCACGGCCTATCGCCTGGAGGAGGTGACAGAGGGCTTCTATGAAGAGGGGGGCCACGGGCAGGATTGGCTTGCCCTGCAAAAGCAGATGGAAATTTCCCATCAGATGTACCCGGTGCTGGCCGTGATCGACCCGGGACTGGTTCCCAGCTTTCAGGAAAGCAATGTACATGTGCGGGGCAGAATGATCACGGAAGAGGAATACGCCTCCGGGGCCAAGGTGTGCATGGTTTCCAGAACCTTCGCCCAGAAGAATCTTTTGGGGGTAGGGGATAAGATCAAGCTGCCGCTTCTGTGCGCCATGTACGGCTACCAGCCCGATACGGAATACTACTATGTACATAACCGTGAGGATCCCTGTGGAACCTGGTTTAAGCTGCCGGAAACCTGCAGCCTGCTAAATGCCCAGGGAGAGCTGTACAAGCCCTTCTGGGAGGAAGAATATGAGATCGTGGGCGTGTTTAACGTCCGCTTTCCCAAGAAGGATCTTCCCTTTAACAACATGCTGATCATTCCCAAAAGCTCCGTAGGGGCCTCCGATGAAAACAACATCGCTTATTTTGGCCCTATGAACGAAAATATGACCTCCTTCCAGCTGCCCAGCGGCAGTTTGGAGGACTTCCAGGAAGGCTTGCAAAAATATGTGCCCCAGGCCTCTCAGCTCACGATCAAATATAATGACATGGGGTACGCCAGCGCGGCGGGAAGTCTGCGGTCTATTGAAAAGACCAGCCTTTTGCTGTTGATCGCGGGGCTTTTGGCCTCTGCCGCCGTGGTGGCGCTGCTGCTGTTCTTCTTTGTGGTGCGGGAGAAAAAGCGGACCGCCATAGAACGCAGCCTGGGGCTTTCCAAGCGGCGGTGCAGGGTTTCCCTGTTGTCCGGCCTTTTACTCCTCACGCTTTTCGCAACGGCTTTGGGAAGCGCCTGCGCGGGAGTTCTGATCAGCAAAACAGAAACTCTGCAGCAGATGGAGGCTATTGCCGAGGAGGTGGAAGGGCCCGACGGAGAAATGATCACAAAGCCTGTTACCAACTGGGATCTGGGCGGACTGTATCATTTCAGCGCCAGCTACAGTCCCTGGGCCATGTGGGATGTAAAGGGAAACCAGGCGAAGCTGGAAGAAATCGGCGTGCCGCCCTTCCTCTATTTTGCCGCGCCGGCCCTTCTGTGTCTGCTGGTAGGGGCGCTTTCCCTGCTTTTGATTGACCGCAACCTGAAAATAGAGCCTATAGCCCTTCTCAGCAGTAAAATGGAATAGCGCGCTGCAAGCAATACATGCTAAATTGGTATTTAGCGCCCTTTGCCTCCCCTTATTTATAAGGGGAGGGGGACCGCCGAACGGCGGTGGAAGGGATAGTCACACGCAGAAAGTGGGATAGAATCGCCAGTTTTGATCCCCTCAGTCACGGCTTCGCCGTGACAGCTCCCCTTACTCGCGCAAGTGGAGCCTACGGGCGCTAAACTATACTCCCGCACCAAGCAGGGACACGATTGCCTGCGGCGGCTCGCCGCTAAACTATAATTTACCGGACTATTCTTTCAAGAAAGTTATAGCTTTCTGCGCTGCGAAGCAGCGCCACCACCGTCCAGCATTTAGAATCTACCATCTAGTATCTGGAAAACAAAGGAGCTACTGCAAAATGCCAAATTTTACAGTAGCTCCTTTCTTATGCTATACTGAAACAAACCTCAAAAAATTTTCGATTGTCTGTAACAAAAGCCCCCCTTTGCGGGATATTACCGGTAGAAGCCCGGGCTGAAAGCAAAAAATTTTGAAGAAGAAAAAGGGGGAACGCATATGGAGCTAAGCTGTTCCGTACTGATGGAGCAAAGGGAGGAAAACGCGGCGGAAGGCCTTCCGCAAACCGCCGAAGAGGTGGTGCGTGCCTATGCCGATACCGTGTACGCCTTAGCGCTTTCCCAGCTTCGTTCCCGCACGGACGCGGACGATGTGTTCCAGGAGGTGTTTCTTGCCTATGTGCGGAGAAAGCCGGAATTTGAAAGCCAGGAGCACCAGAAGGCATGGTTCCTGCGGGTAACGCTGAATTGCTGCAAAAAGCTCTGGCGGTTTCGGAAGCGCCGTAAAACCGAGCCGCTGGAGGAAGCGGTTTCTCTGGAGACTCCGGCGGAAACCGAGTTGCTTCTGGAGCTGGGAAGATTGCCGGAAAAATACCGAGTGCCCCTGCATCTCTTCTATTTTGAGGATATGACCACCGAGGAGATCGCCCGGGTGGTGGAGGCTTCTCCCGGCGCGGTGCGAACCAGGCTTTCCCGGGGAAGAGAGCTGCTGAAAAAGCGGCTGCGGGACGATTTTTGATTTTGAGAGGAGAGAGCTCAAATGATTGAAAAAGCATATCGAAGGATCATGGAGGAAAACAGGGTGGACGCGGCCCTGCTGCAAAATACGATCGAAGCGATGAAGCTGGAGGAAGGCCGCCTTTTTGAAAAAGACGGTGCGCGCGTCAAAAAAGGGAAGCCTTCCTTCGGAAGAGGTTTGAGGCTGGGAACAATAGGCGTAGCGGCCGTGTTTCTGCTGCTTTTCGGAGTAAACGCCGCCTTCCCGGCCTTTGCGGAGTCCATTCCCGGCCTGGGAAGCATTTTTACACTTTTGAACGGTCGCGGGGAGATCGGTTCGCAAATAGGTACCTATGAAGCTTTGATAGAGCAGGTAAACACGAAAGCGGCAGCGGCAGCGGATTCCGGCTATGGGCTTACGGTAAGCGAGGCCTTTTGTGATGGAAAATACCTCTATACCGCCCTGCGGTTCAGCTGTCCGGAGGAAGCGGAGCAATATGAAAAGCTGGCGCTTGCCCATACCGCCTCCCGCGATACTGGGGAAGTAGAACAGGAGCTTACGGTAAAGATCAATGGAACTGAGGCAAAGGTGCTCTCCGCATTGGAGGACGGCCAGAGCGTCTCAAAGGGCCAATGCGCTATGGCTCTGGTAGCGGCCCTGCCTGAAGAGGCTGCTGCCGGAGAGCGGCTGGAGGTTTCCCTGCGGGTGGGGGCCTTGTACGGCTGCTATCCCGGTTACCAGTATGTAAACGGCCCGGAGGACGACATCATTCCAACCGGATTTACAGCGGATTATTCCGTGGGAGTGGATCTCAGCGCTAACCGGGATCGGGAGCTTTTTGCCGAGGATAACGGCGTAAGGCTGTACCGGATTGCCAGTACGCCGGGCTATGCGCTGGTGGAGCTGGAGCTTCCCTTCTGGGGCCGGGAATCCGATACTCTGCTTTCGGACAACCGGGCGATCATCGGGCAAGTGTACCTGTACGATGAAGCGGGAAATCAGCTGCGGGGAAGCAGCGCTCTTTCCGACTATGATTTCAGCAACGAAGAGGAATGCGGATCCATACGGGGCACATGGGTTTTTGATGGTCCACCGGCGGAAAATCAAAAGCTGACCCTGCGGGTGCTGGAGTACGGATTAGACCGCGCGCCGCAGGACGAACGCAGACAGGAAAAGCCGGGGCTTTTTGCGGAATTTACCATCGACCCGGTGCGCGGAACCGCTGCGGCCTCTCAAAGCTATCAGCAGGAGGGATACCGGTGGCTGGATACCCAAGACTATATCGCCTCTCCAAAGCACCCCGATTTTACCGGCGGCTATCTGATCACAGGAGTGCGGGGCTATAACCTGCCCGGCAGCCCCTGGACGGATCGGGTAACGCTGCTTACCGATGTGGAGTCTCCCCAGGTGGAGGCTCGCTTCTACCGGGACAATGAGCTGCTGGGCGCGGTTTCGCCAAGCCGAAGGGTGGACGTCAGCTCCAATACCGGCGGAGCGGCAAAATGGCTGCTGGAATTCTCCTTTGCCTACGGAGAAGAAACCATCAGCACGGACTACACCTGCGGCCCCCTGAAGTGCGACCGCATCGATCTTGTAAACCCCGAAACAGGCGAAGTGCTCTTAGAAGATCTGTATGCGGGCGATGTCTATCGCCCGTAAGAATAGGGAATAAGAGAGCTGCTGCGAAGTGAAAAGCTTCGCAGCAGCTCTTTTCTTTAATTAGACGCTGGACGATAGACAAAGGAAGGGTGGATACAATGAGGAATGAACAATGAGTAATTAGTAATTAGCAATGAAGGGCTGAGGTAAAACGGTAAATGGTAGTTTAGCGAACTAGTCGTTAGAAAAGGGAAAGTTCTCTCTTTTGTCATTCTGAGGAACGAAGTGACGAAGAATCTCGCCCTTAAAGCCCTTCAAAAGGCACGAAGGACGAGATTCTTCACTTCGTTCAGAATGACAGAAGTGAAGCGTGTGCCTCGCCGCTAAATTCCAATTAAGTGGGCGTTGGTTATAACGCCTGTACAGCCTGCATCGCTTATGCCCTTGACCTTCCTAATTGCTCATTGCTAATTTCTAATTGCTCATTCCCCAATGTACGCGCCCCTCTCTAACGACTAACAACTAACAACTAACAACTAGCTCCGCCAGCGTGTATTGCTCCAGATAATCGGAAATGACCCGGTCGAGCCCCCGCCAAAGGGGAAGCGTGCGGCATTCCGCCATGCGGGGGCAGGCTTTTCCGGCTTCCAGGCAGACTACAGGCGCCAGGGGCCCCTCCATGCATTCCAGAATTTCTTTGACGCCGTATTCCTCCGGCGCTCTGCTGAGCCGGTAGCCGCCGCCTTTTCCCCGCAGGGCTGTCAGCAGGCCCGCCTTCACCAGCTCCTTTACCAGAATTTCCAGGTACTTTTCGGAAATTTCCTGTCGGCCCGCCGCGTCCTTCAGCGGCACATAGCCGTCCCCCTGATTTTCCGCGATATCGATCAAAAAGCGAAGGGCATAGCGGCCCTTTGTGGAAATCATCATAAAAATCCCTCCTGTGATAGACCTATTTTACTACAGGGTTACTGGAAAATCAAGAAAACGTAAAATCCCTATTGACAAAGTAGGTAAATAGGAATATAATCCCAATCAATTAAGGGGAACCCCGAAAAGCGTAAGCAGTGTGAAGCGGAAAGAATTTACCGTTTCTCCCGGCAGGGGGCCTGAGAAAGGGAAGTGTTCTAATATGAGCAACTATCGTTTTGAAACTCTTCAGCTGCATGCAGGGCAGGAGCAGCCCGATCCCGCTACCGATGCCCGGGCTGTGCCGATTTATCAGACTACCTCTTATGTGTTCCGAAATTCCGCTCATGCGGCGGCCCGGTTTGGGTTGTCCGATGCCGGAAATATTTATGGGCGTCTGACAAATTCCACGCAGGACGTTCTGGAAAAACGCCTGGCAGCCTTAGAGGGCGGCGTAGCTGCTTTGGCCCTGGCTTCCGGAGCCGCAGCGATCACTTATGCC
This sequence comes from uncultured Oscillospiraceae bacterium, assembly GCA_910589395.1. Taxonomy (GTDB): domain Bacteria; phylum Bacillota; class Clostridia; order Oscillospirales; family Acutalibacteraceae; genus Acutalibacter; species Acutalibacter caecimuris_A. The sequence continues at coordinate 53,110 of CAJUTL010000017.1, forward strand.
ATTGAGGCGCTGGCTCCGGACGGTGGACATATTGTCGCCCAAAAGACCATTTACGGCGGGAGCTATAACCTTTTGGCCCATACGCTGCCCCATTACGGCATTACCACCACCTTTGTGGACGCCCACAATTTGCAGGAGCTGGAAGGAGCGATCCGGGAAAACACCAGGGCTGTTTATCTGGAAACCCTCGGCAATCCCAACAGCGATATCCCGAATATCGAAGCAATTGCGGAAATTGCTCACCGTCATGGCCTGCCTTTGGTAATTGACAATACCTTCGGTACGCCCTATTTGATCCGCCCCATAGAATACGGCGCGGATATTGTAGTTCATTCCGCCACCAAGTTTATCGGCGGTCACGGTACTACTTTGGGCGGCGTGATCATAGATTCCGGAAAATTTGATTGGGGAAAAAGTGGGAAATATCCGGCCATCGCCGAAGCCAATCCCAGCTATCACGGCATTTCCTTTGTAGACGCGGCGGGACCGGCGGCTTTTGTTACCTATATCCGGGCGATCCTGCTCCGGGACACGGGCGCGGCCATTTCTCCCTTTAACGCCTTTTTGCTTCTCCAGGGGGTGGAAACGCTGTCCCTGCGTCTGGAACGCCACGTGGAGAACACAAAAAAGGTGGTGGAATATTTGGCGGCCCACCCGCTGGTGGAACGGGTCAACCACCCCAGCCTGCCGGATCACCCGGACCATGCCCTCTATGAAAAATATTTCCCCAACGGCGGGGCGTCCATTTTCACGTTTACCATCAAGGGCGGACAGAAGGAAGCTTTTGCGTTTATTGACCACCTGGAAATTTTCTCTCTGCTTGCCAATGTGGCCGATGTGAAAAGCCTGGTGATCCACCCTGCCACCACAACCCATTCCCAGCTTTCCGCCGGGGAACTGGAGGATCAGGGAATTTACCCCAACACGATTCGCCTCTCTATCGGCACAGAGCATATCGATGACATTCTTGAGGATTTAGAGCGCGGCTTTGCCGCTGTAAAATAAATTGTTGCGGGAGGGATAGCAGTGTCTAAAATCTATACCTCAGCGGATCAGCTGATTGGACGGACTCCCTTGCTGGAGCTGACTCATGTGGAAAAGGAGGAAGGACTGGAAGCCCGAATTTTGGCGAAGCTGGAATATTTCAACCCTGCCGGTTCGGTGAAGGATCGTATCGCCAAGGCCATGCTCGATGAGGCGGAGGCGTCCGACAGGCTGAAGCCAGATTCGGTGATCCTGGAACCCACCTCCGGCAATACCGGTATTGGCCTTGCCTCTGTGGCGGCGGCCAGGGGATATCGCATCATTTTGGTTATGCCGGAAACCATGAGCGTTGAGAGAAGGCAGCTGCTGTGCGCTTACGGCGCGGAGCTGGTGCTTACAGAGGGTGCAAAGGGCATGAAGGGGGCCATTGAAAAAGCGGAGGAGCTGGCAAAAGAAATTCCCGGCAGCTTTCTTCCCTGCCAGTTTACGAATGCGGCCAATCCTGCCGCTCACGAGAAGAGCACGGGCCCGGAGCTTTGGCAGGATACGGATGGAAAAATAGATTTTTTTGTTGCCGGAGTCGGTACAGGTGGAACCATTACCGGCGTGGGCCGGTATCTGAAGCAGCAATCTGCGGATATTAAGATTGTCGCGGTGGAGCCGGACAGCTCCCCGGTTCTCAGCGAGGGAAGAGCGGGCGCTCACAAGATCCAGGGGATCGGAGCGGGCTTTGTCCCCGAGGTTCTGGATCCCGCTATCTATGACGAAGTGATTCGTGTTTCCGATGAAGCTGCGTTTACTTACGGCAGGCTAATCGGAAGAAAGGAAGGGATCCTTGTAGGTATTTCCTCCGGCGCGGCGGTATATGCCGCCGTACAGCTGGCAAAGCGTGCCGAAAACAGGGGGAAAACCATTGTGGCCCTTCTCCCGGATACCGGCGACAGATATCTGTCTACCCCGCTGTTTCAGGAAGCTTAGGCGTGTAGCAGACTGTGAGATAAATAAAGAAAGGCGGCGCTTCTCTTTTGAAAAGCATCGCCTTTTTTGTACTACAAATATCCCCGCATATCGTCCGCCAGCTTTTGCTCTAAGCCAATGAGTCTTTTTGCAATATCCTTGGAGCGTTCATCGGCCGCCTTGTATTCGTTGAGGTACCGGCTCAAAGACTTTACGCCCATATTGCAGCCGTCTGTGATAAGATCGGCGACGGTCTCGTCCTTTTCGTCCAGAGAAAGCTTCACGTTGGTTTTCATCCAGGACATGGTTCTTGCCATGGGATTAAGGCGTTTTCCGCTGTCTCCGTATTCGTTTAACAGGGCGTGGGTATCGTCTCCCAGCTCTCCGTGCTTTCTCCGGCAGTCTTCCAGCGAATTCCGCATGTTCTCATTTTTTACCTTTGGCAGTACCTCATCGATGGAGGAAACGCCCATTTTGATCCCGGCGTTGCATTCCTGCAGCAGCTTTACGGTATCTTCTTCGATCATGGTATTCCGGCTCCTTTTCTGATTTTGTGTTAGTATTTCCGGCCAGGAGCCGATTTATTTTGCCGAAAAGATGCCGAAAATTGATCTTTACGGTTCCTCCATATTCGCAAGGGCAAAAGTAATGCACTGATTGATGAATTCGTTGCGGGATATGCCTGTTTCCAGGGCCTTTCTGTCTATTTCAGCCAGTGTTTCGGAAGAGATCCGCATGGAGATCACTTCCTTCTCAAATTTTTTTGGAATAAACTTTTCCACCACTCGCACCCCCCTTGCTAAATTGTAGCTTTTCTGGTATGCTAGCGCTATATTCTATAATCAATATCTAAAATAGAATACATCAGGGGGGATGGTTGTGCAGATGTTTGATTTTTCCAGAGAACATATGACCTTCTTGATAGGATTGTTTTTCCTAGCCGTTCTCGCAATGGTCTGTGTGGCAATTTTTTCCAGAGGAAAGGTTTCCCTGGCCGGAAAATGGGTAGTGCGGGAATATAGGGTAGAAAATCGGGCGATCAAGCGGGAGGAAGCGGAGCTTCAAGGCGGAAAGACCCTTTCCCGCTGGAATACCGTCACCTTTACCTTCACTCCGGAGGGCCATGTGTTCCCGGAACTGCCGGATCAGGAAAATAAGCGGAGCCTGCTTTCCTATCGGTTCGATGGACATCATGTTGAAATTTCCGATCCCGAGCGGAAATCCTCTTACCGGCTATTGGAGCTTACAGGGAACTATCTGGCGTTTTCCCCGCCCTATGGAAAGGGCCTTGTGATCCTGCTGGAAAAGGAATAGCGCAAAAAGATTGCCGCAAAGGGGAACTTCGCGGCGATCTGATTTTTCATAATAAAGGGTGAAACTACATGCCGAAAATCCTTGCCGCCGATGCAATGAGGAAGCAGAGGAGCAATCCGCACAGGGTGGGGATCAGGAAAGCGGCAGCAGTCCATTTCAGGCTTTTTGTCTCTTTGTAGATGGTCATACAGGTGGTGGAACAGGGCCAGTGCATCAGGGAAAAAATCATGGTACACAGCGCGGTTACCCAGGTCCAGCCGTGATTTACCAGCAAAGCGTGCAGGGCGTTCAGATCTGTCATGTCCACAAGGCTCCCCTGAGAAAGATAGGCCATGATCACTATGGGGATCACGATTTCGTTAGCGGGCAGGCCCAAAAGAAAAGCCAGAAGGATCACCCCGTCCAGCCCGAAGAGCTGGGCAAAGGGATCGAGAAAGCCTGCGCAATGCGTCAATAGTGTTTCTCCGCCTACGGAAACATTTGCCAGAACCCAAATCAGCAGTCCCGCCGGAGCCGCCACAGCGGCGGCACGCCCCAGCACGAACAGGGTGCGGTCAAAAATGGAACGAACCAGAACCTTGCCCACCTGGGGCTTCCGATAAGGGGGAAGCTCCAGAGCAAAGGAAGAGGGGATCCCCTTTAACAGGGTGGAGGAAAGCAGCTTGGAAATGGCAAAAGTCATGAACAAACCCAGCAGGATCACAGTCATCAGCAGCAGGGCGGAAAGCGCGGAGGCGCCAAAGCCCCCGGCGCTGGCAATAAAGAACATGGTGATAATGGAGATCAGCATGGGCAGCCGGCCGTTGCAGGGAACAAAATTGTTTGTAAGAATGGCGATCAGGCGTTCCCGGGGGGAATCGATGATCCGGCACCCCACCACTCCGGCGGCGTTACAGCCAAACCCCATCAGCGTGGTCAAGGATTGCTTCCCGCAGGCGCCGCATTTCTGAAAGCAGTGGTCCAGGTTAAAGGCCACCCTGGGAAGATAGCCCAGGTCCTCCAGTAAGGTAAACAGGGGAAAGAAGATCGCCATGGGCGGCAGCATCACGGAAACCACCCAGGCCAGCGTTTTATACATGCCGTCCACAAAAAGCCCAATCAGCGGGGCGGGGGTATGGATCTGGGTCAAAAGCTCTCGAAGCCGGTCCCCCAGCCAGAAAAGCCCGGAACTCAAAAGCTCGGAAGGATAGTTTGCCCCGGCAATGGTCAGCCAGAAGATAAAGAGAAACAGCAGAAAGAGAATGGGAAAGCCGGTGGAGCGGCTGGTAAAAAGCCGGTCAAGCTTCCGGTCTCTGGCACTGTAGCCGCTGCCCTCCACCGTGACCACGGCATTGGCCAAGCTTTCCGCACGGGTCACAAGGGTGGAAACAATGGCGTCCCGCAGCTTTTCCTCCGAAATGCCCGCGGTGGTCTGCTGTTCCCGAAGCTCTTTCAGAACGGCGGCAATATCCGGGTCGTCCCAGGGGGAAGAGCCCAGGTGCTTCTTCAGAGACTGCGCGAGAGCTTCATCATTGTGCTCCAGCAGCCGCAGGGCCAGCCACCGCGCCTCAATTTTTCCCCCACAAAACCGTTTTACCGAAGGCAGCAGCTTTTTGATGGCCTCTTCCAGAAAGTCCGGATACGTCACAGGCGGCGCGGAAGGAAGCTCAGCTTCCTTCGCTTCAGAAACAGCCTTTACCCGGCGCATCAGCTGGTCTAAGCCCTTTCCGCTGCGGGCTGCCGCACCCACCACGGGAACCCCCAGAAGCGAGGAAAGCTTCTGTAGATCCACGGTGACGCCTTTGCGCTTTGCCTCGTCCATCAGGTTCAGGCAGACCACCGTGCGCTTTGTGATCTCCAGGGTCTGAAGCACCAGATTCAGGTTTCGTTCCAGGCAGGTGGCGTCGCAAACTACAATGGCCGCGTCCGCTTCGCCAAAGCAGAAAAAGTCTCTGGCGGCTTCCTCCTCCGCCGAGTGGGCCAGCAGAGAATAGCAGCCGGGCAGGTCTACCAGCACATAGCCCTGTCCGTGTACGGTGCAGGTGCCCTGGGCGTTTGTCACGGTTTTTCCGGGCCAGTTTCCCGTGTGCTGGTGCATTCCCGTCAACTCATTAAACACCGTGCTTTTTCCCACATTGGGATTTCCGGCAAGGGCGACCACTTTATCGGTTTCCGCCTGTTTGCGGATCACCAGCTGCTCCCCGGCCGCCCCCGCGCCGGTAGATTCCTTGGAAAGCCCCATAGCTGCCTCCTAATCCCGGACTGTCCCCAGGGGAACAGTGTGCGCGGCGGGGCGATCTCCCTTGCGGCGGCTGAAGGAAGGGGAGGTTTCCCGGGAGCGGGAAATACTGGAGCCTTCAATGCCAATGCCGCCTGCGTCCTTTTTCCGCAGAGCGACCACCGCTCCGCGGATCAAATAGGCGGCCGGATCTCCCAAAGGGCTTACTCCGATACACTCCACCCTGGTGCCTTCAATCAACCCCATATCCTGCAGCCGGCGGCGCATGGTTCCTTCCACAGACAGGCTGCTGACGGAAGCCGTTTGCCCCGGTCTTAAATCGTTTAGCTGGAAATTCTGATTCATATGATGACTCACTCCTGAATAAAAGTTAGGAGAAGGAAAGTTTCTCACCACTACTATATTCCACAGCGGCCAAAAGGGTGAAACAGGCCTTGCCGGAAAGCGGAAAAGCAGGAAGGGAGAGAGCCTATGTCGCAGGATGGCTTTTACACAATGAAGGGATATACGCTGCTGGAGCACGGTCTGCTCACCTCCTCTATGGAGGATTATCTGGAAATGATCTGCCGCCTGTCAGAGCAAAGCCATCTTGTAAGGATCTCCGACCTGGCGCAGGCGCTTCACGTAAAGCCGCCCTCCGCCTCCAAAATGGCCGGAAATCTCCGGGCCCAGGAACTGATAGAATTTCCCAAATACGGCTGTATCACCCTGACGGAAATGGGAAAACGCATGGGAAGCTACCTCATTCGCCGCCACGAGCTGGTAAATAGCCTGCTTTGCCGCATCAACGGCACGGAAAACGAGCTGGAAGAGGTGGAAAAGATCGAGCATTTCCTCTCTCCGAGAACTGTAAAAAATATTGAGGGATTTCTGCGGGATTTCGGAAACATAAATGGGGAATAGGCAGGAAAACCAAGCCTTCAGGCTTGGTGCGCAAAGGAAAAGCGCTTTCTGCCGACCGGCCAGCCAGGAAGGTAACAGAAAAATCTGTCTGATAAAAAAGAAAAAAAAGCTTGCTTTTTTCAAAGATATCCGCTATAATAATGTACGTTGTCCGGGTGTGGCGCAGTTGGTAGCGCGCTTGACTGGGGGTCAAGAGGCCGTGAGTTCAAGTCTCGCCACTCGGACCAAAATAGAGCAGACCGCCAAATGTGGTTTGCTCTGTTTTTTGTTTAAACACTTGTCTTGAAGGTGCAGTCAGAAGACTATTAGGCTGCAATACATTCGGTAAAAGGAGTGTGTTTTGTGACAAAGCGTTATGCGAGCCTTGCCGTGCTTTACGCGGTCGTTGCGATGATCTTTGGGGTGTTTTACCGGGAATTTACCAAGCTTAACCATTTTTCCGGACAAACCAGCTTGTCCTTTCTGCACACACACTATTTCGTTCTCGGCATGTTCTTTTTTCTGGTGTTGCTGTTGATTGAAAAAGTTTTTTCTTTTTCTGATAGGAATACCGGCAAGCTTTTGATCGTTTATCAGCTTGGCTTGAATATCACCGGGCTTGGGTTTCTCTTGAGAGGCTTATCTCAGGTTTTGGAAATGGAATTGAGCAGGGGAATGGACGCTGCCATTTCCGGGGTTTCAGGGATCGGTCATATTTTGGCGGGGATCTGTATGGTTTTTTTTCTTCTGAAAATAAAGAAACGTGCCGTATAATGCAAAAAACAATTCTGTGTTTTCTTAAAATCAAACGGCTAAAATATAGGGGCGCACCATTCGGTGCGCCCCTGGCTTTTCCAACCCTTTTCTCTATTTCCTCTTTCTGGCGGAGCAAAAATCGATCCGCTGATCCGCGGTAACCGTGATCCGTTCCGCTTTAGGAGAGAGGGCGTAATAGGTCTTCTTTTGCAGCAGGGGATAGAACACCATCTGCTCCTGAAGCGTAAGCTCCATGGCCTGAAAGCCCTCCAGGCTGAAGCTCATGGAGCGCAGGGCAGAATCGTATTCCTCGCTTTTCAGAAGCAGGGGGGAAGCGGTGCTGTCAAAGGCCTTCAAAACATGGTAGGGCGTAACGCCTCCGGCACGAAGAGGGTAAAGGGCCGCCTCGTAATCGCCCTGGGAAACCCGGCTTTTCAGTTCGCTTTCCGGCAGGGGAAGAATGTTAAAGGAACTGCCGAGCTTGCTGTTCCAGGAGGCCAAAAAACCGTTTGTCAGCGTGATGGAGGCTTCATCGTCAGGGCACAGCACGGTGATATTGGGAAGCTTTTCCAGCTTCAAAAGCTCCAGGAGAGAGGGGATCGCCTCTATAATGCTGTCGTCCTGGGGAAGATAGCGGGTTTCTCCTTCGGTATAATACGCTTTTTCCTCCCAGAGCACGCAGCCCGGCATCATGCCCGGGGCTTCCTGAGAAGGGTCGGTGCTGTAAGGAGCCAGCAGCGCTTCCCGATCCAGCGTTTTCAGAAAAACCTCCCGTGTTCGCGCATAGCTTAAGGAATCGGACTGGGGATTCAGCAGCAGTCCCAGCACGGCGTCGTCCAGGGCCAGCACCGTACAGCCCTGCTCCTCCGCTTTTTGTGCCTCGCTTTCCGAAAGTTCCAGAATGTCAGCCTTTCCCGCCAGCAAAGCGGCGGTGGGATCGGTATCGATCACACTTTCATAATCGATCAGATAGGTGAGGGAAGCGGGGATCACCTTGCGGTCGCCGCGATAGGTATCGGCCCGCTCCAGGCTGATGCCTTTTTCGTTGTAATCGGTATTCCAGGCATAGATATGGGGAAAGGTAAAGGGACCGTTGGTGAGGAGATATTCCGGGGAAAAACCGTAATGCCCAGCGCACTCCTCAAAAAATTCCTGCTTGCAAGGCATGTAGTGGTTCCCGGCGGTGAGGGCCGGAAAATCGGGATATCCGCTTTCCAGCTGAAAGACAAGCGTGCGGTCATTTTTGACAAAGACGCCCAGCGCGCTTTCCTCCAGCTCTCCGGCGCTGACCGCCCGGGCGTTTTTTATGGGAAAGAGATCATCGGGAGCGGCAGCCCCCTTTTCAGGGTGCAGAGCCCGCAGAATGCCAAAAAGAAAATCCTCTGCTGTAACAGGCGAACCATCGCTCCATTTCGCGGAACGAAGGTGAAAGGTAAATTCCGTATGATCCCGGTTGTGATCCCACCGCTCCGCCACACCGGGTAAGATCTCGCTGTCCCTTCCGATTCGGCAGAGCCCCTCAAAAATTGAACCGATCACAAGAGAAGAAGAGGGGCCGGAAGCGGTTTGCGGATCAAGAGAAATTACGTTCTGCGGCAAAACAGCGGTAAAATCCATGTCCTCCTTGCCGCCGCAGCCGGCAAGCGAAAGCAATAGTGCTGCCGCAAACAACAATGCGAAAAATCGTTTCACAAGACGCTCTCCTTTCCCAAAAATCAAACCTGCGAAAAAAGCGGAATTCTCTGAATTCGAGTATACACAGAGGAAAAAAGAATTTATTTCTTACAGAGAAATATAGAAAATAAATTTTGAGCCGGGAAGGAAAAGGGCGATGGGGAATTGGAAATGAGCAGTGAGCAATTAAGGGCAAAAACATTGTTTGGTAAATTGGAATTTAGCGGCGAGCCGCCGCAGGCACTTGTGAAGCGGCTTGGTACGGGAAATCGGTTTCAAACCCGACCAATGGCGAGGTGCTCACTTCCCACCTGTCATTACTGAACAAAAAGCGCCGAGCGCTTTCTCGGTGAAGAATCTCGTCCTTCAGCTCTTTACTCAGGTAATGAAGGGCGAGATTCTTCGTCACTTCGTTCCTCAGAATGACAAAAGAGGGGGGCTTGTCCTTCTCTAACGGCTAACAACTAACGACTAGTTCGCTAAACTATAATTTACCGCCTGTCTTTGTCGTTCGTTGCTCATTCCTGCCAGTTCTAGCACCTGTTTTCGCCCTTGCGAAAGGGGAAAATTCGAGGTATATTTTAATATTAAAGAGGTATTCTCAAAAGAAAAAGCAACGGCCTCAAAAATATTTTATTTTCCTGTTACATTTTGCGCGGCTGTTTTCTCTATAGCATAAGGGAAAAGGAAAAGGGGTGAGGGCCATTTCTGAACAGAGGAAAACGGCGGCTTTGGTGAAGGCTGCCGCAAAAGGAGATAAACAGGCGTTTGTGGCGCTGGTCGATTCCTTCCGTCAAACCATGTACGCCACCGCCATGGCCGTGGCCCGCAACGAAGACGACGCCATGGACGCCATACAGGATACGATTTTGATTTTATGGGAGAAGCTGGATACCCTGCGGGACCCCGGAGCGTTCAAAACCTGGATGACCAGGATTCTGATAAATCGCTGCTTTGGCACTCTGCGGGGAAAGAGCAGGGAATTCCCTGTGGAAAGCATGGAGGAAGAAGGCCGCTCCTTTGAGCGGGATACCTCCCTGGACGTACAGGACGCTCTGGACCGAATGGCTCCGGAGGATCGTCTGGTGCTGCAGCTGTTCTACTTTGAAGATATGCCCGTGCGGGAGATCGCAAGTGCACTTTCGCTTTCTCCCGAAGCGGTACGAATGCGCTTGACCAGGAGCCGGAAGCGGTTCCGCCGGCAATACGAAACAGAGGTGCGCTATGAAAGGTAACAAGAACAGAGAACTGAAAAAGCGCCTGGAACGGGAGCTGCCGTACCCCAGGCTGACGGTTCAGGCGGATCTGCAGTTTGATCAGATCCTGGCGGCGCTTCCGGAACGGGAAACACTTCAGGCCACGGCGCGCGCTGAGGCACAAAGGCGGAGGATTTCCCGGGGGCCTGCCCATTATAAAAAAGAGACAGAAAAGAAAAAGGGCGCGGCCGCTGTGCCGCCGGAGGGAATGGAGCTCTCCGAAGGGCTGGAATATTTCGAGCCGGTACCCTTCCGAAGAAGCTGGCCCAAAACAGTCTTCCAGTGTGCCGCGGCCTTTGCCGTTTTCTGCCTGGTGTGTCTGGCCCTTCTCAATGTGTCCTCCCCGGAAATTGCGGAAAGCCTGCCCGGCTTCGGCGGATTGTTTCAAACCATCAACGGCAGCCTGAGGCCTGCTCCTACGGCGGAGCCGCCCGCGAGCCTTTCGGAGCTTCCCGCGAAAACGCCCTATACGATCACCGTGGAATCCGCCGTGCGAAAGGAAAACTATCTTTTTCAAACAGTGCGCCTGGATTTTACAGAAGAAAGCTGTCCGGCAACAGATCAGCTTTTCACCGCTCTGAATGGAGAAAGCGGAATAGAAGTTGCCATAGAAGGCCATTCCGCCCTTTTGTACCGTGACCCGGTGTTTGAACGGATCCCTGGTGAAACAGCGTTTCGGGGCTCTGTAATTTCGGTTCTCAACGGAGAAGTCAGTAATGAGGGGATTCTGACCATCAACCAGCTGCTGGGTGTAACAGCGGGAAAGGAACGCACTGCCCTTGACGAGCCGGATATCAGCATTTCACAGGCAGCTTCCTGCCCAATATCGGCTTCCTCAGAGTATTGCTACAACAATTTTGACAACGACGCGCCCATGGTGATGAACAATGTCGCGCTGCGGGACTACACCAGCACAGAATCGGAATTTTCCGTCAATATCAGCTATCCCACAATGAACAGTGCGATTTCGCCCTATGTTACCGCGCGCCCGGCAGACGACGGGCTGCTGGAGGTTTTTTCCGTGGACATTTACGGAGAGGGCGGAGAGCTTGGCGATATCATGGGACAAAAGATCGGTTTTGAAGCGGTTCCTGAAGGAACGCGGCAGGTGTTTGTCACGGTGTACACGCAGGAGCCCGAGTATCTTTCGGTCTATGTAGACGGCAGTATGCTGGGCGCCGCCGTGCTGGCGGAGTTCTGCATCGATTTGGAATCGGGGGAGATCACAGGTTCTACCGCCTGGCGGGGCTCAGGGGCTGATTTTGTACAGCTGCCGTATTATGCGGAGGTTTGGGAAGCCGGCTTTCGGTTCCATGACCATGTGCTGCCCCTGGGATGGGAACGGGCCATTGCAAATTTTTCCGAAGACTTTTCTGAAGCAAAGTGCCTGTCTTTAGGCGTTTTAAGCGATCTGGATCTGGATCTGCCCTTGCAGCTGGAAACGTACCTGTACGGAGAACTGATCGAAGAGCTTCCGCTTTATCGCCAGGAAGACAGCATAGAGCTGGGTGACGGCGTTTACCGCAATGAAGGAAAGCATGGCTGGATCGATGTGATTTCAAAGGAAGAGGACATTCTGGGCTCCCGTACTGTACGCCAATATGAGATCTCACTCTTTGCCCCGGGAATAGATCCGCTTTCCTGGGATCTGGATCCCGACGGCTACTGCGTGATCCTGCGAAACCTGAAAACCGGCGAAGCTCTGGCTGGCTCCAAAATCGAAGAGAACCCAGGAGATATCCATGCCAACATGGAATTGATCGGCACCCAGGCGGAGCTTTTGTGGGAACGACCCGTATTTTACGACCCGGGAAAGCCCGCTGAAGAAGATAACGGGATGGGTTCAGAATCTGAGGCTGCTCCAAGCCCCACACCGTTTCCGGAAGACCAATCCATCGATGATATCGCCGCAAGCTCCATTTCCACAGAGTAGCAAGCGCGCTTTAGAGGCTGGGCGGCAGAGGGCAATTAGCAGTTAGCAGTTAGCAATGACAGAAGGAACCCCGGCGGATAACTGCTAAATTATAGTTTAGCGTCCTGATTCCGCTATCACTATTGTCATTCTGAGGAACGAAGTGACGAAGAATCTCGTCCTTGATTCCGGGAAAAGG
>CAJUTL010000018.1 GCA_910589395.1 uncultured Oscillospiraceae bacterium
TCGACCTCTAGCGTGACAGGCTAGCGTTCTAACCAGCTGAACTACCGGGCCAAATATCTCCATAAACCTTTTCGGAAATCTTCTTTTTGGTGGGGACAATAGGACTCGAACCTATGACCCCCTGCTTGTAAGGCAGGTGCTCTAACCAGCTGAGCTATGCCCCCATAGTACGGAAAGCAATTGCTTTCCAACGACTTTTACATTCTACAGGATTCTTTTCTATTTGTCAAGCTCTTTTTTCTCTATTTTTTCTTTTTGCTTTCCCGCGCTTTTTCTGCCAGCAGCTCCAGCTCCGACCGGGAAAAATAGTATTTTCGGTTACAATATTGGCACACGGCTTCCGCCTGCTCCTCATCGTTTAAGGGTAAGGATAAAATTTCTTCAGACCCCAAGGTCAAAAGAGCGTTCGCAAACCGCTCCTTACTGCAGCGGCAGGCGTAATGTACCTGATACTCATCCAAAATCTCCATCGAGAAGCCATCCAAAGCCAGCCTGCACATATCCGGAAGGGAGACGCCTTTTGCCAGCATGGTGGTGACAGATTCCAGCTTCCCCACATTTTCTTCCAATCGGGAAACTGCAGAAGCTTCCGCACCGGGCAGCACCTGGATCAAAAGCCCGCCGGACAGCATGGCCTCCCCCGTATTTCGGTTTACTAAAACACCCAAAGCGCATACAGTGGGGATCTGCTCGCTTTGCGCATAATACTGGGTGAGATCCTCCGCGATCTCGCCGCTGACAAGCTCTACCTGCCCAATATAGGGATCCCTTTCCCCAAAGTCACGCATTACGGCTAAACGCCCGTTCTTTCCCACGGCGCCGCCTACATCTATTTTCCCATTTGGCTTTAAGGGCAGCTCCACTTTCGGAGAGTCCACATAACCCCTGACATTACCGTGAGGGTCTGAAATTGCCACAAGATTTCCCAAGGGGCCTCCCCCATTTACCTTGACCGTAAGAGAAGCCTTATCGCTCTTCAGCATGGCGCCCATTAAAGAAGCGCCAGTCAGGAGACGCCCCAAAGCGGCACAGGAGGTTTTTGTCAAACCGTGAAGCTGCTGTGCGGTGGATACGATCTTAGTGGAATCGATCGCAGAAGCCATAAGGCTTCCGTCTGAAGTAATAGTACGAAGAATTTTATCTGCCATATCTGTTGGTTCCTATCTGCGTTTCAGAAATTTTTTGAGCAGCGTAAATAATTCGCTGAGTTTCGCTTGAGGGTGGGTCAAAGGTCAGGGCCTCAAAAAAAGAAAACTGACCAAAACCGGACTTTTTTAACATCTCCATGATTTCCTCTGTGGAATAAGCCAATTCAAAAAAGCTTTCCGAGCTGCGAAAATACATTTCGTTTTCCCGCTGAAAAAAATCAAGCTGAATATCTACCCTGTGGTCACGTGATGAATAATGATTCTGCCACACACAGTACACATCATCTGTATCATAGACAAAAATGTTATCCCCCAAAACCTTCTCGTGTTTATAGGGCGTGTTCATATCAAAGAGGAACCACCCGCCGGGGTCCATGAAAAGCGATACTTTATCAAAGGCTTTTTGCACCTCTTCCCTGCTGTGTAAATGGTTCAGGCTGTCCAGTGTGCAAAGAGCAGTATTGACAGTACCATATAGATCCAAAGCCTGTAGTTTCTGCCGCAAAAACAGAATATCCGCGCCGGCCTCCGCGCATTTTACTTTCGCTTCGGAAAGCATTTCCACCGAAGCGTCCACACCGTAGATATCCACGCCGCGCCGAAAGAGCTCCAATGTAAGAGTGCCGGTACCGCAAGCCAGATCTACCGTGAGGCCGGGCTGATGTCCCAGCCGTTTCAGCAATTCTAAGAGATAATCAGCCCATTTCACGTATTCCACATTTTGCGTAAGATCGTCATAATATTGGGCAAAAACTGCGTAAGAGCTCGTCATATCGGTCACCTGCCTTTTTCCGTTCCGAAAGCGCAATAAATCAGCGATTCAAAAGCCGCAAGAAAAACAGCAGCGCTAACGCTCCTGCTCCAGCCGCCCAAATACCAGAGAATATCCATCACTGCCGTAATTCAGGCTGCGGTTTACCCTGCTGATGGTGGCTGTTGATGCGCCGGTTTCCGCCACAATATCGCTGTATACCTGCTTTCTGCTGAGCATTTTGGCTACCTCCAAACGCTGGGACATGGCCTTCAGCTCCGGCATAGTGCACAGATCGTCAAAAAATTGATAACATTCTTCCACTGTTTCCAGAGAAAGCACAGCCTGAAATAGAAAATCGATATTTTTGTCGTGAAGCTTACCGTTCATTTTGACGCTACCTCTCCCAAAGTTTTTTGCTTTACCATTTTACCACAGAAAAATGAAAAAGTAAACCGGGGAAATTGACAAAAAACGCGCTCCCCGGTACATTGACGTTTGAGACCGGCAATGATACAATTAACGCCGCAAGCTGGAGAAGGGCCATAAAGACAGCCCAGTAAAATTTGAAAGGAACAGACAAATGGAAAATCCATGGGAGAAAATCCCGTTATCTGACTATGAAAATCACATGAGGCTTGACTCCGTTCGACAATTACAAGCGATGAACGAACTGATGAAGGATCAGCTTGGCACTTATCCTGTTTCCAGCGCTATCATATTGGGCGTTGCGGGAGGAAACGGACTTGAGCATGTTCAAAGAAACAAATTCTCAAAGGTATTTGGAGTGGATATCAACCCGGTTTATCTAAAAGAGACTGCTTCCAGATATCCGAATTTAGCTGGCATTCTGGAATGCCTGTGCATCGACTTGACAAAAGAGTTCCACAAGCTTCCTCCAGCGGAGCTGGTGATCGCCAACTTGGTGATCGAATACATTGGCTACGAAAGCTTTCAAAAAGTGCTTCGGCACACCTGCCCCCGCTATGCCTCCTGTGTGATACAAATCAACATGGAAAACAACTGGGTATCTGATTCTCCGTATCTTTCTGCCTTTGACGGGCTGGAACAAATCCATTGCCAAATGGAACCACATGCTTTGGAAAAAGCAATGCTTGAAATTGGATATCATATGATCAAGGCCCTGGAGGTTCTGCTGCCCAATCAAAAGAAACTGTTACAAGTAGATTTTGAAAGAGTGGTTTCCGCTTAGAGTTGGTTCCGGAAACGATGATAAAAAGGGAGTGAAGATAAGGCAGCCCTGCGCACCACAAATCGCTGAACCCCCGTTTGTGTTTTTGAAATCTCTCAAAGAAAAGGCCATCCACAAAGAACGGCCTTTTGCTGAGATAACTAAAAAGTAAACTGCTATCAAATATCTCCCCGCAGCAGATCCTCATAGGTTTCTCCCCGAATGATCACACGGGAGCTTCCCTGAGAAACCATCACGCAAGCGGGCCTTGGATTTCTGTTATAATTGGAGGCCATGGAATAATTATAGGCGCCGGTGGAAAGCACCGCTAAAATATCGTCTTCCTCCGGTTTTTGAATGGCGGTATGCTCCTGGATCAGATCCCCGCTTTCACAGCATTTTCCGGCGATCGTGGCCGTATAGTCCGCAGGCTGGGAAGCCTTGTTGGCGATCAGGCAGGTATAATCGGATTGGTACAGCGCGTACCGGGGATTTTCAAACATGCCCCCATCGATCATCACATAATTTCTCACGCCGGGGATCTCCCGAACGCTGCCCACCGTATACAGGGTGATACCTGCTTCTCCTACAATGGAACGCCCCGGCTCAATGTAAATTTTCGGCATGGAAAGGCTATGCTCTTCACACTTTTGATGGATCGCCTCAGAAACAGCTTCCATGTATTCCTCATAGGGAATCGCATCGTCCCGCTCTGTATAGTGAATTCCAAAGCCGCCGCCCAAATTCAAAAATTCCAGCTCTTCTCCAAGCACTTTCTTCACCCTCGCAAGGAAATCCAGCATGACCTCCGCCGCGTGAACAAAGGGCTGCTTCTCGAAGATCTGGGAGCCGATATGACAATGTACGCCCCGCAAAACGATGTGGTCCATTTGAGAAGCCAGCTTTACGGCTTCCAGCGCTTCGCCGCTGCTCAGATCGATCCCGAATTTTGAATCGATCTGCCCGGTGCGGATAAATTCATGGGTATGCGCATCGATACCAGGCTTGATGCGCAAAGAAACGGATACTGTTTTCCCCTGCTGTCCGGCAATTTTTTGAAGCTTATAAAGCTCTGAAATACTGTCCGCTACAATATCTCCCACACCGTTTTCCACGGCAAGCGTCAACTCGGAAATCGTCTTGTTATTTCCCTGAAAATGGATCTGTTCGGCAGGAACTCCAGCCTGCAAGGCGGTGTACAGCTCCCCGCCGGACACGACCTCCAGATCAAGGCCCTCGCTGAGCACGATACGGCATATCTCCTTGCAACAAAAAGCCTTGCTGGCATAGATCGGCTTTCCGTTTCCCTGATAGCAGGTCTGAAAAGAAGAAACGTAGCGTCTGCATACGCTGCGGATCTCCTCTTCACTCATGACGTAAAGCGGAGTACCGTACTGCTTTTCCAGCTCCACGGTATCATAGCCGCTGATGGCAAGATGTCCTTCTTCATTGATGGAAAGGCAGGAAGAAAACAAATCAAAACACCCCTTTTTCTATTTCCCCGTTCATAGTTTCCAAGACTGTTTCTGAAAGCAAACCGCGCAATTCCTCCGTACCTGCTCCGGAAACCGCGGAGAAGGGATAAAACGGTATTTCATTTTGCCGAAATAACTCATGATATCTTGAAAGCTGTACGGAAGCTTCGGTTTTATTAAGTTTATCGCTTTTTGTGCACACCACCGCAAAGGGAACTCCGGTCTCCAGCAGAAAGCGTATCATATCGAAATCATCGGCAGTGGGATCCCGGCGCATGTCCACCAGCTGAAGCACCAGCGCGATCTGCCGATCCTGCGCAAAATATCCTTCCACCAGCTCTGCCCACCGCTCCTTTTCACCTTTTGATACCTTGGCATAGCCATATCCCGGCAGATCGACAAAACGGCAGCCGTCTATCCGAAAAAAATTGATCGTTGCCGTTTTTCCGGGGGTGGAACTGGTGCGGGCCAGGGCTTTTCTGTTTACCAGCTTATTGATCAGCGAGGATTTCCCTACATTTGACCTTCCGGAAAATACGATCTCCGGCAGATCGGAGCACGGCAGCTGTTCTTTTCTTCCTGCCGCAAGCTCAAACTCCGCTTTTTGAAAATTCATAGGCCCCCTCCTACTGATAAAGCTCTGAGGCTCTGGAACGGGACACACCTGCCTCCGGTGAAAGCGTCCTGCTGCTTTCGGAAAGCTCCGGACAGGGCATTCGAGTCAAAGCGGCATTCAAAACGGCATCGATGCGTTTGACAGGAACAAACGTGACATTTTTCTTTACGACCTCGTCTACTTCCGCCAGATCCGGCACGTTATCCGCCGGGATCAGCACGGTTTTTATTCCGTTCTTATAAGCCGCCATTGACTTTTCCCGAAGGCCGCCTATGGGAAGCACCCGTCCCTGTAAAGTGATTTCCCCTGTCATAGCCACATCCCGGCGCACCGGTATTCCGCACAGGGCGGAGGTGATCGCTGTTGCCATCGCGGTACCCGCGGAAGGCCCATCCTTTGGCACGGCCCCTTCCGGGGCATGGATATGGATATCGCATTTTTCATAAAATTTCGGAGAGATCCCCAAAGAGTTGGCTCTGGTGCGAATGCAGGTGATTGCCGCATTGGCGGATTCCTTCATCACATCTCCCAAAGAACCGGTAAGCTGTATTTTTCCGGTTCCCTCCATGACCGCTACCTCGATCGGCAGAAGCTCTCCTCCCACACTGGTCCAGGCAAGTCCGTTGACAAGCCCTACCGTGTCTTCTCCCTGTAAAAGATCCTTTTGGAATTTCCGCGGTCCCAAAAGCCCTTCTAGATTTTCCGGCTTTACTGTATAGGAGTGAAAGTTTTCCTGAGAAACCGCCATTCTCGCAACTTTTCTGCAAATCGAGGCCAATGATCTCTCTAAGTTTCGAACACCCGCTTCTCTGGTATAGCCTTCAATGATCCCTTTTACAGCAGCCTTGGAAAATTTCAGCTGAACGGCTTTTAAGCCATGCTTTTCCAGCTGTTTTCTGATCAAATGCCGGGTGGCGATATTACATTTTTCTTCCAAGGTATAGCTGCCCAATTCCAGAATATCCATACGGTCATAAAGGGGACCGGGAATTCGGGAAGCGTCGTTTGCGGTGGTGATAAACAAAACATCGCTCAGGTCAAAGGGCATATCGATATAGTGATCGCAGAATTCCTTGTTTTGCTCCGGGTCCAGCACCTCTAAAAGAGCGGAAGAAGGATCACCCTTGAAATTCTGACCGAGCTTGTCGATCTCGTCCAGCAGGATCAATGGATTTTTTGCCCCTGCCTGCTTCACGGCATTGATGATGCGCCCCGGCATAGAACCCACATAAGTACGACGGTGCCCCATGATCTCAGCCTCATCGCTAACCCCGCCCAGAGAAACACGAACATATTTTCTTCCTGTCGCGTCGGCAATGGAACGGGCAATAGAGGTTTTTCCCACGCCAGGAGGCCCCACCAGGCAAATGATCTGCCCGGCGTTTTTTGGTGTTAAGCTCTTGACGGCCAAAATTTCCAGAAAACGTTCCTTGATTTTTTCCAGCCCATAATGATCCCGATCTAAAATGCGCTGCGCGCGTTTCAAATCCAGGCGTTCTTTGGTAGAAGCACTCCAGGGCAGCTCCAGACAGGTATCAAGATAGACCCGAAGAACACTGGCCTCATGAGAACCATAAGGCATGCGGCAAAGCTTATCACATTCCTTCAGCAGTTTCTCCTCACAGAGCTGCGGCAGCTTCATCGCCAGGATTTTTTCCCGCAGCTCATCGGCCTCCTGCTGCGGGTTGTCCTCTTCCCCCAGCTCACTGGAAATGGCGCGAAGCTGCTCCTTCAGGAAGTATTCCCGCTGGTTTTCATCCATTTGCTCCTGAGCCTTTTGATTGATCTCCTCCTCTACCTTCAGGATCTGGATCTCTTCCGTCAGAAGATCGATCAGCTTCTGAATGCGTTTCAAGGGACGAAGTTCATCTAAAATATATTGTTTTCTCTCAAAATCGATGGAAATATTAGAAGCCAGATAGTCCGCCAGCCTGCCGCAGTCCTTTTCCTGAAGCACCCCCAGCAGTACATCGGGCGGAACACGCTTAAACAGGCCCAAATACTGATCGAACTTCTCATGGACGATGCGGATAAAAGCTTCAGATCTGGAAGATTTTTTGTAAGTAATAATAGGACACTTTCGAATATTTCCAACCAGATAAGGGTTTTCCTTGACAAGCGACTGGATCTCTCCACGGTAGAGACCCTCCACATGAAGCTTTACCCCTTCCTCCGAGCGGTGGACCACCTGTTTGATCCGGGCAATGACGCCTGTTTTATAAAGATCATCGCCGGAAGGCTCGTTTTCAGAAAGATTCACCTGTGTAACAAGGAAAATCAATCGATCCTTTTCCACTGCTTCCGAAGCGGCTAGAATAGACTTTTTTCTGGCCACATCAAATTGCAGCATCATACCGGGGAAAAACACCAGTCCCCGAATCGCCAGGATCGGCAATGTGAGGTTATTTTCTATTTTTAGATTTTCTTCTGTAAAATTTTGCATATATGTACTCCTAAAATCAGGGAAAGACTGCAGCCGGCGCTGCCGGCAACAGCCTTTTCTTTTTTGGGGGATTTCATAAATAAAATAAACTTTCCCTTTGCCGTGTAAAGGTCAGGAAACGGAATCTCTACGGCTTCTCTGCTTTGACTGAGCGATTTTGATCTTCACGGGCTTCCGATCTTTATTATAGACCATTTCCGGCTGTGAGCCGTTTTCCACCATTTCCTTTGTGATGGTCACTTTTTCCACCGTATAATCACTGGGGACACGATACATGGTAGGCATCAGCACGCCCTCCATAATGGCCTTCAGACCTCGAGCGCCGGTTTTGCGCTCCAGAGTTTTCTTGGCAATGGCCTCCAACGCATCATCGGTGAACTCAAGATCGACCTTATCCAAATCAAACAGCTTCTTATACTGGCACACCAAAGAACTTTTCGGCTCTCGAAGAATGCGTACCAGAGAAGCCTCGTCCAGCGCGTCCAGGGAAGTGATCACCGGGATACGGCCTACCAATTCAGGAATAAGGCCATATTTTACAAGGTCATGGGGCGTAACGTCCTTCATCCAGTTGGTGGCGTCCAACTCCGATTTTCCGTGGATCTCGCCGCCGAAGCCCAATGAAGTAGAAGCTACACGTTTTTGTACGATTTTCTCCAAGCCGTCAAACGCGCCGCCGCAAATAAAGAGAATATTGGAAGTGTCAATATTGATGGTCTCCTGCTGCGGGTGCTTTCTGCCACCTTTCGGCGGTACCCCCGCAACGGTTCCCTCCAGAATTTTCAGCAAGGCCTGCTGCACGCCTTCCCCGCTGACGTCCCTTGTAATAGACTGATTCTCGGATTTTCGGGAGATCTTATCGATCTCGTCGATATAAATGATCCCCCGCTCCGCCTTGAATACATCGTAATCAGCGGCCTGGATCAGCCGGAGAAGAATGTTTTCCACGTCTTCGCCCACATAACCGGCTTCTGTCAGAGTAGTGGCGTCCGCAATGGCGAAGGGAACGTCTAAAAGCCTTGCCAGAGTTTGCGCCAGATAGGTTTTGCCCACGCCGGTAGGACCGAGCAGCAAAACGTTGCTTTTTGTCAATTCCACTTCATCGCTGGAAAAATAAATACGCTTGTAGTGATTATAAACCGCCACAGACAGCGCAATTTTGGCGTCATCCTGGCCCACCACGTACTCATCCAGCTTCTTTTTGATCTCCTGGGGCTTGGGAAGCAGGATCCCTACCTCTTTCTCATCACTTCTGCCTTTTTTCAGCCTGTCTTCGTCCTGAATGATGGACATACAAAGCCTGACGCACGCATCACAAATATAAACGCCGGAGCCGGCAATCAGCCGTTCGGCCAAAGGCTGCGGCTTGCCGCAAAAGGAACAGCAAATTTCGTTTTCGTTGTTGCCAGCCATTCGGGTTCCTCCTCAGTTTATCGGTGTTCGATCACCTTGTCGATCAGCCCGTACTCCAAAGCCTCTTGCGCGGTCATAAAATTATCCCGCTCGGTATCCCTTTCAATGATCTCAAGGGGCTGCCCGGTTTTTTCAGAAAGCAGCGTGTTGAGTCTCTTTTTGACACGCAGGATATGATCGGCGTGAATGCTGATATCAGTAGCCTGCCCCTGGGCGCCGCCGCTGGGCTGGTGGATCATGATCTCGCTGTTCGGCAGAGCAAAGCGTTTTCCCTTCGCGCCCGCTGCCAGAAGGAAGGAACCCATACTGGCCGCCATACCAAGGCAAATGGTGGAAACATCGCACTTGATATACTGCATCGTATCGTAAATCGCCATGCCGTCGGTGATCACGCCGCCGGGGCTGTTGATGTACAGGGAAATATCCTTTTCCGGATCCTGGCCCTCCAGATAAAGCAGTTGGGCTACGACCACGGTAGCGGAAGCGTTGTTTACCTCGCCGTTCAGCATGACGATCCTGTCATTGAGCAGGCGGGAGAAAATATCGTAGGAACGCTCACCGCGGCTGGTCTGTTCGACAACATAAGGTACAAGACTCATATCCAAAGTAGTTGACTCCTTTCTAAATCAGCCCTGCGTTAGTATGATAGCAAACAATAAGGTTTATTCTTCTGAGAACGCTTTTAGCCCTCGGATTTTTCCTCTTCCGGCTTTGCGGCCTTTTTGGCGGTTCTTTTCTTCACGGGCTTTTCATCTGTTTCGGTGTCAGCAGCCGCCTCAGTTTTCTTCTTAGCGGGCGCTTTCTTTTTCGCGGGCTTCTTTTCCTCGGTCTTCTTCGCTTCCGTGATCACCGCGTTCTCCTTCAGGAATTCAATGACCTTCCGGTTGGCGATATCAGCGTTCAGATCCTCCGCGCTTACCATTTTCTTGACATTTTCCAGAGGTATTCCATAGGACTCGGAAAGCTTCTGATATTCCTCTTCGGTCTCTTCCTCGCTGGGCTTGATCTCCTCCAGCTGCGCGATCTTTTCCAATCCCAGCCGCAGCCGCACCTGGCGATCTGCCTGAGGCTTATATTCTGTCCTCAGCTGGTCTACGGACATATTGGTATATTGAAGATAGGTTTCCAGCTTCAAGCCCTGAGACTGCAGCCGGTAAGCGAAGGAATTGATCATTTCATCCACTTCGTTTTCCACCATCTCGTCCGGGATCTCTGCCTCTACCTTTTCGATCACAGCATCGACCAGCTGGTTTTCCACATCGGAATCAGCCGTTTTTTCCCGGCGGGACAAAAGAGTCTTTTCCAAGTCCTTCCGGTATTCGTCCAGCGTGTCAAATTCGCTGACATCCTTTACGAACTCATCGTCTACCTCCGGCAGCTCCTTCTTCTTGATCTCATGAAGCTTGATCTTAAAGACAGCCGCCTTACCCTTCAGTTCTTCCGCGTGATAATCCTCCGGGAAGGTGACGTTTACATCGAATTCCTCACCGGTTTTATGGCCGACGACCTGCTCTTCAAAGCCGGGGATAAACTGCCCGGCTCCAAGGGAGAGCTCGTAATTTTCCGCCTTGCCACCGTCGAACTGCTTTTCGTCCACATAGCCGTCAAAATCAATCACCGCGATATCGCCGTTTTCCGCGCTGCGATCCTCTACCGTGACGATCCTGGAATTCCGCTCTCTGACCCGCTCGATCTCAGCGTCGATATCGCCCGCCGTAACGACCACCGGCTCTTTTGCCACTTCAATGCCCTTGTAGCCCTCAATGGAAGCCTCCGGCTTTGTGACCACCGTTATCGTGCATTTGATCCCCTTTTCCTTGCCGATCTCATCGATCTTGAATTCTCCGATGCTGACGACCTTCAATTCGGATTTTTCCACGGCTTCCATCACCATGGGGCGGTAAAGATGATCTACAGCAGCTTCAAAAAACACTTCTTCCCCGTAATATTTTTCAAGAAAAGCTCTGGGGGCATGTCCCTTGCGGAAGCCGGGAACATTCATTTTTTTGCTTTCCCGCTTATAGACGGAATTAATGGCTTCATTAAATTCCTCAGGGCTCACTTCCAGAGCAAGCTCATACTTGTTTGTCTCAATGTTTTTGGTAGATTTCAGCTCCATGTTTTTTCTTTCTTCCTCTCAAAATAGACTTAAACTATCAAAAAGCTTTTGCGAATGAGCTTCAAAATCAACGACAATCAGGAAGCTCTTTTGCGCACAATGTAGAGCTATTATAGCATATAGACTTCAAAGAATCTATATCTTTTCCGTAAAATATTCAGGGAAATTGTGAAATGTTTCGCAATTACTGGAAAAAAGCTCATAGTGAAACAAGAACTGGGCAAAAATTTACAAAATCGGCGGAAATCAGCCGCATTCGAACACCCCGATATTCTCCTACCAAAGCCTTTTTGGCGGCATATTGCCCATGAATGTGCCCAAAATAGCACTCCTTGACCCCCTGCTCCACCAGAAGATCCAAAATTTCCCGGCATTCCATGGTGTCGTAAACCGGAGGATAATGGAGAAAGACGGTCAGCTCCCCTCCCAGCTTTTTTCCTTCCTCAATGGAAGCGAGCAGCCGCCCGGATTCCCGCAGGACGATTTTTCTATCCTCCGCCGATTCGGAATTGTAGAGCCAGCCCCTGGTACCGCACAGGGCTCTTTCTCCTACCCGATAGGCGCAGTTGTGAAGAATGCGCAGGCTGGTAAAGCCATGGGCCGCAAAAAAGCTGTCCGCCTTATTTCGGGTAGACCACCAGTAGTCGTGGTTCCCTTTCATAATGATCTTTTCTCCCGGCAGCGAGTGGATAAAAGCAAAGTCCTCCAATGCGTCCTCCAAATTCATTGCCCAGGAAATATCCCCCGCGATCACGACTGTATCTTCAGGCTTTATCAGGGAATTCCAGTTCTTTTCCAAACGCTGAACATAGTCGTTCCAGCCCGGGAAAACGTCCATGGGCTTATCCGCACCTAAGGAAAGATGAAGATCGGCAATTACAAACAGCGCCATATCAGCACTCACCCTTACCGGCGGAAGTTCGAATAAATTCATCGGCCTGCTCCGGCGCTATCGTTTCTTGAAAACGAATGGGCTTTTCCCGCAACGCCTTCAGCTGCTCCGGAAGCTTCACGCCGGAAACGCTTTGCAGGGCCTCCATTGCCTCAAAGCCATCTTCAGGCACCGTTTTCCCCAAAGCGGCCAATACGCTTTCCGGGAATTTAAAAGGACTGGCCGTGGAAGCGATCACAGTGGGAGTGTCCGAGTCACCGGTTTCCGCAAGATACTGACCGTACACCTCCAGAGCAACGGCTGTGTGAGGATCACAAAGATACCCCTCTGTTTCCCATACCCGCCGAATAGTACTGGAGGTTTGCTGATCATCACAATAGCCGCCGAAAAACAATTCCTGCATTTTCTGTAAAACTTCGGGCGTTACTTGATAGCAGCCGGTTTCGGAAAGCTGCCGCATCCATTGAGCCAAGGCGGCGCTGTTCTCTCCGGAAAGGGCAAAAAGCAGCCGTTCCAGATTGCTGGAGATCAAAATGTCCATGGAGGGCGAGATCGTGGTAAAGAATTCCCGCCTCCTGTCGTAAACGCCAGTACGAATGAAATCTGTCAGCACCCGGTTGGCGTTGGAGGCGCAGATGAATTTCCCCACCGGCAGACCCATTTGAAAGGCATAAAAAGCCGCTAAGATATTTCCGAAATTTCCGGTGGGAACGGCCACATGAAAAGGCTCGCCCAAACGCAAAGCGCCGGTGCGGCAAAGAGAGAAATAAGCATAAAAATAATAAATAATTTGAGGAAGCAGCCTGCCGAAATTGATGGAATTGGCACTGGAAAACACCATGCTGTGAGCAGCCAGCTCTGCTTTCATGGCGGGATCGGTAAATACTCGTTTCACGGTGTTCTGGGCATCGTCAAAATTGCCCTTAATGGCGCAGACTTTTACATTCTCCCCTTCCTGGGTCTCCATTTGGCGCTTCTGCATCTGGCTGACGCCGTTTTCGGGGTAAAACACGAGGATCCGAGTGCCCGGCACATCCCGAAAGCCCTCCAGCGCGGCCTTGCCTGTATCGCCGGAGGTAGCCGTCAGAATCACAGCCTCCTTACCGGGAAGCGCCTTTCCCATGGACTTTGTAAGAAAATGCGGCAAAATTTGCAGCGCCATATCCTTAAAGGCACAGGTAGGACCATGCCACAATTCCAAAAGATACTTTTTTTTACCGCTCTTTGTTAAGGGAACTAGCTTTACAGGTTCTTCTCCATCAAATTTTTCCGGTGAATAAGCCGCTTCCACACAGGCTGAAATCTCCTCCTGAGAAAAGTCAGTCAGAAAGAAGGAAAAGATCCGCTTTGCCAGAGCGGAATAATTTAACTTAGATAAATTGGAAAGCTCCCCGCGAAGATCCGGCAAGGCTTCCGGCACGAAAAGACCTCCTTCTTCGGAGATCCCCCGCGCGATCACTTGAGACGCCTGAAGCCGTATTTTATCGTCCCTTGTGCTTTGATACTGCATCTGCATCACCCGCTATCAGAATTTTAGACATTCCTTTTTCCTTGCCGCTTCAATATACCCTATTTTCGGCAATCTGTCAAAGCAGACCGTTCTTTTGAAAAAAATTGGCCGCGTTGTCATAAAAAAGCTTTTCTACAAGCGCTTCTGGATAATGGCGCAAAAACAACTCGTACAGGCAGGGAATGGCCGAAAGGCCGTCCGCCATATCCTCCGGTAAGGCGGAGCCGTCCATGTCGCCGCCCAGAGAAAGCGTATCCTCGCCGCCCAGGGAAAGAAAATGCTCCGCATGGCGAAGCAGATCCTCCATGGAGGCCTTTTCAGGCTTTTCCCGAAGGAAAGCCGTGTAAAAATTCAAGCCCACAAGTCCGCCGGAAGCCTTGATCGCCGCAAACTGTTCATCGGTCAAGTTTCTGCGATGCCTGCAAACCCGCCAAGCATTGGAATGAGATGCTACCAAAGGCTTTTTTGCCTCCTCCGCCACATCCCAAAACAGCTCCGGGCTGGCGTGGGAAAGATCGGCCACGATTCCCGCGGCTTCCAATTCGTGGATCGCCGCCCTGCCAAAGGCGGAAAGCCCGCCGGAGCCGGGCGCCCCTACGCCCCGTCCCAATTCGTTTTCTCCGTTCCAGATCAGGGTGCACAGCTTTACACCCAAGCGTTTTAATGCCTGAATATTTCCCAGTTTTCCACCCAAGGCAGCGCCGCTCTCCACGGTCAAAACGGCCCCGTATTTCCCCTCTGTTTCCGCCCTTTCGAGGTCTCCGAGCTCCCGGCAGGGAAGCAGAAGATCCTGGTTTTTTTCCATCTCTAACTGAAAGCGCTCCGCCACCTGGCAAAACCACTGAAAGGCTTCCTCTCCTCGAAGCGTATCGGGGATCCAAACAGCATAGCACTGCACAAAGCCAGCCAGTCCGGAAGCCTTTTGCAGACTGACATGCAGTTCATTTTCCCGAAGCGGGGTATCTCTGCGGCAGCATTCCGTCATGGTATCACAATGCAGATCAAAGTAACGCATGGCAACGCTCTCCTATCCTGTCAAAAATGAGTTTCTATGGACAGTTCGGCTTCTGATACGAAAAAATTTTTCTTAAGACACGTCAAAGGCATTTTCCAAATACTCTTCTCCAATGATCCTGCCGTTTTCCGTGTACACGGCCGCCGCATCAAACCTGGGCTGAAGACCTGTGGAGTGTTCCGCAAGATACTGTTTCGCCGTCAGGATCAGCTTTCGCCGCTTAGAAGGCGTGATCGCCTCAAAGGGTGTGACCATGCCCATTTTTTCCCGGGTCTTCACCTCTACAAATACAATATATTGTCGGTTTTCCGCAATGATGTCGATTTCCCCAAACCGGCTATGGTAATTCTTTTCTAAAATCCGAAAGCCCTTACGCTTCAAAAGCTTTTCTACAAAAGCTTCCCCTTTTCGGCCTGTACCGAGATCCATGGGCAGCCCTCACTTTTCCGAAAGATTTTTCAGAAAGGTCTTTCGGTGCTCCGGCAAAATACCATACTGCTTGATCGCCTCATAATGGGCCTTTGTGCCGTAGCCTTTGTGCTTTGCAAAGCCGTATTGGGGATATTTCAGATCCAGCTCCCGCAGCACTCTGTCACGGCTGACCTTCGCTAAAATGGAAGCCGCCGCAATGCTGGCGCACTGGGCGTCCCCCTTGACCACCGTTTCTCCCGGAACCGGCAGGGCCGGCATTCTGTTGCCGTCCACCAGTGCCCAGCCTGCAGGCTGAGCCATGGCTTCAAACGCACGGTTCATCGCCAAGAAGGTTGCCTGCAGAATATTGATACGGTCAATCTCCTCCGCGCTGGCAGAGCCGATCCCATAGGATACAGCGCTTTCCCGGATCACCTCAAACAACTGTTCCCGCTTTTTTTCGGAGAGCTTTTTGGAATCGTCCAACCCTTCGATTTCAATCTCCAGCGGCAGAATGACGGCGGCAGCATATACGGGGCCCGCCAAAGGACCTCTGCCCGCCTCATCGATCCCGCAGACCAGAGGATACCCCGCGAAAACAGCACGGCGCTCATAAGCAAACCAATCCATAGTAAGTTCTCCCTTCTCCGGCCCCGTAAAAAGTGCTATTATTTTTCAGGGATCTCCAAGGTCATTCGCCCCAACAGGCCTCCCCGGTATTCGTCCAGCACCGTGTTGGCAGCCCGTTCCGTATTCACATCACCGCCGGAAATCAGCATACCGCGTTTTTTGCCGATGCGCTCCAAAAGCTCATAGCCCGGGAGTCCGTCCTCGGGCTTCAGCTCTGTTTTGTAACGGGTATTGATCGCGGTTGGATAAAGCTCCATTAAGAGCTCCAACAGGCGACAGGCAAGGCCTTCCCGATCCAGGATCTCATCCTTCACCGCTCCAGTAAAGGCCAAATGCTCTCCCACTACAGGATCTTCAAATTTAGGCCACAACACACCGGGCGTATCCAAAAGCTCAAAGCCCTTTCCCACGGTAAACCAGTGGTTCTGCCGGGTCACACCGGGCATATCCCGCACTTCGGCCTTTCCCCGCGCTCCGACAAGCCGGTTGATCAGCGAGGATTTCCCAACGTTTGGGATCCCAACGATCATCACACGGATCGGGCGGCCTGTCATGCCCTTTTTCTCCCATGCGGCGATCCGCTCCTGAAGAGCCTCGCGAATTCCGGAATAAAAAGCGGGAATTCCCTTGCCCGTTTTACAGTCCAAAGGAACCGCCTTGATGTTCAAAGCAGCATATTTTTCGATCCACAATGCCGTTTTGGCGGGATCGGCCATGTCGCTTTTATTGAGCAAAACGATCCTGGGCTTTGTCTGAATGATATCCCGCAAAACAGGGTTAGTACTGCTTTGCGGGATCCGGGCATCCAAAATTTCCGCCACGATGTCTACTTTTTTTAAATCCTCGGTGATTTTCCGGCGTGTCTTGGCCATGTGCCCCGGAAACCACTGAACGGACTGCACCTCGCTCATAGCGCCTCCCTATTTTACGACTCCCGCCTGGGAAAAAGGATAAAGTTTTAAGATCACCTTTCCCAAAATATTGCGGGTGTCCACCATTCCGACCTCTGAAAACCGGCTGTCTGTGGAGTTTCCGCGATTGTCTCCCAAAACGAAAACACAGCCCTCGGGAACTGTTTGGGGAAATTCCAAAACATCTGAATAGGCCGGAAGCAGTGTAATGCCATTTTCTATTCCAAAGGCTTCTCCAAAAAGAGGCGTACCGTCGATGGTGACCTCTCCCAACGCGGGGTCAAAATCTACGGTCTGCCCCGCTGTAGCAACAACTCTCTTAATAATAGGCTTGTCCAGGGCATTGATAACGATCACAACATCTCCCTGCTGAACGCTCCCGGAAAGCCCCGAAACCAGTACGCGATCTCCATTGTGATAGTTGGGTTTCATGGAAGATCCATCTACCGTAATGATCCGTACCAGAAAGGTAAAAACGGCAGATACAACGATAATGGCCACCACGATGGTTTCCGTCCATTCCAAGACAGAACAGAAAAGCTTTTCGCGAGGTGTAAGCTCAACCGTCGGCTTCTCTGCTTCTTTTGTTTCCTGCGGTTCCAAGTCTGTCTCATTCATGCCGAGAAACGCTCCTTTCGTTTATTCCTGTTCAGAGCCTCCAAATGGGAAAAGACGGAATAAAGCTTTTCCCAATACATTTCGGGTATCTATCATGCCCACGACCTGATATCGACTGTCTTCAGAAACAGAGCGGTTATCTCCTAAAACAAAAATACAGCCGGTGGGCACCTGCTGTGGAAACTCCAGCAGCTCAAAGGAGGTAAAAGGCAGGTCGGTGATCCCGTTTTCCAATCCGAACGCGGTTTCATCCACCACTTTGCCATCTACCAAAACACTTTTCAGCTGGTAATCAAAATCAACTGTCTGCCCTTCCGTGGCGATAACACGCTTGATAATGGGCTCTTCCAGCACGTTGCCGATCACCACAACATCTCCCTGCTTTAAGCCAAAGGAAACGCCTGTAACCAGCACTCTGTCTCCATCGTTATAATTGGGAACCATAGAAGTCCCCGTTACCGTGATCACACGAAACAAAAACGTAAAAGCCATAGCGATGATCACCACAGCGATCACCAGCTCCTCCGCCCATTCCAAAACGGTTTCAGCGGTCGTTTTCTTTTTGTTGGTTTCCGGCACAGCCGATGTATCCATCTGTTCTATCTCCCAACACAGAAATCGTGATAGCAAAAAAGGGACAATTTGATGTCCCTTTTGAAAGCTTTTTTATACTGCTTTTAGCGGATCTGCTCCTTGACCTTGGCAGCCTTACCTACACGGTCACGCAGATAATAGAGCTTCGCCCTGCGAACGCGGCCCATGCGCACTACCTGAACCGCCTTGATATTCGGGGAATGAAGAGGGAAAACCCTTTCCACGCCCACGCCGTAGGAAACACGGCGCACGGTAAAGGTCTCGCTGATCCCGCTGCCCTTCCGGGCAATGACAGTGCCTTCAAACTGCTGGATCCTTTCACGCTCGCCCTCTCGAATATTGACGTCTACCTTTACGGTATCGCCCACGGAAAACTGGGGAAGCTCACTTTTCATAGAATCCTGAGAAATTGCCTTGATCGCGTCCATTTGATATTCCTCCGTTTCATATATTCAGGCATTCATGCCAAAACCCGGCAGCGGACTGCCCGCCTCTACACACAGCAGAGCTATGCTTCGAGCCCCATGGGAAAGCCTCAAAGGAACCCCACGGACTTCAAATGCTTATATAGTCTACCATAACACTGGAAAAAAAGCAAGAATTTTTTATTGAATCTCAGAAAATTCTTTCGTCAGCAGCCTTTTCCGAACGATCCTTGCTTCCGGCTCCACACCTTCATATTGCCGTAAAGCTTCCAGCAATAAACCGGGATTGACAGAACCCGATACACTGCAGGGAAGCCGCAGAGAGAGTTTCAGCGTCACATCGTTCTGCGGTATCATCTCAGGGTTCTCAAAAAAAGGCTTGATATCCGTTTGTTTATCCCCTTTTTTTCCGTGCTTTATTACCAAAATCTCTTTTTTGGAAAACAGTGCGTCCAACCGTTCCTTCAGCGCTTCCACGTTTTCGGCTTCCAGAAAGAGCTCATAATCCGCAAACGCGATTTCTTCCAGCTTCTGCCTTGGCTCCGCCGCGTGGAGCGCCCGGATATCCTTCGGCAGCTTTTCATTGAGCGCGGCAATGATTTTTGTGCAGTCTCTTTCCTCTGTCAGACGGATATCCATACATTCCCGCTCGCCCTGCACGCCCAAGGAAAGCGGCATGGCATAGGTCATATAAATGCGGGGATTAAAACCCTCGGTATACCAAACAGGAAGGCGGGAGAGCTTCAAGGCTCTGCTCATACACCTGGTGAGATCCAGATGGGAGATGTAGCAGGCCGCTCCCTTTTTCTCAAACCAGATCCTTACGCTTTTCAACGCACACACCCCCTTTGTAGCATGCCGCGCCGCAATGGGAGCATTCTTCCCGGCAGTTAGGCGTGGTTTGCGCCTGATACGCTTTTTCGCATTCCCGGATCAAAAATTCTTTCCGGATCCCATAATCCAAATGATCCCAGGGGAACACCTCGTCAAAGCTCCGCTGGCGATTGGCGTAAAAAGCCGGGTCCAGCCCGCAGGCGGCAAAAGCCTCCAGCCAGCGGTCAAAATCGAAGCAATCGTCCCAGCCGTCAAAATGGAAGCCCCATTCCGCCGCCTTTTCCAAAACCGTGCAGAGCCTTCTGTCCCCTCTGGCAAACACCGCTTCCAGAAAGCTGGTTTGCGCGCCGTGATAGCTTACGCTGAGCCGCCGGGACGGAATATTTCCCTTCAGCGCCTTTTGCTTTTCATGAAGCGTTTCCATGGTATCCTGGCCAAACCACTGGAAGGGGGTAAAGGGCTTCGGCACAAAGGCCGCCGCGCTCAAAGAAACCTCCACCGCCTTTCCCCTGGGCTTGTCCCGATTCTCATAGAAGGCGTCCACCACCTTCTGGCCCAGCCGCAAAATAGCCAGCACGTCTTCCATGGTCTCCGTGGGCAGGCCGATCATAAAATATAATTTGATCCGATTCCAGCCCTCCGTAAAAGCGACGTTGACCGTATGCAGCAGTTCTTCTTCCGTCACGTTTTTATTGATCACATCCCGCATACGCTGGGAACCGGCCTCGGGGGCAAAGGTAAGTCCGCTCTTCCGAACGGAATTGATACGCTCCATCAGCTGGGGAGAAAATCCGTCTACCCGTAGGGAGGGTAAAGAAATGCTGACTTTTTCGTTTTCCGTCCACAGATGAAGGCGGTCTAAAAGTTCATTTAGCTTGCTGTAATCGCTGGTGCTCAGCGAGGCAAGGGAAATTTCATCATACCCGGTAGATTCACACAGCGCCTTACACTGAGCGTCGATGGTATCGATGGATTTTTCCCGGAAGGGCCGATAAAGGAACCCGGCCTGACAAAAGCGGCAGCCACGAATACAGCCTCGCAAAACCTCTTCGGAAATGCGGTTAAACACCACATCGATCATGGGTACCGGAAAGGAATCGGGAAAATAGGCGGAATCCATATCGTTTATCACACGCTTCTTCACTGTGGCGGGAGCGCCTTGTTTGGGCGTATAGCTCCGAACCGTTCCGTCTTCACAATAGCTTACCTCGTAAAGAGACGGAACATAAACTCCCTCGATCTGTGCGGCAAGCTCCAAAAATTCCGCTTTGGACCTTTTCTCCTTCCTGCACCGGCGGTAAAGCTCCATGACCTCCAGATCCACTTCTTCCCCATCTCCCAGAAAGAAGAGATCAAAAAATTCCGCCAAGGGCTCCGGATTGCAGGCGCAGGGGCCTCCGCCCACCACAATATGAAACAGCTCGTGCCGGTCCGCGCTGCGCAGCGGGATCCCCGCAAGCTTCAGCATGTTCAAAACATTGGTATAGCTGAGCTCATATTGCAGGGTAAAGCCGATAAAATCAAAATCTTTAACAGGATCGCCGCTTTCCAGCGTATAGAGCGGAATATTTTCCTCCCGCATTTTTTCTTCCATATCCACCCATGGGGCAAAAACACGTTCACACCAGAAATACGGTACCTGATTCATGGCTCCGTACAGAATTTTGATTCCGAGATGGGACATTCCGATTTCATAGGTATCCGGAAAACAAAAAGCGAAGCGCACCTCCACCTTGTCCTTTTCCTTTATGACAGAGTTGATTTCTCCGCCTACATAACGCCCGGGCTTTTGCACCTTGAGCAGTAATTTTTCTACTTCTTTGGGATACATGGCAACACGTTCCTTTGCTTCTGAATTTCAAAATGAAGGACGGCAGATTGATTTCTCTGCCGCCCTATAGTATATCGTGTTTTGCTTCTGTTTGCAACCTGGAAACACGCGCTAATCCTCCAGATAATCCCGCTTCAGTACCAGATACAGCATAAGGTACAGGCTCATCAGTAAAAGGGAAAAATTGTATCTGGTATGCAGCAGAATGAAAAAGCCCAAAACGGAAAGTGGAAACAACAGGCTGATCGACAGGAAAAAAGTAACCTTACCGGCCTTTCTTTCGTCCATTACTCCGCTTAGAAGAGAGCGAAGCGCCAAGCCGCCGTCCAAAGGCTCTATCGGGAGGCAGTGAAAAACTCCCAACGCCAGGCTTGCCATGGCAAATATATGGGTACCCTGAGAAAAAAGTGCCAGGATCCCCCAGGAAAACAGATTCACAAACGGCCCTGCCAGAGACACCAGGACATTTTTCCGGTAAGGGAGCCGATGCTCAGAATTCAAGATCACACGGCACCCCAGCGCGGAGAGTTGAACAGATCTTGGCGGAGCTTGAAACAAGAATAAAACAACCAAGTGAGCGGATTCATGCAAAGCGACGGCGAGGAACAAAAACGCGCTGCTTGAGGCCCCCGCAAAAAGACAGCAGAAAGCAAGCAGCGCGAAACAGGAAAATTTTACTTCTACACGGCAGCGGCCAAAAGCAAAGAGAAACATTCAGAGCTTCTGCAGCGATCCGTTTGCCAAATCTGTTGGCAGTGACGAGCTGACAGACTTTGCTGAGGAAGGTGAGGTCAGTTCTTCCCTCTTTTCTCCCCACTCCGGCAGCTCGATCTCCCTCGCCGCTTCGCTTTGATACCAATTTGTCACTTTGTTATAGGTCTCCGCATTTGTAAATTTCAATATCAGCAGGGCGATCAGGGCAAGCACGCACAAGGCTGCCTGAAAAATCGGAAGCGCGCTGCCCCCCTCCTTCCGCCGGCTTTCCTTCGGAAAAAATTCTTCTTCCTCTTCTCCTAAATTTTCGATTTCCTGAAGCTGCTCCGGATCCCGCATCACAGTATAATACACAACAGGCCGTTGCAGCCGTCGTTTATGATCCGCTCAATGGTTTCCCGCACCTTTTCTCTGGCATCTGTAGGCATCCTGTAGAGCTTATTATGCATGCCCTCGTTTACCAGAGAATGCAAAGACTTGCCGAAAATATTGGATTCCCATATCTTTACGGGATTTTCCTCAAATTCTTTGAGCAGATACAGCACCAGTTCTTCCGACTGCTGCTCCGATCCCACAATGGGTGTGATCTCCGTATTGATCTGCGTTCTCATCATATGAATAGAAGGGGCTGTGGCCTTCAGGCGGATCCCATACTTGCCGTTCTGCTTCAGGATCTGCGGTTCCTCTAAAGTAAGCTCCTCCACTTCGGGCATCACGATGCCATATCCGGTTTCCAGCACATCATCATAGGCCTGCTGAAGTTTCTGAAAGCGCTTTCTGATCGCAGTCATTTCAATGAGCTGGCTCATCAGCTCCGACTCGCTCTTGATCTCCAGCTCGGCCTTTTCGCTGAGAATCCTGTAAAACAGCGAGGGATCCAGTATCAGCTCCGCACGGCCCCTGCCGCTGCCAAGATCGATCGTATCCACATTGACGCTTTTGACAAATTCGCAGCTCTTCATATCCTCCAGCATGCCCTTTACTTCCCGCATTCTGCTGATGCCGCAGGTGCTCCGCAAGGTATCGAGCAGCCCGGAAAACAGCCAATGATCCGTTTCCAGAGAGGTGACCCAGCCGGGAATATCCAGCTCCACCTCCCGCACCGGGAACTGATACAGCAGGTTCGCAATGACACCCTTGATATCCTGCTCTGTGATATCCACACAGTTTACCGGCAGCACAGGAACCTCATATTTTTGCGAAAGCCGATTTGCCAGGGCCTGAGCCTCTGCCGCGCCGGGATCGACACAGTTCAAAAGCACCACATAGGGACGGTTGGTCTGGTTCAGCTCCGCGATGACCCTTTCCTCGGACTCCTCATATTCCTCTCTGGGAATATCGCTGATACTGCCGTCCGTGGTAATGACAAGGCCAATGGTGGAATGCTCTGTGATCACTTTTTTTGTGCCGATCTCCGCCGCCATATTAAAGGGGATCGGTTCTTCGTACCATGGCGTGCGCACCATACGGGGCTGGTCTTCCTCTATGTAACCGATGGCGCTGGGGACGATATAGCCCACACAGTCTATCATACGCACGTTGAAAGAGGCGTCGCCGTCCAGCTGCACGGAAACAGCCTGCTCCGGAATGAATTTGGGCTCTGTGGTCATGATCGTGCGCCCCGCGGAGGACTGAGGCAGTTCATCAATGGCTCTGTCCCGCTGCATTCCGTCCGGGATATTGGGGATCACCACTGTATCCATAAACTTCTTGATAAAGGTGGACTTTCCCGTTCTGACCGGCCCTACTACCCCGATGTAGATCTCGCCGCCGGTTCGGTCTTGGATATCCTTATAGACATTGAATCCTTCCATATGCTTACCTCTCTGCCTTTCGTATTCTCTTTATCTGCTGCAAATGATGATGGGCCTATCCTCTGGAACGGTTTCATCGTACAGATCGTTCTGTGCCCGGATATCCGACAGCAGGGAACGATGGCTCTTCGCGATATCCCACAGCCGTTCCCCGGAAGAGGCGTAATACACCAGAAGCTTCGGCTCTCTCTCAAAGCATTCCGCGTCCTCCGCCACACCCGCCGCGGTGAGATACTTGATAGTGGTCCTGCTGTACAGGAAGGTGGTGGTAGGCGTTTCCACAGAGATCTCTACCGTATTTTTATCGGTGATCCGGTATTCCCAGATCTCCGTGCGAGAAACGGTATCACTTTTCCTGCTCAGGGAATCCTCCAATTCGGCGGCGCAGTTATAATCGAAGGGCTTCTCCGCGTAAAGCACCCTGCCCCCACTTCCCAGATAAAGCATACACACGGTATAGCGCACCCGGAAGTTCAGCTTTCCCTTATCGCAGACAGACTGCACGGAATCCTGCTCGCACCAGATATCTAAAATTCTTTCGATCTCGTCCTCCTGCACACTGAGGGCGCATTTTTTCTTCAAAACCTCCGTGTGGACGCTTTGTGCCTGCGTAAAAGAGTTTTGCGCATACCTCAGCTCCAGAGGAGCCCGAACAGAATAGGCGTCATCGATCATTTCTATTTCACAGGGTTTATACAGGAAAGCCACCAAAAACACCTTTGCCACAATGTGGACGCTGGTATATTCCCCCACATCGTCCTCTCTGGGCTGAATGCTGCTTTCCCCAATGACCGCCTTCAGGTCGCAGATACAGCCGGATTCCGCGCCGCTGCAGTCGATCTCCTGCTCAATTCCGATGGAGGCGCTCATTTTCTCTATAGAGCTTCCGTCCACCGCAGAGAGATACAAAAAGGAAAGTTCGGCAGAGCCGCTGACTGTCAGTTTTCCTTCTGAACAGCGATGATCCGAAATACGGCAGAAAATATTCTTGCGTAAGATCGTTTCTATGGAAGGCTTCCCATTTTTCAGAGACAGGGTATCTTCTATGGTGAACTGATGGCACAGCGCGTTCACCGCCTGAGAAACGGGATAAGTGGTGCTCAGCTTCTCAATGGAATCGTCCTCGATCCCACAGGTGATCAGCTCCTGCTTCTGTACCACGGCAAGGGCTTTTACGGAAACGGCGATATGAAGGTCGATCCGCCTGGCGCTGACAGCGCGGCAGGTCATATGATCTACCGCCGCCTGGACCCAGGCTACCGCCTTCTCCTCTGTGGCCTTGATTTTGACTGATGCCGAAAACTCTTTGGTAAAATCACAGCAGCGAACACAATCTCCCTTGGAATCCAGATAGAGCACCCGAATATCGCAAACGCCCTCGCAGGTGAGCGTATCCTCTGAGATCATATAGGAGGAGATCTCCGGTATGGCCTGACATTTCAGAAGCTTCTGGATCTCCGGGCAATAATCGGGAAGATTGTATTCGGTGTCAATCGGCGCTTCAAAGCTGCCGTCAAATACGGGATCGAAATATTCATAGGGCTGAGTCTTTATTTTTGCCTGCATACAGTATCCTCTCCTTTGCTTTTCTACCCCATGTGTATGTGGAAAGGGCGGAAATTAGACTTTTACGATGAGATTTCAAAAAGGAGTGCATAAAAAAGAACCTTCCGTTGCCGAAAGGCACATGGAAGGTTCTTTCACGAACTAAGTATTTTCCAAACTACAATTACTTACTCCGTCACTTTTTTTACACCGTACAGCTTTCTCAAAAAGAAGCCCCAAAAGCCCGTGCGT
Organism: uncultured Oscillospiraceae bacterium; assembly: GCA_910589395.1. Classification (GTDB taxonomy): domain Bacteria; phylum Bacillota; class Clostridia; order Oscillospirales; family Acutalibacteraceae; genus Acutalibacter; species Acutalibacter caecimuris_A. The sequence goes on from CAJUTL010000018.1 coordinate 25,154, forward strand.
TTTTCTACCACAACAACCTTCATTGCCGTTACCTCCCTTAATGCCGCAGCAGCGAAATCCCCAGGGCCACCATGATCACGGCGGCCAGAAACAGGGTAAGGCCCACAGGGCAGAAGCAGGAGAGCGACATGCCCAGACCGAAGCAAATGGCGCACATGCACCGGCTCTGGTAATTTTTGAAACACGAGCAGTTACAGTTTTGTTTGCAATTTGACCTGGACATAACAACATCTCCGCTGACTGCCGATTTTGCCGTTCAGTCCATAGTATACAAAAAAGAAAAAAGTGTTACGGCTGATACACCACCACCAGCGCGGCGCCGGTGTGCACCCGAATTTCCGCCTGCTCCCCTACCACGCTGTTGCTTACGCCCATCACAGGGCCGCCGCAGGTCAGCGTATCGTGATGCAGAGGATATTCCAAGCCGGAATAGGAGACATTGCAGCTTTTTCCGTTATAGGGAAACACAGACACCGTAGCGCCCTTGCTGTCTGTGATCCGCAGCCTGCCGTCCCGGATCAGAAACACCTTTGTGTGTTCTTCAGCCAATACCCCTTTTCCCCCATGCTCCTGAATATATTGCAGCACTTCAAGATTTGCCAGGGAGTGGTCAAACCGCTGACCTCCCAGACAGCCCAGCAGCACAAAACTGCGAAAGCCCTTGGAAAAGCCCTTCTGTACAGCAAACATGGTATCGGTAACGTCCTTCTCCACCGGCAGAACAACGCATTTCACGCTTTCCTGAGGCTTTTTGCTGGCGGAATCAAAATCCCCTACGATCAGATCCGGCGTAATGTGATACCGCTGGGCGGTCTCATATCCCGCGTCCGCACAGATCACAAAATAATTTTCAGGGGCGTATTCTCGAAAAATGCGATCATTTTTGATGGGGGAAGCCCCAATGATCATACATTCCTGTTTTTCTGCTGCCACTGCTTCACGTCCTTTATCTCTTGATACATGCTCACATAGCTCTCATGGCGGGAACGGGAAATTTTTCCCTCCTCCACAGCCTGAAGAACGGCGCATCCCTTTTCACAGGTATGAGAACAGGAAGCAAACTGACAGCTTCCCAGATAAGGCTCAAATTCCCGAAAGCCAAATACAAGCTGATCCTTGTCTGTCAGCTGATAGCGCTGAATATCGAAGGTAGAAAAGCCGGGCGTATCGGCCACATAGCTTTCCGGCCCAATTTGGTAGAGCTCCACTTCCCGGGTGGTATGCCTGCCCCGGCCCAGCTTTTGGCTGATCTCGCCGGTTTGCAACGCAAATTCCGGAAACAAAGCGTTTAAAAGGCTGGATTTTCCCACACCGGAATTTCCAGTAAAAGCGGAGACCTTTCCCTCCAACAACGCCCGCACGGCTTCGATCCCCTTCCCGGTTTCAGAGGATACCACCAAACAGGGGATCCTCACCGGAGCGTAAAGCTTTTCCCAAGAGGACGCGTCCTGCAGGTCGGTTTTGGTAAAAACCAAAACCGGTTCTATCCCCCGCATTTCCGCCGCGGCGATGGTTTTATCGATCATCAAAGGATCGGGAGAGGGCTCGCAGACAGAGGTGACCACGAACAGACGGTCCAGGTTGGCCACAGGCGGACGCACCAGGAAATTCTTCCGGGGAAGGATCTCTTCGATGGCCCCCTCCCCGTTTTCTTCCACGGAAATGCGAACCTTGTCTCCCGCATAAGGAGAAATTCTCTCTCTGCGGAATTTTCCTCTGGCCTTACAGGTATATAAAGCACCTTCAGCTTCTACATAGTAAAAGCCGCCGATCCCCTTTCGGACAAATCCGGTCAATTCCTTCATAGCGCGCTCAAGGGTTCACATCGCCGGAGCCGCTGACGTCCGGATCGGGATCCCCGTCATCCGGCGGCACATACCCGGAAATTTCTCCCGGCCTGACCTGCTGCGCGTCATAGTCAAATTCCAGCTGAAGATATTTCTGCCCGTCCAGTTCTATTACCACAATTTCCGTGCCGGAGGTACCCGTAAAGGTAATGGGATACGTGCCGGAATAGGCAGGGTTCACGGTGCTGGTTTCCACCTGAGTTCCATTCCGATACACGCTTAAGGTGATATCCCGGTCAAAGCCGCTGGGCAGAGGCACAGAATAGCTGAGATCCTTCGCGGCGCCCTTGCCGGAACTGATCAGAATATCTACAACGGCCCCTTCTGAAACCATGCTGCCGGAATCGGGATTGGTGCTGATCACTGTATCCTGGGGCTGCGTGCTGGTATCGTCTTTGGTGATAGTTCCCACCACCAAGCCGGCGTCCTCCAGCTTAGAGGTAACATTATATACCAGATCTCCCTTGAGGCCGCCGGGCACCTCTACCTTCTTCTTTGCGGGCCCTTTGCTGACCCGCAGCGTTACCACCGTGCCTTCGCTGACCTCCGTGCCGATGGGCGGGTCGGTAGAAACCACCTTGCCCACTTCGATATTGTCGTCGGCTACATTTTCCGATTTATAAGCGAGATTGTACTGCTTTAAAAGGGCGATCGCGTCCGCCTGTGTGTAGTTTGTCACCTCCGGAATGGTGACCTTATTGATCTCACCGTTTATGGTAAGCTCGATCTCACGGCCCTTCTTCACCATGATACCGGCCTTGGGCGTTTGCTTTAAGACCTCGCCGGGCTGTTTATCGGGATCGTTGCCCTCCAGCGTCTTAAACGTGAAGTTTTCGATCAAGGTTTGGTCGGAAATAATGTCCTGATAGATCTTCCCCTCAAACTGCGGCACCTCTACCTCTTGCTCCACTTCTCCACCGGAAAGCAGAGTTTCCCAGTTGTTCATCAGATAAAAACCGCCGAAAATAATGCCTACGATCACCACCGCGGCAAGGATCCCCTTGATCACCATGGCGCCCTTGGCGCTTCTGCGGGAACGTACCAGCTCTTCCTCATATTCATAATTATCCTCATAGGAAGGGGTAAAACGGGAATTATCATAAGAATCCAGCCGGCGGGAAGCGTCATAGGGAGCCGCGGTTTGCAGATCATAATGAAATACCATGTTGGGGTTTCGGCGGAACGCTTCTAAATCGTCCAGCATTTCCCCGGCAGACTGGAAGCGGTCCATAGGATTCTTTTCCATGGCCCGCATGGTGATCTGCTCCAAGCCTCTGGGAATTGCCGGATTTAACTCTCTGGGCATTACTGGCTTTGCCTGAAGCTGCATCAAAGCCACAGACACCGCGTTATCCGCTTCAAAGGGAAGTTTACCGGTAAGCATTTCATAGAGCATCACACCTACCGAGTAAATATCCGCCTTATCGGTAATATAATCGCCTCTGGCCTGCTCCGGCGCGATATAATGCACAGAGCCAATAGCCTTATCCGTCATGGTGGTGGTTTCGCTTTGCAGGAATCTGGCAATGCCGAAATCTGCTACCTTGATGGCGCCGTTTTGCAGTAGCATGATATTCTGCGGCTTAATGTCCCGATGAATGATTCCCTTGCTGTGGGCGTGCTCCAAGGCCGCCAGGATCTGAGCGGTAAAGTGGACCGCCTCGTTCCAGCGGATCGCCCCCTCCTGCTCGATATACTGCTTCAGCGTGATCCCATCGATATACTCCATGACGATATACTGGATCTGGTCGCCAAAGCTCACATCGTACACTTTTACGGTATTGGGGTGAGAAAGCATGGCGATCGCCCTGGATTCGTTGCGGAAGCGACGCAGAAATTCGCTGTTGTTGGAAAATTCCTCTTTAAGGATCTTAATGGCGACCCAGCGATCCTCCACCCTGTCGTAAGCGCGGTAGACATAGGCCATTCCCCCCACGCCGATCAGGTCGTGGATCTCATATCTGCCGTCCAGGCGTTTCCCGATAAATCTATCTTCCATATACAGTTACCTAACCTTTCTCTATTCTCCGGAGCTCAGCCGTTTTTGATCACGGCTACCGTGATATTGTCAGCGCCGCCGCTCTTGACCGCGTATTCGGTCAAATGCTCTGTAAGGGCTTTTCCGTCCTTGTCATACTTCTCCATATATTCCAGAAGCAGCGCTTCCTCCACATAATTTGAGAGACCGTCAGAACAGGCAAGGGCTGTGTCTCCGGGAGAAAAATCAAAATAGGAATAATCACAGAGAACGATCTCATGGCCGCCAAGAGCTCTGGTAATAATATTCCGCTGAGGGTGTACTCTTGCTTCCTCCTGAGTGATCTGTCCGATATTCACAAGATCCTGCACGTAGGAATGATCCATTGTGATCTGAGAGAGACCGTCTTTATTTTTCAGATAAGCGCGGCTGTCTCCCACATGGGCCACATGTAAAAGCCCTTTTGTAGCCAAAAGCACTACCGCCGTGGTTCCCATGCCCCGCAGTTCTTCCTGCTCCTGCGCCATGGAATAGACCGCCCGGTTTGCCTGGCTTACCGCGTTTAACAGCAAGGACTTAAGATTCTCCCGGCTCATGTTCTCATCAAATCCGCTGGTCAGGAATTCCTTGATCTCTTTTGCCGCCACGGCGCTGGCAACATTGCCGCCGTTAGCGCCACCCATACCGTCGCACACGATGGCCCAGGCGCTGTCCTGAGAAAACAGGCCGCATTCACAGGAATCCTGGTTGGAATCTCTGACAGCCCCCGTATCCGTGTTGTAATCAACTCTCATGGATATGATTTCCCTTCTTTCTTTGCTCAGCGGAACAGCTTTTTACAAAAAAACAGCAAGTAAAAATCTACAGGTCCGCTTTTTCCTTTCCCTTTTCACGCTGGCCTCTCAGCTGCCCGCAGGAAGCTTCAATATCAGAACCCAGAGTACGCCTTACGGTAGCCGTAACACCTCTGGAGCCTAAAATGGAAATAAATTGCTTTTGGCGGGCGATCCCGCTTTTTTGATACCCGGTTCCCGTAACATCATTTACGGGGATTAGGTTGACATGGGCCAAAATGCCCTTTAACCTGGAGGCAAGCTCAGCCGCGCACCAGTCCATATCATTTACATCCTGGATCATGGCGTATTCAAAAGAAATTCTCCGCCCCGTGGTATCCGTATAATACTTACAGGCCTTCAAAAGCTCTTCCACATTCCACCTGCGGTTTACAGGCATCGTACGGCTTCTGATCTCATCATTGGGAGCGTGGAGAGACACGGAAAGAGTAAGCTGTAATTTTCTGTCGGCCAAATCGTATATCCGATCTACCAGGCCGCAGGTGGAAAGGGAAATATGCCGCATGCCGATGTTCATGCCCTCCGGAGAAGAAACCAGTTCCAGAAAACGGAGAACATTTTCGTAATTATCCAGCGGTTCTCCCATACCCATCAGCACAATGTTGGAGATCCTTTCCCCCGCGTCCAAAGAAGCCGCCTGTACCTGAGACAAGATTTCAGATGCCTTCAGGTTTCTGGAAAAGCCACTTTTCCCCGTGGCGCAGAAGCTACACCCCATTTTACACCCAACCTGGGTAGAAATGCAAATAGAATATCCATGATGGTATTTCATCAGCACGGATTCCACATATTCCCCATCGTTTAAGCGAAACAGATATTTCACCGTGCCGTCCTTTGATACCCGTTTGAGTTCCGCCTCGGCCCAGAGGATCTCATAACGCTCCGCAAGCCTTTCCCGCAGTTCCTTGGACAGATCCGACATCTGCGAAAAATCTGTTACGCCGCGGTGAAGCCATCGGTACACCTGGCCCGCCCGATATCCCGGTAAATCAAGTTTTTGAAGTTCTTCCCGCAATTCCCGCAGCGTAAATGATTTGATATCTAGTTTCTCCAAAAAAACTTCTCCCATAGCTGTCTGTTGATAGAATCCGTTTTGTGCTTTTCCGCACAACGGTCACTTTTTCAAAAAGGCCGCCGCGAAAAAGCCGTCTGAAGCGCCGGAAAAGGGCAGCATTGTCAAATGATGAGAGGGCTCCCTGACGGTACGCCGGAGCTCCGGCAGCTCTATTTTCATGGGCGCAAAGCCCGGATTTTCCCGTAAAAATTTTTCCGCTACTTCCCCGTTTTCAGCAGGATTCAGCGTGCAGGTGGAATAGATCAGCCTTCCGCCCGGCTTCAAAAGCGTGGCGGCATTTTGCAGAATTTTATATTGAAGCTTTGGCAGTTCCTGTATGGAGGCCAGGCTTTTATACCGTATTTCCGGTTTCCGGCGGATCACGCCATACCCGGAGCAGGGAACATCGCACAGTACCCGATCCATGGGAGAAAGCCCGGTGATCGGTTTGGAGGCATCTGCCATTTTTGCTGTAATACTGGAAAGCCCCAATCGCTTCGCGCCATCGGAGATTAGCCTTACTCTGCCTCGATACAGCTCCAAAGCCGTTACGGCGCCTGTATCCCCCATCATTTCCGCCAAGGTAAAGGTTTTTCCGCCGGGCGCCGCGCAGCAATCGCAAAGATTCTCTCCCGGCCGGGGAGCTACAATTTCGCAGACCATCTGCGCGGAAAGATCCTGCACGTGAAACAGGCCCTCCTGAAACTCCGGCAAGGAAGCCGGAGAACCGCAGTTTTCCAAAATCCCACAGCCCTGGGGAAAAGCGAGAGGCTCCAAAGGGATCTCCCGCGCCTTCCAGGCTTCCTTCAGCTCTTCCGGCGAAAGCTTCAGCGTATTGACCCGCACATAGGTTTTGGGCCGGTCTGTCAGAGCTTTCAGAAGCTTTAAGGTGATCTCCTTTCCATAGGAAGCCTGCCAAAGAGAAATCAACTCTTTTGGCACCGAATAGCGCAGGCTTAAGGCGGATACTTCTTCTCCCTCCGGCAGGAGAAGGCTTTCCTTCCGGCGAATGAGAGTTCGCAGAACGCCGTTGACCAATCCGGAAAAGCCGGGTTTTCCATGCTCCTTGACCAGATTTACCGTTTCGTTGACCGCGGCGGAATCCGGGATACGGTCTAAAAAGCAGATCTGGTAGGCTGCGCACCGTAAGGCCATACGCACCGTTTGATCCAGCTTTTTTCCCGGGGAACGCAGACAGTCCTCTAAAAAATAATCCAGGGTAAGCTGCTTTTCCAGCACACCGTAAAAAATGGTGGATGCCAGCGCCGCGTCCCGCCGGTCCAGCTGGGCGGCCTTCAAGGCCTTATCGATCACAAGATTGGAATATCCCTCGTTCTTTTCCATTTGGAGAAGGGCGTCCAGCGCCGTGCTTCTGGCAGATCGTTTCATAAGCCTTCCTTATCACAATTACTCCATACAGGCGTCCGCTTTCAAGGGGTGCCCCAGAAGATATTCTTTTCCGCTCATTCGCTTTCCGGTTTCTGTTTGGAGCTCTGTCAGCAGCAAAGCGCCTTCCCCGCAGAACACCAAAAGACCTTCTTCTCGGGATACCGGCGTTCCGGGTACTCCCGTTTCCTCCCTGACGCGGGAGGAAAGAAGCTTCAATCGCTTTCCCTCCAGCACGGTAAAAGCACAGGGCCAGGGGTTCAGCCCGCGGATCAGGTCGTGGAGCTCCTGAGCTGGGCGGCTCCAATCGATCTGTGACAGCTCCTTGGAAAGCAGGGGCGCTTTGGTGGCCTCCGCCTCATTCTGCGGAGTGCGGCGCAGGGTCCCTAACTCCAGCTGCTCCAGGGTATCCCCCAAAAGCTTTGCCCCCAAAAGCTTCAGCCGGTCAAAAAGTTCACCGGCAGTTTCTTCCGGCCCAACCGGTGTTTCCACCTTTAACAGCATGTCTCCGGTATCCATTCCTTCCGCCATATACATGGTAGTGACGCCCGCTGTTTTTTCCCCGTGGATCACTGTCCACTGGATCGGCGCGGCGCCCCGGTATTTCGGAAGAAGGGAACCGTGTATGTTGATACAGCCGAATTTCGGCGCCTCCAGCACCGATTTTGGCAAAAGCTTACCATATGCGGCCACCACGATCACATCGGGAGCAAGGGCCCTGATCTGCTCCTGGGCCTCCTCCGTGCGCAAAGTATCCGGCTGGAAGACCGGAAGCCCGTGCGCTAAAGCGAGTTCCTTGACCGGCGGGGCTTGCAGCTTATGCCCCCTGCCTTTGGGCTTGTCCGGCTGGGTAAACACCGCACAGACCTCGTCCTTTCTCTCCAATAGCTTTTCAAGAGAGGGAACGGCAAAATCAGGCGTCCCCATGAAGATCGTTCTCATGGTTTTCCTCCTTTGCGGCAGCCTCCGCCTCCAGCTCGGCGGTAGTCATCATACGGGTGGCATGGGAACGGAACAGCACTCCGTGAAGATGGTCTATTTCATGGCAAAAGGCCCTGGCGCAAAGCTCTTCTCCCGTTACCTGGAACCACTTTCCGTTTCTGTCCTGGGCCTTTACCGTGACCTTCATAGGCCTGGTGACGATCCCCCAGTGATCAGGATAGGAAAGGCAGCCCTCTGTTCCGGTCTGCTCCCCCGAGGTTTTTATGATCTCCGGGTTCACCAGCTCAATGGGACCCTCGCCCACGTCCACCACGCAGACAGCCCGCAAAACACCTACCTGGGGGGCCGCAAGCCCCGCGCCGTTGGCGTCCGCCAGCGTTTCCTTCATATCGTCCAAAAGCTGATGGAGCCTGGCATCAAACTTTTCCACCTTCCGGCATTCCTTTTCCAGCACGCTGTCTCCAAATTGAACAATGTTTCGTATTGCCATCCTGATCTTCCTTCCTCACATGATGTGATATGGGTTCGCGTCCGCGTAAACTGTTACCTGCTGAAAATCTCTTTGCTCCCCAAAGTCCAGCAGAAGCCGCTCTGCCATTTCCCGAAAACGCCGGGTGTTGCGGCACTTCACGATCAGCTTATAGCGGTACTTTCCGCCCATTCTGGCCACTGCCGCCGGAGAGGGCCGCAGCACCCGAAGGGGCAGCTCAGAGTATTCTTCCGAAGCAAGCTTTCCAAGCATCTCCAGAAAAAGGGAAGCAGCTTCCTTTACCTTCTGCTCCTGCTGGCCCACAAAGCCGATCACCAGCAGATCCACAAAAGGGGGATACAGAAGAGCCTGACGAAAAGCCGCCTCCTGCTCGTAAAAGCCAAAATAATCCTGCTTGCAGGCAAAACGCAGTACGGGGTTTTCCGGGGAAAAGGTTTGGATCAAAGCGGTTCCCGGATATTTGCCCCGCCCGGCGCGCCCTACCACCTGGGTCAAAAGATCAAAGGTGCGCTCGCTGCTGCGAAAATCATCGCTGTACAGGGACTGGTCGGCGGAAAGCACGCCAACCAGCGTAACATTTTCGAAATCAAGACCCTTTGCTACCATCTGCGTTCCCACCATTACATCGTACTCGCCCCGGGCAAATTGATCCAGCTTTTTTTCCAGAGAAAACCGGGCCGCTACCGAATCGGTATCGATCCGCAAAATACGGGCCTCCGGCAGCAGCTCGCAAAGCTGTTCCTCCGCCTTTTGCGTTCCAAGGCCGTGAAAGCTGACCGTATCGCCGCCGCAGGAAGGACATTTTCTGGAATAGGGCACGGAATAGCCGCAATAGTGACACATCAGACGGTGATTGGCACTGTGATAGGTCAGGGAAATACTGCAATTCGGGCAGCTTACCACCTGGTGGCAGGAGGTACAGGAGGCAAAGGTGTGGTAGCCTCTTCTGTTGAGCAAAACAATAGACTGTCTGCCCTGCCGGAAATTTTCAATCAGCGCCTGGGAAAGCCTGCCGCCAATGGCCCGGCTTTCTCCGGGCGCTCCGTCAAAATTCATATCGACCAGCTCTACCTCCGGCATTTGAGCTTCTCCAAACCGGGCGGTAAGTCTGTAAAATCCGTATTTTCCTTCCTTTGCCATGCGACAGGACTCCAACGAAGGAGTGGCGGAGGACAACAGACAAAAGGCACCGTTTTTCCAGCAGCGGAAGCGGGCCACCTCTCTGGCGTCATATCGGGGACTGGATTCCGATTTATAGGTGTGCTCCTGCTCTTCATCGATCACGATCAGGCCAAGCTTTTGCACCGGAGCAAATACCGCGGAGCGGGTACCAACCACGATTTCAGCCTCCCCGCGCCTGACACGCTTCCATTCGTCCATTCTCTCCCCGAGGGAAAGGCCGCTGTGAAACACGGCAACGCTGTCGCCAAAGCTCTGACGGAACCGGCTGATGGCCTGTCCCGTCAAAGAGATCTCCGGCACCATGACGATGACGCCTTTTCCCTCCTTGCGAACCGATTGGATCAGTTTTAGAAAAACAGCGGTTTTCCCACTTCCCGTTACACCGTAAAGCAGAGCGCATCGATTGCCGCTTTGGTTTCGGTATTCCGCCAGCAGGCCGTCAAAGGCTTCCTGCTGTGAAGCGGAAAGCTGAACCGCCCGCGGCTGCTCCTCCGCTTCGTCAAAATGCGCGGGACGGCGATACACCTCATATTCAAAAACCTCCGCGGCACCCTTATCCGTCAGCGCCTTTACCACAGAGGAGGAAACGCCGGTGAAGTAGCAAAGCTCTTTTTCCGAAGCTTCTCCCACGTCCAGCAGAGTTTGATATACGTCCTTCTGCCGTGGCGTAAGCTTTCCGGTAAATTCAGGAATGGGACGTACCATTTTGGAGACTGCGTCCTTGATCTTACTGGCCGCCGTATTTACCTTACAGACGATCCCCTGTTCCAGCAACGCGGAAAAATCGGGAGAATCCTCTGTGATCCCCAGCTTTCCGGAAATGGTTTCGGAAAAAACAGACTTCCCTGCCGAGCGCAGCAAAAGGATCAGCTGCCACTGGACAGGGGTGTAGCATTCCCGGTCAAAATTCTTAAATTCGGGACTGAGCACGTAGCTGTTTCGCAGCCGAAACTGAAGCCCGGCCGGGATCATCAGCTTGACCGCTTCGAACAAGGTGCAGTAATACCGCTCTTTCATCCATAAAACCAGCTCCAGCATCTCGGCGGAAAGAACGGGTTCCCGATCCAAAACAGCTTTGATCTCTTTTACCTGCTGGCCAATCTCCTCGGTCAGGGAAAAGACTACGCCGATCCGCCCCCGGTTTCCGGCGCCGAAGGGCACCTCTACCCGAACCCCGGGAACCACACGCTTCTGTAAAGATACAGGAACCGCATAAGTGAAGAGCTTATCAAACCGGTAAACGGTATTTTCTACCGCCACCTGCGCGAACAAAGCATCATTCATCCTCAAAGGAATCCGGCTCGATAATTTTATATTTGTTATCCACAAAATCGTGCACAGCCAGGTCTACCGGCTTCTCAGTGAGAACCTGGCCCTCCTCCTCGGCGGCCTCCGCGATCTGGCGCGCTCTCTTCGCCACAGCGATCACCAGGGAGTAATAACTCCTGTGAGGGGTACGGATCATGTTATCAGACGGTTTCAGCATTGTTCAACACCCTTTCGATAGAATCTGCATTTCTGCTGTATTTTAATTTTTCCGCCCGCAGGATCGCGAGGATCTCTTCCACCGCATCCTCCAGCCGGTCATTGAACACCAAATAGTCATATTCCCTTGCCTGTGGGATCTCCCGCCGGGCAGTGGCAAGGCGCTTCTGCACCGTTTCCTCCGTTTCCGTTCCCCGACCCCGAAGCCGCTCTCCCAACACCTTCATGGAGGGAGGCAGAATAAAAATGGAAACGCATTCCGGCATCAGCTTTTTGACCTGCGCACCGCCCTGCACCTCGATCTCCAGAACCACATCTCTGCCCTGAGAAAGCCATTCCTCCACAGGGTCTCGGGGCGTACCATAATAGTTTCCCACATATTCTGCATGCTCCAGCATTCTTCCCTGGGCGATCAAAGCTTCAAATTCTTCCCGGGACAGGAAATAATACTGCTTTCCATGCTCTTCCCCCGGGCGAGGCGCGCGGGTGGTGGCGGAAACGGACAGCCGTAAATTTTCATTTTGGGCAAAAAGCTCCTTCAAGATCGTGCCTTTTCCGCCGCCGGAGGGAGCGGATATCACAACCAGCAACCCCTTCTCTGCCATTTTGGATCGTTCCTTTCTTTCCTATACAATGCTTCTCCGATATCGAAAATGTTTAGTCAGCCGCCTTTTCTTCAGAGGAAGCTTCTTCTTTTCCGTTAAATCTGCCCGCCACCGTTTCCGGCAGGATCGCGGAAAGCACCACCATACCGCCGTCCATGATGAGCACGGCCTTGGTTCGCCGGCCAAAGGTGGCGTCCACCAGATTGCCCGCTTCTTTCGCCTCCTGCACGATACGCTTGATCGGCGCGGAATCAGGGCTTACCACCGCCGCTAGCTTTTCCGCGGAAACCATATTGCCGAATCCGATATTGATCAGCCGCATACTGTTCTCCTTTATTCCACATTCTGGATCTGTTCTCGAATTTTTTCGATCTCGGCTTTCATGTCCACTACCAAATAGGCAATTTTTGAATTCTGAGACTTGGAGCCGATGGTATTGGCCTCCCGGTTCATTTCCTGCACCAGAAAATCTATTTTTCTGCCTACGGGCTCTTCTGAGCTCACCAGCTGCCGAAGCTGGTGAATGTGGCTGCGCAGGCGGACGGTTTCCTCATCCACCGCCACTTTATCAGCCAGCAGCGCCACTTCGGTCAACACCCGCTGTTCGTCAAAGCGGTTTGTACCCAGCAGCTCCTCCAGCTTTGCCTGTAACCGCTCCCGGTACTCATTCACTGTTTCCGGAGTGATCTTTTCCACTTCTCCCACCAAACGCTCCAGGCGGTCGGCTTTTTCTATAATATCACGGTGCAGCCGTGCGCCCTCCGCTTCCCGCATTTTTAGAAAAGAAGCAAGAGCGGGTTCGGCGGCGGCGCAAATAGCCGCCCAAACGGCCTCTTCGTCCTCCGGCACCTTCTGAACAGAAAGCAGATCGGGGTATCTCGCCAGCAGGGAAAGAGAAACATCGTCCGGCAAGACATACCGTTCCTTCAGCTCCCGCAAGGCCCGAACATAGGCTTCCGCCAGAGAGTGATTGATCAAGACCTCGCTGCCGGAATCCTCCACGGTTTCCACCTGAAGGAATACATCAATCTTTCCTCTGGAAACCTTACTTTGTATCAGAGCTTTCAGCTTGTCCTCCGCAAAGGTACAGCCGCGGGGCAGCCGGGCATTGCATTCAAAAAACTTATGGTTGACAGACTTGATCTCAAAAACCACGTGTCTGCCATCGGCCAAAACCTCGCCGCGTCCGTATCCGGTCATACTTTTCAGCATTTGTATCATTCCCAAGCTTAAAATAGTCGCACTTTACTGAATAATTATTTTATCATTTTCCCGCACTCATTGCAAGAATTTTCCTGAGATTTTAAGGATTGTTAAGAAAAAAAGCGGGCTTTCGCCCACCCTTGTTATCCATATTTCACGATCGTGCTCATCGGCGTACAGGCACGATGTTCGTCAACCTCGAAACCGCGAAGAGCCAAAAAGCTGTAAAAATCCGGAAATGCCGTCTCAATGCGATCGGCCCCAAAGGTTTCACCGTAAGAGGCAGCGGAACGCACCAGGGTATCCAAAATAAAGGCCTCCTCTCCCTGGGGCGGACGGGAAAAATCATATTTTCCCGCGGAAAGCTTCAAAATGCGAAGCGCGGCGTCAGAAATTTCCACCGCCACCCAGCCCAGAAGCTCTCCCCGCTCTGTCATTGTCAGGATCCTAGCGTTCTCTCCTGCCTCGTCCACTGTCAGCAGAAGCTCTTTTTCCCGTTCCCTGTCCTGCATGGGGAGAATTTCTACCATGCTCTTTTCTTCCTCCTTCTTTCTTCGCCTCCGCTAAAAGACCGCGAATCTCTTCTTTTGTCAGCTCTCTGTATTTCCCTTGGGGAAGCATGGAAAGCCTGACAGGTCCCACTGCCACACGTTTTAAACGGGCGACCTCCAGCCCCAGCACTTCACACATTTTCCGGATCTCCCGGTTTCTGCCCTCATACAGCACGATCTCCAAAACCACCCTGCCCTGCTGCTGTTCCAAGACCCGCACCTTGGCAGGGGCGGTTTTTCTCCCTTCGATCTCTATTCCCACAGCGATCCGGGCAAGCTGTTCCTCTGTTACAGCGGGCCGCACGGTAACGCGGTAGGTTTTTGCAATGTGCTTTTTCGGGTGAGCCACCAAATTTGCGAATTCTCCGTCATTGGTCATCAGCAGAAGGCCCTCGGAGTCCTTATCCAGCCTCCCTACCGGATAGACCCGCTGCCCTACATTCTCTACCAGCATCGCCACACAGCGCCGGTCCTTCTCATCGCTCATGGTGGTAACAAAACCCCTGGGCTTGTGCAGTGCAAGATAAATTTTTTCTTCGGAAAAAGCAATGGGCTCTCCGTCTACCGCGATACGGTCCTTTCCCGGCAAAGCGCTGTCTCCCAGCTGTGCTCTTCTGCCGTTTACGGTAACTCTTCCGGCAATGATCAGCTCCTCCGCTTTTCTGCGGGAAGCAACGCCGCAGGAGGCAAGTATTTTTTGCAATCTGCTCTTTTCGGCCTTTGCCATTGCTTTGCCACGTCCTTTTCCTCACTGATATCCCAAGCTCAGGCTCTTCCGAACAAGCTTTCCCAAAACCCGGGCTTTTTTTCCTGCACCGCCGCGTCTTCCTCCACAAAAAGAGGAATGCTGTATACCGGCAAATTTCCCAAATAATATTGAAGTCTTCCCACTTCTTCCCCCGCCCGCAAAGGAGCATAACAAAAAGCGGGAAGAAACGCACGGCAGGTCACCTGATCCGCCTCTTTCGCGGGCAGAGACACGCTTCCGCCCCTGCCGCCCCGCACCCGCACCACTTGCCGTTCCGAGCCTACCACGGGAAGCGTAAAGGAAAGGCCGCTGCCATCGAAAGACACGCTTTTCATGGTGGAAAAGCCGTAATCCATCATTGCCATGTGATCGTTCCAATCGTCCGGGGCGTTCAGCGTTACCGCGATCAAGGTAACGCCGTCCCGTTCCGCCGCGGAAACGAGGCATCTGCCGGATTTTTTGGTAAAACCGGTTTTTACCCCGATACAGCCCTCATAGAACCGCAGCAGCTTATTATGGTTGGTATAGGACACCTTTTTCTCCGGCTGGACAAAGGTCACCTGATAAGTGGAGCTGGAACAAAGCTTCCGAAACGCTTCATTTTTCAGGGCCTCTCTCGCAAGCAATGCCATATCATAGGCAGTGGAAAAATGGGCTTCGTCATCTAACCCCGAGGGTGTGACAAAATGAGAATTCTTCATGCCGATTGCTTCCGCCCGCCGGTTCATTTTTTCGGCAAATTCTTCCTGAGAGCCGGAAAGGGAAAGGGCCGCGGCATTGGCCGCGTCGTTCCCGGAGGCCAGCAGCATACCCGCCGCCAAATTTGTCAGCGTGATCTCGTCCCCGGCCTGCAAGCCCATGGAAGAGCCTTCCACCGCCACCATTTCCTCGGTGATGGCAATGACGGGATCTCCCCTTCTTTCCGCTTCCTCCAAGGTCAGCAGCGCCGTCATAATCTTTGTGGTGCTGGCCATGGACAGTTGATTTTGAGAATTTTTTTCATAGAGCACCGCCGCCGTATCCGCGGAAATCAGCACAGCGCTCTGGGCAGATAAAGACTTCGGCGCCTGCGCCTCTTCCGCTTCAGCTTTTCCCAGCGGCAAAAGCAGCAAAAGAGCAAGAAGGGTTCCCGCCGCCTGCCGGAATCGCTTTTTCATAGTACCACCCGCCTTCTGCACATGAGTATGCGAAGGAGGGGGCTTGATATTCGTTAGCCTTCCTGTTTCGGAAGCTCTGCCGCCGGTGTTTCCGCAAGCTCTTCCTCAATAGGCTTTTGTGCCGCCGGCACTTCTTCCTGCTTATCCTTTCGGAACAAAGCGGAGATCTTGTCCACCATTTCAGGAACCTTCTCCAGGGCCCTGTCTACCGGGCCCATATACGGCTCGATCTGAATGACCCGTACATTTCCGTGAGAAACGGCAAGAAAGGCGATGGGAATGATCGTGATCCCCGCCCCGCTGCCCCCGGCAAAAAGCCCGGCGGCAGGCTGTGCCCTGGAAGGAAGGTCGGAGCCGCCGGAAGCGAAGCCATAGCTTACCCGGGAGATCGGGATCACCGTGGTGCCGTCCGGCGTAGTGATGGGGTCTCCGATGATAGTGTTCACATCCACCATGTGCTTGATCTTATCCAGTGTTACGTCCATCAGATCGTTTACTTTATTCTCACTCATTGCCGGTCACCTTTCTGTTATGTTTTTTAACGGAACCGCCGCTGAGAAGCTTGCGCACCGGCGGCAGACCGTGTATCAGCAGGGAAATTCCTTCCTTGAGAAGAAACAGGGGCAAAATGGAAAACTTTGCAGAACAATCCACCCGGTTTTCCTCGGCCTCGTAATCCAGGTCTACACTGACAGCTTTTCTTTTGCACCCGGTCAACCCGAACAAAAGCCCGCAGGCAGAGTAAACCGCACCGGAAAGCTGTCCGTACTGTATAGCGGCTTCCGCCGCGTCCTCCGCACCCGCCAGGCACAAATAGAGGTCGAAGGTTTTGAGCTTCAAATGAGAAAGCACTCCTTTTACAGAATTTACCGTCACCTCTACCAATTCAAACAATGTTTCCAAAAATCCGAAAAAGCCCTGGCGCTTTAAGCTTTTTTTCAAGTCGAATTTCTTTTCCGTTTCTTTTTTCTGTTCCTCCCGCTTTTCCTCTTCCGGCTCTTTTTCCTTTCCGGGCAGCAGCCGGAAGGAAAGAAACAGGTAACGGAGCGTCAGGGAAAATTCTGTTTGAAACCCCAGCTCCATACGGAGCGGTAACAAAGTTAACGCCAACAGAAAAAGCAGCACGCCGCCTATGATCTTCAGCGCAAGCACAGTACACCGCCCCTTTCGGCAGGATCAAAATAACGCTTCTATCGTCTCCTGTTTTTCTTCCGGCTCCTTTTGATCGGAAGGCGGAGGAGGAAGCTCCTCCAGAGAAGAAAGCTGAAAACAGCGCAAAAAATTTTCTGTGGTGCCATATAACAGCGGCCTGCCAGGAAGCTCCAGCCTTCCCCGCTCCTCCAAAAGCTCCTTCTGCATCAGGCTGCCGATAACGCCGGAGCAATCCACGCCCCGCACCTGCTCTACAAACGCCTTTGTCACCGGCTGGTTATAGGCCACCACAGCCAACACCTCCATGGCGGCCTGAGACAGCGGCGTGTTCCGCTTCAGATCCAAGGCGTCCCGCACCGGCTGGATATAGGCAGGATTCGTGCAAAACTGCGCGGTGTTTTCCAGCCGCAGAAGATGGACCCCGCTGTGGGGCGTATTGTACTTTTCCCGCAGAGCGTCTATGATCTCCTCAATGGCATAGGTGCGCACGCCCAGCACCTGGGCGATCCGCTCCAAGGCCACCGGTTCCCCGCCGGCAAACAGAATCGCCTCGGTTTTCCCCATTAATTCCTCTCGTTCCAACGGTTCCCCTCCTTTTCCAGAAGCCGGACTTCACAGGCTTCTCCATTTCCTTCCACGCGTATCCGGCGGCTTTTTACCAGCTCCAGAACCGCCAGAAACGCGGCCACGCGCTCGGAACGATCCTTCTTTTCCGAAAACAGCGCCTGAAAGGAGACGCGCTTTCGTTTCCAGAGCTGCCGCAGAACAAATACCACCTGGGAAGCCACTGAAACGATTTTTCTGGTCACCAACGCGGAAAAGCTTTCCGGCTTTGGCGGCAGCAGGCTTTTTCCCTTGCCCCAGGCCGAGATCAGCGCCTGCACGATCTCCCTGGGTTCGTGAATTCGCTTATACGCAAGATCGGCAGGCAGCTTTTCCGCCTCCCGAATCACAGTGTCGAAGGAAGCCCGCTCCAAAAGGGCCGCTGCGGCTTTTTTACACTGCTGGTATTCCAGCAGCTGCCCGGTCAGTTCCATGCGAGGATCCTCTTCCTCCTCCTGGCGGGGCAGCAGAGACGCTGCCTTGATCTGCACCAGGCGGGCCGCCATTTCCAGAAATTCACTGGCAATATCCAGATTTTCTTCCCGCATCAGGTCGATCTGCTCCAAATACTGCTCCAGAAGCTCCGCAATGGGAATATCGTAAATATTGAGTTTGTTTTTAGCGATGAGAGCCAGCAGCAGATCTAACGGCCCTTCAAATACGTCCAGCTTATATTGCAGCTTTTCCATGCTTAAAGCACTCCTGCCAAATGGAAAGGAAACCGCGCAATGGAGAAAATGAGATTGCCAAAAAAGTTTTGCACTGTATACAGAGGCCCGGACAAGGCTCCTGTGAGCATAGCAAAAAACAGGACCATCATAAAAATATTTTGATAACGGTAATAAGATGCCAAAGCCCGATCACTGAGAAAAGCCGCAATGATTCGGGAACCGTCCAAAGGCGGAACCGGGATCAAATTGAACACCGCCAAGGTAACATTGACTATCACATAGTAATAAAACAAATTAAAGAAAAACATCGTCACATTGTTATAAGGGGCAAACGCTTGCATTGCGACTACAACAAGAGCCCCCACCAGCGCGGCCAACAGATTAGAAAGCGGCCCAGCCAGGGCGGTGATCGCCATATCACGCTTGGGCTTTTTGAAATACCGGGGATCCACCGGCACCGGCTTAGCCCAGCCAAAGCCGAAAAGAAGCAGAGCCAAGGCGCCCATGGGTTCTACGCTTGCCAGCGGGTTCATGGTAAGCCTGCCCTCCAGCTTCGCGGTGGGATCACCCAGCTTATTAGCCACCCAGCCATGGGCAAATTCATGAAGAGGAAGAATACAGAAAATAACGAAAAAAATGGAAAGCACCTGAGCGGCTGCAGCCCAAAGATCCACATGCTGGCCGGAAATAACGTTCCTGATCACACCAAAAAGCATAGCAATCCTCCTTACCTGTACTTAGGATTATAAACTATCCCGAAGAAAAACACAATTCTTTTCAAAAAAAACTTGCATTTTATCGGGGGGTCTGCTATAATTCAGAATGTTGTAAATTTAGAATCGCCTGATTTTAAGGAGGTGCAGATATGGCAAAATGTGAATTCTGCGGCAAGGACGTTTCCTTCGGCATCAGAGTATCCCACTCTCACAGACGTTCCAACAGGACCTGGAAGCCGAATATTAAGCGTGTCAAGGCTGTTGTTGACGGTACTCCGAAGCGTGTATACGCCTGCACCCGTTGCTTGCGTTCCGGCAAAGTGACCCGTGCCGTCTAAAAGAAAACCTGTAGAGAAAAGAGAGCCGCAAGGCTCTTTTTCTTTTTACTCGTTAGTGGTTAGTTGTATTAGAAAGAGCGTTCTTGCCTTTTTTTATTGCGATGAAGGCGCCACCACTATCCAGTATCCAGCATCTAAAATACGCATCCGCCCCTTATCCAAAGGGCTTTTCCTGTGTCAGCTCGGCAAAATCTCCCTGGTCAAAGTTTGTGATCAGGCGTTGTGCCAGTGCTTTCGCTTCCGTCATCAATTCAAAAAAGCTCTGCTGAGAAGCTTCTTCTCTGCCCTGCCATTTTTCCTTTTGGAGATTCGCGTAATCGATATCGTCCCGTTCCACCAGCGGCACGATATGGGAGGCCACATAATGGGGTTTCCCGCTTTCCAAGAGCTCAAAGGCCTTCTTCTTTAAGCCTGTCCTATCTGTCAGACAGGAAAACACAAAATGGGCGTCTTTGGTAGCCCGCAGCAGTTCTTCTTCCCGGATATCAACCCCATAGACCTGAAACAGAACGTCCCGGTACAGCCTGGCGATTCGCCGCTGTACCGCTTCGTTTTTGGGGAACATTTTTCCCAGGGGCGCCTCAGAGGGAAGCTTTCCTGTTTCACTGCGCAGAACAATGGCGTCCAAGGCCGCTTCGATCTCTCCATGAAGGGTGGTGTGCGTTTCATAGGGCCTCTCCTCCAGCAGCCGTTCCGCCAGAAAGTTGATATAGGGGTGCGCGGTAGAATCCAGAGAATAGTGGCAGAGAAAGCCGAAAACATAGGAGCGGTAGCCGGGCTCCCGACAGCGCTTCAAAAAATCCCGCATGGCGGTAAGGGTCTTTGAGGGAGGCGTTTCATGGAGCTTATTGCCATATGCTTTTAAAGATTTTCCCTTCATCCAGGGAAAGTACCGGTGGCAGAAAAGGAAATCAGGCCCTTGGGCTCCCCAATAGTAAGCGCACAAGTCCGGCACGCTCTTTTCGGGAAGAGCCTCCAGTACAACCTTGGCAAATTGATGATGAGTCAAACACGCCGGCATGAAAATGTCCTCTTTTCTTTACAAAGTTTTCTCTTGCTCAATTTCCCGAAGCCTGAAAAGCCAGGGAAAGGCGGTGCAAAAATCTGCCGGAAGCTCTGAGGTAATCTCTGCTTTTACAGCCAGAGCTTTGCTGAAAACAGAAACCAAGCCGCAGTGCAGCGCCTGCCGCTCGATCCGCTCCCGGCTGCCGCCGTACAGGTCGTCCCCGGCAAGAGGGTGCCCAAAATGGGCCATGTGGGCCCGGATCTGGTGGGTGCGCCCTGTTTCCAGACGCAGAGAAAGCAGAGTGTGTCCTTCCTCACAGGCAATGGCTTTCCAGTGAGTAACAGCCTTCTCGCCGAAGCCGCAGGCCCGAACGATCTTACTGCCTTCCCGCAGGCCGATGGGCAGGTCGATCGTGCCGGAGCCCGAAAGCTCCCCTTCGCATACCGCAAAATATCTTTTTTCGATCACAGCAGTGGAAACCGCCGCACGGTGCTTACCGATCACAAGGACTCCGCTGGTATCCTTATCCAGCCGATACAGCGGCCGGAACAAATGCTGCTGTCCCGTTTGCCTGTAGTAATAAGCAACCGCGTTTAAAAGGCTGTCCCTGTTATGACCCGGAGAAGGGTGCACAGGCATATCCGGCGGCTTTTCCACAGCCAGATAATCCTCCGTTTCCCACAGAACGGTAAGAGAAGTGGAAACCTCCAAATATTCGGGTACTTCCTCTGGAAGCGGGAAGGACAAAACATCTCCGGTGGAAAGCCTGTCTACCGTGCGGCAGGGAAACCCGTTTTTTAAGATCCCGCTGGGAAGCTGCTTCTGCTTTGTCAGAAATCTGGCGGAAAGGCCCGCCTGCTTTCGGGCAAAATCCCGCACCGTCATTCCCTCACAGGCAGGCGGGATCTCAAACCGCAGCACTCGCATCAGGCTTCCCTGTTTTCCAGGCTTTCCACCAGTTCCCGAAGGAACGTGGTATCTCCCGAAAAAGCTTCCAATGCGTCGACTGCCTGCTTCGTGTATTCCTGTACAAGCTGCTGTGCTTTTTCAGCGCCCAAAAGAGAAACATAGTTTTGTTTCTCACGCGCCGCGTCCATTCCTGTATTTTTCCCCAGCTTCTGCGGGTCGCCCAGCAGGTCCAGAATATCGTCCCGGATCTGAAAAGCCACGCCGAGGCCCAGCGCATACCGCCCGGCGGCTTCCTGCTCCTGCTCGCCGCCCTCCGCGGCGATACAACCCATGCGGCAGGCGGCTTCGATCAAGGCGGCAGTCTTTCCCGTATCCATGGCAAGCAGCAGCTCCAGCCCGGCGGCTTGTCCCTCTGATTTCAGATCGATACACTGGCCGCCTACCATACCCGCTTCTCCGGCATATTTGGCCAAAACCAAAGCGGCCTTGGCCGCGGGCTCCTTTTGCTCCGCGGAAAGCGCCGTTTCAAAGGCCTTTGTCAGCAGGCCGTCTCCAGCAAGCAGGGCGATATCCTCGCCGAACACCTTGTGGTTAGCCGGTTTTCCCCGGCGCATATCGTCATCGTCCATGCAGGGCATATCATCGTGGATCAAGGAATAGGTATGCACCATTTCCACCGCGCAGGCAAAGGGCAAGGCCTCTTTTAGGCTTCCGCCGCAGAGCTCGCAGAAAGCTAACGTCAGCACCGGTCGGATCCGCTTCCCGCCGCAGAGCAGGCTGTACCGCATGGCTTCCTTCACCGGAGCCGTCAGATCAGCGGCCTCCGGCAGGGGCAGGTACCCCTCCAGCGCGGCCTCGATCATTTCCTGATATGCCGCCAGTCGATCATTCCTCATGCTCCGGCTCCTCCTGCAGCTTTGTAAGCTCTGTGACCTTCTGCTCCGCCTGCTCCAGCGTTTTGTAGCAAAGAGCGGAAAGCTCAGCACCCTCTTCAAACAGCTTCATGGAGCTTTCCAGGGCCTCTTCTCCGCTTTCCAGCTTGGTCACGATCTCCTGAAGCCGTGCCATTGCCTTTTCAAAATTGAATTTTTCAGCCATCGCTCGATCATCCTCTCTGTTTCACTTCCTGCTCTTCCACGCTTTTCAGCACCTTGGCCTCTATTTTTCCATCGGAAAGCCGCAGAGAAAATTCTTCTCCCGGAACCAGCTCCGCCGCGCTGCGGAGCACTCTTCCCTTTTGATCCTCCGCCACGGAATAGCCCCTGCTCAATACCTTCAGCGGACTTAAGGCGTCCAGCTCTCCCGCCAGCAGAGAAAGCTTTTGCCGATCCTGTTCTATTCTTTCAGAAAAGCCGCCTATTACCCGTCCAAACAAGCTTCCCAGCTGCTCCTTTCGGGGGATCAGCAGCTGCTCTGGGCTTCCCAGAGGAGAATCCTGGAGCAGAAGATCCATGTGCTGCCGCAGATATTCGATCAGCTTTGCCGCCTCTTCGTGAAAATACCCGGAAAACGCCTCGCAGCGCCGCAGCTCTTCCCGCAGCTCCGGTGTGGCAAGCTCCGCCGCCGCGCTGGGAGTGGGAGCCCGCAGATCCGC
The DNA here is from genome assembly GCA_910589395.1 of uncultured Oscillospiraceae bacterium. Taxonomy (GTDB): domain Bacteria; phylum Bacillota; class Clostridia; order Oscillospirales; family Acutalibacteraceae; genus Acutalibacter; species Acutalibacter caecimuris_A. The sequence goes on from CAJUTL010000018.1 coordinate 47,625, forward strand.
GACAAAATCGCAGATCGTAAAATCCGTCTCGTGCCCTACCGCCGAGACCACAGGGATCTCAGAGGCGTATACCGCCCGGGCCAGTCCCTCATCGTTAAAGGCCCACAGATCCTCCAGAGAGCCGCCGCCCCGTCCCAGAAGGATCACATCGCAGGCTTTTTTTCGGTTCATTTCCTCCACTGCCGCGATCAGTTGAGAGGGCGCACCCTCTCCCTGTACCAGCACCGGTGCCGCAACGATCTCCGCCACCGGCCAGCGCCGGGCGGTGATCTGCAGCATATCCCGGATCGCCGCTCCGGTAGGAGAGGTGATCACACCAATCCGGCGGGGATATCGGGGAAGCGGCCTTTTATGCCCAACGTCGAACAGACCCTCCTGCTCCAGGCGGGTCTTCAGCTGCTCAAAAGCAATGCTCAGAGCCCCAACGCCGTCCGGCTGCATATCCTCCGCGTAAAGCTGGTACTGCCCGGAGGGCTCATAGACAGACACCCGCCCCCGCACAATGACCTTCATTCCATCGGCAGGCCGGAATTTCAGCCTCCTGGCAGAACCGGAGAACATCACCGCCTTCAGCACAGATCTTTCATCCTTCAGAGAAAAGTAAAGATGGCCGGAGCGATAGTGATCGGTAAAATTGGAGATCTCACCGATCACCAGAATATCCTGTAACCTATGATCACTTTCCAGCAGGGATTTCAAAAAGAAATTGACCTGGGAAACGGTAAGTGCGGAAGAAGCCATACTCAGCCCTCTCCTTTTTCCGCCGGGAAAGCCTTGATCACAGAAGCCAGCACGCCGTTGATGTAAGGGGCGTCGTCTTTGCCGCCGTACTTTTTGGCAAGCTCCACCGCCTCGTTTACGGAAACGCCTTCAGGAATGGAAGGATCGAACAAAATTTCATATACCGCCAGGCGCAGCAGACTGAGCGTCACCTTGGAGATACGCCGAATATTCCAGCCGCGGATATTCGTACTGATGATCCCATCAATTTTTTCCAGGTTTTCCTCTACGCCGAACACCTCCGCCTCCGCAAAGGAGCTGGGGATAAAATCCCTGGCTTCGGAAGCGGCCTGGAGAATTTCATCGACGCTTTCTCCATTCATCGCCTGCTCAAACAAAATGCAGAACGCTTGTTCTCTGGCTTCTTTTCTTTTCATGAAGCGATCTCCTTTTCTAAAACAAAAAAGGCCCACCAGTATCTGGTGAGCCTGCACAGGGCAAAACGGATCTTGCAGTTTTCAAGCTTCACCACCGGCTGTTTGACACAGCCGATATAGATGAAGCTATTATATACTATTCCGCTTTGCTTTCGCAAGAGAAAATGGAAATTTTCAGAGAATATTCCAATCATTCTAAATTTTGCGACTGCAAAACACGCTTCTTATTTTGCGGGAACGATCGTGATCTTATCGGCACTCAGCCCGGTCTGATCCATTACGACCTCCTGAATGATCAGCGTATCTTCCGCTTTGATCTCTCCTCCCACTACAACGCTGCACTCTTCGCCGCTGAAATAGGCTACCGTTTCCTGATAACCTTTTGCCTGCAGGAGATTTTCCACATTGGTCTCCTTCAGAATGTTCTGGGCAATGGCGGAAGCCTGCTCTACCGCCTCCTTTTTCGCGTCGCTGTCCGCTTCCACGCTTTCCAGCACCTCATCCAGCATCTCCATGGCCTCGTCTCTGGAATTCTGACGATTCAGCCGTGCCTCTGAAAATGTGGTAGAGGCAGAGCCGGAAGAAAGACGCTGCTGCAGATCATCGGACACAGTTTCCACATAGGTATTGTTGACAAGCTGAGCGGCCCCCAGCTGACTGACCGTGCTGGAGGTGTCTCCCACCGGAAGCTTATTGACCCCCGCAAACTGCCAGTTTAAGTAAACAGCCGCCCCTAAGGCCAGAACCATGGATGCCAGAACCAGTTGTTTTTTTCCGAATTTCTTCATTGTAAAAACCTCCGCAAAATTTTGTGGTAACAGAATTGCTCACATCGTTTTTAGAAAGCTCTATCCGCTGCCGGTCACACAGATCCTGGCCGAAGAGATATCCAAAGCTGTTTTCACCGCTTCTGTCAGCTTTTCTCGGATCTCCGGATCACCGGCATATCTGCTCACGATCACCACCCCTTTTATTTTTGGCTGTATTTCTGTAACAGGCAAGGCCTGCTGAGCGCCCTCCGCGTTTTTCAGAATGACATAGGCGGTTTCTCTTTCCGCGCTGCTTTCTCCTTCCGCTTCCTGCCGGGAAGCGCCTTTTTCTTCCATGGCGTACACGTATCTGCTGCCGCTTTTCAGCGTTACCATAACGGCTGGATCAGTTTCCCCTGTGATGGCCCCAACGATCCGCACGATCTCCCGCTCCAGATTTTTTTCATATTCAGCCGCTGTACAGGCCGCTGTTTCGCTTCCCGCGGCAGACTGTTTTTCCTTGCCGGAGCCAAGCAGTGTGGAAAGGTAGATCAAGGCGATCCCACAGATCCCAAGAAAGATAAGCCCCTTCATTCCCCGCTCTTTTGAGAACAGCTTCTGTAGCGCTCCCTTCCATTTCTCAACGTCCATCTGTTTGTACCTCCAGGTCAATATCCTTTCCCAGCGTGTTTTCCAGCAGCGCTATTGCCCGCTGGGAATCGGAAGCGTAAGCAAATACAACTCTTACTTTTCTTAATACTATGCCGGAATCCTCTCCGATATCTGTCATCACCTCAATTTTTTCCGCCTGCAGGCCCGCTACGGCAAAGAGCCCCTCCAAATAGGTCTTCATTTCTGACTGAAAGGCCGCCTCCGTCTGCTCCTGCACATAGCCGGAAAGCTCCTCCCGGGTTTCTTCCGATTTCCGATCGGATACGGAAAAATCCAGCTCCACGGAAAACAGAGAAGCAAGAAAGGAGGTAAGAAGAACCAGAATTGTCAGCGCTTTAACAAAATTTACCATAGCGTCTTTCTCACAAAGCCTGGACGCCAGCTCTGTGGCAACCAGAATGATACAGATCACCGCCGCATTTTGCAAAACCGTATTCATAAGCTTCCTTTCACAAACAGCACTATGGCAGCGCTTACTACGGATACAGCACAGACAGAAGCGATTACAGCCAGGATCATTCTGGCCACAGAAGCGCACATTCCCAAAAAAGAGCTGAGCTTTGGCATTTCAAAAAGATCTCCGGCGATCTGCCCCATGGAACAGATGCCGATCCAGGCGCCTGCTTCCAATGCCGCCGGAGCGAAAATGCACAAGGCCGCCAAAATCCCAAAAGCTCCTACCCCCGATTTCACAATATGCACGCTGTTCTGGATCGCTGCCACCGCATCTCCGAACGCGCCGCCGACAATGGGGATCGCAGAAGAGGCAAGCAGCTTCATTGCTTTGTTGGAGGCCGCGTCCACCTGAGCGTTTAAAGCGGTCTGTACAGAAAGGACGCCGGAAAAAACAGTGACCGCCAGCACCAGAAGCCATTTGGAAAACCCATAGACCGAGGACAACACCCGATCCAGCTTGACCTGGGAAACAGAGGCCATCAGGGAAAAGGCCAGGATCCCATGAAGCAGTGGAAATACCAACGTCATGGAAAGAACAGGGATCACATTCCCGGCGGCAAGAGTCAGGAAGCTGTAAGAAGTTCCCGCCGCCGCGCTGCCGGAGGCCGCCATTAAAGCGCCGTAAACGGGAACGGAAGCCAGTAAAAACACGGAAGCGCCTTCGATCGCCCGCTTGGCGCTTTCCATCAGCTCTAAAAGTGGCGTTACCGTGATGACAGCACAGGCCAGCGCCCCGGCAAACCCCGCCGCGCTGCCGATCTCCGCGGAATCAAAGCAGTTTGCGAGCCTGCAGAGAACGATCACGGCTAAAAGCGCTGCCAACGCCTTAAGGGGCCCGGAAAGCTTTTCCCGCAGCAGCCCGGACAGCACTGCAAACCAGCCTTCCCCTTCCCCTGTTTCCCCGGCGCCCTGAACACCAGCGTGAGACAGAAGCTCTCTTGTCTCCTCATTCAGGCTTTCATACATCTCATTTGCCCCGCTTTTTTCTAAAAGCTCCTCTTCCTGATCTATTTCCTGGGCCGCTGCTCCGGGTGAGAGCCATAAGAGAAAGCAGATCAAAACAAAAAACAGTGGCAAAAGACTTTTTGATTTCATATGTTTTTCATCTCCGAGATTCGCCGCGGCGCTTCACAGCCTGACGATCTCCTCCAAGTATTCAAAAATTCTTGTGAAAAGCGGCAGGGAAACCACAAGGATCGCGGCTTTTGAGGCAAGCTCCACTGAATAGGATAAGGCGGATTCCCCCGCGTCCTTGCAAATTCGGGAAACCAGCTGGCCCACGATGGCAATCCCCGCCGTTTTTATCAGGATCGGTAAAATATCGCCCGGAAAGCCGTCCGCAACGGAAATTCCCTGGATCTGCGCAAACGCCGGTTCCAGCTGCTCGATGGCGCTGAGTAAGATCAGCACACAGGCTCCTACAGCCGCCAGCAAAGCGTATTCCTTATTGCTTCTTTTGATCAGCGCCCCAAACACAACAACACACAGGGCAAAGACCCCAACAGAAAAAATATTCATAGTTACAGCTGGAAAATAGACTTGATTGCCTGGAACAGCGCGTCTATTTCATTGATGATCATCATTAAAACCACAATCAACCCGGCCAGGGTGGTCATCATAGCCTGTTCCTCCCTTCCGGAGCGAATCAGCAGCTGATTCAGTACCGCTACAATGATCCCGATAGCGGCTATTTTGAAAATCAAATCCACTTCCAAAGCCTGTTTCCTTCCTTTCCTTCGGCGTTTCGCCAGTGAAAACACTTCCTATAACAACACAAGGCAAAGCGTGATCCCGCCAAACATTCCCAAGCAGCAGTACAAGCTGCTTTTCTTTTCCCTGGCTTCTTCAGCCTGCCGTAAGTGAGCTTCTAAAAGCTCTGTGTAAAGCTCCATGTGCTCTATTTGGCTCTGCGAGTCGCTTTCGCCCAGCCCTTTTACAAAACCGCGATAGAGCTCCAGGTCCGCGGACCCCTTCAAAAGCTTTTCTCCGGCTTTTTGCAGGGCCTCCTTCGGATCCCGAACAAAGTCGGGTTCCTCCGCTGCCAGCAAGCAAAAGTCGGAATCCTCGTTCTCTGAGATCAGCTCGCTTAAGGGGCGGGCGGTATAGCGTATCTCCGCACGAAACCATTGGATCGTCCGTTTCAGGTCAAGCAGTCTCTCTTCCCTCTTTTTCAGCTCCCGGGCTTGTTGAAGCCCTATACATGTACCGCTCAGAAAGATCAAAATCGCTCCCAGAAATTTCATTACAGCTGCTTCCTCTCCCCAAAAAGGTGCTTTCTTCAAGCGAAAAACCGAACTGCGTGAGAGGCGCTCTCTGATGACTCCGTTTCTACAAGCTCGATCTCCCCCGGCTGAGAACGCCCGGACAAATACGCTGTTGTTCCGAATGCTCCGGTTTCCAGCAGACTTTTATATAAAGGCCTGCTGCTTTTATCCTCTTTCCCAGTATGCACAGAGGCGATCAGCGGTACTCCGGCAAAGATGGACTGCCGCACCGCCTCCAGGTCGTTTGAGGAAAGCTCATCACACACGATGAATTCCGGAGAAAGCATGCGAATTGCCACATCAAAGGCTTCCGCTTTTGGATATCCTTTCAGCACATCGGCACAAGGGCCCAGATCAAAACCTCCCCCGATCTCTCCACGCTCGTCCACAACAGCCACCCGCCTGGCCTGCTGAAATTTTCCCACAGAAAGAGAATGCACAATATCCCGCAGAAGCGTGGTTTTTCCGCTGGAGGGCTCTCCGGCGATCAAAAGCCCCCGGGAAAGCGCCGCTCCCTCCAAAAACAGCCTGTCCCCACAACCCGGAATTTCCCTGGAAATACGAAATACCAAGGACGATACATCACGCACGCTTTTGACCCTTCCGTTTTCCAGCACTGCCGTACCGCATACCCCTACTCTGCATGACTCTGCCGTAAGGACATAACCTTGCTGGAGCTCCCGCTCGTGGCTGAACACAGACTGAGAACAAATACCGGTAAAGATTTTTTGCATTTCTTCCCGGGAAACACAGGTCAAGCCCTCCGTTAAGGCGCGGGTCACCCCGCCGGACCGGCGCAGAAAGAATACGCCTTCCTTTCCGCAGACGGACACAGGCTGTTCCGCCTTCAAGTGAATATCAAAGGCCTGCCCCTTGATTTCCCGCGGGACTCCCAAAAGCAATTCATGATATATGGGGATCTGACACGCCAGCTTATCATAGCAAAAGGTATTCATTTTCTCACTCCTTTGCTTTTCCGAACACTTATATTTATGGAGACAAGCAGGGAAATAGAACACGGAAGAAAAGCCGGAATAACAAAAAGCAGAGAGTGAAAAACTCTCTGCTCAAAAACGGTATTTTCAAAAATATTCTACTCCGTTTCCCGAATCGTATTGGCGATATTGATAAAATGATCCGCCACCCGCTCCGCATTGGAGGCAAGGGAAAGATACTGGGCTCCCACCGCCGGAGTGCATACTCTTTCATTGAGACGGCGAATATGATTTTGCGCCATTTCATTCGTCATATCGTCTACCCGGTCTTCAATTTTATCAGCAAGATTCAGTTCTCCGAGATCTTCCTCCACATAGGCTCGCATCACATGCTGAAACAACGCTTCGATCTCTTCCTTCAATATTCTGATCTCCCGGATCGCCTTTTCGGAAAAAGCCTCGTGAAGTGTTTTCAGGCTTTCCGCATACTCCACAATATTTTCCGCATAGTCGCCCACACGCTCCAGGTCCGATACCGAGTGGAACGCTCTGGAAACATAGGCGTGATCCCTGGCGCTCAGCTTTTCATCTGAAAGCCTTACCAAAAAGCGCACCAGCTCTTTGTTCAGGTAATTTAACTCTTCCTCATTTTTACGGAATAAGGAAATCTCCGAAAAGTCCAGGGTACAGATGATCGTCAGAGCCAGAGAAAAATTACGCATGGCAATATCCGCCATGTTGACGACCTCGTTTTTAAATTGCGCCACGGCAATGGCGGGAGCGGAAAGCATCTTTTCATCGATGTAGTAAAGATGCGGCTCGTGAACCCCGGCGGCCTCCTGTTCCCCTTGATCGGGCAGCAGCTTTGTGACCAGGGCCACCAGCCGGTCAGTAAGCGGCAAAATGAGCAAAACCGTGATCAGGTTAAATACCGTATGGAACATGGCAAGCTGTGTTTGCGGAGCCCGTGGAAAGGCTTTTTCAAAAAGTGTTCCCACGGTGATCTCTCCGCCTGTGACCGCAGGTAAAAGGAAGCTGACCAGCAGGAAAACCAGCACGCCGCTGACATTAAAAACGAGGTGGATCAGCGCTGTGCGCTTGGCATTCTTTCCGCTGGTCATGCCGGCCAGGATCGCCACAACACAGGAACCGATATTGGAGCCCATGGTGAGAAAAATACCCTGATCCAGCGTGATCAGGCCCGTTACCACCATTACGATCGCCACTGAGGTCATAACAGACGAGCTTTGAATGATGGCGGTGAGCACCGCTCCCACGAAAACCAGTAAAATGGCGTTATCGATCCCGGCAAGGAACTGCTTGACCGAATCAAGCTGCGCAAAGCGTTCCATGGAACCGCTCATCATGGAAAGGCCAACAAACAGCATGCCAAATCCGGCAATGATACCGCCCAGCGTTTTCACGGTATCTTTCTTGGAAAAAGTGGAAAGAAAAGCGCCCACTCCTGCCATGGCGGAAAAGACAACAGTAGCGGAAACTGTATTGGAACCAAATACCCCCAGCGCCACGATCTGGCCTGTGATGGTTGTACCAATATTTGCCCCATAAATCACTGTAGCGGCTTGCGCAAGCGTCATGATCCCGGCATTGACAAAACCGATCACCATCACGGTAGTAGCGCCGGAGCTTTGGATCGCCGCCGTTCCTACCGTTCCGATCCCTACTCCCAGCATTCGGCTGCCGGACACCTTGGAAAACAGCTTTCTCAGCCGTTCGCTGCCCACAGCCTCCAAATTAGAGCTCATCATATTACAGGCGATCAAAAAAACACCGATCCCTGACAGCAAGGTTAGTATAGCGCTGATAATTTCAGCCATTCTACCCACTCTCCTTTTCTGCTTTTCGCAGGCTTGTCCTATGGATTCTTTCAAGATCGATCCTTAAAGAGAGCTTTGCCCCATAGTATTTCCCGATTTTTCCCTGAAACGCAAAATGGTGAGACTTTACCTATCCCGGTAAAGTCTCGCCATTTCATTCACAAAACCGGATCCTTTCAGACCGTATTGACGATTTTGGAAACGCGTATTCGCGCAGGCTACTCCCTTTATAAAAAAATCATAGCAGACCTTTCAAATTTTTGCAAGCTTTTTTTGGAAAATCCAAACAGACTCTAGCACTTATTCCGGTATTCCAAAAAGGCGCGGAGAACCCTTTTGTCGTTTTCATAAGTAACAAGCTGTAAAGCCTCCTCCGGCTGTTCCCAGCGGATATCCAAAAGCTCTTCCTCCTGAACCTTCAAAGAAGCTTCCGGCTCGGCCTCCGCGGCGAAATAAACCACGTCCTTCATCACATTGGGCTTGGGAGAAAAGGTCACTGTTTCCCGAAAGCCGGTATCTGGCTCTACCTTGAGCCCGGTTTCTTCCCAAATCTCTCGCCGCGCCGTTTCCACTTCCGTTTCCTCGTGCTCCACATGACCTTTTGGGAAGGCCCAGTGTCCCCCGTTTTTGTGCCGGATCAAAAGGACCTCCAAAGTATCTCCCGCCTTCCGAAACACTACCGCTCCGCAGGATTTTTCCCATTTCATATGGCTTCTCCTTCCTCTTTCCAAAGAAAAGGGAGTCCGCAAGGCTTGCAGGCTCCCTCTTGTTTTTTCACTTTACCGAAAAACGGTAAATCGTTTTGGTGGTAAACGGAACTCCCGGCTGCAAATAGCGGAAGGGAAATTCCGGGTGATTCACGGAATCCGGATAAAACTGAGTTTCCAAACAGAAGGCCGTATGGGGCTTCATGGGCTTTCCGTCCTTTCCGGTAAGACCCTCCACCTTGTTAAAGGTGTAAAGCTGCACGCCGGGCAGATCGGAAAAGACCTCCATCACCCGGCCGCTTTCCGGCTCATACGCCTCACCGTGCTTACGGAGGCTTTCCCCGTCCACACAGAAATTGTGGTCGAAACCGCCGCAAAGCCGGATCAGGTGATCGTCCGCAAACATATCCTTTCCCAGTTCCTTCCCCTTCGTAAAATCCAGGGGCCCGCCCGCTACCGGCAGCAGCGTGCCGGTGGGGATCAGCTCGTCCGATACCTGGGTAACGGCGGACGCGTACAGGGTAAGGCTTGTGCCGAAAATCTCCTTTTGCGGATCACCGGACAAATTGAAAAAGGAATGGTTGGTGGGATTAAAGGGCGTTTCCTGGTCGGAAAGACCGGTATATTCTAAAACCAGCTCATTTTCCTTTGTCAAAGTATAAGTAACCGTCATACGCAGCTCTCCGGGATAGCCTTCGTCCCCATCGGGACTGGTATGCGTAAATACGATGGCTGGTTCTTCTCCTTCCCGGAGCTCCGCGTTCCACAAAACCTGATGGTAGCCGCCGGGGCCGCCGTGAAGGGTATTGTTCCCATCGTTCTGAGAAAGAGCATAGGTCATTCCGTTTAGAGAAAATTTCGCGCCGCCGATGCGGTTGGCGTAGCGCCCTACAAAGGTTCCCTGATAATTGGCGCCGAAATATTCTTCCAAGGCGCGGTGTCCCAGCACCACATCGCCAAGTGCGCCGTTTCTATCCTTTACCAGCAGGCTCACAATACGGCAGCCGTAATTTGTGACCTTCAAAGTCATGCCGCTGCTGTTTTTCAAAGTAAATAACTGTGCTTCCCGTCCATCAGGCAGCCTGCCGAAGCGTTCCGTCTGTATTGACATTCTTTATGCCTCCATGCCCAGCAGGGCCGCACCGATAATACCGGCGTCATTGCCCAGCTCAGCGCGGCAAACAACAGTCTTTTTCGCGGAATTCATGGCGTACTGCTGCTTTTCGACAAAGGCGCGAACAGGGGCCAGCAGAGTCTCTCTCTCATTGGAAATACCGCCGCCGATGCAGAGAATATCAGGCTGGAAAATATTGATCATATTTACAATGCCTTCACTCAAGTAATGAATGTATTCGTCCACGATCTTCTGGGCAATAGGATCCCCCTTGCGCATGGCGTCAAAGGCAGTGCGGCCGTTTACCCTGTCAATATCCCCCTCTACAAGAGTCCACAGCGGGGAATCCTTTGGGGCGTCCGCCATATATTCCTTGGTGGTCTTGATCAGGCCGGTAGCCGCCGCGTAGGTCTCCCAGCAGCCATGACGCCCGCAGGTGCAGGGGCGGCCATCTACCACGATCACTGTATGGCCCAGCTCCGCACCGGCAAAATTGCTGCCGGAATAAATTTTCCCATTGATAATGACGCCGCCGCCAACGCCGGTACCCAGGGTAATGGCGATAGCATCGTTGGCGCCCTTCAAAGCGCCCGCCATATATTCGCCATACGCAGCCGCGTTGGCATCGTTTTCCATAATGACCTTTTTCCCCTCCAGACGGTCAGAAAGCATCTGTACCATGGGAGTATTGCGGAAGGGCAGGTTGTTGGCAAATTCAATGATACCGGTGGCCCGGTTTACCGTACCAGGAGAACCCACGCCAATCCAGGGTACATCGTTCAGGGTCAGACCAGCGCTTTTCAGCGCGGCCTTGGCGGTTTCCGCCATGGTATCCGCTACCTGCTCAGCGGTTTCCGGCTGAGTTTTTGCGGAAGCGCGGGCAATGATCTGATTGTTTTCATCGACAATACCAACGGCGATATTGGTGCCGCCCAGGTCGATTCCGAGATAATACATAACGTTAGCTCCTTCAAAAATATTTCGGGTCTCCCCAATCTTAGAATCAGTATACTATATTTTCCAGGCAAAAGTAAACGGCTTACGAAAATTTTTCATGTCTTTTTTTCCGATTCATTGCTTGATTTTGACAGCTCAATATGATAAGATAAAAAAGTTATCAAAATGCCGCTATGGCGGAACTGGCAGACGCAAGGGACTTAAAATCCCTCGGTGGCAACACCGTACCGGTTCGACCCCGGTTAGCGGCACCAAAAGCGAAGGGCCCAGCAGGGTGCTTCGCTTTTTTCTATCAAAAACCGGGGTCGAACCTGCGACGTCCCGGTTAGCGGCACCAAAAGCGAAGGGCCCGGCGGGGTGCTTCGCTTTTTTCTATCAAAAACCGGGGATCGTTTCTCCGTATAGCCTTTTTCCCTCTGTGGAGCGCTGGACAATTCCGGGACCATTTTATATAATGGACTTAACAATTTGCAGAGGAGATGTTTTCATGCTCTATCCGGTTCAAACATCCTCACGGGCGGTAATGGATTTAAGCGGCGTGTGGGAATTTCAGCTGGATAACGGACACGCTTTTTCGGAAAAATGGTTTGAGCGGCCGCTGCCGAATTCCACCGCCATGGCCGTACCCGCCTCCTATAACGACCTGAAGGAAGGCGAAACACATAAGGTGGGCGTTTTACCAGCGCCGCTTCTCCGTACCCTCTTTTCTGCGGAACCAGCGTCTCGTGCTGCGTATGGCGGCGGTGACCCATATCGGAAAGGTTTATCTTAATGGCCGGCTGGTATGCGAGCATAAAGGCGGCTTTTTGCCGTTCGAGGCGGAAATCAATTCGTTTTTGCAGGAAGGGGAAAACCTGTTGACCATTGCGGTAGATAACCGCATCGATCACTCCACCCTGCCGGTAGGCGGTGAAAACGGCGTGGGCATGATGGGAAAAGCCAGCGAGAACGCCAAGCCCCGGAACCTGCCCAACTTTGATTTTTTCAATTACTGCGGCATTACCCGCCCGGTAAAGCTTTATACCACCCCGCTTTCCTATATTCGCGATTTGTCCCTGAGCTCCCGGGTAGAAGGGAATTCGGCTTTTGTGGAATATGCCGTGGATGCCGTAGGCGAGGGCGCTGTTCGAATAGAGCTTTGGGAGGAAAACGGGAAGAAGGTGGCAGAATCGACGGAAAAAGAGGGCGTTTTACAAGTCGATCAGGTGCATTTATGGCAGCCGCTTCACGCTTACCTGTACGAAGTGCATGTGCTTTTCGGAGAAGATCACTACACCCTTCCCTATGGCATTCGCTCAGTAGAGGTGCAGGGAGGGAAATTTCTCATCAATGGCCAGCCCTTCTATTTCAAGGGCTATGGAAAGCACGAGGACACCTTTCCGGCAGGGCGCGGCTTGAATGTTCCCATGAATGTGAAGGATATCAGCCTGATGAAATGGCAGGGCGCCAATTCCTTCCGCACCAGCCATTATCCTTACAGCGAGGAGATGATGCGCCTATGCGACCGGGAAGGAATTGTGGTAATTGATGAAACCCCGGCGGTAGGCGTCCACTTGAATTTCGGAGGCGGCGCCAATTTTAAGAACGGGAAACGCGTGGGTACCTTTGATCCTGTAGAGGCCGGGGGCATCCGCACCCTGCCTCACCATAAGGAGGTCGTGCGGGATATGATCGCCCGGGACAAAAACCATGCCTGTGTCGTCATGTGGAGCCTTGCCAACGAATCGGATTCCGGGGCGCCGGGGGCGTATGAATATTTTAAGCCCCTTTTTGACCTTGCTCATTCCGCCGACCCGCAGCACCGGCCCTGTACCATCGTTTCGATGCAAATGGAGAATTTCAAGGAAGACTGCACCCTCCGCCTCAGTGATGTGATCTGCCTAAACCGCTATTACGGCTGGTATATTGCGGGAGGAGATCTGGATTCCGCCAAAGCCTTGATGGAGCAGGAATTGGCTTTCTGGAACAATGTGGGCAAGCCCTTCCTGTTTACCGAGTACGGAGCCGACACCGTGTGCGGCCTCCACGATACCACTCCTGTCATGTTCACAGAGGAGTACCAGGTAGAATATTACAAAATGAACCATGAGGTAGTAGACCGGCTGGAAAATTTTGTAGGCGAGCAGGTTTGGAATTTTGCGGATTTTGCCACCAGCCAGGGCATTATGCGTGTACAGGGCAACAAGAAAGGCATTTTCACCCGTGACCGCAAGCCAAAGCTTTGCGCCCACTATCTGCGCGGACGCTGGACGAAGATTCCGAATTTTGGTTATAAGGGATAACCGGGAAACCGCTTTTCCGGCAGGAGATCAATTCCCGCCTCCCCCCCTTTTTCAAAAATGCAAAGCTGCCGCAGATCCGGTACAACAGCCGGAGCCCGGGGCAGCTTTCTTTTTTCATCGGCTTCCGCTTTTTAGAAACAAATTCACAGTTTGCCTTCCAGAATCTCTTCCCGGTGCTTTAGCCCGGTCTGCGCCGGGTTATCGATCAAATTTCCATGGATATCGAACCGGGAGCCGTGGCAGGGGCAGTCCCAGCTTTTTTCATCGCCGTTCCATTCCAGTTGACAGCCGAGGTGCGGGCAGCGCACGGAAATCAGATAGATCTTTCCCGATTCGTCCCGATAAGCGCCCCGTTTTTTTCCGCAATGCCGAATGATCGCACCCTGCCCTGGCGGGAGCCAGTCAAATTCCTTTCCGGGAAGGTAAAGGATCTCCTTCAAAAGTCCCTTTCCGCTTTCCAGCAGATCCTTCCCCAAATTGGGCAAAGCCGCCGCGGGAAGAAACCTGCGGGGAGAAAAGATGCTTTTTTCCCTTTTTCTTTCTTCCGCAATCTCCCGGCTGATCTGCCGGGCAGCCACCATGGAGCCCGTCATTCCCCATTTTCCAAAGCCCGTTGCCACATACCAGTCCGGGCGGGTCAGGGAAAAGCCGCCGATATAGGGCACGCCGTCCAGCGTCACGCAATCCTGGGCAGACCAGGCGGAAACGACCCGGCAGCCGGGCCAGAAGCTTTCCGCTTCCCGCCGCAGAGACCCATAAGCGGAAAGCTCCGGGCTTTTTCCGGTTCTGTGAGCTCCGCCGCCTAAAAGCACCTTGTTTTCAACGCTTCGAAAGGAAAGGCCGCCGGGATCGATTCCGTAATACATGCCGGAAAGCTCTTGCGCACCCTCCAGAGACAGCACATAGCTGCGCTCCTGATGCATGCGGGCAAAATAGAAGCCGGGAAAATTGCGGAAAGGAAAATGAGTGGCAAATACAATATGCCTGGCGAAAACGGTGCCGTGATCTGTTCGCACCTTTCTGCCCTCCACCCTTCTCACCGGCGTATTTTCAAAAACCGGAATTCTCTGTGAGATCGCCCCTAAAAATCGCAGCGGGTGAAACTGTGCCTGGGAAGGAAACCGCAGCCCCTGCGCATGGGAGATGGGAAGCCCTTCGATCTCACAGAGCTCCGCATCTATTCCCAGCCTTCGGGCGGCGGAGCATTCTTCCCGCAGAGCCTCCTTGCGCTGAGTGGTATACAGGTAAGCCGGTTCAGGCTGAAACTGGCAATCGATCTTCAGCGCCTTCGTAAGCGCTCCATATTCCGTAATTGCCTCTTCGCTGGCCCGGGCGTATTCCTGGGCGCGTTCCTCCCCGAAACGCCGCAAAAGCTGGTGATAGATCAGGCCATGCTGAGAAGTGATTTTTGCCGTTGTGTTTTTCGTCTGTCCGCTTCCCACTCTTTTCGCCTCCAGCACCACCGCTTCAATTCCCCTTTTACGAAGCTGATACGCGGTAAGCACACCGGCCATACCGCCGCCGATCACGGCCGTATCCACCGTGATATCTCCTGGCAGGGAACCGCGCTCCGGCAATTCCGTGGTTTTGCTCCAAATGGATTCCATTGCTTTCCCTCCTTTTCCCTTATTCTGGCAGAAAAAAGAGAAAATACTCATGGAAAACAAATTTGCGGAAAGCCCCTTGTGAACGCGGACAGCTATTAGTCGGCGCACAAGGAGGAATGCGCAATGAGAAATTATAAAGGGCAAGAACGACACAATAAGTTGCAGAGTGCTAAATTGTAGTTTAGCGGACTAGTTGTTAGCTGTTAGTTGTTAGTCGTTAGAGAAGAGCAAGCCCTCTTCTTTTGTCATTCCGAGGAACGCAGTGACGAAGAATCTCGTCCTTACTTCCAGGGCAAAAGGACAAAGGACGAGATTCTTCACAAAGAAAGCAAAGCTTGCTTTGCTTTTTGTTCAGTAATGACAAGGAGAGGCCTTTTCCCCTTTCTAACAACTAACTACTCACGACTAACAACTTACCTGCTAAATTCCAATTTACCGAACAGTCCCCTTCTCTGTCATTCTAAGGAACGCAGTGACGAAGAATCTCGACCTTAATTCCAGAGCAAAAGGGCAAAGGACGAGATTCTTCACAAAGAAAGCAAAGCTTGCTTTGCTTTTTGTTCAGT
>CAJUTL010000019.1 GCA_910589395.1 uncultured Oscillospiraceae bacterium
GCAAATTCCAATTTATCGTTCTGCCTATGGTCGGGTCAGAAACCGGTTTCCCGCATCAAGCAGCTTCACGAGTGGTCGCGGCGCCTCGCCGCAAAGTCTTGACAAAATCCGGAAAAATGGGTTACAATATATAGGTATGCGAAGCTTTGTGGACCACAAGAGATCCCCAAAAGAAAGCAGGGAAGAAGAAAGCTGAAGGAAAGGAAATCAGGCGCTTTATGGCAAAAAAACAGGATTACGGCAACGACAGCATTCAAAGCCTGAAGGGGGCGGACCGTGTCCGTCTGCGGCCCGCGGTCATTTTCGGCTCAGACGGTATCGACGGCTGCCAGCATTCCATTTTTGAAATACTCTCCAACTCCATCGACGAGGCCCGGCAGGGCTTCGGCAAGGAAATCACCATCACCCGGTTTTTGGATCATTCCGTTCAGGTGGAGGATCACGCCAGAGGCATTCCTGTGGATTACAATACCAAGGAAGAACGCTATAACTGGGAACTGGTGTTCTGTGAAATGTATGCCGGTGGCAAATACAATAACGATTCCGGCGAGAACTATGAGTATTCCCTGGGCCTCAACGGACTGGGCCTGTGCGCTACCCAGTACGCCTCCGAGTATATGGACGTGGATATCCGCCGGGACGGCTTCCGCTATACCCTGCATTTTGAGCGGGGCGAAAATGTGGGCGGCCTGCAAAAGGAGCCCTATGCCAAAAAGGATACCGGCTCCGTGATCAAATGGAAGCCCGACCTTCAGGTGTTTACCGATATCGCCGTAAATACGGAGTATTATCTGGATATTTTGAAGCGTCAGGCAGTGGTCAACGCCGGGATCCATTTTTATTTCCGCAATGAGACCACTCCGGGAAAGTTCGAGACCGCCGAATTCTGCTATGAAAACGGCATTCTCGATCATGCCAGGGAGTTGGCCGGGGAGGATTCCCTCACTCCGGTGCAGCTTTGGCAAAGTGAAAAAAAGGTGCAGGATCGGGAGGATCTTCCCGCCTATAACACAAAAATCAACGTGGCGGCGGCTTTTTCCAACCGTACCTGCGTAGCGGAATACTATCATAATTCCAGCTGGCTGGAGCACGGCGGCGCGCCGGACAAGGCGGTGCGAAGCGCCTTTGTAGGCCAGATCGACGCTTACCTGAAGCAGAACAACAAATACACCAAAAACGAAAGCAAGATCACCTTTCAGGACGTGGAGGACTGCCTGATCATTGTGATCTCCTCCTTTTCCACCCAAACCTCCTATGAAAACCAGACCAAGAAGGCCATCAACAACAAGGGCATTCAGGAGGCCATGACGGAGATGCTCCGCCACAATCTGGAGATCTATTTTCTGGAAAACCCCATGGACGCGGAGAAGATCGGCAACCAGGTGCTGGTCAATAAGCGCAGCCGGGAGGACGCGGAAAAGACCAGGCTGAACCTGAAAACAAAGCTCACCGGAAAAATGGATATCACCGGCAGGGTGGCAAAATTTGTGGATTGCCGCAGCCGGGACGTCAGCGAGCGGGAGCTCTTCATCGTGGAGGGCGATTCCGCTCTGGGCGCGGTGAAGCAAGCCAGAGATTCCAACTTTCAGGCCGTTATGCCCATTCGCGGTAAGATCTTAAACTGCCTGAAGGCGGATTACGACCGCATTTTCAAAAGCGAGATCATCACCGATCTCATCAAGGTGCTGGGCTGCGGCGTGCAGGTGAAAACCAAAGCCAATAAGAACCTGAACGCTTTCGATATGGAAAACCTGCGGTGGAGCAAGATCATCTTCTGCACCGACGCCGATGTGGACGGCTTCCAGATCCGGGTGCTGCTGCTGACCATGGTGTACCGCCTGGCTCCCGCTTTGATCGAGGCGGGCAAGGTGTATATTGTAGAATCGCCCCTGTATGAGATCACCACAAAGGACGAAACCTATTTTGCCTATGACGAAACCGAAAAGGCGGAGTTCCTGAAAAAGCTGGAGGGGCAGAAATATACCATTCAGCGCAGCAAGGGGCTGGGCGAGAACGAGCCGGATATGATGAATCTGACCACCATGAACCCCAAAACCCGGCGGCTCATTAAGGTGCTGCCCGGCGATGCCCAGTACGCGGCGGAAATGTTCGATATCATGCAGGGAGACAATATCCAGGGCCGTAAGGATTATATCGCCGAGCACGGCGGCGAGTATACCGATGAACTGGACGTCAGCTGAGCCGTTGTCAGTGGTAAGCGGTTAGTTGTCAGAAAGGAAAACGGAATGGTCGAATATATGGAACAAAAAATCTCCGCTGAGGCCTTTAACGCCCTGACCGATTCGGTGGGCTGGGGAACAAGAGACGCGGCGGTGGTGGAGGAGGCCCTTGACCATACCCTTTACTCGGTCTGCGCCCTGGCGGACGGCAGGCCGGTGGGATATGCCAGGCTCATCGGCGACAAAACGATTTTCCTCTATGTGCAGGACGTAATGGCGCACCCTGATTTTCAGGGAAGAGGGATCGGTACGAGGCTTATGGAGCTGCTGGTTCAAAAGATTTTGGAGTATAAGGCTGCCAGCCCGGATTTAAGAGCCTATCTGGGCGCTTCCAGGGGGCGGGAAAGCTTTTATAGACGCTTTGGGTTTCTCACCCGCCGGGAAGCGGAGCTGGGAGAAGGCATGGTGCTGCTTTAGAAGCCGCCGATAAGCTCAGGCTGGCGGCGGCTTGCCTGTATATACTTCGCCATAGCGCACAGCTTTTCCAAAACAAAGGAGGGTCTGCAGAAATGCTTTTTACAGATTTTCAGTGGACGAGGGAGCCAGAAAGCTGCCGGATAGAAGGAGACAGCCTGGAAGTACTTACAAAGCCGCATACGGATTTATGGCAGCGTACCTATTATCACTTCCAAAATGACAACGCCCCTGTGTTTCAGATGGAAACGGAAGATCAATTTTTCAGCTTTGTGGTAAAAACGGACTTTTCCGAAAGCAATCACCGCTTTGACCAGTGCGGTATTGTCATGTATCTGGATAGCGAAAACTGGCTGAAGGCTTCCGTGGAGTACGAAAACGAGGAATATCAGCATTTGGGCAGTGTGGTGACCAATTTGGGATATTCCGACTGGGCGACTACCGCAATTCCCGCTTCCGTGAAATCCATGTGGTATCGGCTGAGCCGCAGGGAAGACGATTACTGTGTAGAGTGCTCATCGGACGGAATCAGCTTCAGCCAGATGCGGATCTGCCATATGCATAAAGGCGGCGGACTTATTCGCTTTGGCCTGTACGCCTGTTCTCCGGAGAATTCCTCCTTTCGGGCGGTGTTCTCCGAAATGCGGCTGCTGGAATGCCAATGGAAGGCCCATGACGGCCAGCCGCCGGATACGGACTGAGAAAAAGGAGAAAGACAATGCCGAAAAGAGAGAAGAAAAGCAGTGAAAAACAGCCGAAAATGAGGGGCTATATTGCCGGGGCGGGTGAGATCGTAGAGCAGGATGTGGGCGATACCGTCCGCAAAAATTTCATGCCCTATGCCATGAGCGTGATCTTAAGCCGGGCAATTCCGGAGATCGATGGCTTTAAGCCCTCCCACAGAAAGCTTCTGTACACCATGTACAAAATGGGGCTTTTGACCTCCGGCCGAACCAAAAGCGCCAATATTGTGGGTCAGACCATGAAGCTGAATCCCCATGGCGACAGCGCCATTTACGATACCATGGTGCGCCTGAGCCGGGGCTATGAAGCCCTTCTGCACCCTTTTGTGGATTCCAAGGGCAACTTCGGCAAGGCCTTCTCCCGGGATATGGCCTGGGCCGCCTCCCGGTATACGGAGGCAAAGCTGGACAGCGTCTGTAAGGAGCTGTTTCAGGATATCGACAAAGACACGGTGGACTTCGCGGACAATTACGACAACACCATGAAGGAGCCCACCCTGCTGCCCGCCACCTTCCCCACGGTGCTGGTAAACGCCAACACCGGTATTGCGGTAGGTATGGCCAGCAATATCTGCCCCTTTAACCTTTCGGAGGTGTGCGCCACCACCATTGCCCTGATGCGGGATCCGGAGGCGGATCTGTTTCAAACCCTTCAGGCGCCGGATTTCCCCGGCGGCGGCCAGCTGATTTTCGACCGGGAGCAGATGGGGAAGATCTATGAAACCGGCAGAGGCAGCTTCCGGGTGCGCAGCCGCTATACCTATGACAAGGCAGAGGGCTGTATCGATGTGACGCAGATCCCCCCTTCCACCACAGTGGAGGTCATTGTGGAAAAGGTGGTGGAGCTGGTCAAGCAAAATAAACTCAAGGAGATCGCGGATATTCGGGACGAAACGGATCTGAATGGCCTGAAGATCACCATTGACCTGAAGCGGGGCGTAGACCCGGATAAGCTCATGCAGAAGCTTTTCCGGCTCACCACCCTGGAAGACAGCTTCGCCTGTAATTTCAACGTGCTTATCGGCAGCGTGCCCAAGGTGCTGGGCGTGCGGGAGCTTTTGGAGGAATGGACGGCCTTCCGGGTGGAGTGCGTTCGCCGCCGCACTTATTACGATTTGCAAAAAAAGAAGGAAAAGCTGCACCTGCTGCTGGGCCTGCAGGCCATTTTGCTGGATATTGACAAGGCGATCCGCATCGTTCGGGAAACGGAGGAGGAAAGCGAGGTTGTTCCCAACCTGATGATCGGCTTCGGCATCGACGAGGTGCAGGCCGAATACGTGGCGGAGATCCGTCTGCGCCACCTGAACCGGGAATATATCTTAAAGCGTACCGAGGAAACGGACGATCTGAAGCGGGAGATCGCCGAGCTGGAAAGCGTCCTGGGCTCCAAGGCTAAGGTGAAATCCATCATTATCCGGGAACTGGAGGAGGTAGCTAAAAAATACGGCAAGCCCCGCCGTACCATGATCCTCTACGCCGACGAGGTGGAGGAAGCGGAGCCGGAGGAGGAAGTGCCGGATTATCCCGTGAACCTGTTCTTTACGGAGGAAGGATATTTCAAAAAGATCACGCCTCTGTCCCTGCGCATGAGCGGCGAGCAGAAGCTGAAGGAGGGGGATCAGGTCACCCAGCAGCTGGAGGGCATGAACAACATGGATCTCCTGTTCTTCTCCGATCGCTCTCAGGTCTATAAAATAAAAGCATCCGATTTTTCGGACACCAAAGCAAGCGTTCTGGGCGAATATATTCCCGCCCGGGCCCAGATGGACGAGGGCGAGCGCGCCGTGTATCTGGCAGCCACCACCGATTATGCGGGCTTTGTGCTTTTCTTCTTTGAAAACGGCAAGGCCGCCAAGGTGGAAATGAGCGCATATGAAACAAAGACCAACCGGAAAAAGCTCATCAACGCTTACAGCGATAAATCACCTCTGGTCAGCGCCCTGTATATCAGGGAGGATTGCGAGGTGCTGCTGACTGCTTCCTCCGGCAGAATGCTGCTGTTCCACACAGGGCAGATCCTGCCGAAAACCACGAAAAACACTCAGGGCGTGCAGGCCATGAACCTGAAAAAAGGCCAGCGCCTGATTTCCGCCAAAGCCTATGAGGAAGGCATGCTGAAAAACCCCGCCCGGTATCAGAAAAAGCTTCCCGCCTTGGGTGCCTTGCCCAACGAAGAAGAGGCGGGAGAGCAGATGAGCCTGGGGTGAGATGAATGAGCAATGAGCAGTGAGCAGGGAGCAATTATACAGGGCACAAGCGCTGCAAGCAGCACAAGTGTTGCTGCAATGCTCGATAAAGATTGCCCGCGTACCTTCCACCTGTCATTCTGAGCCGTAGGCGAAGAATCTCGCCCTTAAACCCTGAATAAAAGCGCAAGGACGAGATTCTTCACTTCGTTCAGAATGACAGGTGAGAGGAGAAACCCCAAAACCAGAAAGGAAGAGAGCTGTGAATTACAAAGGCAGAAGAGAACGGGTTTTTGAGCAGATGGAGGAGCGGTCCGCGCTGGTGCTGTTCTCCGGCACGGAGCTCCATGTCAGCGCCGATGAGTATGCTCATTTTGAGGCGAACCGTAACTTTTTCTATCTTACCGGTCTGCGCCGGGAGCACATGATCTTGGTGATGGTGAAAAACGGCGCCGCCCCCAAGACTATGCTTTTTATCGAGGAAGCAGATCCCACTGCAGTGCGCTGGACGGGAAAGCGCGTCAGTGTAGAAGAGGCGAAGGAGCTCACAGGTATTGAGGAGATCCATTTTCTGGATTCCTTTGTGGGCCAGGTGAACCGCCTGATGGGCGGAGGCCTTACCACTCTTTATTTTGATTGCAACCGCTACCAGTGGGACGATCTGCCCGATTACAACGCTGTAAAGGCCAGAGAATTTGCGGCCAGGTACCCCGGCGTGCCGATCCGGGATATTTACCCCACCCTGGCAAAAATGCGCATGCAAAAGGACGAGGACGAGATCGCCGTCATGCGGGAGGCCATTGAGGTAACGGACAAGGCCCTGCAAAACGTCATGAGCCGCCTGAAGCCTGGCAAGAAAGAATATCAGGTGCAGGCGGATTTTGAGTATACCGTTCACTCCCTGGGGGCGGACGGCGTGGCGTTCCCCACTATTGCGGGCAGCGGGGCAAACGGCACCATGCTCCACTATGGGACCAACCGGGACACCTGTGAGGATAACACCCTGGTGCTGCTGGACCTGGGGGCCAAGGTGCGGGGCTACTGCGCCGATATTACCAGAACCTACCCGGTAAACGGCAAATATTCTCCCCGCCAGCGGCAGGTGTATGAAATCGTGCTGAAGGCTAACCGGGCGGTGGTTCAGGCAGCCAGGGCCGGGGTGCGCCTGAGCGAGCTACAAAAGCTGTGCAGCGATGTGCTGGCCCAGGGCTGTATGGAGCTGGGTCTCATTGAGAAGCCTGAAGAAGTGCGGAAATACTACATGCACGGCGTTTCCCACCACCTGGGCATCGACGTGCACGATGTGACCGCCGGGCAGGATCTGCCCCTTTCCGCCGGCGCGGTGATCACCGATGAGCCCGGTCTTTATATCGACGAGTGGGAGATCGGCATTCGCATTGAGGACGACCTGCTGATCCGGGAGGACGGCTGCGAGGTCTTGTCTGAAGCGATCATTCGGGATCCCGATGAGATCGAAGCGTTTATGAAGCAATAAGAACTTGTGCACAGGCTTCAGCGGCGCAGGTTTTGAACACTGCGCCCGGGAGAGTGTGCCTTTCCGGGCGCTTTTTCAAACAGGAAGGAGGAGTTTTTTATGACCTTGGAGGCAATGAAGCATAAATACGCCTATGCGCTGGCGCGAGTGGGCCTGAATGTGCAGAAGGGGCAAACTGTGCTGGTAGAGGCCAATATCGCGGGCTATGAATTTGTCCCGATCTTCGCGGAAGAGTGCTATAAGCTGGGCGCGGGCAATGTGGTGGTGCACTATCTGGACCTGGCAAATCAGAAAATCGCCGCTCAGTACCGCTCCGATGAGGAGATCCGCCGGGTAGAGCACTGGCAGGAGGAAATGCACCAGGTGTATCTGGACAAGGGTGCCTGCTATGTTCGCCTAGAAAGCGAGGACCCCAAGTTGATGGAGGAGATCAGCGAGAAGCACTCCAACGCGATCTTTGCCCATGTGGACGCCATTCGGAACATCATGCGCCGGGCAAGCCGGGAAAAACATTGCCAGTGGCTGATCGCCATGATCCCCACCAGAAACTGGGCGGAGTACATTTTGGAGCAGACCGGAGAAGAAGCGGAAAAAGCTCTGTGGGAGCTGCTGTTCAAACTCTGCTACATCAACGAAACAAATGATGTGGTAAAAGCCTGGGAGGAAAAGGATAAGCTTACGGCGGAGCGCGCCCGCAAGGTGGACGCCCTGCGATTGACAAAGCTTCACTATACCGCCGGGAACGGCACGGATCTTGTGGTGGGGCTTACCCCCTGGTCCCGGTTCGGCCATGACGGCGCTTCCCTGCCCGAGGACAGGATTCCCTTCCACGCCAATATGCCTACGGAGGAGATCTGCACCACGCCGGATAAATTTGAAACCAGCGGTGTGGTATACGCTTCCAGGCCCCTGGTGTTAGGCGGCAAGAAGATAGAAAGCTTCGGCTTCCGCTTTGAAAAGGGAAAGGTGACCGAAGTGCTGGCGAAGGAAGGCAAGGAGATGCTGGAGGCGCTGATCCACACCGATGAGAACGCCGGGTACCTGGGAGAGGCCGCCCTGGTGGAATACCATTCCCCCATCAGCATGAGCGGGGTGGTATTCTACACCACCCTCATCGATGAAAACGCCAGCTGCCATTTGGCACTGGGTCGGGGTTTGGCAGCCGGGCCCGAAGAGGCCGCCGGCCGTTTTAACGATTCCACCATTCACGTGGATTTTATGATCGGCACCCCCGACCTGAAGATCACCGGTACAACAGAGGACGGCAGAGAGGTAGAAATTTTCCGAAACGGAGATTTCGCGTTGTAAACCGCAAGCGACCGGGAGCATTCAGACAAGGCATTCGGAATTTTCCGGAAAAGCAAACTGAGAGAAACGAGGGCTTTTTATGAAAAAAGATCGTTGCGCGCTGACTCCGCCTATGGGCTGGAACAGCTGGGACTGCTACGGCAACGCCGTCAACGAGGAGCAGCTTTTGGGAAACGCCAAATACATGGCGGAGCATATGAAGGAATATGGCTGGGAATATGTAGTTTGCGATATTCAGTGGTCTGAGCCCACAGCCGGAACGGAGCGCCCGGAATACGTGCCCTACGCCTGGCTCACCCTGGACGAATACGGCAGGCAGTTTCCCGCCCCGGAGCGGTTTCCCTCGGCGGCTGGCGGGAAGGGCTTTGCCCCCATTGCGGAGCAGGTCCACAGCCTGGGCCTGAAATTCGGAATCCATATCATGCGGGGCGTTCCCAGGCTGGCGGTGCACCGGCATCTTCCGGTAAAGGGAACGAATACCACCTGCGATAAGATCGCCTGCGACAATTCCGTTTCCCGGTGGAACACGGACATGTACGGGATCGACGGGTCAAAGGAGGGGGCCCAAGCCTATTACGATTCCATTTTTGAGCTGTACGCTTCCTGGGGAGTGGACTTTGTCAAGGTAGACGATATCTGCAACACCAACGCCTATCCTACCCGGCCCTATTCCGCCGAACAGGAAGTGGAAATGATCCGCCGTGCCATCGATCACTGCGGCAGGGAAATGGTGCTGAGCCTGTCTCCCGGCCCGGCGGTGATCGAAAAGGCCTGGCATCTCCGGCAGAACGCCAATATGTGGCGGATCACCGATGATTTTTGGGACGATTGGGAGCTGCTGCTGGCCATGTTTGAGCGGTGCGAGGTATGGGAGCGCCAGGTTTCCCCCGGCTGCTGGCCGGATTGCGATATGCTTCCCTTAGGCAGTATCCGCCTGAATCTCAAGGCCTTTGAAAAGGCCCATGGCAGGGAGTTTCAGGATGACTGGACGAAGTTTACCCCGGAAGAGCAGAAAACCATGATGTCCCTCTGGTGCGTTTTTCGCTCCCCATTGATCATGGGCGGCGAGCTGCGCAACAACGATGAGGCCACTCTGGCGCTGCTTACCAACAAGGAGATCCTGCGAATGCACCGCCGGGGCGAAAACGCCCACCAGGTGTATCGCACGGAAAAGGCCTGCGTCTGGAAAAGCCACGATAGGGAAGACGGCTCTGTCTATGTGGCCCTTTTCAACCTTGCGGAAACCGAGGCGGAGGTATCTGTCGGCTTTCCGGAGCTGGAGCTTTCCGGCGAGTATTCGACAAGGGCGCTGTGGGAGAAGCGCGACCTGGGAACCGTGCGTTCAGTGCTTTCCGCAAAGCTGCCTCCCCACGGCGCGGGGGTGTACCGGCTGCAAGCGGGCTTAAATGAGCAAGAGGAGAGAAAAGAATGAAAACAGCCTTTGAGCTGGTGCGCGGCGGAGAGCTTCTTCTGCCCGAAACGCCTGGTATTTTAGTAGACAGCCAGCTGGTACAAAAAAATATCCAACGTATGTAGTCCGCAGTATCAGCCTATGGCTGCAAGCTGCGACCTCATTGCAAGACCCATAAAATGCCCTGCTTTGCCAGACAGCAGCTGGCTGCCGGAGCGGACGGGATCACCTGCGCCAAAGTCAGCGAAGCGGAAGTGATGGCACAAGGCGGCGTGGAGGATATTTTTATTGCCTATCCCATGGTGGGAGAATTTCGGCTTCAGAGGGCCCTTCAGCTGCAAAAAAAGCTTCGCCGCCTGATCTTGGCGGTAGATAGCAGGGAAGGCGCTCTGGCCTTAAACCGGGCGGCGGCAGAAGCGGGAACGGTCTGCGAGGTGCGTTTGGAGGTCGATACCGGCGCAAAGCGTACCGGCGTGCGCGGAGAACAGTACCTGGAGCTGGGAAAGCAGGTGGGCGCATTGCCGAACCTGCGCCTGACCGGTATTTACACCTTCAAAAGCCTGATCCTCCACGGAGCTCCAACGGAAGATAATGAAGCCGCCGGCCAGGAGGAAGGAACGCTCATGTGGGAAATGGCCCAGGCCCTGAGAGAAGCCGGGGTGCCCATCGAGGAAATCAGCGCGGGCTCTACGCCCACCGGCCTTTCTGTGGCGAAGACCGGTTTGGTAACAGAAGTGCGGCCAGGTACCTACATTTTCGGGGACTGGATGCTCACGAAGGAGCACTGCGCCGCTTTTGAAGAGATCGCGGTACGCCTGTACGCTACTGTGGTCAGTACCCCGGCCCCGGATTATGCCGTGATCGACGGCGGCACAAAAACCTTTCCCATGGATATCCCGCTGGATACGCCTCCCGCAAACTACCCCGGTTATGCCATTCCCATTGGTTCCAATGGATTGCCCGAAGAAAATTTGCAGCTGCGCCGCATGAACGAAGAGCACGGGATCATTACCGCCCAAAACGGCGTGACCGGCCTGCGTGTCGGCCAGCTGCTGGAGCTGGTTCCCGTCCATGTGTGCACGGCGATCAATCTGCAAAACAGCGTTTTTGTGTGGGAAAACGGCGAGCTTCAGCGGTTTCCCGTAGCAGCCAGGGGCATGAGCGTGTAAACGGTCTTTTCCTTGACTTCCACACCCTCGTGGCGTAAGATACGAACAGTACTAAAGGGTGTTTATCAATTCTGTAAAGTGAGGGATTTATACAATGAGCAAGGTGGAAGAAAAGCTTCAAAAGCTGGGAATGAGCCTGCCTCAGCCTCCCGCAAAGGGCGCCTGTACGCTCCGGCAAAGCGCTTTGGCGGCAGTTTGCTCTATATTTCCGGCTGCGGGCCTTCTTTGGACGGTACGCCTGTCACGGGAAAGCTGGGAGAGGGTGTTACCGTGGAGCAGGGCTATGATCACGCCAGAGACTGCATGCTCAATGTGCTGGCAGTACTGAAGCGGGAGATCGGCGATTTGGATCTGGTAAAAAGCGCGGTAAAGGTTACGACCTTTGTGGCCTCCACGCCCGATTTTACGCAGCAGCCTCAGGTAGCAAACGGCGGCACTCAGCTTCTAATGGATCTGTTCGGAGAAGAAGCGGGCGCGCCTTCCCGTTCCGCCGTTGGCATGAGCGTTTTACCCGGCAATATGCCTGTGGAAACGGAAGCGATTTTTGAATTACAATAAAAGAAGCTTTCCAGAAAGCCCTCCCACGGCGCGGGAGCGTACCGGCTGCAAAAGAAATGAGCAATTAAGAGAGCCAAGGGAACAGGCGCTGCAAGCAACACAGACGCTGTAACCGATGCCTGCTAAATTGGAATTTGGTGGTTATCCACTCACCTCCTTCCTGTCATTACTGAACAGAAAGCAAGGAAGCCTTGCTTTCCCGGTGAAGAATCTCGTCCTTTGTCCTTTTGCCTTGGAATTAGGGGCGAGATTTTTCGTCAAGAAAGCTATAGCTTTCTGTGTTCCTCAGAATGATAAAGGAGGGGCTTGTTCTTCTCAAACGACTAGCGACTAACAACTAGCCAGACGGCGCGAATTTGAACCCGCTGAATAGCGGCAGCAAGCTGCCACAAGCGATATATTGCCGCTTTTCGGCTTGTCGTCCTAGGTGGGCGCCAGCCCACCGTCGTCCTTCGTACCGAAAATCGACAACATCTCACCAGTTTTCAGTTCGAAGAAGTTTTGCCGGAGTGGATTTTTGTCCGACCTAGGCAAAAGCGTTGCATTTCTAACAACGGGCGGGCAAAAATACGCCCGGCAAAACCGTGGTTCAGATTTGCGCCGTCTGGCTAGTTCGTTAATCCATAATTTATCGAACTTTGCCCTTCATTGCTAACGGCTCATTCCTCATTGCTCATGATATCCACCGTCTAGCATTTAAAAGTGCGCGCTGCAGTTTTTTCTGCAGCGCGCACTTGCTGTGGGTTCTCTTTGTCCTGTCAGCTCCGGTCCTCCATATGCCTTTGCTGCCCCGGCGTCATGCGCCGCCGTCCCTGCTTGTCCAGAAAAAAGGCGTTGTACAGTTCGGGGGATTTCAGGATCCCCATGGGCTTGAAGCGGTACTCGTAGCTCCATTGATCTCCCGCGCTGCGCCAGGAATTGGGGCTTTGATAAAAATAGATCCCCTGGGTGTGGTGCAGTTGCCCGAAGCCGTTTTGCCGGGTACCGTAAAGCCGCAGCTCCACGGTGTGCTCACCCGGCTGGGCCTCGATCTTTAACGCATAGGGAGAAAAGGCGATGTAGCCGGCATCTCTTCCGTCTACCAGCACTCTGATCAGTCCGCCCCGATATTGGGGAACCCGCAGGGTGAAGCTGTTTTCTGCGGAAACTATCCGGAACCGGTACAGCAGATTTCCGGTGTAGAAGGGAAGTCCCTGGGAAACGATATCGCCCCAGCCCAGCTCCCGTACCGGAGCGGTAAGCGTTTTCCGGCAGCCCTGTACGGATACGCCGAAATCTCCCAGAAGATAAAAAGCCTCCAAATTGGTACGTTTTCCAATGGGAACCCGTACCTCCAGCAGGTTTTCCCCGTAAACCAGTGGAGGAAGCGGAAGAGTTTCAATGCATTTATCCACGTACCAGCCTACGGGCTGCGGGGAAACAGGCTGGCCGTTCAGCGTGATCGCAGCGTGCTCCGGCTCTTCCAACCCCAGAAGCGCTCCCTCCAGGGCAAGCTCGCTCATAAAACGAAACCGCAGTGTTAAAAAGTCTGTGGGAGTTTCGGGGGAAAGCAGGTAAGGCTGTACGATCTCCTTGATCCTCGGCGGCAGCCCCAGCTTTTCCCGGGCCCCATTGTCGATGCGAAGAACCTCCTCCTCCGAATAGAATTCGCCTCCGTTTATGGAGAATTCCGCCAGATCCAAAAGCAGCAGGTTCGGCTCTTCCAATACAATCTTCACAGGCTCCAGCAGCACATCAGCGGCACCAAGATTCGTTTCCTGAGGCACCGCCTCGGAAAAGCGGCCCGGGGAAAGGCGAAGCAGCAGGCTGTCATGCATATGCCATATGCGGCTGAACACGGTGCTCCCCCGCTCATAACGGGCGGGCAGCCTGCTGATTTTTCCGCTGAGCGTATCGAACAGCTCCAACGCGTATTCTCCTCGCAGTCGGAATTGAAGCCTGGGGGCGGGATCCACATCGGGGCTGACAGGGTTCTTGCCGCAGCAGAGGAAAAGCCACTTCTTTTCTTCGTCCTGCCGTAATTGAGATAAAAGGGTATCACAGCGTTCTCCGCTTTCCTTTCGGATCTCCAGGAACCGTTCGGACTCCAGCGCAGTCAGGATCGCCTGGGAATCAAAGGGAAGTCTCTCAGAGCGCTCATACAGCGGGCGGGCTTCCTCCGAGGGGCACGCGTCAATATGGTCAGGGCATTCTCCCAAAAACAGCAGTCGGCCGCCCTGCTGTTGAAAAGCCTCCAGCCTTTGCAGCGTAGAGCTTCGCAGCGTTCGAACCGGAGGAATGAGAATGGTTTGATAGGCCATTTCTCCGACCGCCAAGGGGAAGCCGCCCGCCGGGCACTGCCGGGGAAGAGCCGCCTCACACAGATAATCAAAATCGATCCCGCCAAACAGCAGCAGCTCTGCCAACTCCGCGAACTGCCGTTCCATAAGTCCGCGTGTCCCGGCGGTCTGATCCGCCGGCCCCCAGCAGAGCCAATAGGTTTCAATGGGGTGCAGAACGCCTACGGAGACAAGACCTTTTCCACGGGTCAGGGCGGTATTGATCCTGGCAAAATGTTCCTCAATCACAGAGAACTGCTCCCACCAGGGGGATTGATAGTGAATAGAGGCGGGATAATCCCGCTTTGCCTCGCCCTTCATGGTCATCCAGGAAAGGTGGGGGACCCGAAGGGTCACGCCCAGGGCGGCTTGCCAATCCCCCTGAAGCTTGTAGCCCCGGAAATCATAGTCCCAGCCCGTTACGCCGTACAGTTCGGAAAGCATACCCTCGGCCCCGTTTTGCCGCGCCATGGACTGCGCCTGCTTTGCCGTGGTGTACTCGTGAAAATCGCAGAGCATGTCGATGCCGGGCAGGCCGAATTCAGGGTAACAGCGCATGGCGTCTCCCACCGCCTGGGTCTGGCTTTCCAGAGTGGGCTCTCCCATGACGTGCCCGGAAAGCAAAAGCCCGTTTTTCCTGCACCAGTCGCCGATTTGGCGGCAATAGGAGGAAACGAACAGGTCTGAAACCAGGTTTTGAAACTGCCACCTGGTTTTGGAAAGCCTTCCCTCCGGCAATTCCCAAAGCAGCTCCGGCACGTGATCCAGCAGCTCTTCCCGGTAGCGTTCCCGGTATAGCTTGGGCAGCTCGGTGGTCCAGGAAAGAAAAACGTCCTTTTCCTCCGCCGCAAAGCGCAGTGTGTCCTTGGGCGCGAATTGGGGCTCGTCTGTAAAAATGGCCGGGATCACCCCGCCGAAATAGTCCCCCACCGTTTCCCGGTATTTCTCGTGGGTAGAGGAAAGAAATTCCCGAATCGCTTGGGGGTTCAGCGTATCCACATAGGCCTGATCGTTGAACCAGGGGTCCGCCGTGGCGTGCTCCTGGTAAGCGTACCAGACCGTGCCCCGGGCGTCATCCTCCGGGGAAAGCCTGCGGCCCGAAAGCAGGCGGCCAGCGGGATCCAGAACGATATCGTACCTCGCCAACAGAACTCCGTTATCCTGCCGCACGCTTTCCTGGCCCCGCCCCGGCTCCGGGCGCTCATTTCGGTGGGGCCTGTCCGGTGTATAGGGCCGGGTGGTCAGCAAAAGCGTTTTTCGGGCGTTCTCCGGTTTTCCCGCGGTGACCTGGCCCCCCGCCGTGCCGGAGGGCCAGCGGTCTTCATCGTAAAGCCAGGCGCGCAGCTGTTCCCGCTCTGCGGTCTGCACGCAGAACTTGATAAGCTCCATGAATTCCCGGCCGAGATAGGGGGTATCCATACCTGTGCGCACATGCATGTGAAAACCGCCCATTCCCATTTTTTTGAAAATCAGGATCTGCTCCTTCAGCTCCTCCTGAGAAAGCCTTCCGTTCCACGCCCAAAAGGGAGCGCCCCGGTATTCGCAGGAGGGGCTTTGAAACAGTTCCGGCGATAATTCACTTTCCTTGCTTTTGGGATACAGCATAAGGGTGCTCCCCGTCCTTCCGAAAAGTTTTTTCGTTCTGATTTTCCGATTATAGCATGCTTCTCCGGGGCTGTAAACAGGGTGTTGTGTAGCTATGCGGGAGAATTACCGGGAACCGGAATGAGGAAAAAGCGTCTTGACGCAGAGAAGCCCGTAAACTTTCTTTGCTTCGAAAGCAATATCACAAAATTGATAGAAACTATTAGAAATCAATATAATTAGAGCCGGAAGGGGTACCTCCCCCCCTGAATTGTCAAAAATCCGGGAAAAAGCCTGACGTGTGAAAGACTGCCCGGAACATCCCATAATAGTTGGAATAAGTATTTAGAATGGATGTATCAAAAAAATGGCAAGATTCTTTTTAACGCTTGACAGAACCGATATTGCGCACTAAAATAGACATAAAAGATAACTTCTTTTAGTATAAGAAGTGTTACATATGAAGAAAACAATTCTATCAAAAATTATAAAGGGTGTAAGCGGAATTCTTATCCTGTCTTTTCTATTGCTTATAGCGCCGAATTGTATGGCATATACAAGGAATTCGGAAAGAAATTACGTAAGCGGCGCTCTGCAGTTTATCCCTCATAAGGATTTTGGCGCAACATCGATCAGCCATATGAACGAAGCCTTGTATCAATGGAATAAAATCGGAAATAAGAAATATGCGCTGTTGCGTTCTCCTACAGAGAGGCATTCTACTACCGGCTTTTTTGCAGGCTGCTCATCCGGTGTATATAGCTTTAATAAGGACGGAAGGAACTATATCTATCGCGAATTTAGCACAACCTTTACCGCGCCGGGGTATACAAAATTCAGAATGAACGCTTCCGGAAAGGTGCTGGAAGCAGGTATCTGTATCAACGTATCCCGTCCTTTCGCAAACGGTGATTTACCGGATCGATATGATACCTGGACGGTGTTTATTCACGAAGCCGGTCATGCTTTGGGTTTAGATCATCCCGCCAATAACGCATACGCCGTAATGAATGTGTATGCTCCGGGAACTATTCTGCGATATCCCCAAACAGACGATAAAAACGGAATCAATGCCATTTATGTCTAGTCTTTCAGAAAGGAGTTCGAAATATGAAAAAGAGAAATATCATCATGGTCAGCGCGGCATTTTCGGCTGCTTGCTTAGCTGCAGGCTGGTTTGCTCTGAACGGTCAGGCCGTCTCCGAAAGCGCCGGGCACAAGACTGTTTATTCAACGGCTGAAGAGTCCGTTTCCATCTCAGAGTCCGTTTTGCGGGAGGTCAGTGTAATACGCGCCTATGAGGAGCCCTGGCCCATAGAAAAGCTGATGGAAAAATCCACGCTGGTCATCCGGGGAACAGTGGAGAGTGCCGATGTGTTGGAGATCAGCGGCGTGCGGGGCGGCACTCTTACCATGACGGAATATCAGGTCAAGGTATCTGAGGTTCTCCGCGGGGAAGAGAAGGCTTCTGTTTCAGTGCTGCGAATTGGAGATCCTGCTGATGAGCAGGTATTTTTTGAAGCGGAGCCTGTTTTGGAGCAGGGGAAGGAATATCTGCTTTTCCTGCAAAGCAGGGATCTAGGCGGCGATTTCAATTTCTTGGGAGACCATTACAGAGTATTGGGCGATAGGCAGGGCGTGTATGAAAGCAGCGCGGCTGTCCCGGCCAGAGAAGGCGAGGCTGCTTTTTCTAATCAAAAAGAGCTTGCGGCGGTTGGGACGGAAGAGGCGCCGGAAGCTGTTTCCTATACTCAGGTGCAGGAAGAGCTGAAACAAGTAAACGTGGAAACGCCTCCCGATCCGGATCTGTTCCGCAACGAGTATCTGGAGGCCTTAAAAGGAAATCTGGAAACAGGCTTCATCACAGAGGAAGAATACGCGGCGGCAACCGCGGAGCTCGATCAATACGCGGAGGTGATTTCCCGGCGGCCACTGTGGGAATAGAAGCATATAGAATATAAAAAGGAACATCTGCCCGGATCATCGATCCGGGCAGATATTCTCTTTATCAGTTATAAGGCAGTAGTTTTCGATATTGCCTTTCTAAACAGAAATTACCCCAGCAAAAGCTTATCGTCCGCTTCGTCGGAGCCGGTGGCCTGTCCGAATTTCTCCAGTAGCTCTTCCACGGTAAGCTTTTTCTTGTCCTCCCCGGAAATATCCAGGGCAATTTTGCCGTCGTACATCATAACGAGTCGGTTGCCGTGGGCAATGGCGTCCCGCATGTTGTGGGTGATCATCAGGGTGGTCAGGTGGTCCCGCTGTACGATCTGTTCCGTGGTTTCCAGCACCTTGGCGGCGGTTTTGGGATCCAGCGCCGCGGTATGCTCGTCCAGCAACAGAAGTTTCGGCTTTACTAAGCTTGCCATTAAAAGAGTAAGGGCCTGGCGCTGGCCGCCGGAAAGCAGGCCCACCTTGGAAGTCATGCGGTCTTCCAAACCCAGATCCAGCAGCTTCAGCATTTCCCGGTACTCTTCCCGGTCCTGCCGGGTGATGCCCCGCCGCAGAGTGCGCAGCTTGCCCCGCCGGGCGGCCAGGGCTAAATTTTCTTCGATCTGCATGGTGGCGGCGGTGCCCAGCATGGGGTCCTGAAAAACTCTGCCGATGTATTTGGCCCGCTTGTGCTCAGAAAGCCGGGTCACGTTAACGCCGCTGATCGTAATAGTGCCTCGGTCCACCGGAAATACACCGGCCACCGCATTTAATAAAGTGGATTTTCCCGCGCCGTTGCCACCGATCACCGTGACGAAATCGCCTTCCTTCAGCGTAAGGGAAACATTGTTTAGCGCGATCTTTTCATTGACAGTGCCGGAGTTAAATACCTTTGTCACTTGGGATAATTCAAGCATGCTCGCCCGCCCCTTTCTTTGCCGATTTCGAGAAGTATTTTCCCTTCCAATAGGGCACGGACAGGAATAGCGCCACCAGCAGGGCAGAGATCAGTTTCAGGTAGTTTGTATTGATGCCGCTGAGGCTGACCACGGCCTGAATGACCACATAATAGATCACCGCGCCAAGGGAAACACTGAGCAGACGAAGGGCAAAATTCCGGAAGATCCGGGAGAAAAGCACTTCTCCGATAATGACCGCCGCCAGCCCAATGACGATAGCGCCCTTGCCCATGCTGGAATCCGCAAAGCTCTGGAACTGGGAAAGCAGCGCGCCGGAAAGGGCCACCAGGCCGTTAGAAAGCATCAGCCCGATCACCTTTGCCACGTTGGTGTTGATCCCCTGTGCCCGGGACATGCTGGCGTTTGCTCCGGTAGCACGAAGGGAGGCTCCCAGCTCTGTGCCGAAAAACCAGTACAGCAGGGCGATAATGACCGCCGTAAACAGCCCTACTACAAAGATGGGGTGCTGATAGAAGGGCCGTGTTCCCTTGGAAACGTCCTGAACGAACCGCAGAGAGACCAGCAGGCGATTCAGGCTGCTTTGATCGATCACATTGATGGCCACATTGGACTTCATGGACATGATGGCCAGATTCACTGACCACAGCCCGAGCTGGGTCAGAATTCCCGCCAGAATACCGGGAATACCGCAGAAGGTATGGAGCAGCCCGGTGACAAGCCCTGCCAAGAGCCCCGCCGCAAAGGCGGCAAGCATTGCCAGCCACAGATTTACCCCGGAGGCAAACAGCACCACGAAGGTGGCGCCGCCGGTACAGAAGGAGCCGTCTACCGTCAAATCGGCGATATCCAGCAGCTTGTAGGTAATGTACACGCCGATAGCCATGATCCCCCAGATCAACCCCTGGGAAACAGCCCCCGGCAAAGCGTTCAAAAAATCAGCCATAAGAAAAGGAACCCCCACAACAAAAAATAATACGAGCCTCCATTTTGGGCAAGAGAAATGGGGCGTAAAAAGTAGAATATGAAGCAGCAAAAGCGCTTTCTGCTCTTATGCCCTTTATTTGGAATCTAGTATCCAGCATCTAGAATTCAGCGTCCAGTATAGCATAAA
This sequence comes from uncultured Oscillospiraceae bacterium, assembly GCA_910589395.1. Taxonomy (GTDB): domain Bacteria; phylum Bacillota; class Clostridia; order Oscillospirales; family Acutalibacteraceae; genus Acutalibacter; species Acutalibacter caecimuris_A. The sequence continues at coordinate 19,390 of CAJUTL010000019.1, forward strand.
ACAGCGGAAAAGGGAAGTTCCTTTTCCGCTGTGCAGATATCTCATAGCTTGCGGCGCTGTTCGGGAGCTTATTCGGTGGCAATGGCCTCGTAGCCCTCGGGCGGCGTTACGCCCAGCTCATCACAGATGGCCTGGTTGTATTTGGGCGTAAAATTGGCGGCGTATTCTATGGGCATTTCGGAAACATTCGCCTCGCCCTTCAAAATTTTGATCGCCATTTTTCCGGTGGCCACGCCCAGGTCATAGTAGCTGATGGAAAGGGTAGCCACGCCGCAGCCCCTGGCAATGCCCTCCTCGCCGCAGAATACGGGGATCTTGGCGGGACGGCAGATGTTGTCGATAATGCCGGTGCTGGAGGCGCAGGTGTTGTCTGTGGGAACATACAGGATATCGCTGTTGTCGGCGGCGTTTTGTGTTACAGCGGCCATGTCGTTGGAATCGGAGAAGGGATACTGAGTACAGGTGTAGCCCAGGCCCTCCAGATAGCCCTGTACGGTATCTACCTGGTACTGGCTGTTATTCTCATTGGAGCAGTAAAGCAGGCCCACGGTTTTGGCGTTGGGGTACCAGTCCTTGATCATCTGCGCCTGCTGGTCCAGCGGGGCCAGGTCGGAGGTGCCGGATACGTTGCTTCCCACCGTGCCGGAGAAATTCTCAATCCCCAGGGCCACACCGTATTCGGTAACAGAGGTGCCCAAAACCGGAATATCGCTGGTGGCGGTGGCGGCAGCCTGCACGGCAGGGGTGGCGTTTGCCAAAATCAGATCCACCTTGGAGGTGACAAATTCATTGGCAATGGTGGCGCAGGTGGCGGAATCATTGGCGGCGTTCTGCTCGTCAAAGGTCACCTTGTCGCCGAATTCCTCCGTAAGGGTATCCCGGAAGCCCTTGGTGGCGGCGTCCAGCGCCTCATGGGGGGTCAGCTGACAGATACCCACCGTGTAGGTTTTGCCGTCTGTGCCAGGGGTTCCGGCAGTGCTTCCAACACTGGCGGTACTGCTGCCGGATCCGCTGGGGGCCTTGCCGGAATCACCGCCGCAGGCAGCCAGCGTCAGCAGCAAAAGGACACTCAAAGCTCCGGCAAGCAGCCGGAGGGAAAGCTTTCTGTTCATAGATTTCGATCCTCCTAATAAATAGTACGGGGCAAAAGGCGCAGCCGCGCCAAGCCACGCTTGTGCGATTTTGGTTTGTACAGCTTTACAGTGCTAAAGCGCAACCGCATTCCCTATTATAAGCAGGTTGTTCCAAAATGTCAAGCACAGTAGTGGCTGTGAGGAGTCAGTTATTAGGGCAATTAGGAATGAGCAATTAGCAATTAAGGGCAAAATTCTTCGTCAAGAAAGCGATAGCTTTCTGTGTTCCTCAGAATGACAAGAGGGCAGTTAGTACGATAAATTGGAATTTGGCGGCGAGGCGCCGCTGCCACTCGTGAAGCTGCTTGGTGCGGGAGGATAGCTTCCGGCCCGACCACAAGCAAGCAGGTAAATAGGAATTTGTAGGGCTAACGAACAGCAGAAACTTCTTGCCTCCCCTGAAAGGGGAGGGGGACCACCGTTAGGTGGTGGAGAGGTTCCAGCTCGCTATAAACCAGTATAAAATCTGCGTTTTTCAGCTTTCTGTCAGAACCCCTCAGTCACGGCTTCGCCGTGACAGCTCTCCTTTCAGGGGAGCCAGGAGTGACTGCTTACAATTTACCAAGCATTGGTTACAACGCTTGTGCCCTTTGCCTTTCATTTCTCATTCCTCACTGCATTCTAAATAGCGCTCCTCTTCCTCCTTGATTTTTTTTCAAAAAAGGAGTATTCTAACTGTTGCGGCGCGGGGTGCTTACTCTTGCCGCGGTCAGTCACAAAATCCTGACCTTAAAAAATACTAGGGCTGGTTTTTGAAAGACGGGAAAAAGCCTTTTTCTCATTCTTGGGCGGGGAAAAGGGCCTTGCTTTGCTTTTTCAAAAGCGCGGTCCCGCAGAAAGGATCTTCTCTATGAAAACATCTAAACAAGTTCGGTTTCTCGCCCAGGGCGCTGTGATCGCGGCGCTCTATTCTGTCCTTACCTATGCGGCGGCAGCAGTGAATTTAGCCTATGGCCCGGTGCAGTTTCGATTTTCCGAAGCCTTAACGGTACTGCCGGTATTTACTCCCGCCGCCATTCCGGGCCTGGCGCTGGGCTGCTTTCTTTCCAATCTGGCAAGCCCCCTGGGGGTCGTGGATTGGATCTTCGGAACAGCGGCTACGCTTTTAGCGGCTTTTGGAACAAGAGCCGCCGCAAAGGTGGAGTGGAAGGGCCTTCCGCTTTTGGCCCCGCTGCCTCCGGTGCTTGCCAATACGGTCATTGTTGGGCTGGAGGTGGCCTGCCTGTCCGACGCGGGCTTTGCCTGGGCCAATTTCTCCTGGGCTGCGTTTGGAGCAGGAGCTTTATCGGTAGGGCTTGGAGAACTGGCGGTCTGCTACGTGCTGGGACTGCCGCTGTTGATTGCCCTGCGCAGAACCGGCGCGGCGGATAAGATTTTTGCCTGATCAAAGAAAAAGGAGCGAAACGGCATGAGAAAGCCTGTGGGAAAGGAAAAAAAGCTGGGAGAGCGGATCAGAAACGCAGCTCCGGTGCGCATCATTGTGGTCAGCTTTCTGTTGTTGATTCTTCTGGGAACGCTGCTGCTTACGCTGCCGTTTTCCTCTCAGGAGGGGGCCACCGATCCGTTAAACGCTTTTTTTACGGCCACCTCCGCCACCTGCGTGACAGGACTTTCCGTAGTGGATACCACCGCACACTGGTCGGCTTTTGGACAAGGCGTGATCCTGTTTTTGATCCAGCTGGGCGGCCTGGGTTTTTCCACCTTTGCCATTGGTTTTACCCTGTTGGTGCGCAGAAAGCTGGGCCTGCGGGAGCTCATGCTGGCCAGTGAGTCCACCGGCGGCAGTGCTTTAGACGCGGTATCGCTGATGAAGCTGATGCTGGGCTTTACCTTTTTCTGTGAAGCGCTGGGTGCCGGGCTTCTGATGCTTCGTTTTGTGCCGATGCTGGGAACAGAAGGAATTTGGCCCGCCGTGTTTGTGGCGGTGTCCGCCTACTGTAACGCGGGCTTTGATATTTTGGGAAACGTACCGGGAAATTCCAGCATGACCGCCTTTGCCGGAGACCCCCTTGTCAGCCTTACCGTGTCGGCGCTGATCATCATCGGCGGCCTGGGCTTTGTGGTGGTGCAGGATATTTACCAGTGCAAGCTCCTTTCCCGGTTTCAAAGGAAAGAGCCTGCCCGCCTGCGCTTTTTCTCCCAGATCTGTCTGCGGGGCACCGTGGTGCTGCTGGTGCTGGGCACCCTGAGCTTCCTGCTGCTGGAATACAACAACACCATGAAGGGCCTGAACTTCTTTGAAAAGCTGAATGCGGCCTTTTTTCAGTCCGCCAATACCAGAACGGCAGGCTTTGCCTCGGTAAATATTGCCGGAGAAAAAGATTTCACCAAGGTGCTCACCTGTATTCTCATGTTTATCGGCGGCTGCCCCGGTTCTACGGCGGGAGGCATCAAGATCAGCACCTTTGTGGTGTTGTTTGTGACTGTGCTTTCCACGATGCGAGGCAGGGAAGAGCCGGTGGTGCTCAAGCACCGGTTTTCCGTGAGCATGGTGCATAAGGCCCTGACTGTAATGCTGCTGGGCCTTTTGCTGGTATTTGTAGATGCCGGCGTTATCAGCAATATGAACCCGCCCATTCCGTTTTTGGACTGCCTGTTTGAAGCGACCTCCGCCTTTGCTACCGTGGGGCTTTCCGCCGGGGTGACGCCCAGGCTGGAGCCCATTTCCAAGCTGTTGCTATGCTTTACCATGTTCGTGGGCAGAGTGGGGCCCGTTTCCTTTGGGCTTTCAATTTTGATGCGCCGCCGGGGAGAAGGAGACTCCGTTTTGCCGGAGGGCCGCATGCTCATCGGCTGAGCCGTGTGTTTTTTGTGCAGACAAGGATAAAGATATCGACAGGGCGTGTTCCCACAAGCAGTGGAGAACACGCCCTGTCGCTGTCTCTTTTTCCCGAGACAGGTTTCTCAAGAGAACATTTATCAGGGGGATTTCACCCAAAAGATGAAATCCCCCTGATAAATGGAAATTACTGAAAAGCAGTCCGTTATTTTGTTTTTAAGCGTTCCAAGACCCAGAAAGTGATCGGCTTAAAAATAACATAAAGGCCATAGCCCAACGCTCCGCCGATCACATTCGTAATCAGGTCCGTGATGTCAGAGGAGCGGTCAAAGAACGGCTGTAAGAGTTCGATACCCAAGCTCATCAGGAAGCAGGAAAACACTGTCACGCCGAACTTGGCCCTTTTGTCCCGGGTTAGAGGAAATAGAAAGCCGAAGGGGAGAGTCATAATAACATTCAAGACCACTTGCCTGAAAAAATCCCCTCTGCCCAAAGAAACGTCAATAAACGGCACCAGATTCATAGGCTCATAGGGATGGTTTAACACAAATGGGATGGATGCGATCACCGGCATCATGGTAAAAAAGAGCACTAACGAGAGATAGGCGTACATGAGCGTATTGACAAGGAGGACACCTTTGCCCTGGGGCCTCCACTTTCTAAAAAAGATGAACGCATACAGCAGCGCCAACACCATAAAATCTATACAATGTTCTATCAAATATTTCATTGCGGCACTCCTTTCCACTTACGCCCCTTTCCGAATTCTCGTTTGTCGAATAGGCATGAGCAAAGTATACCATCATTGCAGACGGCTTTCAACCCTCTTTTATAAGCGCTGACAGTAGTAGCAAGCAATGTCCCGGTATATATTATCCGGTGCAGCTCCGCCCGATGCACAAGCCGCCGGTGGCGTCTGCTCACCTGTCCATACTAGGCAGAGAGGGCTGACAAAGAGAACGGAGTGCCCAGGTTATCCCCGGACGCTCCCGCTTCAGTTCCCTCCTGCTGGTAAATCACCACACCTCCGGCCTGTGTCATTTTGCCATAAACGAACCTCAGTCAACATAATAGTAGTGGTCTGGTTTTATACATTACCTCTCACGAATTTGTTCTAAACAGCTTTCCAGTACCGCATGAGCACCGCCGCAACTTTGGCACGGGAGGTCAGGCCCTTCGGATCAAGGCGCGCGTTCTCCATGATCGCCTCCTCGGAATACTCTGTAAAAATCACACCTGTTACAATGGAGTTTGTGATACGCACATCGGAAGCGGATATCATTCTGTTTACCACACTGCGCCGCCACCGTTCAGCATCCAGTATCTAAAATCTAAAAGGGCGCATTGCAGTTTTTTCTGCAATGCGCCCTCTTTGAAAAGTGCATGCCTTAGCATTTCCCAGCGTGCTTTTTAATGGCCTGAAAGGTCTCTTCACTGATCACATGCTCGATCCGGCAGGCGTCTTCAGCCGCGGTGCGGGGCGCCACTCCCAGACCGATCAGCCACTCTGTGAACAGGGTATGCCTTTCGTAAACACTTTCGGCGATTTGACGGCCCTTTTCCGTCAGGGAGATCTGCCCGTTTTCGTCCACGGTGATACAGCCCTGCTCCCGCAGATTTTTCATGGCTACGCTGACGCTGGGCTTGCTGAATTCCAGCTCCGCCGCGACATCAATGGAGCGTACAGAGCCGTTTCTTTGATTCAAGATCAAAATAGTTTCCAGGTAATTTTCCGCGGATTCCTGTATTCTGGGCATAGCAAGGCTCCCTCTTTTCCGAAACGATGTTTTCTGCTTTTGAAAGGTTCACTGTGCTTATTATAGCTTTTCAGAATGGGGATTGCAAGGCATGCGCTGCCGGGACCTTGCAAAAACCATGAAAAAGTGGTATTCTTGCCGGGAGAAAGGTGGTTTTCCTCATGACGGCCCCAACGGTACTTTTTTATAATTTAGATTCGGAAAAGGGCAGAAGGATCAAGCTTTTGTGTCTTGCTATGAAGCTGCGTGTGAGAAACGTTTCTCCGGCTGAATACGGAATTCCCTTAAAACAGCTGCTGCAGGGCGGGGGAGAAAAGGCTTCTTCGGAAAGCACAGGCTTTTCTGAAGAGATGCTGGTACTGGCCCATCTGTCCAACGGACAGTTGGACGATTTTTTGCGTGGCTTTCGCCGGAAAAAGATCGCGCCGGTGGCCTTGAAGGCCGTTCTCACCCCGTCAAATTCCGCCTGGGACTCCCTTACGCTGCGGCAAGAGCTTTTACGGGAACGGGAAGCCATAGAGAAACAGTCTGCGGCGCAAGCTTTCAAAAATGAAAGTCCCGCTGGAAATTCGTAAGAAATACCGCCGGGATTTCGCAAGGACTTTTTTCTACGATGAGGACAGTCAGCCGCTGGGCTGCCGGGAAGGAGAGAGGTTCTGTGAAAAAATTTCTGAAGTTACTTCGCAATTTATTGATAATTCTCTTTGTGGCAGGGCTGTGTACCGTTGGCGTTTTGGTGTTCCAGGGGTATCAGCTGTACAGGGACGCTGTGGAAAAAACGCCCTTAGAGGCACGGGTTGCCGAGGTGCGGTCACAGGCGGATTATACAGCCTTTTCTGAGCTGCCGAAAACCTACCGGGACGCGGTAGTGGCGGTGGAGGACCATCGTTTCTATGAGCACGGCGGGGTGGACCCGATTTCTATTGCCAGGGCGGTATGGATCGACCTCTGCACCATGTCCTTCGCCGAGGGCGGCAGCACCATCACACAGCAGGTGGCGAAAAACCTTTATTTTACCCAGGAAAAGAAGCTTACCCGGAAAATCGCCGAGGTGTTTGTAGCCTGGGATCTGGAAAAGCTCTGTGAAAAGGACGAGATCCTGGAGCTCTACGTCAACAGCATTTATTTCGGAAATGGCTGCTATACTGTGAAAGCCGCTTCGCTTTCCTATTTTGGAAAAGAGCCCGCCGCCATGACGGATTATGAAAGCACGCTGCTGGCGGGAATTCCCAATGCGCCCTCCGTGTATGATCTGACGGAAAACCCCGATTTGGCCGCGCAAAGGCAGCGGCAGGTAGTGGCCATGATGGTGGAGCATGAATATTTGAACCCCCAGGAGGCTGCGGCAATTTTTAAATAAAGCTGTGCAAAAAGCCGTGCTTTTCGTGAAATGAGAGGAGATATCTACTGTGAAAGAATTGGAACCTTTTTTAGATGAGCAGGGCCGCTTGACGGCGCTGCCTGTAAAGCAGGGAAAAAAGCAGCTGGCTATTGCGTACCTTGCCGGAAAATTTGAGGCGGGAAAAAGGTATTCGGAAAAAGAAGTGAACGCCCTGTTAAAGGAATGGCACACCTTTGGAGACCCCGCCACCTTGCGCAGGGAGCTTTACAACCGCTTTTTTCTGAACCGGGAGCCGGACGGCTCCGCCTATTGGCTGGAAGAGCCTGAGAAACCAGAGAAATAGCCGCTACTAACCAGGCGATCAGAGAACGGCAAACGGCACAAGAGCAGGGGACTGTCACGAAATGTATCAGTTCCCTGCTTTCGTTTTTTATGCCGGATACTGCTGGACGGGAAACGGAATGAGCAATGAGCAATGAAGGGCAAGGATAAAGTGATAAACAATAGTTTAGCATGTTAGTTGTTAGGAAAGAGCCCATTTCTGTCATCCTGAGGAACGTAGTGACGAAGGATCTCGTCCTTTGATTTTGGCAAGGAATTGAGGGCGAGATTCTTCGCTTCGCTCAGAATGACAGAAGGAAAAGGCGTGTTTCGCCGTTAACTTCCAATTTATCGAGCTTCGCTTCTATCCTTCAATTTCACATTGCTTATTCCTCATTTCTAATTGCCATTGCCCCTCTCGGCCCAAAGTTTTTTCACTCTTTTTGAATTTCTTGTAGTCTTCTTCTAAATTGTTAACAAACATTTACCATTTCTTGAGTGAGTTTAAGGGAAATGTAAAAAACGGAAAAAGTTTTTGTAATAAACTGGAGGTAAGCTCAATAACGATATAAGGGCCGAAAAAGCCAAGTGCAAAATTTTTGGCCCTGCTTACTATATCAAATCAAAGAAAAAGGAGAAACTCAAAATGAAAAAGGTAATTGCGGCATTGATGGTTTTGGCCATGGCGTTGACTATGGCGGCTTGCGGCGGCGAGGGCAATAGCTCCGCAGGCGGCACTTCCTCCACAGCGGGTCCCTCCTCCGCTGTCGGGTCTTCTTCCACGGCGGGTCCCTCCTCCGCTGTCGGGTCTTCTTCCACGGCAGCTGAATAAAAGTTCAGGTTTGCTCAAAAAACAGTCCGGCCCATTTTATATGGGCCGGACTGTTTTTTGGAGAAAATTTGCTTTAGAAGTGATAGATGCCCGCCGGCAGGGTATGGATCTCACCGTTTGGCAACAGTAGGGTAGCCTCGCAGTCAAAGGGAACTGTGATCTCATAGTGGAGCGCTTCTCCGTCATAACGCCATTCTACCTCATACCGTCCGGCGGCGGAATCCAGGCGCAGCCTGGCAAAACGAATGCGGGGATCCGGCATGGGGCAGATCACAGTTTTTTTGTAGCCGGGAGCCTCCTCACAGGGGTTCAGGCCGCAGAGGTTCCGGTACATCCAGTCGGCGATAGAGCCATAGGCATAGTGGTTCAGGCTGTTCATGCCCGTGCCGCTGATGGAGCCGTCCGGCAAAATGGAATTCCAGCGCTCCCACACGGTGGTAGCCCCCATCTTCACCTCATAAAGCCAGCTGGGGTAGTCGTTGTTTAAGAACAGATCATAGGCGGCTTTGTTCGCGCCGTTATCGGACAGGGCGCGGCACAGGAAGGGGGTGCCGCAGAAGCCGGTGTTCAGGTGCATTCCGTTCTTTTCCAGCAAGCCGGTGAGGGTGCTCAGCACCTTATCGAGGCAGCCCTCCGGATACAGGCCGAAGAACAGGCTCAATACACAGGCGGTCTGGGTCTCCGGGATCTTCAAAGCGCCGTCGGCGTGGAAGTATTCTTGCAGAAACGCTTTTTTGATTTTTTCGCCGAGGGCCTCATATTCCTTTTGATCCTCGGAAAGCCCCAGGGCCTTGGCGGCCTTGGCGGTCAGGGTGGCAGAATACCAGTAAAAAGCGGTAGCGGTGTAGGGCAGGCTGGTAGCGCCAAAGGGATTTTGCGTATCGCCGTCCTCACGGTCCAGGGCCAGCCAGTCTCCCAGCTGATTGCCCCGAAGCCACAGCCCCCGGTCTCCGTCTAACCGGTCGTCCCGGCGGATCCGCTCTACCCAGGTTTTCATCACCGGGTATTCCCGCCGAAGCAGGGCCAGGTCGCCGTAATTTTCATAAACCGCCCAGGGCATCATGGTGGCAACATCGCTCCAAATCGCACAGCCGGAGCCGTTATCCTTGACCCAGGAAAATTCCTTGTCGCTTTCGTCCACATGGGGCGCGGGGACAAAGAAAGGAACCGATCCGTCATAATACGCCTGCTCGTGGGCTATGTTTTCTACAAAATGGTGGAAGAACGCCGGCATGTAGATGTTTTTGCAGGCAGTGGCGGAGATGATGGCGGCGTCTCCCGTCCAGCCCAGGCGCTCGTCCCGCTGGGGACAGTCGGTGGGGATATCCAGGAAATTATCGAACTGGCCCCACATGGCGTTTTGGAATAGCCGGTTTACCAAGGGGTTGTCGGTTTCGATCCAGCCGATGGGGTCAATATCAGAGCGGATATGGCAGGCGGTAAAATCCTCAGCCCGCGCGGTTTTCACTCCCTCCACCTTGACAAACCGGAACCCGTAAAAGGTGAAATGGGGACGCACCCGAGCTGCCTTTCCATCGGAGAGATAGCGATACTCTGCCTTGGCGGAGCGCAGGTTATCCCGGTAGAAGCAGTCGTTCTGCATCACCTCGCTGTAGGTGAGCTTTACCTGGGCGCCAGCGGGCTCCCGGCAGGTGAATTCCACCCAGCCGGTCATGTTCTGCCCGAAATCCAATACGGTTTCCCCTTTGGGCGTGTGTAAGATCTCCACCGGGGCAAATTCCCGTTTCTTTACGATTCTCGCTCCCATTCTGGCAACGAGCGGGCGGGGCTCCTCCCGAAGCACTGTCTGCTTTGCCGGAGCTGCGCAGCCTGGCTCAGACCACCCGGGGATCTGCTTTTGAGCGTCATACTCCTCACCGTCGTAAATATTGCTGAACAGTACGGGAGAGGGGTAGCTTTTCCAGCTTTCATCGGAGATGACGACCTGCTCTGTGCCGTCCTTTTTCAGAACATGCAGCTCGCAAATGGCCTGCATGGTGTCGCCGTACAGATCGTGATAGCGGTCAAATACGATATCTCCCTTGTACCAGCCGGGGCCCAGGGCCAGGCCGATGGTGTTTTCCCCGGCCCGCAGCAGCTCGGTGACCTCAAAGGTCTGATACTCCAGATTGGAGTCGTAGCAGTGGTAGCCGGGCAGCAGGTATTCGTCCCCGGCCTTTTTCCCGTTTAGAGTAAGCTCATAGATCCCCAGCCCGCAGGCGTATACTCTGGCGGAGGCGATCTCTCCGTCTAGAGTAAAATCCTTTTTCAGAAGCGGGTGGGTTTCCCGGTCCGCAAAGTCGGCAGCGATCCACTTTGCCTGCCAGGGCTCCGCCTCCTTGGCAGTTTCAAACCAGGAGGAGGCGCTGGCGCTGTCTCCGTTATCCGCCCAAACGGTAACGGTCCAGGTGTAGCGGGTGCGGGGCGCAAGGGGAAAGTCGGCTTCAAAGCCCAGGGAGGAAATATCCTCCCGCTTCCCGCTGTCAAAGACCGGGCTGCCCCCACTGTCCTTTACTGTAATTTGGGCGGCGGCTTGCTTTTTCGCTTCGGTTTCCTCCGCCACCCAGGAAAAAATGGGCTTGCCCAGCAGCATGCCCAGCGGCTCTGTTACGTGGTTTGTGCGCAGATGAATCAGCTTCAAAACAATCTTCCTTTCCAAAGTTGAATTTGAGAGATAGCCTTAAAATCAGTCGGTTTTCCAATAACAGGGAAGAAGCTCTTTGAGGGGAACAGCCCTTTCTTCCTCTACCAGAACCTGACAGTCCGGGTTTCCAAGCTGCATTAAAAATTCCCGGCAGCGCCCGCAAGGGGGCATGATCTGGTGATCCCAGCCTACCGCTACGATCTTTTCCACCCGGCTTTCCCCGGCGGTGATCATGGCGGCAATAGCGGCATGCTCCGCGCAGAAGCCCATACTGCAGGCGGTATCGATGCATACGCCCCGATAAACGGTCCCCCGGTCTGTTACAAGGGCGGCGGCCACTCCGCCGGCTTCAATATCCTCCGAAATTTTCCGGGGACTCAAAACCTCCAGCGCGGCGGCTTTTAGCTCGGTAAACTCCATTTGACCAGCTCCTTACCTACGATTTCAATGAAATAAGCATAGCGCACTTTTTCCGAAAAAGAAAGCACTGGATTTTCCAAAAATAGTCTTGCTTTTTTGGCATATTTTACAAAACATGAATTGACTTTTGGAGATTTTCCGGCTATGATTAGGAAAAGAAAAGCCACAGTATCACAGGGAAAGGAACATAAATTTTATGGAGAAAAAATTTGCCAGGATCACCTTGGACAAGGATTTTCAAATCAGCCGGGTCGATAAACGTATTTACGGCTCTTTCATCGAGCACCTGGGCCGCGCGGTGTACGGCGGCATCTATCAGCCGGAGCACCCCAGCGCCGATGAGGAGGGCTTCCGCAAAGACGTGCTGGAGCTGGTAAAGGAGATCGGCGTGCCCATTGTCCGCTACCCCGGCGGCAACTTTGTTTCCAATTTTTATTGGGAGGACAGCGTCGGCCCGGTGGCGGAGCGTCCCCGCAGGCTGGAGCTTGCCTGGAGAAGCACGGAGCCGAACCTGGTGGGCGTCAACGAGTTTTCCAGCTGGGCGAAAAAGGCCGGAACCGATGTGATGATGGCGGTGAACCTGGGCACCCGAGGCATTGAGGCCGCCTGTAATCTGCTGGAATACTGCAATCACTCCTCCGGCACGAAATATAGCGATCTGCGCATTTCCCACGGCGTTTCAGCACCCCACAACATCAAGGTGTGGTGCCTGGGCAACGAGATGGACGGCCCCTGGCAGACAGGGCATAAGACCGCTCTGGAATACGGCCGCCTGGCAGACGAGACCGCCAAGGCCATGAAGCAGATCGATCCCTCTCTGGAGCTGGTGGTGTGCGGCAGCTCCAACACCGGAATGCCCACTTACCCCCAGTGGGAGGCTACCGTGCTGGAAGAAGCCTATGACAGCGTGGATTTCATTTCCCTGCATACCTATTACGGCAACCGCTTCCACGATACCGCCAATTTCCTGGCCCAGTCTGACGATATGGATCACTTTATCAAAACGGTGATCTCCACCTGTGATTTTGTCAAGGCGAAAAAGCGGGCCAAAAAAGATATGATGCTCAGCTTTGACGAGTGGAATGTGTGGTTCCACGCCAACGCCGAGGACGACGATACCATGAAGAACCGCCCCTGGGCGGTGGCCCCCCACCTTTTGGAGGATCAGTATGACTTTGAGGACGCTTTGCTGGTGGGTCTGATGCTCATCACCATGCTGAAGCATTCCGACAGGGTGCGCATGGCCTGCCTTGCCCAGCTGGTAAATGTGATCGCCCCCATTATGACGGAGGAAAATGGCCCCGCCTGGAAGCAGACCATTTTCTATCCCTATCTTCACGCCTCCCAATACGGCAGGGGCGTGGCGCTGGATACGGCTCTTCGCTCTTCCCGCCACGATACCATGGATTTCACCGATGTGACCGATGTGGAATCCGCGGCGGTGTGGAACGACGAAGGGGAGGAGTTGACGGTATTTGCCGTGAACCGTGATCTTTCCGAGAGCATCACGCTGGAAACAGATTTGAGAAGCTTCCCCGGGTATCGGCTCACAGAGCATATCGTGCTGGAGCATCCTGATTTCTTCGCGGTAAACTCCGCGGAAAACCAGGCAGTCACGCCGAAAACCGTAACAGACCGGGATCAGCAGGACAACGGCCTTCTGAAGAGCCGCCTGGCTCCCGCTTCCTGGAACGTGATCCGTTTGAAAAAGAGCTGAGAAGAGCGTACCATATCAGGGTATAAAAGAGCCGCCGGAGCTTCCGGCGGCTCTTTGCCGCTTTAAGTGATAATTGAGATGATTTACTAAAAAAACCGCGCCCGCCGGATCACTCCGGCGGGCGCGGTAAAAAGGAGAATCAAACTATGAAACTTTTGTAAACTCAGCTGTTGTAGTACCTGGTGGTGATCACACAGGCTTCCGCCCGGGTAGCGGTTCCCTTGGGGTCGAATTTATTGCCGCCCACACCGCTGATCAGGCCGTTGTCCCGGCAGGCGTATACAGCCTCTTTCGCCCAGGAGCTGATTTTTTTGTCGTCCGCGAAAGCGGCGGAGGAAGCGCTTCTCTCCAGCCCGGCGTACTGGGCCAGGATCACGCACATCTGCTCTCTGCTGATCACGGCATTGGGACGGAAGGTGTTGTCCGTAAAGCCGTGCACATAGCCCATTTCAGAAGCCCAGGCGATAGCCCTGGTCATTTGCGAGGCTGGGTTCTTCACATCGGTAAAGCTTGTCCCTTTGTCGTACAGGGAAAGATCCACCCGGTCAAGATTCGCCAGGGCCATTACAAACTGTGCCCGGGTGATCTTGCCGTTGGGAGTAAAGGTGCCGTTGCCGTTGCCCCGGAAGATCTGCGCCTCTACCGCCTTGTCCACCGCGCTGTAGAACCAGTCCTTGGTGGTAAAATCGGTGAACACGCTGCTGTCGGAAAGAACGGTAGCGGTGGAAACGGGAGTTTTTACGCCGCTTTTCATGGCTATGGCCTTGTAGGTACAGCCGGTCATATAAATGGGCCCGGTATAGGGCGTGGAATTCTGATCGGGCTGGGTGTTGTCCACCGTGTAATAAATATCCGCGCCGGCCCCGGCTGTCATGGTGACATAGCCGCCCGCCGCTTCGATCACGGGAGCGCCGGAGGCGGGAACATTGGAAACGCGCTCCGCGTAAAGAGAGCAGACATAGCCGGAAAATCCGCCGGAGGTAATGACGGAATACCATTTATCGGTGGAAACACCGTCTGCCGTGACCTTTTCTCCGGCGACCTCGTCAAGAATATCTACGCCAGTACCCTTGGAGAGCGTGGTGACGATCTCCGATTTTGTAGTGGCCGCCTGCCGCAGGCGAACGCTGTTGGCGGTGATCTTACCGTTATAGGCGGCGGGCTCATCATCGCCCTGAGAGCCGCCGTAGATCAATTCATAGGTGCTGTCCTTGCCGCTGTACCTGGCGCGCAGATAAGCGGCCACCTGAGAAGCGGAGGCGTAACGGGTGCTGAGCGTTACGCGGTTTACGGGAACATATTCCCCGGCGGCGGTATAAGCGTACCCATCGCTGCCGATTCGATAACCGTCTACCGTGGTATCGGTGTCGTACTCATAGCTGGTATAATGGACAAGCTTTCCGTCCAGCTCGTACCAGCCCTCCACCGGGTATTTCATGCCGTTGTCAAAAACATGCCAGGCGGTCCAGTTTCTGCCGCTGCCCACCACCGGCTCCCGGCGCATATTGTACTGCGAATCGCTGTTATCCGCGGCTTCGTTATTGCCGATATAAATGCCGATGTGCCCGTAAATGCCCGTGCCGGGATCGTAATAATCCGGCATGGTCAGTGCCAGGCCGTGAATGTTGGGAATTCCCTCGCTGATGTCGTTGGAAAAAACGCAGTTGTCCTCCACCTGGCTGGTGGCGCCGCCCCGGCAGTTACCCAAGGCCCCTGCATCGGAGAAATAGGCGTAGAGCAGGCCAGCACAGTCCGAACCCCTGGTATTGCCCACCGTCTGACCCTTGCCGCCGGAAATGTAGAGCCAGCCGTCCCGATGGGCCTTGATGCCGTGGGCGGCCATTCCCAGAGAAGTGGGCGTCTCCGCGGCGGAGGCGCTTTGACCGGGCAGCAGCCCGGCGGCACATACCAGCGCCAGTACCAGAAGAAGACAGAGGCTTCTGAGCGTTCCTTTTTTTGTCAAGCTTCGTATCATGGGTGATTCCCTCGCGTTTCAAAAAATATAGAATGAGTTGAATAAGCTGCGGCTGTCCCGCTTCTTTATTCAAGAAGGGAGAGGGACAACCAAAAGGTTACAAATTGGTTACATTCTATCACGCCTTGTTTCATTTTGCAACCCGCTTGGAAAAAATTCACAATTTCTTTGCGTTTTTCCGGAAACGCAGGTTTCCGGAAATCCAGGGAATTCCTGAGAGAAAAGGAGTTTTCCACTTCCCTTGCCAATTTCTTCCCCTTACCGAAATACCTTGCTTTTGATCTTTGAACATCCTGCCCGGGCGGCTTTTGGTGAAAAAGGAAAGGAGCGGCTGAAAAATTGAGATTGACTTTACCCCGGGATTCATAGATAATAAAAGCATATAGGGAAAGGAAGGCGCTGCATGTGAAAAATCTGAAACTTCAGTTGATGAGCCTGCTGCTTGCCGCCGCGCTGCTTCTCAGCATGGTGCCGGTAAGCGCACTGGCCTGGGAAAATGCGGAGGCTCTGCCCGTGGAGGTAGAGGTTCAGCGGACAGAGGATGGAGAGGGCGGCTATGATGCCGTGCTGGAAAACCGGGAAACGCTGGGAGGCGGCGACCCGCTTCTCAGTGACGAAAGAGCATTCCGCGCGCCCGCCGTTTCCTATGACGGCGGAGATATGTATGGGCAGCTCACCGCCCGACAGAAAGCCTGCTATGACGCGCTGGAGGCCATTACAATAGACCGTCTGCTTTCTTCCGCTCAGGTACAGCACAACAATATGATATATTATAGAGTCCTCACACGGGTCCCGGAGCTGACCGGGGTCTCTATCGCGGGTTCTTTTTCCAAAGGGAAATTTGTCCCCGCCAAAGCGGCGGCTTCCATAGAATCCGGCATCTATACGGATCTGTGCGCCGCCATCGTGGCCCTGCGCTACGACAGGCCGGACGCTTTGTGGCTTGCCCATTTGCAATACGGCTATAAGGTGATCCAGTCTGGTTCCGCCGCTGCCAAGGTCACCGATGTGATTTTTGATTTCCATTTAGAATATGGCGGGCTGGAGCGGGATATGCACAACGACATGCTGAAGCGGGCGGAGGAGATCGCCGCGGAGGCAAAAAACGCCCCCAATACCTACAGCAGGGTAAAAGCCGTCCACGATCTGCTGGCCCAGGTCAACACCTATGGAGATCCCAAGGAAAACCTGGCCCACACCGCCTACAGCGCCCTGATCCAGGGAGACGCTTACGAACCTGTCTGTGACGGGTACGCCAAGGCATTTAAAATTGTCTGCGGCCTGCTGGATATCCCCTGTGCCCTTGCTTCCAGCGCCACCCATATGTGGAACAATGTGAAAATGGACGATGGGGAATGGTACAATCTGGATCTCACCTGGGACGATAGCCAGGCGGACGCTGTTGGCTACGATTACTTCCTGGTCGGCTCTCAAACCGTAGTAGAGGGAGAGGCCTTCTCCAGGCAGAAGGATCATCTGGAGGAAAATCCCTACAATGTTTATCTGGAAGGGGATAAGGATAAGCTTTTGAAGCCGGTGTCACTTTCGTTCCCCGCCAAAAGCAAGCAGGCCTATACCTATCAGGGAGAAGATTACCCGTCTCTTACCTTCCCGGACGTAAAACGCAGCGCTTGGTATTATGAACCTGTGGAAAAGGCTTATCAGTTGGGCCTGTTTCAAGGAGATACCAACGGGCTGTTCCAGCCCTCCAAAAATATTACCAGGGCGGAATTCGCTCTGGTCACGGCAAACGCGCTGGGCGTGGAACTCAGCGAATACGGCGGCTCCGCCTTTACCGATGTGCCGGAGGGAAAGTGGTTTTCCCCGGCGGTGGCCTGGGCAAAGGAGGCCGGCGTCATGCGGGGAGACGGTAACGGGAAATTCCGCCCCAACGCGCCCATCACCCGGGAAGAAATGTGCGTGGTGATCTCTCAGGCCCTGGAGGCCCACAAAGAGCTCGAAAGCTTTACCTTCCCGGATCACGCCTCCATCTCCCGCTGGGCCAGAAACGCCGTCTATGAATGCTATACGCTGGGACTGGTCAAGGGGGACAACAAGGGCTATTTCTCCCCCAAGGGCAACACCCTCAGAAGCGAAGCGGCAACCGTGTTTACAAAGTTTGTAGAGCTGGGCGAGCCCTACCTGCCTCAGAAATAAAGTGAAAGCATATCCAAAGAAGGCCGCCCGTTCAGGGCGGCCTTCTTTTCTGTTGTCAGCCATACGAGTAATGAGAAATTAGCAATGAGCAATTTTAAGGGCGAAGTTTAATAAATTCGGAATTTAGCGGTGAGCGAAAGCCTGCCCTTGCTTGCAAGGGCAGGGGGACCACCGTTAGGTGGTAGAGGGGATCGTCACACGCAGAAAGCGGGATAGAATCGCCAGTTTCAATCCCCTCAGTCAGCCTTCGGCTGACAGCTCCCCTTACTTGCGTAAGTGGAGCCTAAGGGTGCTAAACTATAATTTACCGGGCGTTGCCCTTAATTGCTCATTGCTAATTCCTCATTGCCCTGGTATTCCCCAGCATCTCAAAAATTTCCCGAACAGGTTTTTCTTCTCTTTTTTATTGACAAAATCCACGCAAAATAAGATAATAAAAGTTCAAGGCGTGCGGAGTTGTGATACGCTATGCGCCTTTTGTGAAAAATGGAAAAATCGCCGGCGGGTATGTCCTGATCCCGGCATAAAACAGGAGTGAGGAACGTGAACACAGAGCTTGCCAAGGCATATGAGCCTCAGGAAGTGGAAAAACGAATTTACGATTTCTGGATGAAGGGCGGCTGGTTCCATGCGGAGCCGGATCCCGAAAAGAAGCCCTACACCATTGTGATCCCGCCGCCCAATATCACCGGGCAGCTGCACATGGGACATGCCCTGGACGAAACCATGCAGGATATTCTGATCCGCTGGAAGCGCATGCAGGGGTATTCCGCCCTGTGGCTTCCCGGTACGGACCATGCTTCCATCGCCACAGAGGCCAAGATCGTGGAGGCCATGCGGGAGGAAGGGATCTCGAAGGAGGATCTCGGCAGAGAGGGCTTTTTAGAGCGGGCCTGGGCCTGGAAGGAAAAATTCGGCGGACGAATCATTGAGCAGCTGAAGCTTTTGGGCTCCTCCTGCGACTGGGACCGCCTGCGCTTTACCATGGACGAGGGCTGCTCCAAGGCGGTGCGCCATGTGTTTGTAAAGCTTTACAAGCAGGGGCTCATTTACCGGGGAGAACGCATCATCAACTGGTGTCCCAACTGCCGTACCGCGATTTCCGACGCCGAGGTGAATTTCGAGGAAAAGGAAGGCTCCTTCTGGCATCTGCGTTATCCCCTGGCGGACGGCTCCGGCTTTATTGAGCTTGCCACCACCCGCCCGGAAACCATGCTGGGCGATACGGCTGTGGCGGTGCACCCTGAGGACGAGCGTTACCGGCATCTCATCGGCAAAACGGTGATCCTGCCTTTGGTGGAAAAGGAGATCCCCATTGTTGCCGACGAATACGTGGAAATGGATTTCGGCACCGGTGTGGTAAAGATCACCCCCGCCCACGACCCCAACGACTTCGAGGTGGGCAAGCGCCACGACCTGCCGGTCATCAACGTGATGAACGAGGACGGCTCCATCAATGAAAACGGCGGAAAATACGCGGGCCTGTCCGGCATGGAGGCCAGAAAGCAGATCGTGAAGGACCTGGACGAGGGCGGCTATCTGATCAAAATCGAGCCCCTAAAGCACAATGTAGGCACCTGCTCCCGCTGCCACACGGTGGTGGAGCCCCGGGTCTCTACTCAGTGGTTCGTGAAAATGGAGCCCCTGGCGAAGCCCGCCGTAGACGCGGTGAAAACCGGTGAGATCAAGTTCATTCCGGAGCGGATGGACAAGGTCTATTATAACTGGATGGACAATATCAAGGACTGGTGTATTTCTCGGCAGCTGTGGTGGGGCCATCGGATCCCCGCCTGGTACTGCGAGGATTGCGGGGAGATCATTGTTTCCGAAACAGACGCCGAAATCTGTCCCAAGTGCGGCAGCCGCCATCTGCGGCAGGACAGCGATACGCTGGATACCTGGTTCTCCTCCGCCCTGTGGCCCTTCTCCACGCTGGGGTGGCCGGAAAATACAGAAGAGCTGAAGTACTTCTATCCCACCGACACCCTGGTTACCGGGTACGATATCATTTTCTTCTGGGTGGCCAGAATGATCTTCTCCGGCCTGGAGCACATGGGAGAGGCTCCCTTTAAGACCGTGTTTTTCCACGGCCTTGTCCGGGACGCCCAGGGCAGAAAAATGAGCAAGTCCCTGGGCAACGGCATTGACCCCGTGGAGGTCATTGACCGGTACGGCGCGGATGCCCTGCGCTTTACACTGGTAACGGGAAACAGCCCCGGAAACGATATGCGCTTCTCTGATGAAAAGGTGGCCGCCAGCCGGAACTTTGCCAATAAGCTTTGGAACGCCGCCCGGTTCATTCACATGAACATTGATGGAAAAGACGTGCCCTGCGCCCTGCCGGAAACGCTTTCCCTGGAGGATAAGTGGATCCTCAGCCGTTTTATGTCCGTCACAAAGGAAATGACGGAAAATTTGGAGAAATTTGAGCTGGGCATCGCCGTGGCGAAGCTTTACGATTTCCTGTGGGACGATTTCTGCGATTGGACCATTGAGCTCGCCAAGATCCGCATGAACGGCGAAGATGAGGCGGACGCCCAAAATACCCGGCAGGTGCTGGTGTGGGTGCTGAGCAATACCTTAAAGCTGCTGCACCCCTTTATGCCCTTTATCACGGAGGAGATCTGGCAAAGCCTGCCCCACGAGGGAGAGGCTCTGATCGTTGCTCCCTGGCCGGTTTATGACAAGGCTCTCTGCTTCCCGGAGGAGGAAGCGGAAATGGCCAAGGTCATGGAGCTGATCACCGCTGTGCGTACCCGCCGCAGTGAAATGAATGTGCCGCCCTCCAGAAAAGCCCATCTGTATGTGGAAACCGCTTCCCCCGCCGCCTTTGAAACAGAGCGGGAGGCCATTCTCCGCCTGGCCTATTGCAGCGGGCTGGAGATCGGAGAAGCCTTCTCCGTGGACGGCGCGGTCACAGTGGTCACCGCCGCCTGCAAGGGCTATCTGCCCATGGACGACCTGGTGGATAAAGCCGCCGAGACCGCCCGGCTCCGAAAGGAGCTGGAGGGCGCGAAAAAGCAGCTCGCGAATGCCGAAGCAAAGCTTCAAAACGAAACCTTTATCGGCAAAGCCCCCCAGAAGGTGATCGATGGAGTAAGGGACAACGCCGAAAAGCTTCGGGAAAAAGTGCGCCTGATTGAAGAGTCTTTGAAAGCGTTTCAGTGAGGGACGGTCCATGAATTGCAAAATAGGCTCGCTTTACCTGTGTGTGAAGGATATGGATCGGGCGATTGAATTTTACGAAAAATTTTTTGAAATGTCTGTTACGATAAAAGATGAGGTCTACAGCGATTTTCACGTCGGCGGTTTTCAGTGGGGCCTTTTCGCCTATGAAAAAATGGGGGAAGAGCACACTTTTGGCAGTAATTGCCTGCCTAGTGTTAAGGTGGAAAACCTTGAGACGCTGAAAAGAAAGCTGAAGGGCTTGACGGTTTGTTTCCCCCTGACAAAAATCGGGGATAACTGGGTCTCGGAATTTGTAGACAGCGAGGGAAATCATGTAGAGCTGACTGCTCCTGCCGGATAGACGAGGAAAAGCGGAAGGAACTTTTCTTTGCCTTTGACATGCTTCCCCAAAATATTTGTGTTTCACACAGTAAAATAGTCCTGAAAAGAGCGGACAAGCCGTTCTTTTCAGGACTTTCTTTTTTACGGAACATCACGAAGCTCTGCCATCTGAAAACTAAAATTTTGGAAGGAATGTGATCGTATGAACGTGCAGCTCAGTTACAAGGACGGCGTGCTTACCGCCCGGCTCAGCGGGGAGATCGACCACCACAACGCCAGGGAAATGCGGGAGCAGATCGACGATACCTCTCAAAAGCTGAAGCCCTATTGCCTGCGTCTGGATTTTTCGGACGTGCCCTTTATGGACAGCTCCGGAGTAGGGCTGATTCTGGGAAGAGTGCGTCTGTACCGCTTTTGGAAGGGCCATGTGGTGCTGTGCGGGTTGTCCCCCTACCTGAATAAGATGGTGGAGCTTTCCGGAATAGAATCCATTGCCGCAATAGAAAGGAGGGCGGGATAACATGATGAAGCCGGTGAATCAAACGCAGATCTGCTTCCCCTCCAACTCCGTGAATGAGAGCTTCGGCCGGGCGGCGGTATCGGCCTTTCTCGCCCAGCTGGACCCCACGGTATCCGACCTGACGGAGCTGAAGACCGCCGTTTCCGAGGCGGTGACAAACGCCATTGTACACGGCTATCGGGAAAAGCTCGGAATGGTTTACATAACTGTGAAACTTTTTGAAAACGGCAAGGCGGTGGTACGCATTCGGGATAAGGGCTGTGGCATTTCGGATATCCGGCAGGCCATGGAGCCCCTGTACACTACCGGCGGCGAAGAACGGGCGGGCCTGGGCTTTTCCGTGATGCAAAGCTTTTGCGACAGAGTGCGGGTGAGCTCTGCGCCCGGCAAGGGCACCAGCGTCACCCTGACAAAGCTCTTTGAGACAAAGGCATAGCTATGCTTGTCTGCCAAACGAAGCATTGCTCCGACGGCTTTGTGGAAGAAAACATGGGCCTTGTACACCTGTGCGCCCGGCGTTTTTCCGGAAAGGGCGTGGAGTATGAGGATCTGTTTCAGGCGGGCTGTGTGGGGCTGATCAAAGCGGCCGAGCATTTTGACTGGGAACGGGGCGTGAAATTTTCCACCTATGCCGTGCCGGTCATTTTGGGGGAGATCCGCCTGCTGTTTCGCGTTGGGCGGCCTGTTCGCGTTTCCCGGGGCATGCAGGAGCTGGGAAAAAAGGCCCGGGAGGCGGAGGAGGCTTTTCGGGAAAAAGAGGGAACAAGCCCCACGGTGGCCCAGGTGGCGAAGCTCTTGAGCGTGCCAGTGGAAAAGGCGGCGCTGGCGCTGGGCGTTTCTCAAGCCCCCGTTTCCCTCAGCGGTGATGAAAGCGGAGAGCTGGAGATCCCGGTGGAAGCCCCGGAGGAAAAAATGACAGAGCGGCTTACCCTGTACGAGCTGCTCCACACCCTGGAGGAGCGGGACAAAAAGCTCCTCGAATACCGCTATTTTCAGGGAAAAACACAAACGGTCACCGCCGGCCTGCTGGGAATGACCCAGGTGCAGGTCAGCCGAAGAGAAAAAAAGCTGCTGCTCTATCTGCGGCAGGAGCTTATGGAAAAGTAAAAGCCGGGCGATCCGCGTAAAATGTGGAGCCCGGCTTTTACTATACAATAGAGGAATTGGGAATGAGCAATGAGAAGGAGCGAGGGCCGTCGCTTGCTAAATTGGAATTTAGCGGTTATCTGCACACCACCCTCTTGTCATTCTGAGCGAAGCGAAGAATCTCGTTCTTTGCCCTTTTGCCCTGGAATTAAGGACGAGATTCTTCGTCACTTTGTTCCTCAGAATGACAAAAAAGAGAACTTTCCCTTTTCTAACGACTAACAACTAACAGCTAACGACTAGTTCATTAAACTACAATTTACCGCCCTGTCTCTCCCTGATTCCCCATTTCACGCGGAAGCGCATTTGCTCTTCAGCCTTTCCAGAAAGGCCTCCGCGGCGGCGGAAAAGACCTGATGCCTTTTCCACACAAGGCTCAGCCCTGTTTCCAGCTTTGGCTCTAAGGGGCGAAAGGTCAAAGCGCTTTCCGGGGAGATATTTACCAGCCTGTCAATGGTCAGGGCGCAGCCCAGCCCGGCTTCTACCATAAGGGCGGCGTTGTAAACCAGGTTAAAGGTGGTGGAAATATTCAGCGCTTCAAAGGACTCTCCAAACCAGCGGGCATAGGCGTTGTCGCGCCCTGCCTCCATGGCCTGCCGGGAAACGATCAAGGGCTGATCCGCAAGCTCCTCTCTGCGGACGGCCTTTTTTTGCGCCAGGGGATCGTCCTTGCGTATCACGACTCCCCAGCGCTCTTTCTCCGGAAGCTCCAGGCTTTCATAGCGGGAAAGGTCGGCGGGGTGGACAAAAACCCCGAAATCCAGAAGCCCCTTTTCCAGCCGCTCGGCAACGTCCTGAGAATTTCCGCTGTAAAGGTGATAGCGCACGCCCGGGTATTCCTCCCGCAGCTCCCTGGCGGTTTGGGCAATGAGGAACAGGCCGCGGGTCTCGCCGCCGCCGATATACACGTCTCCGGCAATTTCCGTGTCTATGGCGCTGAACTCTCCCTCTGTTTTATCCACCATGGAAACGATCTCCTCCGCCCTTTTGCGCAGAAGCATGCCGGCCGGTGTCAAGGATACCCGGTGGCTGCCCCGAACCAGAAGCTTCTGCCCCAGCTCCTGCTCCAGGTCATGGATCTGCCGGGAAAGGGTGGGTTGGGTCACATGCAGCAGATTTGCCGCCCCTGTGATCGTCTCCTCTCTGGCCACCGCCAGAAAGTATCGCAATACTCTCAGCTCCAAGGCAACGCCCTCCCAAATGCTTTCTATACATGTGATTGTAGCAAAGTGTGATATGCCTGTCAAGCATTTCATGTATAGAAACTAAGCATTTGCGATATCTTATGCGGCGTGCTAGAATTTCAGCTGTGAAGAGCGGAGAAAGGCGTGTGAAGGCGGCATGGAAGAAAAGCAGGCGTCCCGGGAAGCGGTGATTCAGATTTTGCAGGACGCCGGGTGTGAAAGCGAGTTGATCGAACGATATCTGCGGCTGCGTTCCCAGCATGCCTTCCGGGAGCAGAAAAAGCTGCTGAGAAAGCACCGGGCCGCCTTGCTGGAGGCGATCCACGGGGAACAGAAAAAACTGGACTGCCTGGACGACCTGCTGTATCTGCTGGAAAAAGAGAAAAGGGAAAACCCATAGAAACGGAGGAAAATACAATGATTTATAAGGATTTTCAGGGGAAAAAGCTTTCCGCCCTGGGTATGGGGGCCATGCGGCTGCCTACCAAAAACGGAGACGACGGCGTCATTGACACGGAGGCTGTGAAAGAAATGGTAGCCTACGCCATGGAGCAGGGGATCAATTACTACGATACCGCCTGGGGCTATCACAACGGGAATTCGGAGACCGTGCTGGGAAAGGCCCTGTCAGGTTATCCCCGGGAAAGCTTCTTTCTTGCCACCAAATTTCCCGGCTATGACCTTTCCAATATGCCGAAGGTTCAGGAGATTTTTGAAAAGCAGCTGGAAAAATGCGGCGTGGAATATTTCGATTTTTATCTCTTTCACAATGTTTGTGAAATGAATATCGACGCTTATCTGGACGAAGAGGCGTATGGGATCTATTCCTACCTGACGGAGCAGAAGAAAAAGGGAAGGATCCGCCATCTGGGCTTTTCGGCCCACGGCGGCTATGATGTGATCAAACGGTTTCTGGAGGCTTACGGAGACGGAATGGAGTTTTGCCAGCTTCAGCTGAACTATGTGGACTGGATCCTGCAGGACGCCAGGGCCAAGGTGGAGCTGCTGAAGGAATACGGGCTTCCCCTGTGGGTCATGGAGCCGGTGCGGGGCGGCAAGCTGGCGGCGCTGCCGGAAAGCGCGGAAAAAGCCTTAAAGGCCCTGCGCCCGGAGGAAACGATACCGGCCTGGGCCTTCCGATTCCTGCAAACGGTTCCCGGCGTAACGGTGACGCTTTCCGGCATGTCCAATTTCCGGCAGCTGCGGGAAAACATTGCCACCTTCTCGGAGGAGAAGCCCCTTTCGGAAACGGAATGGAACGCCCTTCTTTCCATCGCGAGCGGCATGATGGACGGAATCTTACCCTGTACCGCCTGCCGCTACTGTACCGGTCACTGTCCCAAGGGGCTGGATATCCCCTCGCTTTTGAGTCTTTACAACGAGCACAGCTTTACAGGCGGCGGATTTATCGCGCCCATGGCGCTGCAGGCGGTACCGGCGGAAAAGCAGCCCTCGGCCTGCATTGGGTGCGGAAGCTGTGAAAAGGTTTGCCCACAGCAAATTAAAATTTCGGAAGCGATGAAGGATTTTCAGAAGAAGCTGAAGCTTTCCTGAAAACAGTATTTTGAAAGAGAGGAATGCGGTTTATGAAAAGAAGGATCGCCTTGCTTTTTCTCCTTGCACTGCTGCTGCAAAGCACGGCATGCGCTTCGGGACTGAACGGAGGCAGGAAAGCGGACGGCTCGCAAAGCGTTCTTTCCGAACAGACCGTTTCTCAAAACACGGAAAGCGCTTTGCCGGAAAGCCGGGAAACTGGAGCCTCCGATGTTTTTGGCAGCGCTTTTTCCGATGTTCCCGCCGGGAGCTGGTACGGGGAGGCGGTGACCTATCTGCGGGAACAGGGACTTATGTACGGAACGACAGATACCACCTTTTCTCCCAACAGCTCTATGACCCGCGCCATGCTGGCGGCGGTGCTTTACCGTGCGGCGGGAAGCCCGGCGGTAACCGGAAGCTCCGGGTTTACGGATCTGCGGCCGGGAGCCTATTATGTAAACGGGATCTCCTGGGCGGCGCAGCGGCAGATCGTGGCGGGCTTCGGCAATGGGCGCTTTGGCCCGGAAGAGCGGGTCACCCGGGAACAGACGGCGGCGATCCTGTGGCGGTACGCGGGCTCGCCCAAGCCGGAAAACGCCCGGGCCTTCGCGGACGCCGCCTCCATTTCAGCCTGGGCGGCGGAGGCGGTAGGCTGGGCCAGAGAGCAGGGGATCGTCAGCGGGCGGGGACAGAACCATTTTGTCCCCAAAGCCCCCATTACCCGAGGGGAGCTGTGCGTTATGCTGTATCGTTATCTGAAGCCGGAAACGCCGTCTCCGTCTCCCGGAGAGAAGGAAGAGCCCGAGGCGCCGGGACCCTCCGCTGATAAAGCGGGCGGCTTTGATTTGGAAACGGGAACCGTGCTGCTGAACAGCGGCTATTCCATGCCAGTAAACGGGCTGGGAACCTACAGCCTTCACGGCGATACCTGTGTGAATTCCATCAAGGCCGCGCTGAAAAGCGGCGTCCGCCTGATCGATACGGCCTCTGCTTACGGAAACGAGGCGGAGGTGGGCCGGGCGATCCGGGAGGCCATGGCAGAGCAGGGGATCGAGCGGGAGGAAATTTTTGTGACCACAAAAATCTATCCCGGCACGGAAATGGCGGATCCGGAGCGGTTTATTCAGGCCTGTCTGGATCGGCTGGATATCGGTTATGTGGATCTGATGCTTCTGCATCACCCGGATCCCAACGACGTCAAGGCTTACCGGGCCATGGAAAAGCTGGCGGCGGAGGGGAAGATCCGCTCCATCGGGCTTTCCAACTGGTATGTGGAGGAGCTGGAAAGCTTCCTGCCCCAGGTTACCGTTACGCCCGCGCTGGTGCAGAATGAGATCCACCCCTATTATCAGGAAAATGACGTGATCCCCTATATCCAGGAAAAGGGGATTGTGGTACAGGGCTGGTACCCGCTGGGCGGGCGGGGCCATACGGCGGAGCTGCTGGGCGATCCGGTGATTTCGGAAATCGCCCGGGCGCACGGGAAGTCTCCGGCCCAGGTGATCCTCCGCTGGAATCTGCAAAAGGGCGTGGCAGTGATTCCCGGCTCCTCTGACCCAGACCATATTCAGGAAAATACGGAGCTGTACGATTTTGAACTGACAGAGGAAGAGATGCGGCGTATTAATGCCCTGGACAGAAACGAAAAACACGATTGGTATTGAGGAGATAGTTATGCATTCCACCATGTTTTCCCGCAGATTGTGGAACCGGGATTTTGTACTGGTGCTGCTGATCAGCACCCTGGCTTCCTACCCCAACAGCATTTTCATTTCCCTGCTGCCGGTGTATGTGCTGGATCTGGGTGGAACCAACGCCCTGACCGGGCTGATGATGACCGGCCTTACTGTGCTGGGCATGGTCACCAGGGTGATCATAGCGCCCCTGATCGACAGGCTGGGGCGAAAAAAGCTGCTGGTGCTGGGCAGCGGGCTGTATGCCTTAAACGCTGTTCTCTTCTGCTTTACGAAAGATCTGAACACTCTGTTTTTCCTGCGGGTGCTGTGCGGGTTTACCCAGGGCGTGTTTTTTCCTGTGCCGCCCACTATGGTATCGGACATTGCCCCGGAGGATCTGATGGTGGGCGCCATCGGTTTTTTCGGCGTGTCCAGCTCCGTCACCTTTGCCGTTGCCCCCACGATCGGGCTTTGGGTTTACAATACCTTCGGCGCGGTGGCTATGTTCCTTTCCGCTGCTGTGCTGGGGCTGACTGCCTTTATGCTGTCCTTCTTTGTCCGGGATCATTATCGCCGCCCGGAAAGCAGGGGAGAAGAAAGGAAGCCAGAGCGGGAGAAGACAGGCTCCGGGCTGAAGGGAAGCCTTTTGGTCCTGATTTTGCTGCCCTCCGCCGTGAATCTTTTTGCCTTGACGAGTAAATCCGCTATAGACAGCTTCCTCACTCCCTGCGGCCTGAGCCGCGGGCTGGAGCAGATCAGCCTGTACTTCCTTGTGAATAACCTGACGGTGATCTGCGCCCGGCTGCTGATGGGACGTGTGATCTCGCGCTTCTCCAAGCGTGCCTGCGTTTTCACCGGCCTGCTGCTGGCGGCGGGCGGAACCGCTTTGATCGCGGTTTCCCACCGCATGCTGCTGATGCTGATTTCCGCCGTTTTGACCGGCGTCGGGATCACGGCGGTCACCCAGCTTTTGCAGGCGGAGGTGATGCTCACCATTCCCGGAGAGCGCCGGGGCGTTGCCAACACGGCCTTTATGCTGGCGGGCGATATCGGCGGAGGGATCAGCGTCATGCTGTGGGGCGTTCTTTCCGCAAGCGCCGGGTATACGGTGACCTACCTGGCGGCCGGGGGAACCGTCCTTTTCGGATTTCTGTTCCATGCCGCATACTGGAAAAAACGAAAGCTCTAAATTTTTCGAAAACTTTGTGAAAGTGGCTTGCTTTTCTTTGCTCAGTTGGTATAATAGCCTCGTATCTCACCCGGCCTGACCGGGAGATTTGGAGAGGAAGCCTATGACACATCGCGAGCGTTTTATTAAAACCCTGAGGTGCGAGCCCATCGGCGGCCAGGTACCCACCTTTGAGCTGGTGTTTTTCCTGACCATGGAGGCCTTCGGCAAGGTGCACGATTCCCAGCGGCATTACGCCCAGTGGAAGCAGATGAGCCGGACAGAGCGGAACCTGCACATGAACGAAATGGCCCAGCTCTATCTCGATATCGCCAAGCGGTACGATCACAGCGCCATCTTCGTGCAGCCGAACCCCGGAGACCTGGAGAGCGCCCAGTGGCTTTTGGAGCTGATTCGGGAAAAAAGCGGAGACGAGTATTACATCATGATGCACGGCGACCCCACCTGGTCCATTCCCGATGGGGACCACATGATGGAATTCTCCGAGCAGATGTATGAGGAGCCGGAAAAGCTCAATGAGATCTCCAAGCGCCGGCTGGAGGAGTGCCTGGAAACCGCCGCGAAGCTTCATCAGATGGGACATCTGGTGGACGGCTTCACCATGTGCGCCGATTACTGCTTTAACACGAACCCCTTCTTCAGCCCGGAAAAATTTGATGAGCTGATCGTTCCCTACCTGCGGGACGTGATCGCCGGGTATCGGGAAATGGGCTATTACACCATCAAGCATACCGACGGCAACATCATGCCCATTGTCAAGCAGATGGCCGATTGTAAGCCCGATGCCATTCATTCCCTGGATCCCCAGGGCGGCGTGACGATCCCCGAGGTGCGGAAGATCGTTGGGCCGGATATTGCTTTGGTGGGTAACGTAAGCTGTGCTCTGCTGCAAACCGGCACGGACGAGGAATGCCGGGAAGACGTGCTGCGTTCTCTGCGGGAGGGTATGGCGAACGGCCGGGGCTATGTGTTCTCCACCTCCAACTGCGCCTATACCGGCCTGCCCCTGGAGCGGTATGAAATGATGATCGATATCTGGCGCAAGTATGGCAATTACGAGGATTACGAAAAAAACTTTGGACAGAACGATTGATGCAATTTCCTTTGAGAGACGATTTGAAAAGAATTTCTGAAAGTTTTTCTTGCATTTTTTCGCAGAGTGTGCTAAAATTACTTAGTTCAAAGCCTGCAAAAGCTTAGCCTTTGAAATCAGAGTATCGTCCGTAAAGAGGTGAAACCCAGAATGAAGCAGAATATACATCCCGACTATCAGGAGACCACCATCACCTGCGCTTGCGGCAACGTGATCAAAACACGTTCCACCAAGAAGGATATCAAGGTCGAAATATGTTCAAAGTGCCACCCGTTCTTTACGGGCAAGCAGAAGCTGGTAGATACCAGCGGCCGCGTGGATATGTTTAAGAAGCGTTACGGCATGACGGACAAAAAGTAAGAAAAGTTGACGGGCGGCGCGATTTGCGCCGCCCGTTCAGGCTGTCGAGAAACCCTCTAACCGTAAGAAACGGAAGGGGGAAGAGTGTGAGAGGGGACCATCAGGGTCCCTCTCTCGCGTTTCAATCAGAACTTCTTGCGGAAATCAAAGATTTCCGCAAGAAGTTTGAGCGTGTCGAAAAGCTTTTTTCGACACGCTCACGGGCGGCGCGATTTGCGCCGCCCGTTGTTCCGTAAAGGGAGGGGAAAAGCGCCATGGAGTATCTTACGGTAAAGGAAGAGGGGCGGGACGAGTTTGTGGAAAAGAAGTCCCGCTTTATCGGCTCCTGCCGCCCGGTAAAAACCGAGGAGGAGGCCCTGAGCTTTATCGCGGCCCTGAAAACGAAATATTGGGACGCTTCCCACAATGTGTACGCGTACATTCTCCGCGAAAGCGGCGTTCAGCGGTTTTCCGACGACGGCGAGCCACAGGGCACGGCAGGAATTCCTGTGCTGGACACCCTGAAGAAAGCGGGTGTCACCGATACGGTAGTGGTGGCCACCCGGTATTTCGGCGGTATTCTGCTGGGCGGGGGCGGCCTGATCCGCGCCTATTCCCATACGGCCTCCATCGCCCTTTCGGCGGCAAAAAAGATCACCATGCGGGAATGCCTGCTGCTGTCCGTCTCCTGTGATTATTCCTCTTACGGCAGAGTGCAGGGCGTGATCCCGGAAAACGGCGGTGTGATAGACGATACGGAATTTCTGGAAGACGTTACCATTCGGTTCCACCTGGCCCCGGAGTCCCTGGGGGCCCTGGAAAAACGCCTGGCCGACGCCACCGCTGGAACCTGTGTGCTCCGGGAAGAGGGAAAGCGCTTCTTTGAATTTACCGAAGCGTAAGGGCGATGAGAAATGAGCAATGAGCAATTAAAAAGGCAAAAGCAGAGTCGCTGAATTGGAGTTGGCGGCGGGGCACGCATTTTCCTTCTGTCATTCTGAGCGAAGCGAAGAATCTCGCCCTTATAACGAAAAGCAAAAGACGAGATCCTTCGTCACTGCGTTCCTCAGGATGACAATGGGGGACTGTGTGCAAAACTATCATTTACCCCT
Source organism: uncultured Oscillospiraceae bacterium (assembly GCA_910589395.1). Taxonomy (GTDB): domain Bacteria; phylum Bacillota; class Clostridia; order Oscillospirales; family Acutalibacteraceae; genus Acutalibacter; species Acutalibacter caecimuris_A. Next base: position 49,772 of record CAJUTL010000019.1, read on the forward strand.
CTATCCCTGCCCTTCATCCAGCATCTAGAATCTGGCATCCAGCAGCAAAAAGGGTTCCTTGCAGAAAACTGCAAGGAACCCTCTTTGCTGCATTTCCAAACGTGGAAACGCTCTATTTCGCCAACGTGCTTTCCAGCAGAGCATAGGTCTCCGTCATTTGGGGCCATATCCGGAGCACCCAAGCCTCGGCGTACTCGGAATAGAGTCTCAGCTCTTTTCCTTTGGCGGGCTCCGCGTGGTCCAGCACGCCGCCCCGGGCGGTAAAGGGGGCTCCGTAAGCGTATCGCAGCTCATAAACCTGCTGAACGCCCTTTTCCTCTTCAAGCCGGTTGAAATCCTTCCAAGTGGGCAGCCTTTCATGCTCCAGGTCACTTCTCAAGGCCGCTTCCAGCTTCCCTGAAAAGTTCGTTGGCAGGGTGGAAACGCGCACCGGATTTTCCCCGGGCTTTCTGGTTTCATAGCTCAGCCTGGTATAGGTCGCTTCCATGTTTTGATAGCCGTGAAGCTCCGCTTCCTTCTGCTCGGCGGCCGGATCCAATTTGATTTTTTCTATGCCGCTCAGGGCGTCGATGGCGCACACCGGCAGCATGCCGCTGATCAGCTCCTCTGAGGTGGCGAGCTCATTGGCCAGGGCGGCGCATTCCTCATACAAAGCGTCTGTCTCTTCTGTGTGCCGGCCTTGATAGGAGCAGTTCCATGTGGAGATTTCCTTTGTGCCGTAAAGAGTAAGGGCAAAGCCGTTTCGGCGTTCGTAGGCTCTGCGGCCCGGCAGGTAGGGGTACTGGTTGGCCCGTTCCAGCGCGATCCATTTTTCCTGTAAGTTTTTTACCTTTTCCAGCAGCTCCGGGCTGTATGCTTCGGCTTCAAATCTGTAACAGGCGGCCGAAGAGAGATCTTCCCGGGATACCTCCCCTGTTTCGGCCAGCATGGAGTAAGTGTGGAAATCGTTTCTCCCAAAGAATTCTCCCTCTAGGCGAACCGCGTTGACGGCTTCCATTTCGGTAGGCATATCCAGCCCCAGGCCGGTAGACACCGCCCCCAGGGCGCAAACGGTGACCGCCAGGGGAACCAGCAATGCCGGAAGGTGTTTTTTCAGCCGTCTGACGCTTCTGTGGTACAAAAGCTCGGTGAAAAGCCACGCAAAAAGCAGGGCCAGGGCAATAGAGCCCAGTACCAGGGGAATCCCGAAGGCGCCGAAAAATCCGTTGCCGCTGACATAGCCGCCCTCCAGCTCCACTTCCGGAATCCAATCTGTGGTGCTCATGCTCTCCACGGCCTGGCCGAGGAAGGCGGCCGCCAGCAGCGCCGCTTCCGTTCTCACTGCCAGCTCCAGAGGCTTGCGGGTAGAAAAGGTTCCAGTCGTTTCGCTTCCCCGGCGGCGGTACAGCGCCCGCCCGCCAAGGGCCAGCACCACGGCGGCCAGGGCCCAGTAAACCAGCTCCCAGATTAGCGGTTTGGAGATTCCGCTTTGGAACAGGGCTACCGGCGGGGACAAAACCTGAATCAGGCTCTTTTCCAGCAGACCGGGAAGAGAACCCACCGGCAGGGTGTGCGACATGAGAACAAGAAAGCAGGCGATTCCGATGGGCCAGCAGACGGAAAGCAGAAAGGTATTCACCGCATAGCTCAGTAGGCCGCCGCTGCCTGCCGCGATCAGGCAGAAAAACAGAAATACCGCCGCTCCCAGAAGCATCAGAGAAATTGAGAAGAAGCCCAGGGCGCCCAGATGCAGGCCGGTATCAGGAATGCACAGAAGCTGCCTTGTACTCAGGGAAAGAACCAGCGGCGCCCACAGGGAGATCAGCCCGGCCAGAAGGGCGGTCAGGTACCAGCTTCCCCTGGAAACCGGCAGGGCATACATGGTATCGGCCTGCCGGCGGCTGAAGCATTCGCCCAACAGCAGCAGAGGAGCTATGGCGGAAAAGGCGATGATCGGAACCGTCATGGCGATCAGATTATCTGAAACAAAGTGATGGGGAGGCCAGCAGCCGAAAATCATTTCCACCGCGGCATAGAGCAGCGTCAGGGGCAGGCATTTGCGCAGCTGCCACCGAAGCACGGTGAAAAATTCCCTTTTGGAATTGCTTTTATCCGAGAATATTGTCGATGTCATAACCGGCCGCCTCCATTTCACTGATAAATACCTCTTCCAGAGAGAGGGGAATGCTTTCCCGGAACGTGGGGGAGAATTGATCCAGGGCTTCCAGAATTTCCTCTTCCCGGCCCCGTGCCACAAAGGTCAGCATGGAGCCGTTCTTTTCACTGCTTGTGATACAGATCTTTTCCTTCAGCGCGGAAATCTCCGGCATTTCCCGGAACACCGCCTGGAACCGGTGCAGGCACAGGCTCATTTCGTCCAGCTCCTGCTCCAGCACCAGCCCGCCCTTGTGCAGCAGCGCCAGGGAATCGCAGAAGTCTTCCATTTCCCGCAGGTTGTGGGAAGCCAGCACCACCGTCATTCGGCGGTCTGCCACCTCGTCCGCCAGCACCTTTTTCGTCAGGTGCCGTACCACCGGGTCAAGCCCGTCGAAAAGCTCATCTAAAAGCAGGAGCTCCGGCCGGGAGCCGAGGGCCAGAAGGATCCCCGCCTGACGGCGGTTTCCCTTACTCAGCGTGCCAAGCCTTGCTTTTTCATTTACCGGGAACAGCTTGCACAGCCGCCCGAAATACCCTTCGTCCCAGGTGGGATAAAGCCCGGAAAAGCGCTTTCCCAGCTCCAAAATTGAGCTTTGCGGGGGCAGCCACAGATCGTCCGCTAAAAACCGCAGCCGCGCTTTCAGCGCCTGGTTTTCCCATACCGGCTGGCCATCGACCAGCGCTTCTCCAGCGGTAGGCCGGTATACGCCCGCCAGAATTCGCAGCAGGGTGGATTTTCCCGCCCCGTTGGAGCCGATCAGCCCGAAAATACTGCCGGTATTCACAGAAAGCGTAAGTCCGTTCAGTGCCAAAATATCGCCAAATGCCTTTTGCAGGCCTTTGAGTTCTATCATTTCCCGTTCCCTCCTTTATGGTCGTTTTCGGAAAGCTGTTCCGGCGCTTCCGAAACAGCCGAAAGGGCCTTTTTTACCGTTTGGTTGATCTCCTTCGGTGAAACGCCGCACTCCAAGCCCTCCAAAAGGGCGCTTTCCAGTTTTTCCAGTGCTTCCCGGCGGCGTTTCTCCTGAAGGCTTTCGCCGCTTACGAGAAAGGATCCCTTTCCCGGCAGGGAATGGATGATCCCGTCCCGCTCCAGCATGGAATACGCTTTTTGAACCGTGTTGGGATTGATCCCCAACTCCCGCGCCACCCATCGCACAGAGGGCAGCTGCCCGGTTTCCCCAAAAGCGCCGGCGGCTCCCAGCTTCACTACGCTGCGGCAGATCTGCTCGGAAATAGGTATTCCGCTTTTATAATCAATGGAAAACACCGCGTCACCTCCATCTGTATTATTTGTACTAGTACAGTTGGATTATACGCCCTGCTTTTTAGGCTGTCAAGGGGAAAGGAGAAAAAATTGAAAAAATTTCAGCTTTGGAAAAGTATTTTTCCCGAAAAAAGCGTATAAAGAAACAGAAAGGCTGAGAAGAATCACAACAGCAAAACGCCGGAGGGGAGGCTGCATGATGACGGTGCGTGAGGAAACACAAAGGTTGGAGCGGGAAACATTGTCGCCCTGGGCGGCCTTTTCCGACGCCACAAAGGGCAGGGAACGCCCGGAAGAGGAATGCCAGCTGCGCACTCCCTACCAGCGGGACCGGGACCGGATCATTCATTGCAAGTCCTTTCGGCGCTTAAAGCATAAAACTCAGGTGTTCCTGGCTCCCGAAGGCGACCATTACCGTACCCGGCTTACCCATACCCTGGAGGTTTCGCAGATCGCCAGAACCATCGCCAGAGCTCTGCGGCTCAATGAGGATCTCACCGAGGCCGCCGCTCTTGCCCACGATCTAGGGCACACGCCTTTCGGCCATGCCGGTGAGCGGGCGTTAAACGCCGTGATGGACGGGGGCTTTCGCCATTACGAGCAAAGCGTCCGGGTGGTGGATCGCCTGGAAAAGGACGGCCGGGGCCTGAACCTGACCTATGAGGTGCGCAACGGAATTTTGTGCCACACCGCCGGTACAGAGGCCGATACCGCCGAGGGGAAGATCATTCGCTGGGCGGATAAGATCGCCTACATAAACCACGATATTGACGACGCCATTCGGGCGGGAGTCATGCGGGAAAGAGATATTCCCCGGCGCATTACCAGGGTGCTGGGAGATTCCAAAACAAAGCGGATCACCACCCTGATCAAAGCTGTGGTGGAAAACAGCTTTGATGGACGCGTCGATATGGACGAGGAAACCTTTCAGGCCTACGATGAGTTGAGCGCCTTTATGTTTGAGGCGGTCTATCTGAACGAGTACGCCAAGAAAGAGGAAAAGAAGGTTCCCCATATCGTCCAAAGCCTGTTTGCCCATTTTCTGAACCCCGACCATCTGCCGGATTATATGAAGGAGATCGCCGAACGGGAGGGAAAGGAAACGGCCGCCTGTGATTATGTGGCGGGTATGACTGACCACTATGCCGTGGCCTGCTATGAGGATCTCTTCATTCCGAAAGCCTGGAATTTATCGGATTAAAATGTAACATCCAGTATCTAAAATCAAGCAAAGGAGGAACTGATATGCCCTTCCCGCCGGAATTTCTGCGGGAACTGGATTCCCGCAGCCCCATTGCCGATATCGCTTCCTCCTATGTGGATCTGAAGCGGCGGGGGAAAACACTTTTGGGGCTGTGCCCCTTCCACAATGAGAAAACGCCCTCTTTCAATATTTATCCGGAAAATAATTCCTTTTACTGTTTTGGCTGCAATAAGGGAGGGGGCGTGTTCCAGTTCGTCATGGGCGTAGAAAACCTGGCCTTTCCCGACGCGGTGCGGTGGCTTGCCCAGCGGGCGGGCATGACCGTGCCGGAGGACGGCGTGGACGACAGCATGTCCCAGCTGCGCACCAGAATTTTGGAAATCAACCGGGAAGCGGGCCGCTTCTTTTATAAAACACTTTCCACGCCGGAGGGAAAGGCGGGGCTTGCCTATTTGCGGGGCCGGGGGCTGGATCCTCAAACGATCCGCCGGTTCGGCCTGGGTTATGCGCCGGACAGCGGTTTCGCTTTAGTAAACCACCTGAAGGCAAAGGGCTATACCCAGGAGGAAATGACGGCGGCGGACGTGGCCCGGATTTCCCAGCGGGGCCACCCATACGACAGATACCGGGGCCGCGTGATGTTCCCCATTTTTGACCTTCGGGGAAACGTGGTGGCCTTCGGCGGCCGGGTGCTTACCGATGAAAAGCCCAAATACATCAATACCACGGACACGCCGGTGTATCACAAAAGCAGCGGGCTGTTCGCCATGAACTTGGCGAAGGATTCCGGCTCCCGGCAGCTGATTCTGGCGGAGGGCTATATGGACGTGATCGCCCTGCACCGGGCGGGTTTTTCCAATGCCATCGCTTCCCTGGGCACCTCTCTCACGGAGGAACAGGCCAGGATCATTCGGCGCTACGCGGACGAGGCGGTGATCTGCTACGATTCCGACGAGGCGGGGCAAAGGGCCACCCAGCGGGCGATCCCCATTTTGAAAAACACCGGGCTCCGGGTGCGGGTGATCACGGTGCCGGGCAATAAGGACCCGGACGAATTCATGAAAACCTACGGCGCGGAGGGACCCCTTCGTTTCAAACAGCTTCTGGAGGCGGGCGGAAACGATACGGAGTACCGGCTGGAAAAAATAAAGGCGAAATACGATCTTTCCACAGAGGACGAAAAGCTTCGCTACCTGCGGGACGCCTCGGAAAACGTGCTGGCAAAGCTGGACAAAATGGAGCGCGATGTGTACGCGGGCCGGCTTTCCCAGGAAACCGGGGTGGGAAAGGACAGTATTTTGGATACCGTCGGGCGGCTGGCGGCCCAGGAAAATCGAAAAAAGAAGCGGGAGCTGATCCGTTCCCAGCAGCAGGTCACGGCCGCCCGTTCCGCGTTAAACACGGAAAAAGAGAAAAATTTGAAAGCGGCTTTGGCGGAAGAGAGCGTGATCGCGTTTTTGTTTCGGCATCAGGATAAGGCCCGGGAGCTGCGGGAAAAACTGCCGCCGGAAAAGTTCGTGACAGACTGGAATCGCAGAGTATACGCCATTTTGTTGGGGAAAACTATATATGGCGACGTTTCTCTCACCGATTTTTTTGAGGAGCTCACCCAGGATGAGGTATCGGAGCTGACCCGCATTTTGACCGAGCGGAGCGATGCTCCTCCTACCTGGGCGGATGTGGAAGAATATATGCGGATCATTTTGCACGAGCGGGGCTTTTCTGACCCGAAGAAAGTACAAAACGCCTCACCGGAAGAACTGAAACAGTATTTCGATGAGTTGAGAAAACAGAAGTGAGAAACGGAGCCCCGCGGAAAGCGGGGCGGCCGGGGAAATTAGAAAGGAATGGTAATAATGGGAGCACAGCCGGATAAGAAAACGGTGATCAGAGATCTGTTGGAGATCGGAAAAAGCAAGGGCCAGCTCAGCACCAAGGAAATTCTGGACGCGTTGGGCGAGTTGGAATTTGACCCGGAGCATATTGAGAAATTTTACGATACGCTGGAATCACAAGGCGTGGAGATCGTGGAGGATTTTGATGATATCCAGCTGGACGACGCGGAGCTGGTCAAGGAGGTGGAAACCACCGATGTGTCCGATCCCGGCCTGGGAGTGGACGGCGTTTCCATCGGAGACCCGGTAAAGGTCTATTTGAAGGAGATCGGGCGGGTGCCGCTGCTCACCCCGGACGAGGAGGTAGAGCTGGCGGTGCGCATCTCTGCCGGAGATGAAGCGGCCAAAAAGCGGCTGAGCGAGGCGAACCTCCGCCTGGTGGTCAGCATTGCCAAGCGGTATCTGGGCCGCGGCATGCAGTTTCTCGACCTGATCCAGGAGGGCAATCTGGGTCTGATCAAGGCGGTGGAGAAATTTGACTATACCAAAGGCTTCAAGTTTTCCACCTACGCCACCTGGTGGATCCGCCAGGCCATTACCAGGGCTATCGCCGATCAGGCCAGAACCATTCGGATCCCCGTGCATATGGTGGAGACGATCAATAAAGTAAAAAAGGTATCCAGCCAGCTGCTGCACGCTAACGGCAGGGAGCCCAGCGCTGAGGAGATCGCCGAGGAGCTGGACATGCAGGTGGAAAAGGTGCGGGAGATCATGCGGGTAGCCCAGGAGCCCGTTTCCCTGGAAACCCCCATCGGCGAGGAGGAGGACAGCCACCTGGGAGATTTTATTCCCGATGACGACGCCCCCGCCCCGGTGGACGCGGCCTCCCATACGCTGCTGAAGGAAACTCTGAACAACGTGCTGGATTCCCTGACCCCCCGGGAAGAAAAGGTGCTCCGCCTCCGGTTCGGTCTGGAGGACGGGCGCTCCCGCACCCTGGAGGAAGTGGGGAAGGAGTTCAATGTGACCCGAGAGCGGATCCGGCAGATCGAGGCCAAAGCCCTCAGAAAGCTGCGCCACCCCAGCCGGAGCAAGCGGCTGAAGGATTTTCTGGACTAAGCCGCTAATTTGTGAATGAGCAATGAGAAATTGAAGAGCAGGGTCAGAGTTCGCTAATAAATTGGAATTTGGCGGACTAATAATTAGCACTAACTTCTTGCCTTTCTCGCCTGTCGGCTCGGTTGC
>CAJUTL010000020.1:0-25213 GCA_910589395.1 uncultured Oscillospiraceae bacterium
CCCGCTCCAGCTCGTGGACGGCCTGACGGATGGCGTCAATCTGCTCCCGGTTGATATAGGCCAGCCCTTGCAGGGTGTAGTCCCACTTTTCCGGGAGACTAAGCATCTGCGACAGCAGACCCTTGGCCTTTAGGGACAACTCCCGGTTCCGCAGATGGTGGTTGGACATGACTGTGTAATTTGTGTTCTTTGCGATATGAAATACGGTCATTTCTGCTCCTTTCAGCGCATATAGCGGTGCCCTCGACCAGATTGGGCAGAGAACACCGCTTTTGTGTTTTCGTACATACCATGCTTGCCTGCCGCCCATCCCCATTGATTTTCCTATGTTTTTGGAAGTATCGTTATCTAACGCCGCCTTTTCAAAGACCGGGGTTTCAAAAGCTGCTGGAAGATGTGGAGCTGGGCTATGTCAGCACAATCATCGTAAAGGACATGAGCCGCCTCGGCAGAGACTATTTGCAGGTGGGCTACTACACGGACAGCTATTTCCCTGACCACAATATCCGCTTCATTGCAGTCAATGATATGGTGGACAGCAACGAGGGAGAAAACGAGCTGGCTCCGTTTCGGAATGTGATGAACGAACTTTACGCACGGGATATTTCCCGCAAGGTGTGCTCCGCTCATCGTATCCGTGGGAACTCCGGCGAGCCGCTGTCCCAGCCGCCCTATGGGTATATGAAAGCCCCGGAGAACAGGAAGAAGTGGATCATCGACCCGGAAGCCGCCAAAGTAGTACAGGAGATCTTCCATATGGCTCTGGAGGGTAAAGGTAACGAAACCATCGCCCGTATCCTGCAAGAGCGGAAAATCCTGAACTGCACCGCCTACTGGCAGTCCAAAGGCATCGGCAGAGGCGGTAAGAAAACACAGCCGAACCCCTACAAATGGGGAAAAACGGCAGTGGAGAAAATCCTTGCAAGGCAGGAATACTGCGGAGATGTCATCAACTTCAAGACCTACTCCAAGTCGTTCAAGAACAAGGCAAGGCTGGAAAACGCCCCGGAAAACTGGGTCATCTTCAAGAATGTCCACGAGCCGATCATCGACCGTGAGACCTTCGAGCAGGTGCAGAAACTGACCGGTAACACCAAGCGCCGGGCGCCGAAGCAGGAAAACAGCGGGAAGAATCTGTTCTGCGACCTGCTCTACTGTGCCGACTGCGGCAGAAAGCTGTGGTATCACACAAACACAGTTAATAAGGATATTCACTATTTCAGTTGCTCCAACTACGCAAAAGACTACCGGGGAAGCTGTCCCACAAGGCTCTATATCAGAGCCGATGCTGTGGAGCAGGTAGTGATAGCGGAGCTTCGGCTTTTGGCTGATTGCTTCCGATACGACCAGGATCGCTTTGCGGCGCTGCTGGAACAGAAAACCGATTCTGACCGGATGAAGGAACAAAGGCTGACGGAAAGCGAGCTGCAAAAAGCTGTTTCCCGCAGTGAGAAGGTTTCCCAGCTCTATGAAAAGGTGTATGAAGACAACGCCGAGGGCAAGATCAGCGATGAATGGTTCATGCAGCTATCTCACAAGTACGAGGTGGAGCGCATGGGGCTGAAAACGAAAATCTCAGACCTGCGGCAGAAGCTGAACGACCTAGACGCCATGCAGCAAAACAAGGACAACTTCCTGTCCGCTGTCCGCAAATTCATGGAGATGGAGACACTGACCGCCCCTCTTCTGCGGGAGCTTATTGACCGCATTGAGGTGCATGAGACGGAAGGAACAGGCAAGAATCGCACTCAGCGTATTGTGATCCACTACCGCTTTGTGGGATATATCGAGCTGCCGGAGGACAAGCTGATTCCGCCAGTCAGAGCAGAAACTCGGCAGGGCGTTGCGGTGCAGTATCTCACAAGATGCCAAACGGCATAACAAAAGAGCAGGCATTGCCTGCTCTACATAGAAAAGTATAGAAGAATCGAGTGTTCATAACGCAAATCCGTTATGAACACTCGATATGGTTGCGGGGGCAGGATTTGAACCTACGACCTTCGGGTTATGAGCCCGACGAGCTACCGAACTGCTCCACCCCGCGATATTTGATTTTGCTGACTCTCTTGAGATAGCTTATTTACTATAACACACCTTGCTGGAAAATGCAAGGGTTATTTTTTGTCAGATTTTCATTTTTTAAAGAGCTGCCTTTTTTGTGAGGAAATGGGAGGAAAAACCATGCGCGCTGCTTTTGGAAAACACGAAAGCGCGAGGTGGAGAGCAGGACAAAATAAAAAAGAGTTCTCCGGTTTCCTCTTTATTTTTTCGGCCATTTCGCTTATAATAGAAAAATAAGGGCTGTATTCATAGCCGAGGTGGCAGAAAAAGCGTGGGAAAAGCCTCGCTCTGTCGGCGCACTTCGGTTGTGAATACAGGTTCCAAGGCGTGGCAGTCGCTTTTTTGGCAAGCATATCATAACAGAGAGGAAGGGCGTAACCCATGACGGAAGAATACACGATCCCCCTTGCGAAAATTATCAAAGAACTGGCCCTTCAGGAGATGTATCTCCCGAAAAGCGCGGAAGAGATCAGGATCCGGTCGAAGGATGTCAACCGCCCGGGCCTGGAGCTGAATGGCTTCTGCGATTATTTTGATCCGCATCGTATCGCAATTTTGGGCCTTTCGGAAACGGCGCTTTTGGCGTCTCTGGGCGAAGAAAAGCAAAGGCAGTCTATCAATAACTTTTTTGCCCTGCGTCCCCCGGCAGTGATTGTTGCCCGCGGGATCGAGCCTCCCGATTACATGCTGGAGGCAGCGAAATCCTATGAGATTTCCCTACTTACTTCAAAGGATTCTACCTCCAATGTGGTGGCGGATCTGGTTTCCCTTTTGAATGTGGAGCTGGCACCCAGAATTACCCGCCACGGCGTTTTGGTGGAGGTGTACGGCGAAGGGATCCTGTTGGTAGGTGACAGCGGTGTCGGAAAAAGCGAGACCGCCATCGAACTGATCAAACGCGGTCATCGGTTGATTGCCGACGACGCGGTGGAGATCCGCCGCACCTCCCGGAAGGCGCTGGTGGGGCAGGCCCCGGAAAATATCCGTCATTTTATCGAGCTGAGGGGCATCGGCATTATCAATGCCCGGCGGATCTTCGGTATGGGCGCCGTAAAGCTTACGGAGAAGATCGATATGTGCATCAATATGGAGCTGTGGGACGCCACCAAGGTGTATGACCGCATGGGGATCGACAGCGAATTCACAGAGATATTGGGCATTCGGGTGCCGGTGATCACCATTCCGGTGAAGCCCGGACGGAATCTGGCAATCATTATCGAGGTGGCCGCTATGAATAACCGCCAGAAGAAAATGGGCTATAACGCCGCCCAGGAGCTGCTTTCCAGCCTGGGCATGGATATGGCCGATCTGCAGGGTGCGGATATCAGAAAGGATCTGGATATTTGAGTATGACACGTTACCACCTGATCGCCGATCTGCACACCCACACGCTGGCCTCCACCCATGCCTACAGCTCTCTGACCGAGATGGTGCAGGCCGCGGCCAACAAAGGCCTTTCCGCCATTGCCGTTACAGATCACGCCGTTTCCATGCCCGGTGCTCCAAAGCCGGAGGAATTCTATTTTTCCTGTCTGCGGGAGCTGCCTCTCTATCATCGGGGCGTGATGACCATTGTGGGGATCGAAGCGAATATTATGGATTTTGAGGGAACGCTGGACGTTTCCGAAGCGGAATTCGAACGTCTGGATTGGGGCGTTGCCTCGATCCACCATTTGGGACAGGCAGGCTTGGAAGAGCCTAATGTGGAAAAGAGCACCCATCTTTGGCTTCAGGTGGCGAAAAATCCGCATATCAACGTGATCGCCCACAGCGGCGACCCGTTGTTTGCTTACGATGTGGAGAAAGTGATCCCGGCCTTCGGCGAGAACCACAAGCTGGTGGAGATCAATAATCACACCTTTGAAGCCAGAAAGCAGAATGCGGAAAACTGCAAAAAAATCGCGTTGGCCTGCAAAAAATACGGCGTTCCCATTGTGGTGGATTCCGACGCCCATTTTGAAACAAAGGTGGGAGAGTTCGGCTTTGCGCTTCGTATGTTGGAAGAAATCGACTTTCCCGAGGAATTGATCCTGAACGCTTCTGAGGAGCGGCTGCAGGCCTATCTTCGGGAGCATACGCATATTTTTACCAACAGAACCTATCTTGGCGAGGGAGAACACCGGCCATAAAACGGAGGGACTTTTTTGCGATTTGATTATTCGCGGCTTGACGGCACCGTACAGAAGCTGGGCTGCGCCTGCCTGCGGGAAGAGCCCATGAGCCGCCATACCACCTTTCGCATCGGCGGCCCGGCTGATCGGTTTTTCATGGTGACAGACCAAAAACAGCTTACCGGCCTTCTGCGAATTTTAGAAGAAGAAAAGCTGCCGTGGCTGCTGCTGGGAAACGGATCTAATCTGCTGGTTTCGGATCAGGGGATCCGGGGGGCGGTGCTCGCCTTGAGCGGTGATTTTAGCGGGATCGAGTTGCTGCCGGACAGAAAAACGATCCGCGCGGGAGCCGCCGCGCCGCTGGCTTCCGTGTGCGCTTTTGCCAGGGACCGCGGCCTTTCCGGGCTGGAATTTGCCTGGGGGATCCCCGGTTCAGCCGGCGGTGCGGCTTATATGAATGCTGGAGCCTATGGCGGCGAAATGAAGGACGTAGTGGAAAGCGTTACCCATCTTACCGCCCGGGGAGAGATCGTCGCCGTGCCCCGGGAAGAGCTGGCGTTTTCTTACCGGCACAGCCGGTATACGGGCGGGAGGGATGTGATCCTTTCCGTGGAGTATCAGCTTGTGCCGGGAAGCCGGGAGGAGATCTCCGCAAAAATGGAGGAACTCATGAGCCGCCGGAAAGAGAAGCAGCCCTATGATATGCCCAGTGCGGGCAGCATCTTCAAGCGTCCGCAAAACGGCTTTGCTGCCGCTTTGATCGAAGAATGCGGCCTCAAGGGCAAAACGGTAGGCGGCGCCCAGGTCAGCCCGAAACACGCCGGGTTTATTGTCAATACCGGCGGCGCGTCCTGCCGGGATGTGCTGGAGCTGATCGCCGTAATCAAGGAAACTGTGGCCGCCCAAAAGGAGATCATGCTGGAATGTGAGATTCGGGTCACCGGCGAGGAAAACGGCTGAAGGCGGAAGGAAAAACAGGAAAGGAAGTTGTTGGGCAGATGGAATTTGTGATTGTAACAGGGCTTTCCGGAGCCGGAAAAACAAGGGCGATGCACGCCATGGAGGATATTGGCTTTTTCTGTGTGGACAATCTGCCCCCGGCGCTGATCCCGGTTTTTTACGACCTCTGCATCAAATCAGAAGGGCTGCGCAACCGCGTGGCGGTGGTGACCGATACACGGGGTGGAGAACTCTTCAAATCTTTCTTTACCGCCATGGAAGCTTTGAAGCGAGACAAGAAGCCCTATAAGATCCTGTTTCTCGATTCCTCCGACGCTGTGCTGGTGCGCCGGTTCAAGGAGACCCGGCGGAAGCATCCCCTTTCCGACGACCTGAACGGCTCTCTGGAGCAGGCCGTTCGCCTGGAGCGGGAAATGCTGAAGCCTGTGAAGGAGTGCTCCGATTATGTGATCGACACCTCCGGGGTATCTCCCGCACAGCTGAAGGCCCGGATCACCGAGTTGTTTTTGAGCAGCCCAAGCGATTCTCTGGCGGTACACTGTATCAGCTTCGGCTTTAAGTTTGGGATTCCCATGGAGTCCGACCTGGTTTTTGATGTACGCTGCCTGCCCAATCCCTTTTATGACGAAGCCCTTCGGCCGCAGACCGGCCTTGACGCGGCGGTGCGGGACTATGTGATGGAAAAGGAAGAGACCATCGGCTTTGTTTCCCGCTTTACGGATATGGTGGACTACCTTCTGCCTCTATACAGCAAGGAGGGAAAGAGCCAGCTCGTGATCGCCGTGGGCTGTACCGGCGGGCATCACCGTTCGGTGGCCCTGGCCCAGTATATGTGCGATTACCTGGGGGAAAAGGGGATCAAAACCAGCGTAACGCACCGGGATATTCAGAAATTTTAAGGCAGTGCCGCACAAATAGCAGCCAGCGTTTTAAGCATATTCGGAAAAGAGAAATTTTTCTTTACTGTGGGTGAGTGGCAATGTCTTTTTCCTCAAGCATCAAATCTGAGTTATGTAAACTTGAAAACAAGAAAACCTGTTGCCTGCGTGCCGAATGCTATGGTATGTGGCTGTTTTCCAAATGCTTTTCTCTCAGGGAAACCGCTTATGTGACGGAAAACGGCGGTGTTGCCCGCCGTATGCTGGAGCTGGCCGCGGCTGCCGCCGGAGCGGGGGGAGAGCTTTCCTATGGTGTGAGCAGGCGAAAAAAGCCCGCCTATCGGGTCGCCCTGCAGGACGAGGATTCCCGGCTCCGCCTGCTTTCCGCCTTTGGCCATACCGGCGGGGAGACGAGCCTGCGCATCAACCGGGCCGTGCTGGAAGATGATTGCTGCCAGGCCGCCTTTCTCCGCGGGGCGTTTCTTACCTGCGGCACGGCGGCGGACCCTCAGAAGGGGTATCACCTGGAATTTGCCGTGCCCTACCAGAAGCTCGCAAACCAGCTTTACACCCTGCTAAGCGAGGTGACCGCCTTTCCGGTCAATCCCTTGCTTGCCTCCCGCAAGGGCAGCTATGTGGTTTACTGGAAGGAAAGCGGGCAGATCGAGGATCTGCTTACTTTTCTGGGAGCGGCGGGAGCTTCCATGGAGTTGATGCAGGTTCGTATGTATAAGGAAGCCAAAAACGATATCAACCGTAAGGCAAATTTTGAGACGGCTAATATGGATAAAACCTATTCTGCCTCTGCCCGGCAGATCGCCGCGATTGCGGTCCTGAACGATGTGGGGGAGCTTTCAAACCTTCCCGATGGACTGCGGGAGCTGGCCCGGCTGCGGCTGGAAAACCCGGAAATGACTCTGCGCCAGCTGGGAGAAGCCCTGGGGATCAGCCGAAGCGGCGTGAACCATCGGCTGGAACGGCTGCTGGAGCTGGGCGAGAAGTATCTGGAAACAGGCAAGAAGATTATGTAAACTTATATACAAAGCATTTCCAACGACCGGAGAGATACGGGAAGGAGAAAAATCAGATGAAGCATTATATACTTGCCTATGCCATGAATGACGCGCTGCCTAGTATCACCCGGGAGGATCTCAGCCGCCTGACTCATGTAAATCTGGCTTTTGGGCTGGTGAAGGATGGGCTGCTGGATCTCAGCGGGCTTACCAACATCGGCCTGCTGAAAAGGTTCCGGGAATGGAACCCGGAAATTCACATTGTGCTGTCGGTAGGCGGCTGGGGAGCGGGCGGCTTCTCCAACATGGCCATGACGGCGGCGGGGCGGGAGCGCTTTGCCCGATCCTGCGCGGAGGCGGTGGAACGTCTGTGCCTGGACGGCATCGATATCGATTGGGAATATCCCTGCAGCGACCAGGCCGGGATCGATTTTTCTCCTGCCGACCGGGAAAATTTCACTCTGCTGTTAAAAGCGTTGCGGGAGCAGCTGGGAGAAAAAAGCCTTTCCATCGCCGCGGGAGCTGGAGAGTATTTTGTGCGGGATACGGAGATGGACAAGGCAGCACAGATCGTGGACTATGTACAACTGATGACCTATGATATGTGCGGCGGCTTTTCTCATCGAACAGGGCATCACGCGGCGCTCTTTGCCACGGCAGGAGACGACAGAATGGTGAACACCAGAGATATCGTCACGCTGTTTCACAACGCCGGTGTTCCTCTTTCCAAGCTGGTGGTGGGCGCGGCCTTCTATTCCCGCCGCTGGACTGGCGTGAAAAGTGGAGAGAATCACGGCCTTTTGCAAGAGGCGGAAAGCGTGGGAATGGGCGGCCCCGCCTACAGCGACCTTACCCCGGAATTTCTGCAAAAGGGCGGTTTTACCCGGTATTGGGACGAGGAGGCTCAGGCGGCCTGGTTGTGGAACGGTTCGGAATTTATCAGCTATGAAAGCCCCGAGGCCGTGTCCCTGAAAGCGGCTTTTGTAAAGGAAGCGGGGCTTTTGGGCATCATGTATTGGGAGCACAGCTGCGACAGCACCCGGGAGCTTTTGAGCGCCATTCATCGGGAATTGGGCTGAGAAGCGGGAAAAGCGGCGGCATAGTTTCGGAAAGGGCGGTGAAAGCATGGCTTTTGCGCATCTGCATCTGCATACGGAATACAGCCTTTTGGACGGCGCCTGCCGGATCGAGCGGCTGCTGGATAAGGTTCAGGAGCTGGGCCAGACCTCGGTGGCCATCACCGACCATGGCTGCATGTACGGTGTGATCGAGTTTTACAAGGCGGCGAAAAAGCGGGGCATCAAGCCCGTTTTAGGCTGCGAGGTCTACGTGGCCAAGCGCACCCGGTTTGACAGAGTGCACGAGCTGGACAGCGAAAACCGCCATCTGGTGCTGCTTTGTGAAAATGAAGCGGGCTACCGCAATCTGATCGCCATGGTATCGAAAAGCTGGACGGAGGGTTTTTATAACCGGCCCCGGGTGGACTTTGAGCTGCTGGAGCAGCACCATGAGGGTCTGATCGCCCTGTCCGCCTGCCTTGCCGGAGAAATTCCCAAGGCTCTTTCCCGAAACGATTATGCCGGGGCAAAGGAAGCCGCTTTGCGGTATCGGGAAATCTTCGGCCCGGAGAATTTCTTTTTGGAGATTCAGGATCATGGGCTGGAAAACCAGCATTATGTAAACCTGCAGATCATTCGCCTTTCCAAAGAGACCGGGATTCCGCTGGTGGTGACTAACGATTGCCACTATATCGAAAAAGAGGACAGCGCCATGCACCATGTCCTGATCTGCATTCAGACAGGGCGCACGGTGGAGGACGAGGATACGCTGGAGTTCGGCTCCGAGGAATTCTATGTGAAAAGCGAAGCAGAAATGCGGGCGCTTTTCCCGGAGCTGCCGGAGGCGGCGGACAATACCGCAAAGATCGCTGAGCGCTGCCGGGTGGAGATCGAATTCGGAAAAACAAAGCTGCCCAGATTTGACCCTCCGGACGGCAGCGACAGCGAGAGCTTCTTCAAAAGCCTGTGCTTTGAGGGCCTTAAAAAACGGTACGGAGAGCAGCCGGAGCAGTCTCTTTTGGATCGTTTAAGCTATGAGATTAGCGTGATCTCGCAGATGGGTTATGTAAACTACTATCTTATCGTGTGGGATTTCATTCGCTACGCGAAAAGTGTGGGGATCCCCGTTGGGCCGGGCAGAGGCTCCGGCGCGGGAAGCCTTTGCGCCTACTGCGTGGGCATTACCAATGTAGACCCCATTCGCTATGGCCTGATCTTTGAGCGCTTTCTCAATGCCGAGCGGGTGAGCATGCCGGATTTTGATATCGATTTCAGCGATGAGCGCCGGGACGAGATCATTCAGTATGTGCTGGATCGGTACGGTGCGGATCACGTGGCGCAGATCGTCACTTTCGGCACCATGGCCGCCAGAGGGGCCCTGCGGGACGTGGGCAGAGCCATGGCGATCCCCTATAACAAGGTGGATCAGGTGGCAAAGCAGGTGCCCATGGAGCTGGGCATCACGCTGGACGCGGCCCTGAAAAGCTCCCAGAGCTTCCGCGCGCAGTACGAAAGCGACGAGCAGGTAAAGGCCCTGGTGGATATGGCCCGAAAGCTGGAGGGCATGCCCCGCCATGCCTCCACTCACGCGGCGGGGGTGCTGATCACAGACAGGCCCGTTACAGAATACGTGCCCCTGGCAAAAAACGACGATGTGGTAGTGACCCAGTTTACCATGACCGCCATTGAAGAGCTTGGCCTTTTGAAAATGGATTTTCTGGGCCTGAGAAACCTTTCTGTGATCGATAACGCCCAAAAGCTCATTCGCCGCCGGGAACCGGATTTTTCCATAGAAGCCATTCCCGAAGACGATGGGGAAACCTTCCGTATGATGGCCCAGGCGGATTCGGTGGGGGTATTCCAGTTTGAATCCGGCGGCATGAAGCGTCTGCTTTCCCAGGCGGAGCCGGAAAGCATTGAAGACCTCATTGCCATTATTTCCCTGTACCGCCCCGGCCCCATGCAGTTTATTCCCATGTATATCGAAAACCGGAAACACCCTGACCGGGTGGTATACCGCCATGAAAAGCTGAAGCCAATTTTGGACGTGACCTATGGCTGTATCATTTACCAGGAGCAGGTCATGCAGATCTTCCGGGAGCTGGCAGGCTATTCTTTGGGACGGGCGGATATTGTACGCCGGGCCATGGCGAAGAAAAAGCGCGACGTGCTGGAAAAGGAACGGCAGATCTTTTTGCACGGGCAGCGGCGGGAGGATGGCTCCTGGGAGGTAGAGGGCTGCCTGAACCGGGGCGTGGATCAGAAAACGGCGGAAGAACTGTTCCGGGAGATCGAAAGCTTCGCTTCCTATGCCTTTAATAAGTCTCATGCCGCGGCCTATGCGGTGGTGGCCTATCAAACCGCTTACCTGAAGCGCCACTATCCCAGAGAATATATGGCTTCCCTGTTATCCAGCGTATTGGGCTGGGCGGGAAAGGTGGCGGAATATATGGAAGAATGCAAGCGCCTCAGGATCTCCGTGCTGCCGCCTCATGTCAACGAGAGCGATATGGGCTTTACTGTGGCGGGAGAAACGATCCGCTACGGCCTGCTGGCGGTAAAAAACCTGGGCCGGGCGGTGATCCTGCGCATGGTGGAGGAACGCCGCCGGGGCGGCGCTTTTATCTCCTTTTATAACTTTTGCAAGCGCATGTCGGGAAAGGACCTGAACCGCAAGGCCATTGAAAGCCTGATCAAATGCGGTGCTTTGGACGGCCTGGGAAATAACCGCCGGGAAATGCTGCTTTCGGTAGAGTCCGTTTTGAATTCCCTGGAAACGGACAAGCGCCGGAATTTGGAGGGTCAGATGGGCCTTTTTGATACGCCCGGCACGGAGGAGGGCGGAGAGCCCGCCCTGCAAAAGGCGGAGGAATTTTCTGTTGGCGATAAACTGGCCATGGAAAAAGAGGTGACCGGTATGTACCTTTCCGGCCACCCCATGATGGATCACGCGGAGCTTTATGAAACGGGCCGGTATGCCAGAAGCGATGAGATTTTCCGCAGCAGCCAGGGAGATTCCGAACTGTACCGGGACGGGCAGCAGGTAACGCTTCTTGTCATGATCGCGGAAATGCGAAGGAAAAACACGAAAAACGGCGGGACCATGGCTTTTCTCACTCTGGAGGATATGTATGGCGCCATCACCGGGCTGGTGTTTCCAAAAACACTGGAAGGCTTTGCGGATCTTCTGGAGGGAGGAGCCGTGGTGGAGGTCTCCGGGCGGCTGAGCTTTACGGAAGATCAGGAGCCGGAGCTGATTTGCATGAAGTTCTCCAAACCGGGCCAGGGGGGAACGGAAGGAAACGGAAGAAGGCCCGCGGCACAGTCCGGGGGTTCCGGCAGGCCCGGGCTCTACCTGAAGCTGGATTCCAAGGAGGATCCGAGGTACAAAAAAGCTATGGAATATCTGGCCATTTTCGATGAGGGCAGAACAGACGTGTACCTGTTTTTCCGGGACTCTCAAAAGTTGATGAAGGCTCCCGCAAGATTTCGCGCAGAGCTCAATGATACGCTTCTTTTCGCTCTCGAAAAGCTTTTGGGAGAAGAAAATGTAGCGGTTAGAAATTAGGTGTCAGTGGTTCACTGTCAAATCAGGTCAAAAAGCCGGTGCTTTTACTCTATTTTAAAAGCTTTAGCGAAAATCTTTCCGGGAACCTCTTGATAAATTTCTTTCTTTTGCTATAATATTCTAGAAACATATATTGTAGAGTCAAGGGTCAGCAGTGGCGACAGGCTCTGCGGGATCGAAACAGACGGAGGAAAACATATGGGTGCGAAAAGTATTGCAGTTCTGACCAGCGGGGGAGACGCCCCCGGCATGAATGCGGCGGTACGCGCTGTGGTTCGCTCTGCCATCTCCTTCGGCATGAAGGTATATGGCGTAAAGCGCGGCTATAACGGTCTGCTTCATGGAGACGTTCAGGAAATGAGCCTGCGCAGCGTTTCCGATATCATGCAGCACGGTGGCACAGCCTTGTTTACAGCCCGCAGCCCGGAATTCAACACGCCGGAGGGCGTGAAAAAGGCGGCGGATATGTGCAAAAGCCTGGGAATAGACGGCGTGGTGGTCATCGGCGGAGACGGCTCCTTCCGGGGGGCGCGAGACCTGACAAACGCCGGGGTGCTTTGCATCGGCGTACCCGGCACCATTGATAACGACATTGCCTGCACGGATTACACCATTGGCTATGACACCGCTTTGAATACCGCCATGGATATGATCGATCGAATCCGGGACACCACGGAGTCTCACGACCGCTGCAGCGTGGTGGAAGTTATGGGCCGCCGTTGCGGGGATATCGCTTTGCATACCGGCATTGCGGTAGGGGCCATCGCAACCCTGGTGCCGGAGGTTCCCTATGATTTTGAAGAGGACGTGATCGCCCGTATCCGTATGGCGCAGGGTACCGGAAAGCGTCACTTCATCGTGGTAGTGGCCGAGGGCGTGGGCCACACCCAGGAGCTTGCGGAAAAGATCCAGGCCGCCACCGGCATCGAAAGCCGCGCCACGATCCTGGGCCATGTGCAGCGGGGCGGTTCGCCCACCCTGCGGGATCGCGTGGTTGCCAGCCGCATGGGCTATCATGCGGTGGAGTTGCTGGAAAAGGGCCTGGGGAACCGGGTGGTCGCCATGAAGGGCGAGCAGATCGTGGATTTTGATATCACGGAAGCTCTGGAAATGCCCCGCGTCTTTGATGAAACGCTGTATCGCATTTCCGCAAAGCTTTCTATTTGAGAAGGCCAGGAAGCAAAACATGGATTTCCCCTGCGGTTCCTCCGGGAACGGCGGGGGTTTCTGTATCTGGCCAGAGGGCGCGGATGGGAGCCGGAGTAAGGAGGACGCCTTATGCAAAATGAATTGAAATATCATAAGCTGAGCCGGGAGCTTCAGGAAAAGATCCGCCGGGATCGGGCGGAGCATTGGGAAAATCCCTTCCGTTTTCAGGAAGCAAACGCGGTCCGCCCCGGAGAGGAAAGAGACCGTTCTCCCTTGTGGCGCCCCGCCTTTGTGCGGGACACGGAAAAGATTTTGCATCTGCCCATGTACAACCGTTACGCGGATAAAACTCAGGTGCTTTCCTTTTATGAAAACGACGATATCACCCGCCGGGGGCTTCATGTACAGCTGGTTTCCCGAATCGCCAGAAACATCGGCTCCATGCTGGGGCTGAATCTGGATCTGATCGAAGCGATCTCCCTGGGCCACGACCTGGGGCATACGCCCTTCGGCCATGCGGGGGAACGGTATTTGAGCGAGCTGATGCAGGAGTTCTGTGGGCGGTATTTTTTCCACAATGTACAAAGTGTGCGGGTGCTGGACGCCATGTTTCAAAGGAAGCTGACTCTGCAAACTCTGGACGGCATTCTCTGCCACAACGGAGAATTCGAGCAGCAGGAATACCGTCCCCGGCCTCTTTCCGGCTTTGATGAGCTGAACGCCAGGGCGGAGGCCTGCCTTGCAGAGGGTGATAAGGCAGTGGAGCGGCTGGTGCCTTCCACCTTGGAGGCCTGCGTGGTGCGTATCTGTGATATGATCGCCTATTTGGGAAAGGACCGGCAGGACGCCCTGACCGCCCACATCATTGAGGGCTATTCCGGCTTTACCTCCCGGGAGATCGGCGATAAAAATGCCGCCATTATCAACAATATGTCGGTGGATCTAATCGAAAACAGCTACGGGAAGGATCACCTTCTGCTCAGCCCCGCCACCTATCGCGATCTGAAGGCGGCAAAGAAGGAGAATTATGAAAGGATCTATCACAGCGAGGCCGTAAGCGGCGAGTACGAGCACACGGTGCGCCCCATGCTCCGGCAGGTGTTTGAACGGCTTTTGCGGGATATTCGGGAGGGGAACAAGGCCTCGCCTGTGTTCCGGCACCATATCGATTTTATTCGAAAGACCACCCGCTTTTATCGGGATCAGGGGCAGCCGGACTACCTGGAGGAGAGGCCGGAGCAGATCGCAGCGGACTATATTGCCAGCATGACAGACAGCTATTTCCTGTCGCTGCACGCATTTTTATTCCCCCAAAGCAAGCTGAAAATCACTTACCATTCTTATTTTGAGGATCTGCAAGAACCTCCGAAAGGAATATGATTTATGGATCAAATGATTTCTGTTTTAGCCAGTGAGCTGCATGTTCGCCCGGAGCATGCCCAGGCGGTGGTAGCACTGCTGGACGAGGGCAATACCGTTCCCTTTATCGCCCGGTATCGAAAAGAACAGCACGGCTCCATGGACGACCAAACCATTCGTATGCTGGCGGACCGCGTTCAGTACCTGCGGGGGCTGAACGCCAGGAAAGAAGAGATAAAGGCTTCCATCGGAGAACAGGGAAAGCTTACTCCGGAGCTGGAAAAGGCCATCGATTCCGCCGCTACGTTGACTGAAGCGGAGGATCTTTACCGTCCCTACCGCCCCAAGCGGAAAACCAGAGCCAGTGTGGCACGTGAAAAAGGGCTGGAGCCTCTGGCGGCAGCGATTTTCAGCGGAAAAGACGAGGGAGGCCACCCCCTGAACTGGGAAGCGCTGGAGACACTTTCAAAAAATTATGTAAACTCGAAGAAGGGGATAGAAACCCCGGAAGAGGCGTTGCAGGGGGCGAAGGACATCATCGCCGAGGATCTGTCCGACGACGCGGGCCTTCGCAAGCTGCTGCGGGAAAGAATTCAGAAAAACGGCGCCCTTCGTTCCGTCGCCAACACCGAGGAGGATACGGTGTACCGGCTGTATTACGAGTTTGAAGAGCCCCTGCGCCGCCTGCAAAGCCATCAGATCCTGGCCATGGACCGGGGCGAGCGGGAGGGCATGCTGAAGGTATCTGTGCGCCCGGGAGAGTGGGCTCCCGTCTCTGTGATTTTGGAGCATGCCTTTTCCCCCAGAAACCCCTTTCAGGAGCTTTTGCGGGAGGTAGCCGGGGACGCCTGGGACAGGCTGATTTTCCCCTCCCTGGAGCGGGAGATCCGAAACGGCCTGACAGACCGGGCGGACGAACAGGCCATTCACACCTTTGCCCTGAATCTGCGGCCTCTGCTGATGCAGCCTCCGGTGAAGAACCGGGTGACGCTGGGCTTTGATCCCGCCTACCGTACCGGCTGTAAGCTGGCGGTGGTGGACGGCACAGGAAAGGTGCTGGAAACGGCGGTGATCTATCCCACCAAGCCCCACAACAAAACGGAGGAAGCGAAAAAGGTCCTTCGCAGGCTGTGCGATACCCATCACATTACTTGCATCGCCATTGGAAACGGCACCGCCAGCCGGGAATCCGAGCTGTTTGTCAGCGAGTTCCTGAAGGAATACGGCGGGGAGATTTCCTATATGGTGGTCAGCGAAGCCGGGGCCTCGGTGTATTCTGCCTCCAAGCTGGGAGCGGAGGAATTCCCGGATTACGATGTTTCCCTGCGCTCCGCCGTATCCATTGCCCGGCGGCTTCAAGATCCCCTGGCGGAGCTCGTAAAGATCGATCCCAAGGCTATCGGCGTGGGCCAGTACCAGCACGACATGCCCCAGGCAAGGCTTTCCGAAGCCCTGGACGGCGTGGTGGAAGACTGTGTAAACGCCGTAGGCGTAGACCTGAATACCGCTTCGCCCTCCCTTCTGCGGCGCGTGGCAGGGATCACTTCGACAGTGGCCAAAAATGTAACGGCGTACCGGGAGGAAAACGGCTCCTTTCAGACAAGGAAAGAGCTTTTGAAGGTCCCGAAGCTGGGGCCCAAGGCCTTCGAGCAGTGCGCGGGCTTTTTACGGGTGCCGGAAAGCAAAAATGTGCTGGATCATACCGCCGTTCACCCGGAATCCTATGAAGCGGCCAGGAAGCTCCTTTCCCTGTGCGGTTATGAGGAAAAAGACGTGGGAAGCCTTTCGGAGCTTTCCCGGCGTTTGACGGAATACGGGCCGGAAAAAGCGGCGGAGGCCTGCGGCGTGGGCCTTCCCACCCTGCGGGATATCGCCGGGGAACTGCAAAAGCCCGGGCGGGATCCCAGAGACGAGCTGCCCCCGCCCCTTTTGCGCACCGATGTGATGGAGCTTTCCGACCTGAAGCCTGGCATGAAGCTTCAGGGCACTGTGCGGAATGTAGTGGATTTCGGCGCGTTTGTGGATATCGGCGTGCATCAGGACGGCCTGGTGCATATCTCTCAGATCACAAGCCGCTATATCCGCCATCCCTCTGAGGTGCTTTCTGTGGGAGATGTGGTGGAGGTCACCGTGCTGGAGCTGGACGAGGCCAAAAAACGGATCTCTCTTACCATGAAGAACGCCGAACAGAAAACGTGACTTGGTGTTTTTTCGACAGATCCTCTGCTTCGTATCATTGACAAAGCGTTTTTCCGGTAGTATACTATACTCAGGAAATCATTGAAAACCGAATATCTCCTTATCAAGAGCGGCGGAGGGACAGGCCCTGTGATGCCCGGCAACCTGCAAAAAGGTAACTGAAGTTACCTTCGGCAAGGTGCTAATTCCTGCGGGGATCCTACCCGGATCGTTCCGAAAGATGAGGCAATCAGCGAGCCCTCGTTTTTCGAGCGGCTCGTTTTTTATACCGGCTACCGAGAAAAAAGGGGAATTCAGGTTCCTATCCTGGGGGTTGTTTGAAAATAGAGAAAATGCCGGATTTTTGTACAAGACGAGACGGTTTCAAAGCAGAACCCGCAAGACAGGCCGACGCCTGTCGAAGATTTCCAACGCTGAAATCCGTCCGCATTGGGCAAAAAAACGGTGTTTGCGATTTTTCAAACAAGCCCAAATATTGCATTGTGAAAGGAAGTAGTAACATGAAGCTCTTTACTTCAGAATCTGTGACAGAAGGTCACCCCGACAAGGTGTGCGACCAAATTTCCGACGCGGTGCTGGACGCCATTTTGAAGCAGGACGAAAACGCCCATGTGGCCTGTGAGACCACCGCCACCACCGGCGTGATCCATGTGATGGGGGAGATCACCACCAGCTGCTATGTGGATATCCCCGCCATTGTGCGGGAGGTGGTCAAGGAGATCGGCTATGACGACCCGAAATACGGCTTCGACGGCAACACCTGCGGTGTGCTGACCTCTATCGACAGCCAGTCGCCCGATATCGCCATGGGCGTCAATGAATCCTTCGAAGCGAAGAACGGAGAAAAGGACGAAAACAGCTTGGTGGGAGCTGGGGATCAGGGCATGATGTTCGGCTTTGCCTGCAACGAAACGGAGGAATACATGCCTTTGGCCATTTCCCTTTCCCACAAGCTGGCCCGCCGGCTTGCCTCTGTGAGAAAAGACGGCACCCTGAGCTATCTGCGCCCGGACGGAAAAACCCAGGTCACCGTGGAGTACGAGGGAAAGGAGATCAAACGGGTGGATACCATTGTGATCTCCACCCAGCACGATGAAGAGGTGAAGCTGGAAAAGCTGAAAAAGGATCTTATAAAGCATGTCATCAAGCCGGTAGTGCCTGCTGAACTGGTGGACAAGAAAACGAAGATCTACATCAATCCCACCGGGCGGTTCGTCATCGGCGGCCCTGTGGGAGACAGCGGCCTTACCGGCAGAAAGATCATTGTAGATACCTACGGCGGCTACGGCAGACACGGAGGCGGCGCTTTCTCCGGAAAGGACCCCACCAAGGTGGACCGCTCCGCGGCCTATGCCGCCCGCTGGGTGGCAAAAAACATTGTGGCCGCCGGCCTAGCGGAAAAATGCGAGGTGGAGCTGGCCTATGCCATCGGCGTGGCCCGCCCGGTTTCCGTGATGGTGGATTCCTTCGGCACCGGAAGTGTCAGCGATGAAAGGCTGGCCGCGGCGGTGGAAAAGGTGTTTGATCTGCGCCCCATGGCCATCATCAAGGAGCTGGGCCTGCGGAAAACAAAGTACCGCCCCCTGGCGGCCTACGGCCACATGGGAAGAGAAGACCTGGACGTGGCCTGGGAAAAAACAGACCGCGTGGAAGAACTGCGGAAGGCGGTCAAGTAAAAAACTCTAAAATAAAAAGGCCGGAACTTTCCGGCCCTTTTTGTTTCCCGCTTGTGAAAAATCACCGGGACAGACTTCCTTACATAGAATGGAGCAAGCGGGGTGAATGAATATGAACATAGCTGTTTGCGCGATCTGCGCGGTGTTGATGGTGCTGGGGGCGGCGGAGCTTGTAAAGCTGCTGGTATTCTGGTGGACCAGACCCCTGACGGAGGGCAGGCTCACGCTGGTGGTGGTGCCGGAAAGCCCGGAGGACTGTGAATACACGGTGCGAATGGCAGCGGAGCGTCTGCGGTGGCTGGAGATCAGGGGGCCGCGAAAGCTGGTGTGCGTGAACCACAGCGGCGACCCGGAGATCGACCGCATCTGCCGGTACTTATTGCTGCAATATCCGTATTTAAGGGTTTCCAAACCCGACGATTTGGTGTATCATTGTATGGAAAAGGGATAAATCAGCCTGGCCCTAAAAGCAACGGAACAGAAAGGAAAGAAGATCTTGGCGGAAAGCGGATTGCTGGAGCTTGCCGGCACAGTGGAGCATGTGGTGTACCACAACGATAAAAATCAATATACCGTGCTGGAAATGGCGGCGGGGGGAGAGCTTGTCACGGTAGTGGGGGCGTTTCCCTTTGTCAGCGAGGGGGAGGAGCTCCATGTGTACGGCGCCTGGAGCAGCCACCCCTCCTTCGGCGACCAGTTTAAGGCGGAAACCTTTGAGCGGGCCCGCCCCGCCACGACAGCCGCCATGCTGAAATACCTTTCCTCCGGGGCGGTCAAGGGCGTGGGGCCGGCCACCGCCAGAAGGATCATCGATACCTTCGGCGTGCGGGCCCTTACCGTCATTGAAAACGAACCGGAACGGCTGGCGCAGATCAAGGGGATCACCAAGGAAAAAGCCCTGGAGATCAGCACAGAGCTGAAGCGGGTCTACGGCATTCGGGAGCTGATGGCCTTTTTGGGGGCTTACGGTGTGCGCCCGGAGGAAACGGTGCTGGTGTGGAAGGAATACGGGGAAGGATCAGTCAGCTGCATTCAGGAGGATCCCTACTGCCTGTGCGGCGAGGGGCTGGATATCAGCTTCGACATCGCCGATACCATCGCCCAGTCCATGGAACTGCCCTATGACGATTCCGGCCGGGTACAGGCCGGGGTGCTGTATGTGATGCGGCACAACCTGGAAAACGGCCATACCTGCCTGCCGGTGGACAAGCTGTGCAGGGCCGCCCAGCAAATGCTGGGGGTAGAGCTGGAGGCGGTGCGGGACGCGGTGTATACCCTGTGCCAAGGCTTCCAGCTCCACTGCGAAAGCTTTCATGAGCGGGAATTTCTGTTTTTGCAGAAACAGGCCCAATGCGAGCAGTATATCGCCGCACGCATGAAGTCCATGCTGCGCATGCCCCCGGAGCCTGTCAGCGGCGCGGAGCTTCAGATCCGCCTGATCGAGAAGGAGCGGGGGATCCAGTACGCCGCAAAGCAGAAGGAGGCCATTGAGGCGGCTTTGGAGCAGGGGGTCCTGATCCTTACCGGCGGTCCCGGTACGGGGAAAACCACCACCCTAAACGCCATTATCTATCTTTTGAAATGCGCCGGAGAGCGGGTTTTGCTGGCGGCCCCCACCGGGCGGGCCGCCAAGCGAATGAGCGAGGTGACCGGGGAAGAGGCGAAAACCATTCACCGTATGCTTCAGGTGGATTGGGACGAGCGCGATAACCCGGTGTTTACCAGAAACGAGCGAAATCCCCTGGAATGCGACTGCCTGGTGATCGATGAACTTTCCATGGTAGATTCCTATGTGTTTGAAAGTGTCCTGCGGGCGCTGCCCCTTTCCTGCCGGCTGATCCTGGTGGGAGACAGCGACCAGCTCCCCTCCGTGGGGGCGGGCAATGTGCTGGGGGATTTGATGGCTTCCGGACAGTTTCCCACCGTGCAGCTGAAGGAGATCTTCCGCCAGTCCATGGAAAGCCTGATTGTGACAAATGCTCACCGTATCGTGGAGGGAAAGCTGCCGGAGCTCCGGCGAAAGGACAGTGATTTCTTTTTCCTGCCTCAGCAGGAGCCTGCGGCGGCCGCAAGGCTCATTGTGTCCCTCTGCGCCCAAAGGCTTCCCAAAAGCTATGGCTATTCCCCCGTTACGGATATTCAGGTGCTGTGCCCCGGCAGAAAGGGAGAGCTTGGCACGGTAGAGCTGAACAAGCTTCTGCGGGAAGCTATCAATCCCCCGGAAAAGGGAAAGTCCGAGGTGAAGATCGGCGGTGCCCTGTTCCGGTTGGGAGACAAAGTGATGCAGATCCGAAACGACTATGACCTTCCTTGGACAAGAGACGACGATACCAGCGGAGAAGGGGTGTTTAACGGCGACATGGGCGTGATCACGGAGATCGACAAGCCCGGCGGCGTGCTGCACGTACATATTGATGATAAGGACGTGCTGTACGATTTTGAGCGGGCTGGAGACGAGCTGGAGCCCGCCTATGCGGTAACGGTCCATAAAAGCCAGGGAAACGAATTCACCGCCGTGGTGATCCCGGTGCTTCGGCCGCCCGCTCAGCTCTGCTACCGAAACCTGCTGTATACCGGCGTGACCAGGGCAAAGCAGCTGCTGATCCTGGCGGGCCAGCAGGGCGTGGTGGAGGCCATGATCGAAAACGACCGCAAAACCCGCCGCTATACCGGTCTGGCCCATTTCCTGGAGGAAGAAAACGAAGACGGAAGACTTTGCGCTTTTCGCAAATGAACTGCCTCAGGCTAGCTCGTTTGACTATAATCTACTATTCCAGCTGTTAGTTGTTAGAAAGAGCTTTTTTAGATGCTGGATACTGGATTCCAGATGCTGGACGGTGGTGGCGCTGCGTTGTAATGCATTGGAAGAAAGGGCAAGGGCAGCAGATGCAATAAGCAATTAGGAATGAGAAATGAGCAATTATCAGGAGCAAAGGTGGAGTTCTCTAAATTGAAATTTAAGGGTTATCCACTCGCGCCCCTTCTTGTCATTCTGAACGAAGTGAAGAATCTCGTCCTTTGTCCTTTTACTCAGAAAATGAAGGACGAGATTCTTCGCCGAGAAAGCAAGGCTTGTTTTGCTTTTTTCTCAGTAATGACAGGGAGGAAGGGCTTGTTTTTCTCTAATAATTAGGGCGTGTTCCCACGAAGCTAACGCACACGCCTTTTCGACAAATTTTACAGGCTTTTACGTTAAAAAGCCTGCGGTTCTTTCGCCTTGAATCCTGCAAAATTTTAAAATAAAATCCGTGCACTTATCTTATGGGAACACGCCCTAATACCTTACTGCTAATGACTATATAAATTTCCCAATAGGCAAGGCGGCTGGGTTACCCCAGCCGCCTTGCCGTGAGACTGATGAAAAATGAAGTCCGCTTCCCGATAGAAAAGCAATTCTGAATTGTCGCTTCGCACCTTTAACTGCATGGGATCCCTTTCTTGCCCAAAAGCTGCCGGTTCTGTCCTGTTTCTAAATTGCATTTGTGAAATTGGCGGCTATTGAAATATTGTTATAGCTTTTTGCAATATTCTTGTGGAGATATGTCGATTTCCATATTATAATGATACAAATCACAAACCGACCTGTCAAGAGAAAAGCAAAGAGGAGTGCGATAGAATGGCTTCACTGCTTTTGGGGATCATTTACCTTGCCTTTATCAGCCTGGGCCTGCCGGATTCTCTGCTGGGCTCTGCCTGGCCCGCTATGCGGCTGGAGCTGGGGGCGCCCATTTCCTACGCGGGAATCATTTCCATGATCATTGCCGGAGGCACCATTGTTTCCAGCCTGCTTTCCAACCGAGTACTTCGAAGGCTGGGAACGGGCCCTGTTACTGCCATCAGCGTGGGAATGACGGCCGCCGCGCTGTTTGGGTTTTCCATTTCCGGAGAGTTTTTTCAGCTCTGCCTGTGGGCGGTGCCCTATGGCTTGGGTGCTGGGGCAGTGGACGCAGCCCTCAATAACTATGTGGCGCTGCATTATTCCTCCCGGCACATGAGCTGGCTTCACGCCTTCTGGGCCGTGGGCGTGACCATCAGCCCCTATATTATGAGCGCCTGCCTTTCCCAAAATCTGGGCTGGCAGAAGGGCTATCGCAGCGTGTCTCTCATTCAGATCGTGCTGACTTCCCTGCTGGTTTTGTCCCTGCCGCTTTGGAAAAAGAAGGGAAACTCGGAAGAGGAGCAGGCCGTCGGAGACGTAACGCTTTCCCAGGCGGTAAGAATTCCTGGCGTGCCTTTTGTACTGCTGGCTTTTTTCAGCTTCTGCGCGCTGGAACACACCGCCGGGCTGTGGGCCAGCAGCTACCTGGTAGGGGTGCGGGGCGTCAGCCCGGAAACGGCCGCTCAGTTTACCGCGCTGTTTTACCTGGGCGAAATGGTGGGGCGGTTCTTAAACGGCTTTGTGGCGGACCGCTTCGGAGACCGGAAAATGATCCGGGTGGGAATTTTTGTGATGCTTCTGGGCGCGGTGCTGGTCATGCTTCCCGTAGATTTTCTGGCTCTTGCGGGTTTGCTGGTCATCGGCCTGGGTGCCGCGCCGGTGTACCCCTGCATTATCCACTCCACCCCCGTAAGCTTCGGCAAGGAGAATTCCCAGGCCCTGGTGGGGATCCAGATGGCAAGCGCCTACTGTGGCAGCACCTTTATGCCGCCCCTGTTCGGGCTTCTGGCCCAGTATGCCGGCATAGGTCTGTACCCCTTCTACCTGCTGCTTTTTGCGGCGCTGATGCTTCTTATGACAGAAGCGCTGAACCGAAAGCTGGCAGGGGGTACTTGAGCCATAGGGGGCCGGCAATCAGAGAAAGACGGGCGTATTTAGCGGAGCCATCATACTGTTGGTCTTTTGCCAGCTTTTGGCATACAGCTTCCTGAATGCAAGCTTGCCAAGCGTTTAAGCCTCTCGCCGTTCGGCAAAATATATTCCCCACTCCTTAAATTGTTCCGGAATGTCATATACTCTTTTTCCATTGCTTTCATATGTTTCACTTATACCGGGATGATCATCGGAAAATGTATCCCATGCGGTGATCAGATGCTCGGTTTTCTCTATATCGTGTTTCTCAAAAAAATCATGGTATTGCTTAATGTGCTTACTAAAAATGGTAAGCACATTATATTTTCCGAACATGATTTCATCTCCGCTTTCGTGGCAGCCGTACCCAAAAGCGGAGAGACCGTCGTGTATCAACAAGTTCCCCACACGGCTCATAATTGCCAGGGCCTCAGCCTGGGAACAGCCGTCAATATAATAAATGTCCTTATGAAAGGTCTCAATAACACCCGGGGCGGTTTCTGTTTCGTCATTTTGATTCGTTGGAAGCTCCAAAATGAAGAATAACGGTTCTTCATGCATGGCAATAAAGTGCCGCATGACAGCATTAACCTTATCGGCGCTGACATTGGCAATGATGGAATTTCCCTCCAGTTGGAAACCTTCATATAACTCACTGTCAAACTCGACTTTGCTCCCGATTTTTAATTTCAATTTTTGCCGCATTTTGATCACCTGATATGAAATTTGTCTGCAAAAAGTCCCAAGATGAGACGCTTCAGGTTCTTCTGAGAGAACCCTGATATTTTATTCTAAAATATTTTACCTGCCACCTATATAGTAGAAAAAAGAAATGTCGGTGTCAAGTGAATCTTTTCCTGTTGAAAAACCAAAGGCGATGTTGTATAATAAGAAAATAATATGGGAGTTTATGACTTGAAGCAGTGCGCGCCAGGCTGCGCTCCAAACCGGCGGAAGGTCAACAAGGAAGGTGCAGGATGATAGGAACGGATATTGCCATTGACCTGGGCACTTCAAAATTTAAGATCTATCTGGACGGCAAGGGAATCGTTTTGAACGAGCCCTCTATTATCGCTGTAGATAATTATACAGATGAGGTGATCGCCATTGGCTCAGAGGCCTATGATATGCTGGGCCGCACCTCAGACCGCATCACGGTGGCCCGTCCCCTTGCCAACGGCGTGATCTCCGATCTTTCCATGGCGGAGCATCTTATCAGCCACTATCTGAAACAGGTCAGCAGCAGCCGGGTATTTATGCCCCGAGTGGTGGTCAGCGTTCCCTGTGGGCTGACAGAGGTGGAAAAGCGCGCCGTGGTGGACGCTATTGGCGCGGCAGGCGTGCGGAAGGTCTGTCTGATCGAGGAGCCGGTAGCGGCAGCCATCGGCGCGGGGGTGGATATCGCCGTGCCCCACGGCACCATGATCGTGGATATCGGCCAGGGCACCACCGATATGGCGGTCATTTCCTTAAACGGCATTGCCATTGCCAATTCTATTCACACCGCCGGAGACGATTTCAACGACGCCATTATCAAATATGTGCGCAGAAAGTTCAACCTGGTGATCGGCGACCGAATGGCGGAGGAAGCAAAAATTGCCATTGGCTGCGCCTACCCCAGAAAGAAGCTGCTCACCTTTACCTTAAAGGGCAGAAACGCCATGAGCGGCCTGCCGGAAACCACCGTCATGAATTCCGATGAAATGATCGAGGCCTTGATCGAACCGGCCATTTCCATTATCAAAACCGTGCAGGCCACTTTGGAGGAGACCCCGCCGGAGCTTCTGGCGGATATCTTTACCGACGGCATTTATCTCACCGGCGGTTCCGCGAACCTTTACGGCTTCTCCACCCTGCTCTCCAAAAAAACCAAGATCCCCGTGGTCACCTTTGAAAATCCGGAAGACTGCGTTGTGCTGGGCGCGGGAAAAGCTATTAAATATATCGACAAAATAGACGGCCACACCCACGGCAAAATGAACCCCCTGGTTTCTTACGGCTGAGAAAACAGCTCTTTCGATTGCTGCAAAATCCCCGCTTATCGGCAAGCTATGCGATAAGCGGGGATTTTGGCGTTGTTGTACAGTGATGAGAAATTAGGAAGGGCAAGTTTGATAAATTGGAATTTGCGGCTGCACACTTACTTCTCTGCTTGTTATCCTGAACGAAGTGAAGGATCTTGTTCTTGCCCTTTTGGGAGTGAAGGACGAGATTCTTCGTCGCTATGCTCCTCAGAATGACAGAGAGGGAGCTATCAGTTCAATCGGAATTTAGCGATTATCCGCTTACTCTCTGCTTGTCATCCTGAACGAAGTGAAGGATCTCGTTCTTTGCTCTTTTTGGGAGTGAAGGACGAGATTCTTCGTCGCTATGCTCCTCAGAATGACAGAGA